>CAVVCU010000006.1:0-32489 GCA_963746825.1 uncultured Thermoleophilaceae bacterium
CCGACGAGATCAAGAGCTGCATGACCGCTGGTGCCGGCGACGCGGAAGTCGCGCTGGTCGAAGTCGGCGGCACCGTCGGCGACATCGAATCGCTGCCGTTCCTGGAAGCCATCCGCCAGATGGGCATCACGCTCGGCCGCGACAACGTCTGCTACATCCACCTGACGCTGGTGCTGTTTATTCCGTCGGCAGGCGAACTAACACGAGCTACGCAGCACTGGGTAAAGGACAAGCTACGCGAGATCGGTATCCAGTCCGCCGCCCCGTTCTCTGCCGCGCCGACCGGCCGTATCCCTGGACAGCGACCGCAAGAAGATTGCGCTGTTCACCAACGTTCCGCGGACGCTGTGATCCCGGTGCTCGACGCCGAACTTGATTACAAGATCCGGGTATGCTGCACGGAGGGTTGGGACGATTCGTCTGCAAGAAGCTCCAGATGAACCTGCTGCCCGCCGATCTCGCCGTTTGGGCATCGGCTGGTCGACGTGCTCGAACATCTGCGCACGAGGTCGACATTGCGATGGTAGGCAAGTATGCTGACCTCACCGAGTCGTACAAGTCGCTGTCCGAGGCGCTGGTCCACGCCGGCATCCACACGCGTTCCAAGGTCAACATCCACTACGTCGACTCCGAGGAGATCGAGAAGGAGGGTGTCGCGGCACTTTCGGGGCATGGGTCATCCGTGCCGGGGGTGGCTTCGGAAGCGAGGCGTCGGAAGGCAGATCAAGGCGGTTCGGTTCCGCGCGCGAGCATGGGATCCCTGATCGGCACTCCGCCGGCATGCAGCTCGCGATCATCGATGCGCGCCACGGCCCGGGCTCGCCAATGCCAACAGCACGGAGTTCGATCCGCACACGCCGCATCCCGTCGTCGTGCTCATCACCGAGTGGCAGAATCGTACCGCTCGATCGAGAAGCGCAGCGACAAGACTCGGACCCGGGCGGAACCATGCCCTGCGTCAACTGGTGCGAGGTGGTGCCGGTCTGCTTGCCCATCGCATCTACGGCTGACGACCGTTGCCGAGCGCCACCGGCATCGCTACGAGGCTCAACAATCACTACCTGCCGCGCATCGAGGCGGCCGGCCTGGCCGTGGGCGCCAGGGCCAGGAAGCGCGCTCGCCGGCGATCTGGTCGAGATGGTGGAGCTCCTGGGCCATCCCGGGTTCTTCGGCCGCCAGTTCCACCCGGAGTCCACGTCCAATCCCCGCCGCGGGCATCCGCTTTTCATCAGCTTCGTGCAGGGCGCGCTCGAGCACCAGCGGCAGGCGCAGGGCGACGCGGCGAGCGCGGTGGCCGAGCTCGTGGCTTCGGTACATGATCCCCCAACGGCCGCTTCCCTCGCTACCCCCCGAGGGCGAGGCCAGTTCCTCGGCGGCCCTTCGGAACTGACATGAACCTCTGCGGTTACGAGGTCGGCCTGGATCGCCCGCTGTTCCGTATCGCGGGACCGTGGGCGTCGTCGAGCTCAGGCAGCTGCAGATGGACGTCTGCCGTGAGCTCAAAGCCATCTGCGATCGTCGATCCTGTTCACTTCAAGTCGTCCTACGACAAGGCCAACCGCAGCTCGGCACGCGTCGTTTCGCGGACCGGGATGGAAGAAGGGCTAAGGGTGCTCGTGGAGGTGCGTAAGCACGTCGAGGCGCCGGTGCTGACCGACGTTCATACGGTCGAGGAAGTCGCGGCGGCGGCGGCGGCGGCCCGACGTTCCGCACGCTCGCGTTCCTCTGCCGCCAGACCGATTTCATCCAGGCCGTCGCCGCGTCGGGACGGCCCGTGTGAACATCAAGAAGGGCAGTTCCTGGCACCGGAGGACATGCGGCAGGTGGTGGCCAGCGCCAAGGCCGCGAGCGGCGCCTGCGACATCTCTGTTCGCGAGCGCGGCGCGTCGTTCGGCTATCACAACCTCGTCTCCGACGTGCCGCTCGCGATCATGCGCGCCACCGGCTGCCCGGTGGTGTTCGAGGACGCATCCCGTTCAGCTCCCGGGCGGGCAGGGCACGCACCCGGTGTCGGGCGGCCAGCGCGAGTTCGTGCCCGTGCTCGCCCGCGCGGCCGTCGCGGCCGGCGTTGCCGGGCTCTTTATGGAAGTCATCCGCAGCCCGAGAAAGCGTTGTCCGACGGTCCCAATGCCTGGCCGCTGGGCATGATGCGCGAGTTGCTGGAAACCCTCGTCGAGCTCGATGCCACGGTCAAGCGCGGGCGATTGCCGGAATCGATCTGCTGAAAGACGACCTACAACCGTCAACTGAAAATGAGCGCAATCGTCGACGTCATCGCCCGCGAGATCCTCGACTTCCTTGCAATCCCCACCATCGAAGCGGACGCGGCTCCAGTTCGGCGCGTCCGGGCCGCGCTGCCGTCCCGTCCGGCGCGTCTACTGGATCGAAGGAGGCAGTCGAGCTGCGAGGAATGGCGACGCTGCAGGCTACCGGCAAGGGCGTTACCGAGCCGTCGAGAACGTCAACACCGGCAACCGCGAAGCCATCCTCGGGCCGAGGCCAGCCAGCAGAGCTTCATCGATCACACGCTGATCGAGCTCGACGAACCGAAGAACAAGGGCCGCCTCGGCGCCAAGGCCATCCTCGCGGTCTCCTGCGCCGTGGCCAAGGCCGGCGCCGACGAGGCGTCGTTGCCGCTTATCGACCTACCTCGGCGGCGAACAGACGCAGCTTCCGGTGCCGATGATGTACGTCATCAACGGCGGCGCCCACGCCAACAACAAGATCGACTTCCAGGAATTCATGGTCGTGCCGATCCGCGCACCGTCGTTTCGCGAGGCGCTGCGTTACGGCGCCGAGGTGTTCCACATGCTGAGAAGATGTCTGATGGCCGCGGCTGGCCCATGATGGTCGGCGACGAAGGCGGCTTCGCACCGCGCCGCCGAGAACGAAGCCGCGCTGTACCTGCTGGTCGAGGCCATCGACAAGGCCGGCTACACGCCGGGCACGGATATCGCGCTCGCCGTGGACTGCGCGGCGACCGAGTTCTACAAGGACGGCCGCTATGCGCTCGAGTCGGAGAACCGCGCGCTGACCTCCGAGCAGCTCGCGGACATGCTCGCGGTGGTGCGTACAAGTATCCGATCATCAGCATCGAGGACGGCATGGCCGAGGACGACTGGTCCGGGCCTGGAAGTACCTGACCGAGCGGCTCGGCAAGATCCAGCTCGTCGGCGACGACCTGTTCGTCACCAACACCAAGATCCTGAAGCAGGGCATCGCCAAGGCGTCGCCAACCCCATCCTGATCAAGATCAACCAGATCGCAAACGCTGACCGAGACCTTCGCCGCGGTGACGATGGCCACCCGCGCGCCAATACCTCGGTGATCCGCACCGCTCCGGGAGACCGAGGACAGCATCATCGCCGACATCGCCGGCAACGAAGTGTGGCGAGATCAAGACGGGATCGCTGTCGGTCGACCGCTACACCGCCAAGACAACCAGCTCCTGCGCATCGAGGAGGACCTGGGGAAGCTGCGCGTCCCGGGTCGCGACGCGTTCTTCAGCATCACCTAGCCTCGATCCCTTCGGCGCTGGCTCGCCATCATCTTCGAGGGGTTGGATACTGGCGCTCCAGTATCCGATGTGGCTGGGCAAGGGCGGCTGTTGCAGGTCGCGAGGATCTACGGCCAACTCGCGCTGCAGCGCGAAGCGAACGAGAAGCTCAAGGCGACGCGGCGCTCGACGCCGAGGGCGTGCGTCGCGAAGACCGGCTGGAAGCGATCGAGGAGCGCGCCCGATCGGAGCTCGGGATGCTCATAAATCCGATGGAGTGTTCTTCCAGCTTCAGCCGGCAGGCGCGCCGAAGGGACCCGTCAAAGCCGCCCCAAGTGACAGCCGACGCCCGCGCCATGTCCGTGCAATCCCCGGCTGACGGTAGGCCGCACGCCGATCGCTTCGTCGCGCGACCGGCGCAAGTCCGGCAAGCGCGTGCTCAAGGCCAGCACCGGCGGCGTCTACCTCGATCGCGTCGGGCCACCGGAGACGCTGATATCGTCGTCGAAGACAAGGTGCGCGACCCGGCCATCGCCGGGCTGATGACGCGCGTGCCGAACGCCGACGTGGTCGCGGTGGGCGCGCCGTCGTTCGCCGAGGTCTCCGGTGCCGGCGCAAGTCGGCGTGCTGGCCGTGATCGCAACGCCCGCGCCCACGCTCCCGGCGCCGGCGCGGTTTCACGTTCTGCTGGACGATCTGCAGGACCCGGGCAACGTCGGCACGCACCCCGGCGACACCGCGGTCGCTGGTGTCGCAGGTGCTCCTGTCGAAGCACTGCGCGTTCGCGTGGTCGCCGAAGGTCCTGCGCGCGGGTCAGGGCGCGCACTTCCTCACCACGATCGTGGAGGACGTCGACCTGTCGATCTGGGCCGGGCTTCTGAGTGGGCGGCGGCCAAGTGCTTGCGACTGCCGCAGGTGGCCGCTGCGATCTCTACGACGCGCGGCTGCGCGATCGCTGGGCCGTGGTGATCGGCAACGAAGGTGCCGGGCTATCGCAGGCGCTGGCGGCACAGGCCGACGTGCAGTCGCCATCCCCGATGCAGGGCGGCATGGAATCGTCAATGCCGCGGCGGCGGCCGCCGTCGTGCTGTACGAGCTCGTGCGCCCGCGCCGCGGCTGACCTGTCGCTCATCGACGAAGAGGAAGGAGAAGAACGCGGTCTCGATGCAACCCGCGAAGGCCGCGCCGACCGGCGCGCTCCAGCGCTCCGATGCCCTGCGACGTGACCTTCACCCCCGACACTTGCGCCAGGAACGTGTAGGTACCCACCGTGTAGGTCGCGTCGGGAATCCGGTAGAGCTGACCGTTCTGAATGAACGTTCCCATGATCTTGAACGGGCCGTCCGAGTCTATGTAGTCGAACTGCAGCGGGCCACCGTCGTCTGCACGACCGTCAGGTTGGCGACATGCTAAACGGGCCGTTGTCGTTGGGGTTGGTGCAGTTGCTGAAGATCGACAGCACGGCGCCTGCGTATTCCCGGCGGCCGGGATGAGCTTGAGCGTCTGCCGCGTGATCTGCTTCGTCACGTTCACGGTACCGACGTTGTAACTGTAGCGTCCCGCTAAAGCCGTTGGCCGGCGTGCAACTATGACGGTACCGACCTGGTTCTGCGTGACCCTGGCGGGGGTTCCAGCGGATTGCCCAGGTCGTCCGGCTGCGGAGCAGTGGCTGTACTACACGCCGTCATGTCCTCCGCTATGTTGCTGCTGAGTATAGGAAACTGATGAGTTAGTGCCCGTGCAGCAGCGAGCGGCGCATGTGGGTGATGCAACTCTCCCACTGGGCCTGCGCGTGGCTGTTGCGCGTGAATCGAGTCCGGAACGCCTGGGCTACACGAAGACTCTCACCATCTACGACTAGGCCGACAGCCTGCGGATGCTGAAGCGCTGTCTGGTCGAGCTCAAGGTCGACACCAAGCGCTACCCGCCGCGGGCCGTCCGGGACCTGCATCTCCGACGCCAAGAACGCCCGGATCGACGCCGAGGGCTACCAGGAGGCCGGGAGGGAGGGCCCTTCGAGGACATGGTCGGACAGGCCTATCGCCTGGACGAGCGCCGCATGCTCGACGCCAACGCGATGGACTTCGACGACCTGCTGATGCGGACGGTCAACGTGCTGGAGCTGTTCGACGAGGTGCGAGCCCGCTACCGCGACCGCTTCCGCTGGGTCCTGGTCGACGAGTACCAGGACACAAACCACGCGCAGTACAGGCTGCTTCAGCTGCTCGCCGGCCCGGACGGCAACCTGATGGTGGTCGGTGACGAGGACCAGTCGATCTACGGCTTTCGGCAGGAACAGATCCGCAACATCCTCGAGTTCGACAAGGACTTCCCCGAAGCGCACGTGGTCAGGCTCGAGCAGAACTACCGGCTGACCGAGCTGCTGATTCTCGGCCGCGAATGCCTCTGTCTCGCACAATCAGCAGCGCCTCGGCAAGAACCTCTGGACCGAGGAAGGCGGAGCGAGAAGATCACCGTCGCCGAGCTCGACGACGAGCACGGCGAGGCTCGCTACGTGGCCGGCGAGATCGAGGAACTGACTAGGGCGAGATCGAGCGCGACGAGATCGCGGTCTTCTACCGGACCAACGCGCACAGCCGAGTCCTCGAGGACATTCTGGTCCGCTACGAACTGCTGGAACCAGGCGAGAAGATTCGGCGGCACCAAGTTTCACGAGCGCGCCGAGATCAAGGACGCCGTCGCCTATCTCAACCTGATCGTCATCCTCGCCGACGAGGTCAGCTTCTCGCGCGCGGCGACGCTACCGAGGGGCGCGGCATCGGCGACACCAGCCAGGCGGGTCGCGCTCGCACGCCAACACCACCGGACGCACCATCTGGGAGGTCGCGCGAGAGACCGAGGCGGTCCCCGGCCTCGGGGCCGCGGGCGTCAAACCGGTTGGCCGTTTCGTGGAGCTGATCGAGGAGCTGGCCGGCGAGTTCGAGAACGCCCCCGTCGCCGAGCTGATGCGGGCGCTGCTGGAGCGCAACGCATCCTCGACTCCCTGCGCGCCGAGCGCACGATCGAGGCCGAGGCGCAATGGAGAACTGGAGGAGCTCGTCGCCGTCGCCGCCGAGTTCGACGCCAATCGCGTGCTGGAGGGCGACTCCGACCGGTCCCCGCTGGAGGAATTCTGGCGCAAGGCGATTTCGCTCTACACGGCCGGCGCCAGGCGGTCAGCGAGCGAGCCAGGCGGCACTGATGACCCCGCACAACGCCAGGGGTCGAACACCAGGCGGTTTTCATCATCGGCGCCGAGGAGGGCGTCTTCCGCCACCCGCGCTCGCTGGAGGAGGGGAACGAGGAGGAGAAGTGTAGGCTCGCCTATGTGGGGATCACCCGCGCTCGCCAGCGTCTCTGGATCACCGATGCGCGCAGCAGACGCCTGTTCGGCGACCGCGCCGGCGGCTATCCGTCGGGGCTTCCTGGCCGAGCTGCCCGACGAGCTGGTCGAGCGCGAGGGCACCGACGCGCAGGCGCTGACAGGTTGGGCCTCGGGAGGCGGGGGCGCCACACTGGGCAGCCGCGAGGAGCCGACGGGCGCCGTCGGAGCCTTCCTGGGACCGGGACGACGTCGTCCACGCGAGCTTTGGCGAGGGGGTCGTCACCGGGGTCGAGCCGGGGCGGAGTCATCATCGTCCGCTTCGCCGGCGACGGCGCCGAGCGCAAGCTGATGGCCGACTACGCGCCGCTGCGCAAAGCCGGCTGAGATAGCGTGCCGCGCCTGATGACGGCAACGATCATCGACGGAAAAGCTGTGGCAGCCGACGCGCGCCAGGGTCGCGAAGGTCGAGGGCCTTGCCGGCGAGCTTGGCCGGCTGCCCGGCCTGGCGACGGTGCTGGTCGGCGACGCGCAGCAGCGCGAGGGCCACGATGCCCTCGGGCGAGCCCAGGTTGGTCAGGCTCCCGCCCAGCGCGGTGTAGGCGAAGACCTTCGGCAGCGCGCCCACCACCGTTCCCAGCGCCATCTCCCGGAAGCGCAGGGTGGTCAGGCCGGCGCTGTAGTTGACCAAGCCGTAGGGCAGGAGCGGAACGATCCGCGATTCCATCACCGCCACCGTGCCGTGGCGGGTGAGGAAGTCCTCCACGGTGCGCATCCGCTCGGGCAGCAGGGAGCCGTGATGGCCCGCGGCCAGCCGGCGGCTGATGAACATCTGGGTGAGCGCCGCCGCGGTGACCCCGGCCAGGGCCAGCGGCGTGCCCACGGCCACGCCGAACAGCAGGCCGGCGGCGGCGGCGAGAATGCCCCAGGTGATCACGAAGTTGGCCAGTACGAACAGTGGGACGAAGGCGAGGTAGGCCAGGTCACCCAGGCCGTCGGCCCAGTCGCGGACCTCTTCCGGCGAGGGCAGCGATCCGGTGACCAGGGCCACCCCGATCACGGCGGTGAGCAGAGCCCCGTAGGCGACGATGCGACGGATGACCGTGCGGCGGCTGGCGGACGGTAGGCCGGCGCCGCTCGATTCCATGAACCGAGAGTAGACGGCGTACGATGGCCTGGATGGCCGGCGCCGACACACTCGTGGTCTACGGGCCGAGCGCGAGAGGGGACGCGATGCTGCGCGAGGCCGCCCGGGTCACGCGCCGGCAGGGCGGGCGCCTAGCGGTGGTGGCACTGGCGCCCGTCGAGCCCGAGGGGGCGCGCTGCTGTGACATGCGATCGGTCATGTGGAACGGCATCCAGCGTGAGCTGGCGGAGTCGGAGCTCCTGAAGGCCCGGCTCGCCGTGGAGGACGACCCGACCGTCGACCTGCACGTGCTCGGCTATCCCGGGCCGAGCGCCGCCGACGCCATCGCCCGCCGCGCCGCCGAACTGGGCGCCGAGCGCATCGTGCTGGCCGACCCCCGGGCCGCGGGGCTCGGCCGCTGGGCCCGGCGCAGGCTGCGCCGGCGCAGCTCAGTTCGAGTTGAAGACCCCGAGTAGGAGCAGGAGAATCAGGGTTCCGATCACCGAGACGATGATCGAGCCCAGGCAGCCGGACCGGTTGGAGAAGAAGAGGAACAAGGGGCGGTAGTACCCGGTGGGCTCGGGGGGAAACGCCCAGAGGACCTGAAGCCGACGGCCGGACTCGAACCCGGCGACATCCTCGGGTACTGGGGACATCGGAGACCGCAGGCGGTCGACCCGTGAGAGGCTCCTATCCGGAGGAGGTGATCGCCGACGAAGTCGCCGACGTGGCGGCCTCGGCGAGGGCCACCAGGAGGGCGGCGGTGGCGGGCGGGTCGGGCGGATCGCCGTATGTGGCGGTGTAGATGTGACGCTGTGAGCCCGGGAGCTCGGTCGCGACGATTCCGTCCGAGCCGTGGGCGCGCAGCGCGAGACCCGTCTGGGTGGCCACGCCGAGCCCCGCGGCCACCAGCCTCGACATCACGACCATGTCGTCGGAGCTGTACCCGATCCGCGGCTCGAATCCGGCGGCGGCGCACACCGACAGCAGGTGGCTGCGGCAGCGCTCGCAGCCGGCGATCCAGGTCGCGTCACCCAGCCCCTCCAGCCCGTGCTCGCGCCGCGTAGACAGCACGTACACGGGGTCGTCGAGCAGGTGGTGCAGACGCACCCCGGCCGGCTCGGGCTCGGTCTCGTCGTAGCGGAAGATGATCGCAACCTCCACCTTGCCCGCGCGCAACAGCTCGATCGCCTCGGGCGGATGAGTGTCGGTCAGGCTGACCTGCAGGCCCGGATGCTTGGCCGCCAGCGCTGCCACGGCCTGCGGCGCGAGCACCCCGAGCGCGGAGGCGAAGCCGGCCAGGCGCACCCGCCCGGCCGTCAGCCCGACGTGGGCGGAGAGCTCCGCGTCGGCCGCGTCGATGCGCCCGAGGATCTCGGTCGCGCGGTCGGCCAGCAGCTGCCCAGCCGGCGTCACCCGAATGCCGCGCCCGACCCGCTGAAGCAGTTGCGCGCCGGTCTCGACCTCGAGCCGCCCGAGATGATGGGTCACCGACGGCTGGGAGTAGTTGAGCTCTTTCGCGGCTGCCGTTACGGATCCGTTACGTGCGACGGCCTCGATGACACGCAGTCGGGTGACGTCGAGCATGCATCAACTCTATCTATGAATAGACCCGAAAGTTGGCATTGGACGTATGGGTGGGGAATCAGCATGCTCTGGAGCCATGACCACGACACAGTCACTCGTCCGCGTCCAGAACTTCTCAATCTCGCTCGACGGTTTCGGTACCGGTGAGGGTCAGAGTCGTGACGCGCATTTCGGGCACGCCGGGGACAGACTGCACACATGGATGTTCGCCACTCGGTGGTGGCAGCCCGGCGGTAGCGGCGGCGTCGACGACGCCTTCGTCCAGCAACACGATCCGGGGATCGGCGCCGAGATCATGGGTGCAGGGAAGTTTGGCCACCCCGGATGGCACGAGGACCCGGAGTGGAAGGGCGCGTGGGGTCCCAACCCGCCGTTCCACACCCCGGTCTTCGTCCTCACCCATCACCCGCGCCCGTCGATCGAGATGGAGGGCGGCACGACGTTCCACTTCCTCGACGCGTCGCCTGCCGAGGCGCTCGATGCGGCCCGCGAGGCCGCGGACGGCAAGGACATACGCATCGGCGGGGGCCCCACCGTGATCCGCGACTTCCTTGCTGCCGGGCTCGTCGACCACATGCACACCGTGGTGGTCCCAATCCTGCTCGGCCGCGGCGTGCGGCTCTGGGACGGACTGGAGGGCCTCGAGAAGGACTACGAGGTCGAGGCCACCTGCTCGCCCAGCGGAGTCACGCACGTGACCTTCACCCGCGCGGATACCTGAACCGCCTTACTACGAGAAGCCGACGGCCGGACTCGAACCGGCGACATCCTCTTTACGAGAGAGGTGCTCTACCAACTGAGCTACGTCGGCGCGGGGACGAGTGTAGCCCTGCTCAGACTTAGCCAAGCGTGGAGATCGTCGTCGCTCAGAGCCGCCGGCAGCGGCTGCTCGGGCTGGCCCTGCGGCGCCGTCCGCCTGACGGCTGGGCCATGCTCTTTCCGCGCTGTCACTCGGTCCACACCTTCGGCATGCGCTTCGCGATCGACGTGGTGTTTCTCGACTCGGCCGGGGGCGTGGTCCGGATCGCGCCCGGCGTGCGCCCGGGGCGATTGCTGGTCTGCCGGGGCGCCGCGGCGGCAGTCGAGACCCGGGCGGGCGAGGGTGGCATGATTGCGGCCATGGCGGATGAGCAGCGCAACCGGCTGGCCGAGGCCCTCGACCCTCGGGTGCCGATCTATCGCGACACCTACAACGAATACTTCGTGTTCCTGCTCTCGGCGGGCGGGGCGATCGCCGGCACCCAGGTGCCCATGTACATCCTCATGGCGATCACCGGCCTGTGGGGGCTGATCCCCTTCGTGGCCGCCTGCGTGGTGTTCGAGCTGGTGGTGATCTTCGGGCTCGCCCGGCCCCAGATGGAGCGCGAGGAACGGGTCGCCTGGGCCGCGGCCTGGACGTTCGCCACCGCCCTGCTGTCGGTGGCCTTCTACTACCTGGTGGCCACGCCGACTCTCTGACCTAGGGCGCGCCGGTCAGCGCCGCCAGGCGCAGGCCGAGGGCGCTCAGGGCCAGGTCCTCGCTCACGTTGAGCTCGAGCGCCTGCCGAAGCTCCTCGCAGCGCTCGGCCGCCTCGCGCAAACGGCGCGCGTCGCGTCCGCGGGCGTGCTCCGCGAGCGCGTCGGCCCGGTCGCCGGCGAGCACGGCCTCGGGCGCGTTCTCGGCCAGGCAGACGAGGTCGCGGAAGGCGAGGCCGGTGAGCGTGAGCGCCAGGTCGAGCACCTCGGTGCGCGCGCGGCGCCCGTCGCGCTTGGCCGCCTCCTCGAACTCGCGCTCGAGCGCGCGCCGCTCCCGTCCCTTGGGCTCGAGCTCGAGCCGCTCGCGGGCCTGCGCCGCCACGGCCTCCTCCGCCGCCGAGCGGCCCTGCTCGGCCCGGTCGAGGATCGGCTTCCACCGCTCCGCCGGCTCCCCGTCGAGCGCGGCCGCGGCGAAGGCCTCCACGTCGCCGCGCAGCTCTTCGCCCTCGGGCGAGGCCAGCAGATGGGCTCGGGAGGCGTTGCCCATCGACAGGCGCGCACAGGCCTGCGCACGCTCGCTCGGCACGCCGTCGGCCTCCAGCGCCTCGGCGATACGCGCGGCGGGCAGGGGGTCGAAGCGCACCGGCTGACAGCGCGAGACCACGGTCTCGATCACCCGGCCCAGCGCATCGGTGAGCAGGATCAGGTGGACGAAGTGCGCCGGCTCCTCGAGCGTCTTGAGCAGGCGGTTGGCCACCTCGTCGTTCATGGTGTCGACCCGCTCGAGCACGAACACGCGCCGCCGCGCCTCGAACGGAGTGCGCGTGGCGGCGCCCACCACCGCGCGGTCGATGTCCTCCACGCGCATCACGTGCGCGCCCGTCGGCCGCACCCAGGTGAGATCGGGATGGGTGCCGTGCTGAACGCGCAGCCTCACCGCGTCGGCATCCGCGGCCCCCTCGGCCAGCAGCTCGGCCGCGAAGGCTCGCGCCACGGTGCGCTTGCCCGTGCCGGCCGGGCCGTGGAAGAGGTAGGCGTGCGAGGGGCCCGCGTCGAGCGCGGCGGACAGCACCATCCGCGCCTGCGGGTGGTCCTCGGTTCCGGCCAGGGCGGCCCTCATGCGGGCGCTCCGCTGCGCGCGGCGCCCACCGCCGCCAGGACCTCGGCGTGAACCTGCTCGGGCGAGCGGGTGGCGTCGAGGCGCCGCCAGCGCCCCGGCTCGGCCGCCACGAGGCGCTCGTAGGCCTCGAGCACGGCCTGCTGGAGCTCGGCTCCCTCGTCCTCGAAGCGGTCGCGCTCGCCCGCCCGCTGTGCCGCCGTGGCGGTGTCGAGCTCGAGCAAGAAGGTGATGTCGGGTACGAGCCCTCCGGTCGCGAGGCGGTTCACGGCCTCGACCTCGTCCATGCCGAGGCCGCGCGCCGCACCTTGGTAGGCGAGCGACGAGTCCAGGAAGCGATCCGACACGACCACCCGCCCGTCCTCCAGCGCGGGGCGAATCACCCGCTCCACCAACTCGGCGCGAGCGGCCGCGAAGAGCAGCGCCTCGGCCTGCGCGCCGAGCGGCACGGCCGAGTCCTTGAGCAGGTCGCGAATCCGCTCGCCGGCCGGGGTTCCGCCCGGCTCGCGCACCCCGAGAGCCTCGGCGCCGAGCGCCTCGCAGAGCAACCGGGCCTGCGTCGTCTTGCCGGAGCGGTCGATGCCCTCGAAGGTGACGAACAGACCGCGCATGGTCGGCGACCGTAGCAACCGGCGAGGCCTGCTTTGCCTAGTGTCTCGTCCATGAGGACTCTCGTGACCGGCGGCGCCGGCTTCATCGGCTCCAACCTGGTGGACGCGCTGATCGAGCGCGGCGACGACGTGACCGTCGTCGACGATCTCTCCACCGGCAAGAGCGCCAACCTGGAGGCCGCGCTCGGCGGTGGCGCCGCGCTGATCGAGCTGGACATCCGCGACGCCGACGCCGTGGCCGAGACCCTGCGGGACGTTGCCCCCGAGGCGGTGTTCCACATGGCCGCCCAGATCGACGTGCGCAAGTCGGTGGCCGACCCCGCCCACGACGCGCGCGTGAACGTGGAGGGCACGATCAACCTCCTGAGCGCCGCCCGAGACGCCGGAGTGCGGCGGTTCGTGAACACCTCCACCGGAGGTGCCATCTACGGCGAGGGCCAGATCATCCCCGCGCCCGAGGACCATCCGGTCGCGCCCGAGGCGCCCTACGGGCTCTCGAAGTTCTGCGCCGAGAACTACTGCGCGGTGTTCACGAGGATGCACGGCCTCTCCACGGTCTCGCTGCGCTACGGCAACGTCTACGGGCCGCGCCAGGACCCGCTGGGCGAGGCCGGCGTGGTGGCGATCTTCTGCGGCAAGCTGCTCGAGGGCGGGCGACCAACGATCTTCGGCGACGGCGAGCAGACGCGCGACTACGTCTTCGTGGGCGACGTGGTGGAAGCCAACCTCGCGGCCGCGGCATCGGACGCCACGGGCGCCATCAACATCGGCCGCGGAGTGCAGACCAGCGTGCTCGACATCGTGTCCGCGCTCGCCGCGCTCGAGCCGGGCTTCGGGGCCGAGCACGCACCGGCTCGCCCGGGCGAGGTGCAGCACATCGCGCTCGATGCCTCTCGCGCCCGCGAGACGCTCGGGTGGGAGGCGCGCGTCGATCTCGAGCAGGGCCTCGACCTGACCCTGGCCTCGCTGCGCTGAGATGAGCGCGGCCACCCCCCAACTGCTCGGTCCCGGCGAGGGCGAGGACATCGGCGGGCGCATCCGGATCAAGGGCGCGCTCGAAGGGCTCGTGCTCACCGAGACCGTGGGCGCCGGCTCGACCGAGCCCCACGTCCATCATGACCACGCGGACGGCTTCCGTGTGCTGGAGGGCGAGCTCACCGTGCTGCTCGGCGACGAGGAGCACGTGCTCGCCCCCGGCGACTTCGCCCTGGCCCCACCTGAGCTCGTCCACCGCTATCGAACCGACGGCGCGCGCTGGATCAACCTGCACGCACCCGGCTGCGGTTTCGAGAACTGGCTGCGGCACAGCGACCCGGGCTTCGACCAGCACGACCCACCCGCCGGCGGCGGGCGCCCCGCGAGCGACGGCCTGCTGCGGCGCGCCGGCGAGGGCGAGGCGATCGAGCCCGGCCCGGGCGCCGCGGGCCTCATCCTGGCCGGGGCCGACGACGGCCTGGGCTCGGTCTCGCTGGTCGAGTTCGAGCTCGCTCCCGGCGCCCCGGGACCTCCTCCCCATCGTCACGAGCGGCTGACCGACTCCTTCTACGTGCTCGAGGGCACCCTCGGCGTGCTGCTCGGCGACGAGGAGCACCGGGCGCAGGCGGGCAGCTATGCCCTCGCTCCGCCGGGCACCAGGCACACCGTCTCCAACCCGGGCGACGAACCGGTCCGCTTCCTCAACGTAACCGCGCCCGGCGGCCTCGAGCGCTATCTGCGCGAGCTGGCCGCCACCGATCCGGCGGACTTCCCGGCGCTCGCGGCGCGCAACGACGTTCTCCTCGCATAGAGCGGGCACAATATGCGGTGGTCCGCGCAGGAATGAGGCACTACCCGTAGTAGAATTACGGGTGTGCGTTGCCCAGCCTGCTCCTCCGAGTCGACCCAGGTGGTCGACACCCGCGCCGCGGCGGACGCCGTGCGCCGTCGCCGCGAATGCAGTGACTGCGGGGAGCGCTTCACCACCTACGAGCGCGTCGAGGAGGCGAGCGTTCTCGTGACCAAGCGCGACGGCCGGCGCGAGCGCTTCGACCGTCAGAAGCTCCTGCGCGGCCTCACCCGCGCGGCCGGCGGCCGGCCGGTCAGCGATGAGCAGCTCGAGGCCGTGGCCGCGTGGATCGCCGCCGAGGTGCGCCGCGAGGGGGCCGAGGTGGAGGCCGGGCGCGTGGGCGAGCTGGCCGAGCGCGGCCTCGCTCGGGTCGATCCGGTGAGCGCCATCCAGTTCGCCTCGGTCTACCGCAACCTGGCCGATCTCGACGAGCTCGAGGCCGTGGTCCGGCGCTTCAAGGAGGACCCCCTTCCCGGCTCCGACCAGCTGGCCATGGACGACGGAGCCGTTCCGTCCGGCGCACGGAGCAGCATCGGTCTTTCCCCCGAAATTCGTTCCAGCAAGAGGAGAGTTCATGTCCGACAGTCGTAGCGCCGCCGCCCCGAGCATCACCGCCACCGGTGACGGGGTCAGCGTTCCGCGGCGCTTCACGCAGCCGGGCAAGCACCCCTTCGACTGCGTCGAGTGGGAGATCCGCGACGCCGTTATCGGCGACCCCGCGGACCCCGCCTTCGAGCAGCGCGGCGTCGAGTTCCCCTCCACCTGGTCGCAGAACGCCACCAACATCGTGGCCCAGAAGTACTTCCGCGGCCGCGCCGACTCGCCCGAGCGCGAGAGCTCGGTCAAGCAGATGATCGGCCGCGTGGCGGGGACGATCGCGAGCTGGGGGCGCGAGGGCGGCTACTTCGCCTCCGACGACGACGCCCAGGCCTTCGAGGACGAGCTCACCCACATCCTGCTGCACCAGATGGCGGCCTTCAACTCGCCCGTTTGGTTCAACGTGGGCTTCGAGGAGCATCCACAGTGCTCGGCCTGCTTCATCCTCTCCGTCGAGGACACGATCGAGTCGATCCTCGACTGGAACACCCGGGAGGGCATGATCTTCCGCGGCGGGTCGGGCTCGGGAATCAACCTGTCGCGCATCCGCGGCTCGAAGGAGCACCTGTCCAAGGGCGGCTTCGCCTCCGGGCCGGTCTCCTTCATGCGCGGTGCCGATGCCTGGGCCGGCACGATCAAGTCGGGCGGCAAGACACGCCGCGCGGCCAAGATGGTCGTGCTCGACATCGACCATCCGGACATCCTCGACTTCATCTGGTGCAAGGCGCGCGAGGAGGAGAAGGCGCTCGCCCTGCGCGACGCCGGCTTCGACATGCGCCTCGACTCCGAGGCCTTCGCGTCGATCCAGTACCAGAACGCCAACAACTCGGTGCGCATCACCGACGAGTTCATGGATCGCGCCGAGCGCGGCGAGGACTGGGAGCTGACCGCGCGCGTCGACGGCTCGGTGGTCACCCGCATCGAGGCGCGCGACCTGCTCGAGCAGATCGCCGACGCCGCGTGGCGCTGCGCCGACCCGGGCGTCCAGTACGACACCACGATCAACGAGTGGCACACGTGCCCGAACTCGGGTCGCATCAACGCCTCCAACCCGTGCAGCGAGTACATGCACGTCGACGACTCGGCCTGCAACCTCGCCTCGCTGAACCTCATGAAGTTCCGCCAGGCCGACGGCACGCTCGACGTCGAGGCGCTCGAGCACGCGGTCGACATCGTGATCCTCGCGCAGGAGATCGTGGTGGGGCCGTCGAGCTACCCGACGGAGGAGATCGGCGTCAACGCCCGCGCGTTCCGCCAGCTCGGCATGGGCTACGCCAACCTCGGCGCCCTGCTGATGGCCAACGGCGTGGCCTACGACTCCGACGAGGGCCGCGCGCTGTGCGGCGCGATCACCGCGCTCATGACGGGCCGCGCCTACCGCACCTCGGCCGAGGTCGCAGGGGCGATCGGGCCCTACGAGCGCTTCGAGGAGAACCGCGACCCGCACCTGCACGTGATGCGCAAGCACCGCCAGGCGACCTTCGAGATCGACGACTCGCTGTGCGCGGACCCGAGCCTGCTCGGCGCGGCGCGCCGTGCGTGGGACGAGGCGGTCGAGATCGGAGCGGTCAACGGCTACCGCAACGCCCAGGCCACCGTGCTCGCGCCCACGGGGACGATCTCGTTCCTGATGGACTGCGACACCACGGGCATCGAGCCCGACTTCTCGCTCGTCAAGTTCAAGGAGCTGGTGGGCGGCGGCATGATGACGATCGTCAACCGCACGGTGCCGCTGGCGCTGGAGACGCTCGGCTACTCGGCCCACGAGATCGAGCAGATCGAAGCCCACCTGGCCGACAAGGCCACGATCGTCGGTGCCCCGGGGCTGCGTGACGAGCACCTCCCGGTGTTCGACGTGGCGGTGGGCGAGCGGGCGATCTCGCCGATGGGCCACATCAAGATGATGGCCGCGGCCCAGCCGTTCATCTCGGGAGCGATCTCGAAGACGGTCAACCTGCCCGAGTCGGTGTCGGTCGAGGACATCGCGGGCGTCTACCTGGACGGCTGGAGGCTGGGTCTCAAGGCGCTGGCGATCTACCGCGACGGCTCCAAGACCGCGCAGGCGCTGAAGACCGACGCCGGTGAGAACAAGGGCGACCCGATCGTCGAGACCGTGCCGGTGGAGCCGGCCCGGCCCACGCGCCGGCGCATGCCGCGCGAGCGCCACTCGCTCACCCACAAGTTCTCCGTGGGCGGCCACGAGGGCTACATCACCGCGGGCGAGTACGAGGACGGCTCGATCGGCGAGGTCTTCCTCACCGACGTGGGCAAGGAGGGCTCGACCATCAAGGGCCTGATGAACGCGTTCGCCACGGCCATCTCGATCGGCCTGCAGTACGGCGTGCCGCTCGAGACGCTGGTGCGCAAGTTCGCCTACATGCGCTTCGAGCCCGAGGGCTACACCGGCAACCCGGAGATCCCGTTCGCCAAGTCGATGCCCGACTACATCATGCGCTGGCTGGCCTCCCGCTACGGCGACGCCGACCTGCACGAGGAGCTCGGCATCCTCACCTCCGAGGTGCGAGCGCGCAAGGCCTCGCAGGAGGCGCTGATGCGCGGCGACACCGCCGGGCCGGCGGCCGAGTCCGAGGCGGACCAGCCCGAGGCGAGCAACGGCACGACGAACGGCGGCAACGGCCACGCGGTCAAGCCCGCTGCGGCCGCGCTCACCGACGAGCCACCGGCGATCCCGGCCAAGCTGCAGGGCCTCGACCTGGGGCCGGCCTGTGCGCAGTGCGGCGGGATGATGCAGCGCACGGGCAGCTGTTACACCTGCTCGAGCTGCGGGAATAACACGGGCTGCGGCTGATCCCACCGCCCTGACTCCTCAGGGGTGGGCAGCCTGAGGAGGAGCAGATGCTCGAAGGGCTGATGCAGCACGACCATCCGCTGACGCTGCAGCACGTGCGCGACCGCATGGGCAGCCTCTACGGCGCCAGCGAGATCGTGAGCGTCCGCGACGGCGAGCGCACTCGCGCCACCTACGCCGAGGTGGTCGAGCGCGCGGACCGCCTCGCGGCCGCGCTCCGCGGCCTGGGCGTCGAGCCCGGCGATCGCGTGGCCACCTTCATGTGGAACTCGCGCGAGCACTTCGAGGCCTATCTGGCCGTGCCGTGCATGGGTGCCGTGCTGCACACCCTGAACGTCCGCCTCTTCGCCGAGCAGCTCACCTACATCGTCAACCACGCCGAGGACCGCGTGATCGTGGCCGACAGCTCGCTCGTGCCCGTGCTCGAGGAGCTGGCGCCGAGCTTCGACACGGTCGAGCACTACGTGATCGTGGGCGAAGGCGACACCGGCTCGCTCCCCGACGCGCTTCGCTACGAGGACAGCCTGGCGGGCCAGGACGACGGCTTCGACTATCCCGAGCTCGACGACCGCCAGGCCGCCGGCCTCTGCTACACGAGCGGCACCACGGGCAACCCCAAGGGCGTCCTCTACTCGCACCGCTCGAAGCTTCTGCACGCGCTGGGGCAGTGCATGGCCGACTCGATGGCCCTCTGCGCGCGCACGACCGCGTGATGCCGGTGGTGCCGATGTTCCACGCCAACGCCTGGGGCGTGCCCTACGGATCGGCGGTCACCGGCGCCGACCTGGTCATGCCCGGCTCGGACCTGAGCGCCGAGGCGCTGTGTGCGCTGATCACCGAGGAGCGCGTGACGTTCTCGGCGGCCGTGCCGACGATCTGGATGGACCTGCTGCGCTACGCCGACGAGCACCAGCCCGACCTGTCCGGCATGCGGCTCGTGATCTCCGGCGGCTCGGCCGTGCCGATGGCCCTGATGCAGGACCTCGAGGAGCGCCATGGCCTGCGCATCGTCCAGGCCTGGGGCATGACCGAGACCAGCCCGCTCGGCTCGGTGGCGCATCCCCCGGCCGGTGTCGAGGGCGACGAGCACTGGCGCTACCGCGCGAGCGCTGGGCGGCCGTCACCGCTGGTCGAGGTGCGCATCGTCGACGACGACGGCGGCGAGGTGCCGTGGGACGGCGAGGCGACGGGCGAGCTCGAGGCGCGCGGGCCGTGGGTGGCGCGTGAGTACTTCCGCGACGACGAGAGCGAGGCCAAGTTCAACGATGGCTGGCTTCGCACCGGCGACATCGCCGCGATCGACGAGCGCGGCTACATCCTGATCAGCGATCGCGCCAAGGACGTGATCAAGTCAGGCGGGGAGTGGATCTCCTCCGTCGAGCTGGAGGTGGAGATCATGGCTCACCCCGCCGTGCAGGAGGCCGCGGTGATCGCGGTGCCGCACGAGCGCTGGGGCGAGCGCCCGCTGGCGTGCGTCGTGCTCGAGGACGACGCCGAGCTCACGCTCGATGAGCTGCGCGACCACCTGGCCAAACGCGTGGCCAAGTGGTGGCTCCCCGACGAGCTGGCCATCGTCGACGTGGTGCCCAAGACGAGCGTCGGGAAGTTCGACAAGAAGGTGCTGCGCCGCCGGCTCGAGGAGGGCGGGCTGGAGCGAGTCGCCTCGTCAGCGGCTTCCTGAGCGCCGGGCGCGCCGCGTGCGGGTGAGATAGGCGGCCCCCACGCCGCCGAGGGCGAGCGCGCCAAAGCCGAGCAGCACCGCCGTGCCGGGCCCGTCGAGCGCGCCGTCGGTGAGGACCGCATGGCCGAAGCCCAGCAGGATCACCAGCGTCGCCAGGAAGCCGTGCAGGATCCGCCAGGTGGCGCCGCTCATCGGCAGGCGCTCACGCAGGACGCCCAGCAGGACCACCGCGAGCAGGGCGATCGTCGCGATGAGCGCCATGCGCGCTCTCGTCGGACCGTCGGGCGACATGGCGAACAGGGCGTCGTCCGGCGCAACGATGAACAGGCCGGCCACGTGCGCGAGCACCAGCACGAGCGCGACACCGCCGAGCAACCGGTGGACGCTGATCCGTCCGCGCCCGGCCAGGAGCGGCTGCAACACGAGCGCCGACACGGCGAGCGCGCCGGCCGCGGTCGAGAGCACCAACGCCGCCGGCGCGGCCTCGAGGTGAAAGTCGGTCAGCGCCAGCAGCAGGGGCAGTGCGACCACGACCGCAACTGCGGCTCCCGCGGCCAGGCGCCCTGGGGCGCCCGCCTCACCCACGCTGGGCGAGCGTGAGGTCGACCACCGCCCGCCGGTCGTCCAGATCGACCACCCGGCGGATGAAGACCTCGCCGTAGCGGTCGTCGTCGTAGCCCACGTGGATGTTGGGCTCGCCGAACTGGGGCACCGTCTTCGCGGTCTCGATCCGGTACCGGCCGGTGGCGTCCGTTCTGACGCTGGCGCGGTTGTCCTGCTCGCCGCCGGTCTCCGTCGCGAGCCACACCTGGACGCGAACGTCCTCGAGCGGGCGGCAGCCTCTCGCGGAGCGGACCAAGCCGGTGATCACGAAGCCGCTGCCCAGCGACTCGGCCGCAGGAGCGTCGGGGATGTAGTTGTTGGTGCCGCCCGGATTGCTCTCGGTGGCCTCACAGTTGCGCCGCGCGGTCCGGGGGGCGGACCCGCTCGAGTCGGGCTCCTCCTCCGGCGGGACGCTGGCCACGGGCTCGCTCCCGTCGTCACCGACGTTGACCGCGCCCGTGCCGGACGTCTCACTCGTCACGAGCGCGATCACGACCCCGGCGGTGATGAGCGCGATCACCAATCCGAGCAGCCAGGGCCGGCGCGGGCGGTCGTGAGGACCCATGGGGGACAAAGTAGTGACCCCGCCCGCGCCGTCTTCTTGGTTAGGTCAGGCGGCCACCAGGCCGTGCGGATCCAGCACGTACTTCTTGGCCGCGCCCTTGTCGAAGTCCTCGTAGCCCTCGGGGGCGTCGTCGAGCGTGACCACCGTGGCGTTGACCGCCTTGGCGATCTGCGCGCGGTCGTGGAGGATCATCTCCATCAATCCCCGGTGGTAGCGCATCACCGGACACTGTCCGGTGGTGAAGGACTGCGACTTGGCCCACCCGAGACCGATCCGGATCGAGAGCGAGCCCTCCTTGGCCGCGTCGTCGGCCGCGCCCGGGTCGCCCGTCACGTACAGGCCCGGGATGCCGAGCTTGCCGGCCGCTCGGGTGATGTCCATCACCGAGTTCAGAACGGTGGCCGGGGCCTCCTCGCCGGAGCCGTCGCCGTGGCCACGGGCCTCGAAGCCCACCGCGTCGACCGCGCCGTCGACCTCGGGCACGCCCAGCAGCTGTTCGATCTGATCGCGCGGGTCGCCCTTGGAGACGTCGATGGTCTCGCACCCGAAGGAGCGCGCCTGCTCCAGGCGCTCGGGCACCAGGTCGCCCACGATCACCACCGAGGCGCCCAGGATCTGGGCGGAGTGCGCAGCGGCCAGGCCGACCGGGCCGGCGCCGGCGATGTAGGCGGTGTCGCCGGGGCCGATGCCCGCCGTCTTGGCGCCGTGGAAGCCGGTGGGGAAGATGTCCGACAGCATGGTCAGGTCGACGATCTTCTCCATCGCCTGGTCCTTGTCGGGGAACTTCAGGAGGTTCCAGTCCGCGTAGGGCACCAGCGCGTACTCCGCCTGGCCGCCGACCCAGCCGCCCATGTCGACGTAGCCGTAGGCCGAGCCGGGGCGGTCGGGGTTCACGTTGAGGCAGACACCGGTGTCGCCGGTCTTGCAGCGCGTGCAGCGCCCGCACGCGATGTTGAAGGGCACCGAGCACAGGTCGCCCTCCTTGATGAACTCGACGTCCCGGCCGGTCTCGATCACCTCGCCGGTGATCTCGTGCCCCAGGATCAGGCCCTCGGGAGCCGTGGTGCGCCCGCGGACCATGTGCTGGTCGGAGCCGCAGATGTTGGTGGAGACCACCTTCAGGATGGCCGCGTGGGGAAGCTTGCGGCCCACGTTGTCCGGGTTCACGCCCGGACCGTCCTGCAGCTCGAAGGTGGGGAAGTCGATGTTCTGAACCTCGACCTTGCCCGTGCCCATGTATGCGACGCCTCTGTTCTCGGCCATCCTTGTCTCCTCAGTCGAACGGGGTCACCTAGAGCCTTCCCGGCACGCCGCCGGTATAACGCTCTCAGAGGCGGTGTTCGAGGAGCCGGGCGCGGAGATCCCGGCAGCGCGTGGTCAGCAGGTCGGTGCGCGCCTGTGTGGCCCAGTGGACCGGGTGGGCTCGTCCGCCGTGACAGCCGCCGGCCATCGAGTGGGCGTACTCCCAGGTGGCCATGTGGGCCCTGAGCTCGGCCTTGGCCTCGGCCAGCTCGGACTCGAGTTGTGCCTGCGGGCTCATCTGGCCCTTGAATCGGGCCGAACGGGCCGACCTTGAGGTCTAGACCGCCGGCGGCATGCAGCGCAGCACGTCGAGATCGCCCTCGAGCACAGCGTCCCCCGGCACCAGCACGGTGGCGCCCCGCTTGAGCTTGAGCTCCTCGCCGCCGCTCAGAAGGCGACCGTCACCGTCCAGCACCACCAGTATCGACAGGTCCTGCGCGAGGGTTGCGGAGCCATCGGGCCGGATCCGCTCCAGGCGAAAGAACTCGTCCGCCTCCGGCGGCAGAAGGCGGCGGTCGGCTCCCGGCTGCCCGGCCGGCGAGAGCGGCTCACGCCGCGTCGCGTCGAGTGCGCCCGCCAGCCCGAGCCCCAGATAGGGGTCGGCGCCCTCGAGCTCGAGGCCGCGCCATTCGAAGAGCAGGCTCAGGTCGCTGGGCTCCTGCAGTTCGCAGATCAGCACTCCCTCCCCGATCGCGTGAAGCTGGCCGGCGGGCACGAACAGCGCGTCGCCCGCCTGGACCGGCACGCGGTTGAGGGCGCCGAGCAGCGCCTCGATGTCCTGGCCTTCGACCCACTCGCTCAGCTCGTCGAGGCCCACCGCCTCGCGCAGGCCCAGCCACACGCAGGGGTCGGGACCGTCGGCGGAGATCACGAACCAGGCCTCGGTCTTGCCGCACGGGGCATCCAGCCGCCGGCGCGCGAAATCGCCGTCGGGGTGGACGTGGACCGGGAAGCCGCTCGCCGGCGTCGAGCAGCTTGACCAGCAGGGGGATGCCGGCCGGGATCAGGTCGCCGAGCAGCGTGCCGTCCTCCAGGCGGCTCGAGGCCCTGCTCCTGGGAGCCGTACACGGTCGTGGTCGAGCCGACCCAGTCCTCGGGCACGCGTTCGCCCCGAACCTCCTCGCCGCGCAACTCGGCGATGCGCGCACCGCCGCGGTAGAAGCGCTCGACCGGATTGGCCGGCAGCGGAACTGGCCTCACTCCGTCGACGTTAACGGGACGGGCTGGGAGACTGCCGCGCGTGAAGCTCGACTCGTTCCCCCGCACGCCGTTGCTGTTCGGTCCCTCGCCCGTCCACCGGCTCGAGCGGCTGAGCGCTCACCTGGGCGGTGCGCAGCTCTGGGCCAAGCGCGACGACTGCAACAGCGGGCTGGCCTACGGAGGCAACAAGACGCGCAAGCTCGAGTACCTGGTGGCCGAAGCGCTGGCCACGGGATGCGACACCCTGGTCTCGATCGGCGGAGTGCAGTCCAACCACACGCGCCAGGTGGCGGCGGTGGCCGCGCGGCTCGGCCTGCACGCCGTGCTGGTCCAGGAGAGCTGGGTCGAGTGGCCGGACGTGGTCTACGACCGGGTTGGCAACATCCAGCTCAGCCGTCTGATGGGCGCCGACGTGCGCCTCGTGCGCTCGGAGTTCGGCATCGGCTTCAAGGAGAGCTGGGAGCAGGCCATCGCCGACATCGAGGCGGGCGGAGGCACGCCCTACGCCATCCCGGCCGGCGCCTCGGACCACCCGCTCGGCGGCCTGGGCTTCGCGCGCTGGGCGCAGGAGGTGGCCGCGCAGGAGGCAGGAGCTCGGCGTGTTCTTCGACACGATCATCGTCTGCTCGGTCACCGGCAGCACCCACGCGGGCATGATCGCGGGCTTCGCGGCGCAGGACCGAAAGCGCAGGATCATCGGCATCGACGGGTCCGCCCGGCCTCAGGAGACGCGCGATCAGGTGGCGCGCATCGCTCGCGCCACCGCCGAGCTGATCGAGGTCGGGCGCGAGCTGAGCGACGACGAGATCATCCTCGACGACCGCTACCACGCCGGCACCTACGGCATTCCCGACGACGGGACGCTCGACGCCATGCGCACCGCGGCGCGGCTCGAGGGGATGATCACCGACCCGGTCTACGAGGGGAAGTCGATGGCCGGGATGATCGACCTGGTCGAGCGCGGCGAGATCGAGCCGGGCAGCAACGTCCTCTACGCCCACCTCGGCGGCCAGCCGGCCCTCAGCGCCTACGCGGGCCTGTTCCGCGAGTAGAGCCGGTGTCCGCGGCGCGCGCACAGGAGGCGACCGAGCTGCTGCAGAGCCTGCTGCGCATCAACACGGTCAACCCTCCCGGCAACGAGCGGCCCGCTCAGGAACTGCTGGCGGGCCATCTGCGCGCCGCGGGCCTGGAGGTGACGATGGTGAGCGACGATCCGGCCCGGCCCAACCTGGTCGCCCGCCTGCGCGGCCGCGCGGAGGGTCCCGTGCTCGGGCTGCTCTCGCACGTGGACACCGTCCTCGCCGAGCCGGAGGGATGGCGCCACGACCCGTGGTCGGGGGCGCTCGCCGAAGGCTGCGTGTGGGGCCGCGGGGCGCTCGACATGAAGAGCCAGACGGCGGCCGAGGCGGTGGCCGTCTGCTCGCTGGCCCGCGAGGGCTGGCGCCCGGCGCGCGGGGATCTCCTGCTGATCTCGGTGGCCGACGAGGAGGAGGGCGGCACGGGTGCCAAGTGGGTATGCGCGGAGCGCCCCGAGCTCGTGCGCTGCGACTTCCTGCTCAACGAGGGCGGCGGCGAGGTGCTGCCGGTGGGCTCCGAGCGCAGCTACGCCGTGTCGATCGGAGAGAAGGGCGTGTTTCGCTTCACGCTGACCACCGATGGCGTGGCCAGCCACGCCTCGGTGCCGATGGGCGCCGACAATGCCCTGCTCAAGCTCGCGCCGCTGCTCGACGCGATGGCCACCGGGCGACCGGGCTGGGACGTGACCCCGGGTCCTCGCGTGCTCTTCTCCCGTCTCGGCCTCGACGTCGATCGCGACCCCCAGGAAGCGCTCGTCGCGCTTGCCGCCCTTTCGCCGGCTCTGGCGCCGGAGGCGGAGGCCATGATGCGGGTGACCCTGGCCCCGACCATGGTGGACGCCTCGCGCGCGATGAACGTGATCCCCGACACCGCGCGCCTGCACGTGGACTGTCGTGTTCCTCCCGGCATGCGGGAGCCGGAGGTCGTCGCCCGCATCCAAGAGGTGCTCGGCCGCGACGGCTATCGCCTCGACTTCACGGAATGTGTCTCGGGCAACGCGTCGGCGGTGGAGTCGCCGCTGATGGATGCGCTGGGCGAATGGGTGGCGGACGTGGACCCCGGCGGCGGAGTGCCTGCCGACGATCTCGACCGGCTACACCGATTCCCAGACCTTTCGCGCCGCCTTCCCCGAGTGCGTGGCCTACGGGTTCTTCCCTCACCGGCACATGCCGCTGACCCAGCTGGCCGCCCTCCCCCACGCCCGCAACGAGCGCATCGACGTGCGCGACCTCGCGCTGGCCGTGGAGTGCTACCGCTCGGTGGCCAGGGCGCTGCTGGACGCCTGATCCTCGGCCAGACCGAACTCCTCGGCCACCAGCTCGTACGAGCGCCGGCGCGCTCCGTGGTCGTGAGTGATGGTGAGCAGGAGCACCTCCTCCGCCCCGTATTCGGCGGCCACCTCCTCGAGGCCGGCGCGCACCGTCGCCGGCGAGCCGATCACCGCGCGGCGCCCGCCGTTCGAGCGCTCACGGGTGGCCAGGTAGCGCAGCGCCCGGTCGACCGGCGGGATCGGGATCAGCCGGCCCTGCTTGAGCATCGACATCATCATGCGGGCCGAGGACGCGAGCTCCTGAGCCTCGTCGTCGCTCTCCGCGCAGACGGCGATCACGCATACCGACAGGCGTGGGGCGCCGAGGCGCTCGGAGTCGACGAAGCGGGCTCGGTAGTCGGCGGCGATCGCGGCGCCGGCCGGATTGATGAAGTCGGCGAAGGAGTAGGGCAGCCCCAGCTCCGCCGCCCAGATCGCGCTCTGGGGCGAGGAGCCGAGCAGCCACGGCTCCGGGCGCTCGGGAAGGCCCGGCAGGGTGCGGGCGTGGCGCGCGAACGGGTGGTCGGGGGGCAGCCGGTCCTCCAGCAGCCCCAGGAGCTCGGGGAGCTGCTCGGTGAAGTTGTCGGGAGCGGCCTGGCGGCGGTCGCGCTGCAGGGCGAACATGGTCATGGGGTCGGTGCCCGGCGCGCGGCCCAGGCCCAGGTCGATGCGCTCGGGGTGCAGCCCGGCGAGCATGCTGAACGTCTCCGCCACCTTGAGCGGGCTGTAGTGGGGGAGCATCACGCCGCCGCTGCCCACGCGCAGGCGCTCGGTGCGGCTGGCGACCGCCTCGATCAGGATCTCCGGGGCGGCGCAGGCCGAGCGCGGGAGTGGCGTGGTGCTCGGCCACCCAATAGCGCGCGTAGCCGAGCTCGTCGGCCAGCTGGGCCAGGTCGAGCGTGCGGTGGAGCGCGCTCGCCGCGGTCTGGCCCTCGGAGATGGGCGCTTGGTCGAGGACGCTGAGGATGGGTGCGGGCACGGGATTCGAGACTAGACGCCTGCCACACTCGCCGCGTGCGCCCCGCCCCGGCACCCGACGCTGCAGCGCCGCGCCTCGCGCGGTCGGGCGCCGCCTGCCTGGCCACCATCCTCGAGGTGCCGGTGGAGGATGTGCCCTGCCCGGCGGAGGGACCGCCGTGGCCGGCGTGGCGCAACTGGCTGGCCGGTCGCGGCCTGGGCCTCGTGCCCGTGGCGGATCCGTTCCACTTCAACTGGCCGGGCCCGTGGCTGGCCGTCCTGCGCGAGGACAGCGCCGCCGTGGCCTTCGGCTCGCCCCCGGGGCTCGTCTGGGCGCCCCTGCTCGAGGACGAGAGCTTCGAGAGCATCTCGGCCGGCTACCTGGTGGCGCCCGCCGACCCTGCGCTCTGGGACCCCCGGCAACAGGACGGCCCGCCGCGGAGCCGGGGGCGGGTGGAGGCCATCGCGCTCGCGCGCGCCGCCGAGGCGCCCATGGCCCTGGTCGACGAGGCGGCGGCACGGGCCGGCCGCGGCCTCGAGGGCGACCGCTATTTCGACGGCGAGGGCACCTTCTCGAACCCGGATTCAAGCGGCCACGATCTCACCCTGATCGAGGCGGAGCAGCTCGAGGCGATCACGCTCTCCTCCGGCCACACCCCCACGGCCGAGGACGCCCGGCGCAACGTGGTCACACGCGGGATCGACCTCAACGCGCTGGTGGGGCGGCGATTCACGGTGGGTGAGGTCGAATGCGCCGGCCGCAGGCTGTGCGAGCCCTGTGCCCACCTCGAGCGCCTGACCGAGGTCGGCCTGCTGCGCGCGCTGGTCCACCAGGGCGGCCTGCGCGCGGACGTGCTCAGCGACGGCCAGATCGCGGTCGGCGACGAGATCGCCGTGCTCGAGGACTAGGTGGCCACCCGCGACGACATCCGCAACGTGGCGATCATCGCCCACGTCGACCACGGCAAGACGACGCTGGTCGACGCCATGCTGCGCCAGTCCGGGGTGTTCGCGGCCCACGAGGTGCTCACCGATCGCGTGATGGACTCGATGGACCAGGAGCGCGAGCGGGGCATCACGATCCTGGCCAAGAACGCCGCGGTGCGCTTCGGCGACGTGAAGCTCAACCTGGTCGACACGCCCGGCCACGCCGACTTCGGCGGCGAGGTCGAGCGCGGGCTGACGATGGTCGACGGGGTGATGCTGCTCGTGGACGCCTCGGAGGGCCCCTTGCCCCAGACCCGCTTCGTGTTGCGCAAGGCGCTCGAGGCGAGGCTGCCGGTGGTGCTGGTGGTGAACAAGGTCGACCGCCCGGACGCCCGCATCCGCGAGGTGGTGGACGAGGTCTACGAGCTCTTCCTCGACCTCGACGCCGACGAGGAGCAGATCGAGTTCCCGATCGTCTACACCAACGCCAAGGCGGGCTGGGCCTCGCTCGAGGAGGGCGTGGAGGGCGCCGACCTCCGCCCGCTGCTCGACCTGCTGGTCGAGCGGATCCCCGCGCCGGTCTATGAGGAAGGCCATCCGCTCCAGGCGCGCGTGACCAACCTCGACGCCGACCCCTACGTGGGCCGGCTCGCGCTCTGCCGGGTGCACCAGGGAACGATCCGCAAGGGCCAGGACGTGGCCTGGTGCCGCCGCGAGGGCGAGATCGACCGAGTGCGGGTGGCCGAGCTGTACGTGAACGAGGGCCTGCAGCGCCTGGCGGCCGACGAGGCCGGGCCGGGCGAGATCATCGCGCTGGCCGGGATCCCCGACATCACGATCGGCGAGACGATCGCCGACCTCGAGGACCCGCGGCCGCTGCCGGTGATCGCCGTGGAGGAGCCGGCGCTCGGGATGACCGTGGGCATCAACACCTCGCCGCTGGCCGGCAGGTCGGGGTCGCGGCTGACGGCGCGCATGGTCCAGGATCGACTCGCCGCCGAGCTGGTGGGCAACGTGGCGATCCGGGTGCTCGACACCGACCGCAACGACACCTGGGAGGTGCAGGGCCGGGGCGAGCTGCAGCTGGCCGTGCTGGTGGAGACGATGCGCCGCGAGGGCTTCGAGCTCACGGTGGGCAAGCCGCAGGTGGTCACCCGCGAGATCGACGGCCAGGTGCACGAGCCGATCGAGCGGCTCGCGATCGACGTGCCCGAGGACTTCCTCGGCGTGGTCACGCAGATGCTGGCGCTGCGCAAGGGCCGCCTCGCCAACATGGTCAACCACGGGACCGGCTGGGTGAGGCTCGACTTCCTGGTGCCCACCCGCGGGCTGATCGGCTTTCGCACCGAGTTCATGACCGAGACGCGCGGCTCGGGCATCCTGCACTCGGTCTTCGAGCGCTACGAGCCGTGGCAGGGCGCGATCCGCACCCGGCCCACGGGCTCCCTGGTGGCCGACCGCCGGGGCCCGACAGCCACCTTCGCTCTGGTGAAGCTCCAGGAGCGCGGCCAGCTCTTCGTGGGGCCCGGCGAGGAGGTCTACGAGGGAATGGTGGTGGGCGAGAACGCCCGCGCCGCCGACCTCGACGTGAACGCCGTGCGCGAGAAGAAGCAGACCAACGTGCGCGCCGCCGGCTCGGACGACACGGTCAAGCTCGTGCCCGCCCACCGCCTCTCGCTCGACCAGGCACTGGAGTTCATCCGCGAGGACGAGAGCGTCGAGGTCACGCCCGACGCGATACGGCTGCGCAAGCTCGAGCTCGACCCGGTCGAGCGCCAGAAGCAGGCGCGGGCGCGTAAGCGCGTGGAGGCCTAGAGCAGCAGCACCAGCGCCAGGATGATGAGCGCGATGCCCACGCCCGTGGCGGTGATGGACAGAGGTGCGCGGTTGTCGCGCCAGAAGCCGGGGTTGGCCCGGTCGGCCGAGTAACGGCCCTCGGGCGGCTCGCCCGTCCAGTCGTCGTCGTCGTCGCGCGCGTTCATCGCGGATAGGGTTGTCCCCGTGGCGAGGCATCCCGAAACGGGACGCGACGAGAGCGAGAGCGAGCGGATCGACCGCAACCTGCAGGAGATGATCGGCGAGCTGCGGGTGGCGCTCCCCGGCGTGCAGGTGCTGTTCGCCTTTCTGCTCGTGGTGCCGTTCAACCAGCGCTTCGCCGACGTGACCAGCCTGCAGCAGACGATCTACTTCATCACGCTGCTCACCACGGCGGGGGCGGCGATCTGCCTGATCGCCCCCTCGGCCCAGCACAGGCTCGAGTTCCGCCGCCAGGACAAGGAGCACATCGTCAAGAGCGGCAACCGGATCATCATCCTGGGCCTGGGACTGCTGGCCTGCGCGATGACCGGGGCGGTCGTGTTCATCACCGACGTGCTCTACCAGAGCACCACGGTCTACATAGTCGGGGCCGCGGCGGCCACCGCGTTCGCGGTCCTCTGGTTCCTCATTCCGCTCCGCCGGATGGCGGTTGGCGCAGGGAGCGAGCCACCCGAAGAGCCCGCTCGCGGCTGAACGCGCCCTCGAGGCGCACGAGCAGGCTTCCGCGCTGCACGAGCAGCACGTTCTGGGCCAGTCGCAGCTCGGTCTCGATCACCTGCCCGTCCGGGTCGCGGTAGAAGAAGAAGTGCGGCGCGCCCTCGATCCAGATGGCCGGCTCGCCGCCGAGCGTCAGTTGCTCGGCCGTGGCCTGCGGGCCCACGACCTTGCCGAGGTAGTTGGGGTCGAGATCCCCGCGGAACTGGCTGACCAGCAGGCCGAGCCGGGTGCTGCGCGCACGGGGCAGGCCGGGCCGCGGCAGGTAGGCCAGCGAGAGCTCGCCGCCCGGCACGCCCCGCCGCACATAGACCCCGTCCGGAGCTCCCAGGCCGCCCGGAAGGAGCGGCTCGAAGGCCAGGCTCGGCCGGGCGGCGTCCAGGGTCGTCCGGCGGCCGAGGTCGAGCGGCCGCTCCGGCGGAGGGGTGGGCAGCGTGGTGCGCAGCTCGACCGTCGCCCCCTGGAGGCCCAGGGCTTCGAGCACGGCATCGCGCACCGCCGGAACGGCCGCGGCGGTTACCGCCGCCAGAACGAGCAACAGGACCAGAGCGAGGGCCAGGGCGCGCGGTACACCGGCGGCGGCAAAGGCCGGCCTGCGGCGGCGTGGCGGCTCGGTCAGGCGGGCCCGCACTCCCGGCGCCAGGTCGGGACTCTCCGGCCAGTCGACCTCGCGGCCCAGCTGCGCCAGCATCCGCTCGAGCTCAGGCATCGCCGGCCTCCATCTGCTCGCGAAGGCGGGCCAGCGCGCGCGAGAGGCGCGACTTGACCGTCCCGCGCCGGCAGCCGAGCGCGGCGGCCGTCTCCTCCTCGGTCAGTTCCAGGAAGTAGCGACAGGCGATCACCTGGCGGTCGGGCTCAGCCAGCCCGGCCACGGCGGCCAGCAGCTCCTCGCGCTGCTCGGAGCCCAGGAGCGCCGCCTCGGGCGACGGGACCGCGCCCCCCAGGCGACGCTCCTCGGCCACGCGCAGAGCCAGGCGCTCGCGCCGCCCCGCCGACCTCACGCGGTTGCGCGCCTCGTTGGCCACGATGGCCAGCAGCCAGGGCCGAAACGGAGCGCCCTCGCGAAAGCGCTTGAGCGCCCGGTGCGCCTTGACGAAGCCGTCCTGCGCGGCCTCCTCGGCATCGGCGGCCGAGCCGGTGATCACCAGAGCCGTCCTGAACGCGATGCTCCCATGCCGGCGCACGATCTCCTCGTAGGCATCGAGCTCACCTCGCTTGGCACGCGCGATGAGCTCCGTGTCGTCGGGTGGCCGGTCCTCCACCGTGGTTAATTACAACGCCAGGTCGAAATGAGTTCCCACCGGAGGTGAGTGAACCCCCCGATACCGTTTCGCCACGTGAATGCCCCTGACGGGACAGTCCCCGCCGTGGTCGTGGACCACGTCAGCAAGAGCTTCGTGGTTCCACAGGAGCGTCGTCACACGCTGAAGGAGCGTGCCCTTCACCCGTTCAAGAGCACCGGCGTTCATCGCTTCGAAGCACTGAACGACGTCAGCTTCGCCGTCCAGCCCGGCGAGTTCTTCGGCATCGTGGGCCGCAACGGCTCGGGCAAGAGCAGCCTGCTCAAGTGCCTCGCCGGCATCTACAGAATGGACAGCGGCCAGATCTACGTGGACGGCCGTGTGTCCACCTTCATCGAGCTCGGCGTGGGCTTCAATCCCGAGCTGGCCGCGCGCGACAACGTGGTGATGAACGGGATCATGCTCGGCCTGAGCCCGCGCGAGGCCCGAGACCGCTTCGAGCAGGTGGTGGAGTTCGCCGAGCTCGAGGAGTTCGTGGACCTGAAGGTCAAGAACTACTCCTCTGGCATGCACGTGCGCCTGGCCTTCTCCGTGATGATCCAGGTGGAGGCCGACATCCTGCTGATCGACGAGGTCCTGGCCGTCGGCGACGCCGCGTTTCAGCAGAAGTGCTTCGACGTGTTCTTTCGCATGCGCGACGAGGGCAGGACCGTTCTGTTCGTGACCCACGACATGGGAGCCGTGCAGCGCTTCTGTCATCGAGCCCTGCTGCTCGAACGGGGCGAGGTGGTGTGCATCGACGAGCCGCCGGCCGTGGCCGACCGCTACCTGGAGCTCAACTTCGAGGGCAGTACCGAGCTGTCGGACGACGGGATCGGCGGGAGCCGGGCCGGCGACGGCGCCGCGAGGGTCGTGGACGCGTGGATCGAGGACGAGCACGGTGAGCGGCAGAAGGTCCTGTCCCAGGGAAGCCCGTGCGCGCTCAGGGCGACGATTCGCTTCGAGCGCGACTTCGAGGACCCCGTGCTGGCCGCGGCCTTCGTGAACCCCCAGCGCCAGAACGTCTTCGTGGCCAGCTCGGCGGGCCGGCCGGAGGGCAGCGGCAGCTTCGACGCGGGCCAGCTGGCCGACCTCACGATCTCCTTCGACA
>CAVVCU010000007.1:0-616894 GCA_963746825.1 uncultured Thermoleophilaceae bacterium
CGAATCCCTCGCGGCGCGCCAAACATGCAGGTCAGGGCCTATCAAGCAAGAGAAGCTCAGCGAGCCGTATCTGGCAGTGTCAGTCCTTGGGTGCTAAGGGCCGTATCACGGCCAGCGGAGCGATACTCCTGTTGCTATCTGCGTGTCTGGTCGCGGTGGCTGGTCACCGTGTCGGCATCCCGCCGGGACGCTACGTGCTGTCGACCGGGGATCGGGACCGCGGACCCCAGCCGACAGCACGCCGGCGACGATGGATGGCTCAGCAGCTCGACTTGTAGAGGAACGGCTTGACGTCCGCGTCGTTCATGTTCTCCTTGGTGACCACGACGAAGCCGGTGCCGATCTTCTTCTGGACCGGCTCGCCCTTGAGGGCGGCGATCGCCTGCTCGACACCGGCCTTGCCGATGTCGGCCGGCTTCTGGGCGATCAGGGCCTGGACGATGCCCTGCTCCAGGTCCTCGACCTGCTTGGGGCCGGCGTCGAAGCCGACGATCTTGACCTTCTCGGTGGCGCCGGCGCTGCGCAGCCCGGTCGCGGCCCCCTCGGCCGAGAAGAGGTTGGTGCCGAAGATGCCGACCAGGTCGGGGTGGGCGGCCAGGGCGGCGGTCGTCTTGGCGGCGGCGGTCTCCGGCTTGTCGTTGGAGTACTCCTGCCCGATGTACTTGAGCCCGGGCGTCTTCTTGATCTCCTCCTCGAAGCCCTTGGCCCGGGCGTCGGTGGTGGAGATGCCGGGCTTGACGTTGATGACCAGCACCGAGCCCTTGCCGCCGGTCAGCTCGGCCAGGCTCCGGGCCGCCTCGCGGCCGCCCTCCTCGTTGTCGGAGGCGATCTCCGACTCGGCCAGCTCGGCGCCGTTCTCGGTGGTGGTGTCCACGAACACCAGCTTGATCCCGGCCGCCTTGGCCTGGGTGAGCGGCGGGATCATGGCCTGGGTGTCGGTCGGGGCGATCAGGATGGCATCGGGCTTCTTGGCCACCACGGCGTTGACCACCGGGGTCTGCAGCGAGGCGTCGAACTCGTCCGGGGCGGTGACCTCGAGGGTGGCGCCGGCGGCGGCGGCCGCCTCCTGGGCCCCGCACTGCATGGTGACGTAGAACTGGTCGCCCTTGACCCCCTGGATCAGGGTCAGCGAGTACTGCTGCTCGGCGCCGCCGCCGGCGCCTCCTCCTCCCTCGTCGTTCCCACCGCAGGCCGCGAGCAGGAGCGCGAGCGCGACCGTTCCGACGAGCCAGCGTCTGCGCATGGTCCCTACCTCCTCTCGCCGCGCTCCTGGGCGCGGCGCTTGAGCTGGTCGATGTAGACGGCGATGATCAGGACGGCCCCGACCGCGACCTGCTGCCAGAACGGCTGCACCCCGAGGATCACGAACCCGTTCTGGAGGATGGCCGGGATGAACACCCCCACGACCGTGCCCAGCACCGTCCCGATGCCGCCGAACAGGCTGGTGCCGCCAAGGACGACGGCGGCGATCGCGGCCAGGTTGTCGGTCGAGTGCCCGCCGATGGTGGTGGTCGCGAAGCGGGCCAGCGACACCATCCCGGCCATGCCGGCCAGGAACCCCGACAGCGCATACACCTTGATCAGGTGCCGGTCGACGTTGATGCCGGCGCGCCGGGCCGCCTCGGCGTTGGAGCCGATCGCGTAGGTGTAGCGCCCGAAGCGGGTCATGGACAGAGTGACGGCGCCGACGGCGGTCACCGCGGCCGCGATGATGACGACATAGGGGACGCCGGCGAGCTGCCCGATGCCGATGGTGGTGGTCAGCTGGAGGGGGACGCCGCGCACGTCGATCCCGCCGGTGATCAGCAGGGCCGACCCGAGCGCCATCCCGAGGGTGCCCAGGGTGACGATCAGCGGCGGCACCCTGGCCTTGGTGATGAGCACGCCGTTGACCACGCCCCAGGCCGTGCCGGCGACGAGCCCGGCGACCAGCCCGGCCGCGATCGCGCCCCAGCCCCCGCCGCCGATGGCCAGCATCACCTTGGCCGCGATCACCCCGGAGAAGACCAGCACCGACCCGACCGAGAGGTCGATCCCGGCGGTGATGATCACAAAGGTCATGCCGACGGCGATGATCAGCAGCCCCGAGGCGTCGGCGGCGATGTTGCGGAAGTTGAACACCGTGGCGAACTGCTGGAAGCGCAGGGCGGCGAAGCCGGCCACGATGCCGAGCAGGATCAGGAAGGTCCAGGTGGTGGTCTCGGTCAGCCGGCGGCGCAGCGCCGCCCGGACCCCGGACGGCTCCGACGCCTCGGCCGGCTCCTCGTCGGCCGCGGTCACCTCGGTGAGGTCGCTCACGCCACCTCCTCGTCGCCCAGGGCACCGGTCATGGCGGCGATGACCTGCTCCATGGTGGTGTCGGCGGCCTGGTAGCGAGCCACCCGGACCCCGAGCCGGAGCACCTCGATCCGGTCGGCCAGCTCCATCACCTCCGGCATGTTGTGGCTGATGAGCACGACGGCGATGCCCGAGTCGCGCACCCGCCGGATCAGGTCGCGCACATGCGCCGACTGGACCACGCCGAGGGCGGCGGTGGGCTCATCCATGAACACGACCTTGCTGACCCAGGTGGCGGCCCGGCTGACGGCGACGCTCTGGCGCTGCCCACCCGACAGGTTGGCCACCATGGCCCCGGTGTCCTGGAGCCCGATGCCGAGGTCGGCGAAGGCCTTGTTGGTCCGGCGGCGCATGGCCGCCTTGTCCAGGAACCCGAGCTTGCCGAGCAGCCCGGGGCGGACCAGCTCGCGGCCGAGGAACAGGTTGGCCGCCGGGTCGAGCTCGGGGGCGAGGGCCAGGTCCTGGTAGACGGTCTCGATGCCGAGCTCGCGGGCCGCGACCGGGTTCGGGACGGCGACCTGGCGGCCCTCGAACCGGATCTCGCCCCCGTCGGGGGCGAGGGTGCCCGACAGGATCTTGACCAGCGTGCTCTTGCCGGCGCCGTTGTCCCCGACCAGGGCCGCCACCTCCCCCGGGTGGACGGCGAAGTCGGCGCCCCGCAGCGCCCGGACGCCGCCGAAGCTCTTGGTGATGCCGCTCGCCTCCAGCAGGGGTTCGCTCACCGCAGGCTCCTCTCTGGTCCCGCACGGGCCGGCCCCGGCAGCTCGTCGATCCCTCCGTAGCGGCCGGCGGCGACGCCGGCCAGCAGCGCGGCCCCGCGGGCGCCGGCCTGGGTGACCTGCGGCCAGTCGAAGGGGCCGAGCAGCGCCCGCTTCACCGAGCGGGCGGCCGGGTTCTTCGCCCAGCCGCCGGCCAGCACCAGTCGCCGGCTCGGCCCGGCGACCGACTCGATGTGGGCGCGCAACTCGGCCGCCCGCCCGGCCACCGCCTCCAGCGCCGCCCGCCACACCAGCGCCGGGCTGGGGTCGGCGCCGATCCCCTCGAGCGCCGCCCGGTCGCCGAACATGTCCCGCACGGCCAGGCCGCCGCTGCCGGGCGGGACGTCCGCCGCGGCCCGGTCGAGCGCGTCGCGGGCCTGGTCGTCGCCGACCCCGAGCAGGCCGAGGAACCGCTGCAGGGCGAGTCCGGCCCTGGAGGACCCGAGCAGGGCCTGGCGGCCGGGCAGGACGTGCCAGCCGACGGTGATGTGGGCGGCGACCAGCCGGCGGACGTCGTCGGGTGCGACCGGGGGTGGGACCGCCCGGATGAGCGCCTCGGCGGTGCCGCAGGAGTCGAACAGGTCGCCCGGGCGGGTGGCGCCGGCCCCGACCGAGGCGCTGAGGTGGTCGTGGCCGGCCACGGTGAGGGTCGCCCCGGCCAGGCGGGCGAGCTGCCCGCCGCCGGCCCGGCCGGCCGGGCTGCCCGCCTGGACCAGGTCGGCCAGCAGCCCCGGCGGCGCCTCGGCCCACGCCCGGGCCTCCTCCCACCAGGCCCGCCGTTCCAGGTCGAGCAGGCCGGTCCGGGAGGCGAGCGACAGCTCGGCCACCTGCTCGCCGCCCAGGCCGTTGACCACCCATTCGGCCACCCCGAGCCAGCGGACGGCGGCGGCGACCTCCGGGTGGTGGGCCCGGAGCCAGGCGTACTTGGCGATCGACCACAGCGGGCGGACCGGCAGCCCGGTACGGGCCGGGAACCGCTCGGCCCCCAGGTCGGCGGCGAGCCGGGCCGCCTCGGCCTCGCCCCGGGCGTCGTGCCAGGCGATCGCCGGGGCCAGCGGCCGGCCGCGGCCGTCCAGCAGCACGCCCGTCTCGGCCATGCTGGTCACCCCGACGCCGGCCACCGGGCCGCCGGGGGCGTGCTCCAGGGCGGCCGCGGTCGCGGCCAGCGCCGCCTCCAGCAGCCGCTCGGGGGCCAGCTCGGCCCCGGTCGGCACGACCGTCCAGGGCGTGCGGGTCGCGCCATGGGCCACCTCGGTCCCGTCGGCGGCCCGGACCACCGCCGCCTTGCACAGGGTGGTGCCGACGTCGATGCCGACCAGCAGCTCCTCGCCGCTCACGGGGCGCCGCCGGCGTCCGGGTCGGGGGGGAGGCAGCGGACCGCCTCGAGCCGGCCGCGCACCGCACCCGGTCCGGCGGCGAAAGGGACCAGCACCGTGTCGCCGCGGCCCAACCCCAGGGAGCCGCCGCCCGTCTCCAGCCGGCCCGATCCCTCGGTGACGACCAGGATCGAGAAGGCGGCCTCCAGGGACACGGCCGGGTCCGGTCGCAACCGCTCGGCCCGGAAGAACGGGTCGGCCTCGGCCGGGAACAGCCGCTCGGCCCCCGGGCGCACCGGCCCCCGCCCGCCGCGCAGCCGGTCCAGCCGGGCCGGGCTCCAGCCGGCGCGGTCGACGCAGCCCAGGGCGAGGTCGAAGCCGAGCCCGAGGTGGCCCTCGGCCCGGCCGTCGATGGCGAAGCCCTCCCACTCCAGCAGCACCGAGAAGTCGGTCGGCTCCTGGAGCTCGACCAGCAGGACACCCTGGCCGATGGCGTGCGGCATCCCGGCGGGGACGAGCACGGTGTCGCCGGCGGCCACCGGGAGGGCGTTGAGGGCGGCCAGCAGCGCCTCGACCCGCTGGGCATCGACCAGCCCGGCCAGCCGACCGGGGTCCATGTCCTCGCGGAAGCCCAGGTGCACGACCGGGTCGGGGCCGTCGCCGCCGACGATCACCCAGGCCTCGGTCTTGCCCCACGGGCATCCGAGGTGGCGGCGGGCGAAGTCGCGGTCCGGGTGGCAGTGGACGGGCAGGCGCTCGCCGGCGTGCAGCAGCTTGACCAGCAGCGCCGGGTCGTCGCCGTAGGCCTCGGCGTGGGGCGGCCCCAGGAAGCCCTCCGGGTCGGCGCCGATCGCCTCGCGCAGCGTCCGGCCGTCCTCCAGCCGGGTCAGGCCGTCGCCGGCCGACCCGAACGCGGCCGTGGTCGAGCCGACCCAGTCCTCGGGGGAGAACGCCCCGCCGGCACCGGGCGCGCCGCCGCGCAGCTCGTCGATGGCCGACCCGCCCCGGTAGAAGCGGGGGAACCGGTTGGCGGCCAACGCGATCGGCTTCACGGCGCGATCAGGCCGGGTCGGAACGCCGAGGAACTACCCTGCAGGAGGGCCAGCTGGATCGGCATGTCCGCAGCAGTTTCCCACCAATTCGGTGGAAACAAAAGAAATCCGACGATCCCGGAGGCAGGAGGGTCAGGGGCCGGAGGCCGGCGGTCGCGTTGGCTCACCCCCGAGCTCGCCGTTCAAGCTCCAGCGGTAAACCGATGTCAGTCCCGGTGTCAGTCCACCAGCCAGTACGAGATAGGACTAGGCTGACTGGCTGGATTCGACACCTGACCTGAGCTGCACAAACAGCACTCAGGATGACTGCGTGGACGTAGAGCACCAGCCTACGGATCTGGTGCTCCGCCGAGCGGCGGTCATTCCACCATGGGCCGCATGGTCCGACGCAACCGCTTCAGCCAGACGCCGGGGTCGACGTGACCTGCAAGGATGCAACCATTGGCCGACTCCGGCTGACGACGCGACCCCGGTCTGTGACAACCCACTGCTAGTAATGCAGCATGCAGCAGGAAGCCGAAGTCCTCGCCCGAGGCCGTGGATGGATCACCCACGAAGACCTGGCACCCGGTGATGAGATCCTCGCCTACGACCCGGTCGATGACACCGCCCGGTGGGAACCGGTCCACTCCGTCCGCCGGCTCAAGGTCGGAGGAGACTTGATCCACTGGCGGTCGAAGCAGATCGATGTGCTGACGACCCCTGACCACAGCTGGTGGACAGTTGACCGGTCTGGCCGCTCGCCGTATAGGCCCCGCTTCTGCACCACCGCCGAGATCTCGGGTCATCAGCTCTACGTCAAGATCGGCGGCGGTGCGCCTGCAGGCTTCGCAGAGTCCGCAACTGTCGACGATGATGTCGTCGAGCTGGCCGGATGGGTCTTCACCGAGGGCTGGTTCGTGCAATGGAAGGACCAGCGCGGTCGCCGGCCGGTTCGGGAGCGGATCTGCCAACGCTGCGGGGAGCGGCCGGCGGTCGGCCGCCGGGGCCCGCCGAGGTGCGAGTCGTGCCGGAGCCCAAAGGTGCAGCTCCAGGCCGAACGCCGCGCCGCCCAACGCGCGTCACAACCACCGCCGGTCCTGCGCCCACGGGCGCACTACGCCATAGGGTTCTGCCAGTCGCAGACGGCCAACCCGCGTAATGTCGCCCGCATCCGCGACCTCGTCGACCGACTCGTCACGGCGGGGCATCGAATTAGCGAGACCCAGTACCGCGCCCGCTACAACAACTCGGTCATCAGGCAGTGGCATTTTGCCGGGACCCTTGGCCGGACGGTGCGGGAGTTGCTCCCTGACAAGTGGCTGACTCCGGCGTTCATCGAGCGGCTCACCGCCGGGCAGGCGCAGCTGCTGCTTGATGTACTGATCCTCGCTGACGGGCACACCGATCGGCATGGGCACCGTCAATTCATCCAGAAGGACTCGGGGCAGTTGGACGTCGTCGCCATGTTGTGCGCGATGCTCGGCATCCGCACCAGCCGACTAGGTCGCGGTGGAGACCGAGACTCCCTATACCTCGCCACAACCAACCGGCTGATGGGCGCTGCCGTCAATGCTCAGCCAGAGCGGTACGACGGCATCGTGTGGTCCCCCTATCTGCGGACCGGCATTCTCCTCGCCCGTTGTAACGGCCGCACCTTCTGGACTGGCAACGTCAACATCCCCAACGAGGTAGGCACGGTGTGACCAGCTGACGCCATAGCGGTCATTCCGAGGTCATTCCACCTGCCATAACTCGACGTGACGAGGACGCACCAGCTGGACGACCTCCCCGACCTGAGCTGCAAGGACGACACCAGGCAGTAAGCGCTGGACGATGCGCGGCTGTCTTGTAGACAGCAGGTAGGGTGCCCGTGTTCCGATTGGCTAGCCGCCAGTGCTGAACACGTGGCGGTAGATCGAGGCGCGGCTGACTCCCAAGGTGGTGGCGATCGCGCTGACTGTGTACTGCCCGGACCCATACATCTCCCGGGCCACCTGGAGCTTGTGGCCAGTTAGAGCCGACGGTCGGCCGCCGCGGCGGCCGCGGGCCCGGGCCGCAGCCAGGCCGGCGCTGGTTCGTTCGCGGATCAGGTCGCGTTCGAACTCAGCCAGAGCCGCGAACACGTGGAAGACGAGCTTGCCGCCAGGGGTGGTGGTGTCGATCGCCTCCTGGAGGCTGCGGACCCCGATGCCGCGCCCGGCCAGCCCGGTGACGGTGTCGACCAGATGCCGCAGGGAGCGGCCGAGCCGGTCCAGTTTCCAGACCACCAGGGTGTCGCCGGGGCGCAGCTGGTCCAGGACCTGCCCGAGGACGGGCCGGTCGCTGCGGGCGCCGCTGGCAGTCTCGGTGAACACCCGGTAGCAGCCGGTACGCTGGAGGGCGTCGACCTGGAGCTGGGGTTGCTGGTCGGTGGTGGAGACGCGGGCATAGCCGAGCAGGTGACCCATGCCGCTGACCGTCTCAGAACCGTGTGACAGGGGTGGTTGTGCGACGTTGATTTCGGACACGGGTTCTGGACGCCTACGAGAGGGTTGATGGCGGGGGAGTGGGGGCTGTCGCAGAAACGTGCGATTCTGCGACAGTCCCAAGGGGCCAGGGCTGGTTGATCTCGTGCCAGTTCTAGGTTGCGCTACTCGAATGCGTGGGGCACCAGCGTGCCCCCATCGGCAGGGCTAGGTGAGGAAGGCACCGTTGCGTTCTGGGCCCAGCTCGGCGAAGCCACCGTCGGTGTTGGCCCTGCCCTTGAAGCTGAGGCCGACCTCGGACCCAGAGAAGGTCCCCGTGGAGCGTGCGTCGCGAAGCGGCCCAGGAACGCCGCCGGGTCGGTGGGCGGCACCTCCGCGCCGCTGCCGCGACGGTCGCGCGGGCCAGTGGCCTCCCACCGAACGTGAAGCTGACCGAGGCCGGGACCGTGACCGGTCCGCCGAACTGGAAGCTGTCGAGGACCCACACGTACTTGGCTCCCGGGTCGCCCGCCGCCCTTCGTGGCTGACCTTGAAGGCGTCGCCGGGGAGCTCCACCACCCAGAACAGGCCCGGGAAGGATGCCGCCGTTGAAGTCATGGAGCTGGGAGCCCGAACCGGGCTCGAACAGGTCAATTCATATCAGGGCGAACAGGCCGCGTTTGCGGCTGCCGTCCTCGGCGATGTAGGTACCCTCCATCGCCCGCATGGACGTCCCGGCCCATGAGCTGGATCCCGGTGAACGGCAGGGTCATGTCCGGCGGCCCGAGGGCGAAGATGTGGATGGTCGTCCCGCAGGGAAGCGTGATCGCGCCGGGGATCGGCTTACGACCGGTTCCTATCTGACGCAGTTCTCGGCGAACCGACCCGGAGCAGGAGCAGCCCGGTTAGCAGCATCACGGCGGCCACGCCGATGAACACTAGGTCGTAGGGAAGGTTGTTGGGCGCCCCGGCCCGGACCTGGTGGAGCCCGAGCAGCTTGTGCTGGATGGTGCCGTCATACAGGTTGAAGCCGCCGGCCCCAAGCAGGATCCCCGCCGCTGCCTGCCGCAGCGGGCCAGGTGCGGTGCGCCATCGCTGGACCAGCAGCACCAGCCCGATGACCAGCGCGGCGGTGGAGCCGAGATGGAAGATGCCGTCGGCGATCAGTCCGGCGGCCTGGCTGCCCCGGTCATAGAAGTGGTGCCAGCGCAGCAGTTGGTGCAGGACGATCTCGTCCAGGCTGCCGGCCACGCCGATGCCGACCAGCACTGCTGGCCACAGCAGCGACCCGTTGGATTCGTCGTTGGCCACGGCAGCCTCCATCGTCGGATCGTCCAGGCTGCCACCCGTTCCTGCTCGCGAAACCGGCCGGTCGAAGGCTGCCCCGGGCGCCGACGTAGGTAGGCGAGGTCTAGGCCTGCCCCTCCCCAGCGGGCTGGTACCGGCCGCCTGGCAGAGGTCAGCTGCCCGAGACAGCCACAGCGGGTGTATCCCTCGGCGCCGGTGTACAACCCGAGTACCCTAACGCCTACCTGATGGGCTGCGCGGCTGCCCTGCCGTAGACTGCCGGCCGTACAGACCGCCGTACTCGGGGTCAGCGGCGCTGCCGCCTTCCCCTCCGGTGAAGGAGGTCGATATGCCCATCGATCCCGCCGCCATGGCCCGACACCTCAGCTCTGTGGCCGCCCTGGACGCCGAGCACGATCTCGTACGGGCGATGCAGCAGCTCACCAGTGCGGCCAAGGCCCTGCTAGATGTCGACGGCGCCGGTCTGATGCTGGCTGATGAGCGTGGGCAGCTGCGCTGGGCGACCGCCTCCGACCAGCAGACCCAGATCATCGAGGAGGGCCAGGAGCGACTGCGGCGAGGGTCCCTGCGTCAACGCCTTCGCCGAGCACGCCCCGATGGCCATGCGGGACGCCACCAAGGAACCGCAGTGGGGCAGGATCACCGACGTGGCGACCGGCCAGGAGATGCGGGCCGGTCTCAGCGTCCCGGTACAGCTGGAAGGCGGCCCCATCGGCAGCCTAGACCTGTACTCGGCCGAGCCCAGAGACTGGGATCAGGCCGAGATCAGCGCCGCCCAGGTGTATGCGGCGCTGGCCGCGACCCTGCTCACCCGGGCCGCGGCCGCCCAGGTCAAAGGGCGCCTGGCCGAGCAGTTGCAGGTGGCGTTGGAGCACCGCAGCCGGATCGAGCGGGCCAAGGGCATGCTCATGATGCAGGAGGGGATCGACGACGCGGCCGCGTTCGAGCGGCTGCGGAATGCGGCCCGGTCGTCACGGCGGCCGCTGATCGATGTGGTCGATGAGGTGCTCGGCGGCCAGCGGCTCTCCCGACCACGAAGATGAACCAGCCGGATACCGACGAGATCAGGGCGCCACTCAACGACGAGAGTCCGGTCAGGACCTCGGCCGACCCGAATTCACGGACGACAACCAGCGCTGGGTCAACCAAGGAATCAGCCGGCGCCGAGCTGCTGCTTGCGGGCCGCCATCTCCTCGCCCAGGCGGGTCAGCTCGTCACCGTCGAGGATCTTCTCGGACTGCGGGAGCAGCTCCGACTCCTCCTCCTCGACGTGGTGGCGGACGTTCTCCATCAGGACGGTGACCTTGGCGTCGAACGCCTCGTCCTCGGACGACATCGAGCCCAGCTCGCCGAGCAGGATCTTGACGACGTGGTGCTCCTCGACCGCCTCGGCGATCAGCTCCTTGCCGTCCTTCCTGGCCTTGGCCTCGACGGCCGGGTAGTAGGTCTCCTCCTCGATGGTGGCGTGGACCTCGAGTTCCTGGATGATCTGGGCGACCAGCTCCTGCTTGGTCTTGTAGGCGCGGTCGCCCGCCTCCTCGAACTCGCGGAACAGCTGCTCCACCTTGCGGTGGTCGGACTTGATCAGCTCGACGGCGTCCTGTGCCATGGCGGGCCTCCTGGTCGATGGGAGCCAGAGGCTGCCCCGCTTCGGGGCCGGGGAAACCGCCCGAAGGAACAGCAGCGCACTGGGCCCGAGGCTGGGGAACAGCATCGACTGCTTGGCCAGGTAGGCGGCCAGCCCGCAGAGCGTGATCGCGACCGCGCTAGCCGGCGGACCCACAGGCAGCTCGGCCACCGGTGCCGTAGCGGTCGATCAGGCGTCCCTGCAACCCCCTGTTCTGTTCGTCCTCAACGGTCACCGCTGGCTCCTAGGGTGGCGACGACGAGGGCCTGGGGTGGCGGTCGGGCCAGGAAGGCTCGGCCGCCCGTCGCTGGCGGTTCTCCCTGCCAGAGATTTGCAGAAACGATGCCTCGATATGCCACATACAGCACCGTGTCCCCTGAGCCCCCCACAGCCAATAAGCTGCGACGTTGTGGCGCTGGCGGAAACGGTGGGGGCCGGTTAGCTGAAGGGACGCGCCGGCGGGGTCTGGGCCGAGAACGCCCCCTCAGGCGCTGCAACCGTCCGAACAGGTGCCACGTGAGACGCCGACGATAGGAGCCTGAGCGATCCTCCCGGACCGCCTTCACCACGGTTACGGTTGGGGAACGTCCCGGTGGTTCGGGTGGCATGGTGTGGTGGGTAGAGTGCGGGCGTGGCTGATCACATGCCGAATGTGGGGGAGCTGGTCCGCCAGCTCGGTACCAGCCCGCCGTTTCGGCTGCTGGATGTGGCCCGCGGCTTCCTGACCGCAGCCGAGGAGGTCGAGGCGGTCAACCTGCTGCTGGTGGACTACGGCCAGGAGCTGCTCCGCCCGTTCGACACCTACCAGGGGCCGCCCCTGGGCCAAGAGCGGGTCGACCAGGGCGAAGCCGGGGTGGCCTACCGTACCCAGGCCGTTCGCGTCATTCGGGTTCAGCTGAGCTGGCGGGCATGCCTGCCGGTCAGTTTGGGAGCCGAACGGTTCGGAGTGCTGGACGTGCGGCTGGCCGCCGAGCCGAGCCCGGCGCTGGTCACTGAGCTGAGTTGGGTCGCGATGGCGCTGGCGTTCGCGCTGGCCGCGGCCGGCCGGGCCACCGACCAGGTGGAGCTCGCCCGGAGGAGCCGGCCGCTGAGCCTGCCGGCCGAGATCCAGTGGGAGTTGCTGCCACGGTTGGCGCTGGAGGCGCCGGAGTACATGGTGGCCGGGACGGTCGAGCCAGCCTACGACGTTGGTGGGGATACCTTCGACTACGCCGCCCAGCCGGAGGCGCTAACGGTGTCGGTGACCGACGCGGTCGGCCATGGCTTACAGGCGGCGCTGTTGGCCGGGCTGACCGTAGCCGCGCTGCGCAACGCCCGCCGCCGCCGGGCAGGGCTGCTGGAGCAGGCCAGCCACGCCAACCGGGCGCTGCATCAGCAGTTCGGCGGGGAGCGGTTCGTGACCGGACAGGTCCTGCGCCTTGATGTGCCGGGGGGCACCGGCGCGATCGTCAACGCCGGCCATCCACTGCCCCGGCTGGTACGAAGCGGCCGGGTCGAGCCGATCGGGCTGGACGCTGACCTGCCGCTTGGCGTGGATCCCGACGCCGTCTATCGGGTGCAGCGGCTCACGCTGGGACCGGGGGATCGGTTGGTGCTGCTGAGCGACGGGGTGTTGGAGGCGACTCCGGAAGGCGGCTCGGCGTATGGCGCCAGCCAGCTGCATGAACTACTGCTCGGCAGCCGGAAGTTGGCGCCCTATGAGGTGGCGCGGCTGGTGGTCCAAGAGGTGATCGCTCACCGCGCCGGTGACTTGGCCGACGATGTCACCGTGGTGTGTCTGGACTGGCGCGGGCCAGCGTTGTGATCGGCTAGCTGACCCGGGATCGCCGCTGTGCTGGCAGCCTTCGGCCGTGTTCGCTGTTCTCGGTCGCTGTCGTGAGGAACCGCAATATGATCGTGGCGACAAGCCGCGGATCATCAGAGATCGGGACGTGGCTGAGGCCGGGGAGCCATTGCAGCTGGGCGTGCCGTATGAAGGCGAGGAAGCGAGGGCTCTGCATGCTGACCAATGGGTCGGCGGTCCCCTGCAGGAGCAGGACCGGGCAGGTGATGCGCTCAAGCCGCGTCGGGACATCGAACATGGACGCCTGGACGGTCTCCAGGTACCCCGGCGCCTGGGCGAAGTCCAGCAGTAGCTGACCAGCATCGTCGGCGGGCAACTGCCAGGGTCGGCTCCGCTCCATGGCAAAGAACAGCGACCGTCCGGCTCCTGTGGCAGCCACCTGAGTAGCGATGGGCGCAAGGAGCGTGGCCAGGGTTCGTCCAGTCAGCAGTGCCGCCGCCTGGTGGAGTCGTTCCAGCGGCGTGCCCAGCCCGTCGGGGGCGATCGCGATGACCGAATGGGTGCGGCCCCGAGTGGCCAGCTCGAGGGCGACCCGGGCACCCAGGGAATACCCAGCCACGTGGAACCGGGCCACGCCAAGCCGGTCCAGCTCCCCTTCAACGGCATCGGCCAGCGCCGCCGCCGTCGGCGTGACCCCTGGGGGGAGTGCGGGTGAGCGTCCGAAGCCGGGAAGGTCGAAGGCGATGACCTCGTAGTCGTCGCTCAGCGCCTGACAGATGGGTTGCCAGCCGACAGCGGACTCTCCTACCCCGTGGAGCAAGACCAGTGGCTCGCCCGCTCCGGTCCGATGATGGGCGAGGTTGTTGGTGGTGGGCGCAGACAGGCGGGACGCGATGATGTCTCCTTGGTAGGGCGGACGGCTTCTGAGCACCGAGATCTGTCCAACTCCCACCGCCAGCCGCACTATTCCCCAGATGGGGGCTTGTGGGTGGCCAGGCACTCGAGCGTCGAGACAATCCGGGACCGGCTTCAGCGCGCCATAGCAGCTGCCGGGACCGTCCGAGACCCTTCCGAGCGAGGGGTGCGATCCATTAGCGATCGCGACGCCGCTCGCCAGTCAGGAACGGTTGCCGGGCTGGGCCGTCCTGTGGCCGGAGGGTCGGATTCCGGCCTGAGGGTTTAGGCCGAGTTTCGGGGGCTACCCTCCACAATGTCGGGGAGGTTCTCCGGCTGTCGGTGGGACCAGGTCCTCGTCCCACACGTGCGGAGGTTGCCAGGCAGCCGGTCCGTCCCGTTCCCCGCTCCACAGCGTGCTCGGAGTGCGCTCCCGAATCGGGCCAGTCGTTGCCGGCCTGCCGGCGAGCGTGCTCTGTGGCACGGCGCACGCCCACCGTAACTACAGCGGCAGCCGGACGCGCTCTCCGCCAGGTGTCCGAACTGCCGCGGGATAGAAAGGAAGCACCGCATGACCGACTCCATGTTCGGGTCGACGGCGACCGCTGACCGGTCGACCACCGAGCAGGTCAACGACCAGGTCCGCGACAAGGCCCAGCTGGCCCAGGATAAGGCCCAGGGCGCGCTCGGCCAGGCCCGCAGCCGGCTCCGTGGGCAGATCGACCAACGTTCCACCCAGGCCGGCGAGCAGGTCCAGTCGACCGTGCAGGACGTGCGCAGCATGGCTGAGCAGCTGCGGGGCCAGGGTAAGGACACCCCAGCCCGGGTGGCCGAGCAGGTTGCCGACCGGGCCGAGTCGTTCGGCAGCTACCTGCGCGACGCCGATGGCGAACGGCTGCTCCGGGATGTGGAGGACGTTGCCCGCCGCCAGCCCTGGCTGATCGCGGCTGGCGGGTTGGCGCTGGGCTTTGCCGCCTCCCGGTTCCTCAAGGCCTCCAGCAGCCGTCGCTACCAGACCGGGGACGACCGCTCGTCGGCCGGCCACAGCGTGGACGATGCGACCTGGGTCACCAGAGCCCCGTCCACCTCCACCCCGGCCGACAACGGCTCCGAGACCCCGTTTACCCAAGCCGACGTGGTCGCTTCAGCCCATGGCGGCTGACGACGTCGCCAAGGCGGTTGGCAGAATCGCCGTAGGCGAGCCGGTGAACGGCACGGTTGAAGTCGCGGGGCCCCAACAGTTCCGCTTCGATGAGCTGATCCGGCAGGGCCTCGGCGCGCGCAACGACCCGCGCGAGGTCGTCGTCGACCCGCACGCGCGGTATTTTGGCGCCGAACTCGGCGAGCGCTCGCTGATTCCTGCTGACAACGCCCGACTGGGGGAGACCCACTTCCAGGAGTGGCTGACTCAGCCGGCCCAGCATTGATGCCGCTCGCGCTGAGTCTCCTGCGGAACGACGCGACGTGGAACCGAAAGGGAAGACAACGATGGCTCGTGGCGCTGTAGACGTATCGGTCAACGAGTCTTTGCGGGGTGCGTCCGTGGACCGCCTCGCTTGCCTGTTTCGCCACTGGACGTGGGCCGACGAGACAATGACCCGATTCGAGCAGGAACTGGCTGGCGCCGGGGAATACGACGAAGACCTGCTCGCCGATCGTCCGTTCGGCACGTACTACCACTGGTGTGCGCTGTTGTGCGGTTTCAGCGAAGCGGCGCTCGAGCGCGGGCTGCTGTCGGCATTACAGATGGACGCGATCCGTCGCGACCTCGAGGCCAGCCTGCCTGGCCTGCGCGCCTGTCGCCAGTTGCTGGTGGTTATCCCGGAATCGCTGGAGGAGCATCCGCGTGTCGTGGATCTGCTTCGCGACGATGAGACGCTCGGCCGCCTTCGCCGTCTTCACCAGGCCTTTGGTGAAGCGCTCCGCGAGGAGCGGCTGTCTCGGGAGCTCGACCTGCTGGATCCGTGAACGACAACTCCTGAATGCAGGCGACCCTAGTGCTTCAAGGTCGTCGTCCAGTTGACGAGCATCGTGATCGACGGCTCGACGTCGCCGGCGCCGTCGATCAAGAAGCGACGGCCGTCGCGACTCGGCACGTGGTGGTTGCGCCGCGTATTCATCTCGCCGGACAGCGGGATCGACGTTCGGAACAGCGCCTGCGGTCGCGAGGCCCGGAACGGCCCGGTGCCGAGCTCGACCCCAACCGCCATCAGCACCCCATCGGCGGTCAGGAAGAACAGCTCGCGCCCATCCGGGCGCCACTGCGGCTCCGAGCCGCCCCCGGCCGAGATCGCCCGCTTGGCGCCACCGGCCGGAAACGACTGGACGTACACCTCCCAGGTGCCGGATTCATCGGACGCATACGCCATCCAGCGGCCGTCGGGCGAGATCTGTGCCTGAAACTCGTTGAACGGCGTCGCCAACAGCGGCGCCGGCTTCGAGTCGCCGGAGGTCGGCGCCAGCCACAGGTCCATCTTCGTCGCCTCGCTGGTCCTGGAATAGACGATGTAGCGCCCATCCCGGGACCAGTCGTTCACCAGCTTGTCTTCCGGGGAACTGAGGAAGAGTTGCGCTTCGCGGCGGCCGGCGATCGAGTGCACGTACATGTCCCAGACGCCATGCGTGCGCCCCGACGTGAAGGCAATCTGGGTTCCGTCCGGCGACAGCAGCGGGGTGTTGCCGCTCACCGTGCGTGTCGCCGTATCACGCGCCAGGTCGATGAGCCACACGTCGGTCCCGACGCTGCCGACGAGCAGCCGCTCGTCGTGTGAGAGGCTCGGGTTCTTGAGCATCGCCGGCGACTTGATCGCGCCGAGCGGCTCACCGGATCGGCTGAACCAGGCCAGTCGTGTTTCCGGGTCGCGCCCGCCGAACGTGAGCAGATCCGCTGACGCCGAGATCACTGCCCCGCTCGTCGGCTTGGGCGCGAACGCCTCGTCCGCGACCAGCATGGGGCCGCCCATCACCCGTCTCGACGACAGGTCGATCCGCTGCGCCATGAGCACCTTATCGCGAACGTACAGCAGATATCCGGCGGGGACGTAGACCGCGCCGGGCTCGTCGATCAGGCGCACCTGGCTGGACGAACCGATCGAGCCGACGTAGGTGCCGCTCCGCCCGGCGTCCTCGGAGTAGATCGAGTAGACGAAGTCCTTGCCGTTCGACACGAACTGGGGCCACCGGTGTGCCGTTTCACGCTTCCCGGCGTCGAGCTGTGTCACGGCTGTCACGGCACCGCCGGAGGCGGGCACGGCGTTGACACCCGATCGGAAGCTGGAGAACAGGATAGTGTCGTCGGCGCCCCACGATCCCCCCGACACCGTGAGCCCGGACGTCGGCGCCAGCGCCTGCACCGGACCGCCGGTCGAGGCCACGCGCTTCAAACGGCCGGCGGCAAAGAACCCGACGAATCGGGCGTCGGGTGACCAGAACGGCCTGGAGGCATTGTCCGTGCCTTCGATCGGCCTCGCGACACCGTTCTGGAGATCCCGTACCCATAAGTGCGTGGCACCCGACCGCGCGTCCTGGGCGATGAACGCAAGATGATGCGCGTCCGGCGACAGCGCGCCGCCGGAAAGCAGCCGGGTCCCCGGGGGCGCCTCGATATCGAGACGCAAGAGCTCACGCTTCTGCTCGCCGGACACGGGCCAGCCCAGATTGGCGCCGACGACCACCAACAGGACGGCGACACCGGCGCCAACGAGCACGGCCCACGGCCCACGCAATGGCCACGCACGCGCATGTGTCGGTACGGCGAGCGGCGAGGTCACCACCGGCTCCGGCAAGGCGGCGGCCGCCAGCGGTGCCGCAGGTTCCGGCGACAGGGCGGCTTGCCCCGCCTTGGGCCTGACCTCAACCACCGGCGCGATGAACCGATAGCCGCGTCGCGGAATGGTGGCGATGAAGACCGGTCGCTGCGGATCGTCGCTGAGTGCCCGCCTGAGCGCGGTCACGATCTGCGAGAGGCTGTCTTCGGACACGGCGACGTTGGTCCACACCGCGCTGATCAACTCGTCCTTGCGTACGAGCCGATTCCTGTTGCGGATGAGGACTAGCAGCGTGTCGAAGGCCTTGGGTGTGAGGCCCACCGGTTCGTCACCGCGCCAGAGCTGCAACGACGGCAGGTCGAGACGGAACGGGCCGAAGCGGTATTCGATGACGTGCTCCGACGCGCCGCTTTCGGTGTCCTGGTTCATCCCCGTACCCCTGGCCGCCGGAGGTCGCGGATTGTAACACCGAACCGACGCCGGTCAGGAGTGCCGCAGGTGAACTAGGGAGCGCAGCTTTCGCCCGTCAGATCGAGGGCAGTCAGGTTCAGCAGCGTTTCACGCTCGGTGCGATTGAGGATCCCCTTCACGTAGACGCGTTGCCCGGGCTGCAGCTTGGCCTTGAAACGCTTCGCGCTGACCAGCGTCATCGTCAGGTCGCCGGGACGGGCGACCTTGGCAGCGCTGAGTTCCGCGGCGCTCACCGTCTCCTCCTTCGCGGTTGCCGGGTCGCCGGCGCGCTCGAGCCGCCAGGTCTCGCCGGACCCGGGGGTCAGGCAACCGACCGTCTGTACGTGGGTGAAGTTGGCCACGGTGGTGGCAGTAGCAACAGCCACCTTGGGCACGATGGTCAGATCGTCGGCGAGACCGCCCGCCGCCAGTTCTGAAGCTCCGGCCGGAAAGGCATTCTCCGCGAGCACATAGGCGACGATGTCGACCGCCGTCGCCTCGGACAGGCTTCCAGGATCGCCTCTCGGCATCGTCTCGACGATCAGGCGAACCAACCGCGCCACGGTCTCGTTGTTCCACTTGGTGCGAAACGGCGTGCCGCCGAGAGCCGGGCCCCGCCCGCCTGCCAGATCGGCGCCGTGACAGCCGGAGCAGCTCGTCTCGAACGTCGCCTTGCCCCGCTGCGCCTGCGCGGTGGAATACACGCCTTGCCAGATTCTGGGCAGGCCGGCGACCGGCGGCGTCTGGGCCGTTACCGTCGGCGACACCTGCACGATGACCGCACAGGCAAGCGCAAGCGCCGCGGCGGTGAGATATCGAGGCATGGAGATCATGGCTGGTCTTTCAGGCGCGGCATCGCCACGCGGTCGAGCGGCGTCATCTCGGTAAGCTCCTCGGTTCCCGCAGGCATCTTGTTCGCCTTCAGCAGATAGGCCAGGACGTCGCTGTAATCGCGGGGTGAGAGGCTCCGGGCGGCGTTGCCCGGCATGTTCTTCCGCACGAAGTCCGACAGCTCGCGCAGCGGCGCGCCGCCCCAAGTGGCGATGAAGTCCTCGTCAACGAGCGGCGGCACTTCTTCGATGGCGTCCCCCAGCAAATCGAAGCGATGACAACTGGCACAGGCGCGCTCGTAGATCGCCTGACCGCGCGTGGCCTGCGCCTCGGTGAAGAGCGCCGGCAAGATCGCCTGACCCGCAGGTGACAGCACCGTGGCCGAGGCGGTCGTCAGGGTGCAGACGACGCAGGAGAGCAGCCCAATGGCCACGCGCAGGTAGTGACGCGTCACCGGCGTTGGCTTCCGGTGATGCGTCAGCGCGGCCCGCCGGCCTGCTGACGCTTCCCGCCGAGATCGCGAAGCAGCGCGGATATGGTGGTGTTCTTCATGAACTCCGCCATGCCGAGCGGCGTGCGTCCGGCCTTGTCCTTGGCGTCGAGCGGCGCGCCCTTCTCGACCAGGAACCGCACGAGCTGTTCCGAGTCGGCCGTGTTCGGCCCCTCGTTGTTCTCGCCACTGGATCCGCGGCCCCGCATGGTCGCGGCGTGCAGGGCCGTCTGCCCGAGGTCGTTGTAGGCGTCGATGTCGAGCCCCTGCTCGAGGCAGATGCGGATGGCCTCGATCGCGTCCTTCTCGGACCCCAGGCTTCCGGGGTTCCGCCAGTTGAGGCCGGCGGCCATCATCATCGCGTTGGTCCGCGTGGAGTTGGTGAGGAACGGATCGGCGCCGGCCTCGAGCAGCATCCGCATCAAGGTGATGTCGGCGGTCGAGGCCGCCTTCAGGAATGGCGTCGACCCGGCTGTCAGATTCGGATTGCCGGCCGTGTCGTACTTCGCCGGGATGACACGTCCCGTCAGGCGGGCGTTCGGGTTCGCGCCGCGGGCCAGCAGGAACCGGACCAGATCGACGCTGTCCAGCTCGCCGCTCGGCTTCGGCGCCGGCCGGTTGTACGAGTACTCGTAGGTGTGCATGTCAACCGCCGCGAAGAGCGGCGTGCGCCCACCCTTGTCTGCCGCTTCAAGACCTGCGCCGCGCTCGATGAGCAGCCTGGCCAGGTCGTAGTTGCCGTTCAGCGCGGCCAGGATGAAGGGCGTGAAGCCGTCGGGATCCGGCTGATTGAGATCGACACCGCCCTCGGCCAGCGCGCTCACGGCCGCCACCGCATTCTGGCGCACGGCGAAGTGGAGCGCGGTCAGCCCACCCTTGGGAAAGTTCGAATGCACACCCTGCTGCGCCACGTCGCCGCCGCGCGGCCGCTGCGGCATGCCGGGCAACACCTTGGAGCGGATGTTCATGTCGGCGCCGGCCTTGATCGAGCGCGGCGACAACGGCGCCGTGGTCCTCGGCGGCCGCCCACATCACCGCCGTCTGCCCCTGCCATCCTTCCACCTTGTTGACCTGCGCGCCCGCGGCGAGCAGCGCCTGCACGGCGGCGAGATTGCCGGTCCGGGCCGCCGTCATCAGGATCGTCTCCCCTTCGGGCAGGGCGGTATTCGGATCGGCTCCGGCGGCCAGCAGCAGGCTGACGAGCGGCGCGCTGCCATTGACGGCGGCGAGCGAGAGCGCCGTCACGCCGTAGCGGTTGGCCGCCTTGACGTCGGCCTTCTTCCCCAGCAGCAGCCTGGCCGTTTCGACGTCGTTGCTGCGCACCGCCCAGTGCAGCGGCGTCGTGCCGTCCACGTCCTGTGCGTTGACGTCGCTGCCCTGCCGCAGCAGCGCGCGAACCGCCTCACGATCGCCCTGCTGCGCAGCGGCAAGCAGCCGCGTATCGGGCTCCGCGGCGCCGGCCGTCGCGGCGATCAGCAGCCCGAGCAGCAGTCCCAGCCTCACATGTGCTCCTGACACGGTCATGATCGCCCTCACAGGTCGATGGCGGCGCTGCTGTCGCCGAACTGTTCCATCTCGCCCCCGAACTTCTGGCCGAACGCCAGCAGCAGGTTCGCCACCGGCGTGCCATCGGGAGACGCGACGTGGCGGTTGCCGTTGACGCCGGCCTGGCGGCCCCCCACCACCACGATCGGCAACGACTTGTGGGCGTGCAGGTTCGAGTTGCTCATCCCGCTGCCGTACATCAGCATCGAATGATCGAGCAGCGAGCCGTCGCCGTCGGGCGTCGCCCGCAGCCTCTCGACGAACTTCGCGAACAGGCTGTAGTGATAGGTCTGCACCCGGGCGTTCCTGGCCATGATCAGCGGGTCGTTGCGGTGGTGCGACATCGCGTGGTGCGGATCGGGGGCGCCGAGCTCGGGATAGGAACGCTGACTGAGCTCGCGCGCCATCATGAAGCTGAAGACACGGGTGATGTCGGTCTGCCACGCCACCGCCAGCAGATCGAACATGACGCCGGCGTGCGCCTCGAACTCCGCCGGGGCGCCGAACGGCGCGTCCGGCAGCGTGACATCTGCCCGCGCGCTCTGCTCGGACTGTTCGATGCGACGTTCGATCTCGCGTATGTTCTCGAGGTAGTCGTCGAGACGGCTCAGGTCGCGGCCCTCCAGCTTGGTGCGCAGGCGCGTCACTTCCGAGGCCAGCGAGTCCAGCACGCTCCGCCCGACGCGGCGGCGCATCTCGCGTTGGGCCGTCGTGCCGGCGCCGCCAAACAGCCGCTCGAACACCACTCGTGGGTTTGTCTCCATCGGCAGCGGGCTGGTCGCCGTCTGCCAGGAAATCGTGTTCAGGTAGGCGCAGCTCCAGCCGCCGTCGCAGGCGCCGATGAAGCCGGTGAAGTCTTCGGTCGCCACTTCGATCGACGGAAACGGCGTGGTCTGCCCGATCTGCTTGGCGATGACCTGGTCGATCGTGATGCCGTTGTAGATGTCGTCACCCTCGGTCTTCTTGCCCTTCACGCCGCTCAGGAAGCAGATCGGTCCCGGCGCATGCAACCCCTCGCTCGAGGTCGAACCAAGGCCGCTCGTGACCACCACGTTCTCGCGAAATGCCTCCAGCGGCTTCAGGATCGGCGTGAAGTCGAAGTTGCTGCCAGTGGTGGGCGGCGTCCACTGGTTCATGATCGCTCCGTGTGGCACGTACACGGATCCGAAGCGCTTGATGGGGCGCGCCGGTGTCTGCGCCAGCGCCGTGCCCGCTGGAACCATCGCATCGAGGAGCGGCAACGCGAGGGTCGCACCGGCGCCCCGCAGGAACGTCCGCCGCGGAATCGACATCTTTGTCAGATACATGGTCATTCTCCTGCGCGAGACGGGCCGCCCTGGCCCGACACCCCAGACGTGGACGCTCGCTGAGCATCCGATTGCGGCTTCGCCCGCATCAGAAACGGTGCGCTCCTCACGACCCCAAGAATCAACGACGAGAACCGGTAGTCCTGCGGCCCGGCGGTCCGGACAATCTTCCGTACCGCCGGCATGTCCTGCGCGGTCAGGCCGCGCCCGAGCGCATAGGTCAGCAGCTTCTCGGTGACCGTCGTCACGAACAGCTCCGGGCGCTCCAGGATACGGCGGCGGAGTGCCGCCGGTCCGGTGATCGTCGTCCCGTCGGCCATCTCCACGGTGGCGTCGATGCGCCCGCCCGCGTCGCGGCTGCGCCACGCCCCGACGGCGTCGAATTGCTCCAGGGCGAACCCCAGCGGGTCCATCAGCTTGTGGCAGCCGGCGCACGCCGGGTTGCGGCGGTGCTCCTCCATCTGCGCGCGCATGGACAGCGGCGTTTCCCGTTCGCTGTTCTCCTTTAGCGGCGGCACGTCGTCGGGCGGCGATGGTGGCGGCGTGCCGAGCACGTTCTCCAGGATCCACTTGCCGCGGCGCACGGGCGACGTCCGGTCGGCGTTCGAGGTCACGGTGAGGATGCTGCCGTGGCCGAGCAGGCCGCGGCGTTCATCCTGCGTGACCGGCACCCGGCGGAAATGCGTGCCGTAGACGTTGGGCATGCCGTAGTGCCTGGCCAGGCGCTCGTTGACGAAGGTGTAGTCGGCGGTCAGGAGTTCCGCCACCGGCCGATCCCCGCGCATGACGCTTGCGAACAGCATCTCGGTCTCGCGCCGGAACGACTGCCGCAAGTCGTCGTCGAAGTCGGGGAACTCGTCCACGAACGGCGTCACGTTGCGGAGGTTGCGGAGATACAGCCACTGCGAGGCGAAGTTCGCGACCAGCGCCTGCGCGCGCGAATCCGACAGCATGCGCCGGGTCTGTTGCGCCAGCACCGCGGGCTGGCGGAGACGGCCCTGCCGCGCCACTTCCAGCAGCTCGTCGTCGGGAATGCTGCTCCACAGGAAGAAGGAGAGCCGCGACGCCAGCTCGATGTCGCTCACCGGGTGCACACTGCCGGCCGGGGCGCTGGCGGGATCCTGCTCGAACCGGAACACGAACTCGGTGCTGGTCAGAAGACGCGTGATCGCCCGCTGGATCCCGGTCTCGAAGCTGCCGTCCTCACGTCCGGCCTCGTAGAACGTCATCAACGTCTTGACGTCGGCTTCGTTGGGCGTCCGGCGGTAGGCGCGGCGCGCCAGCCTGGTCATGATGGCCCTGGCACACGCCGCTTCCTGCTGCCGATCCGCCGCTGCGGCCCGACCCGGCTCGCGGCTGACAGCGGTTCCGCAGGTGAAGATCGTGCGCCGGCTGGGCGTGTCGCCAGGCCCAGTGACGTTGTACGGGCCGACGATCGTCACGGTGTCCACCTTCGGGATGCCGTAGGTGTCAACGCCGTCGGCCTGGTTCAGGAATGGCCGCAGCTTGAGCGGCTCCTGCGCGGCAGTCTTCGCGGCGAAGGTGACGCCGATGACGTGCGGCCCGGCCGCGATCGGCACCCGCACCTGAAGCCGGCGGTCGAGCTCCGGCATCATCGCGGCGTTCGCCCGGTCGTCGAACGTGATCTTGAAGTCCTCGGGCGTGCCGATGGTTGCCGTGTGCACGCGCCGTCCATCCACGAGAATCTCGAGCTGATGCGTGTGCTCCATCCCGCGAAGCCGGCCGGCGTTGTTCCGCCACAGGGTCGGCTTGATGACGTATTCCGCGTCCACCGGGAACGTGTTGCGAATGACGATCCCGCCGCGTGTGCCGAGGGGCAGTCCCTCCACGTGATTGGCCTGGACCGTATCCGCCCGCGCCCGGTAGGTGGTCTCCGCCGGCACGACCTCGATGTCGCCCACGGCCATCGCCGACAGTTCGATCGCCGCGGACAGATACCGCTCCATCAGCACCGGCGAGACGTTCAGCACGTCGGCGTTGTTGTCGAAGCCCGCGCTGGAATCGTCCGGCGGCAGCAACGAGGTCACGTCCACGTCGAGCGACAGCAGGTCGCGGATCGCGTTGGCGTACTCGGCGCGGTTCAGCCGGTGCAGCAGCGGACGGCCGGGGTTGGGCCGCGCCGCCGCAGCCCGGTCGAGGTCGGCGGTCAGGAACGACACGAGGGCATCGGTAGCCGGTCGCGACGGACGAGGCAGGCCGGGCGGCGGCATCATGCCGGCGTTGACCTTGCGGACGACCGACTCCCAGACGCCCGCGTGCGCCGGCACCTGCGTCAGGTCCAGGTTCTGGAGGCTCAGCCCCGCCGTCTTCAGCCGGTCGTTGTGGCAGCTGATGCAGTACCGATCGAGGAGCGCGCGGCTGGCCGGCGCGTCCGCCTTCGCCTCAGCCGTGGGCGCGCTGGCGCGCACAGCCTGCGGACCGGCCGCATGGGGAACCGACGCGGCCGCCAGCGCCCAGGCGAGCGCCGCTCCGATGAGCGTCCTGCGGCGAATCGATCTCCCCATGCCTCCTACCTATATAAGGCCAATCAGCGGCCAAGTCCTGAAAGTTCCCTTAGAAAAGGCCGATGATCCGGCGATCTTGGCCGGTTTCCCTTATCGGCCCTCGCCAGGTTCTCACTCCCTCACTCAAAAGTCGAACTGGACACTGATCTTCATCAGGCGGGCCTGGAGGATCGAAAGCGGCTGCTGCCAGCTGGCGAAGTTGTTGTTCAACGTCAGCGAGGTGTTGGCGTTGAGCGCATTGAAGAGATCCAGGCTGATCGCGGTTCGGGTCTTGGCCACCCGGAGCACCTTGGCGAACCGCAGGTCGATCTGGTTCAGCCGATCGCCGTACATCGTCCCCTGCTGCACCAGCGCCACGTTGATGTTCTGCTGGTTGCCCGAGAGAGGGCGCCCGAGCGACGGCAGGACCTGGGCATTGGGCGCCGGGTAGGTCGCCAGGACATTGGGACCCGGAACGCTCTGGAACGTGCCGCTCAGTTGGACACCAATGGTCGGGACGGTGTACGTGCCCAGGAACTTGACCTGCGTCAGCATGCCCGTGCTGTTGTGGCAGAAGCGACGGCTCGGGTTGTCGAGCTTGGGCGCGACGTCACAGTTGTCGGTCGTGGTGGCGCCCGAGCTCATTCCACCCTGCAGCAGCAGACCGTTCTGCATCCGCGCGTTGACGGTCAGATCGACACCGTTCCAGTGTTCGGTCTGCTTGCCGTAGTCGCTCGCCAGCGTGAAGTAGCTGTCGATCTGCCCGGCCTTGTTCGGGTTGAGGTCGAAGAGATCCTCGATCAGGTAGCCGCCGCCTTCAGGCAACCGCTCGTCGCGCGGAGCCCTGATGCTGAACGGCGAATAGTCGGTCGGCGCAACCGCCACGTTGTCGGTCACGGTGAAGTTGCCGTACCAGCGGCGGAAGTAGCCGACGTCGACCGACACGCGCGGCACCACTTCGTGCTGGACGCTGCCCGAGAACTCCCAGTTGTAGGGGCGGCGGCCGAAGCCGTTGATGGTCCGCGGATCGTACCGGACACCTGGAACGGCGCTGCCGAAGTTGACGTTGGAAACGATGCCGCAGACGTCCCCGGTTCGCAGGTTGCCGGCCTGCGTCGGGCCCTGGGCCACCGGATTCCGCAGGTCACAGTCCGGGAAGAAGTCGCCGTCCACGTCGTTCCACGCCCGCGTGACCATGTTGACCAGGCGGCCGATGGGATCGGCCTGATCGCCGTAGATCCCCTGGAGCCCCTGCGCCACCATGTACTTGTTCAGGCTGGTCTTCAACGCCGTCTTGCCGTTGCCGAACAGGTCGTAGACCGCGCTCATGCGGGGCGACAGATCGTTCCAGTTGACGAAATCGGCCTTCGGGAACGAGAGGTTGCGGTTCGGCACCAGCGGTCCGGGACCGACCGACGACTCCGGGAAGAAGATCGAGAAGTGGTCGAACCGGACGCCGCCGTTGAACGTCCACCGGCCGATCGTCCAGCGGTCCTGCGCGTAGACCCCGAGATTGGCGCCGATGTTCTCGCGGTTGCTGTACGGCGTGGCGTACTGCGTGATCAGGTTGGGTGTGGTGACGCCATTGACGGTGTTGAAGCGGTAGGTGTAGCCGACCTTCGCGGGCGAATCGTAGGTCGCGACGCGGCCCCCGAACACGTCGTTGACGCCGAACTTGAACGAATGCGCGCCGGTGACGAACGTGAGCGAGCCCTGGACGTTGGACGGGGACGTGGTGTTGGCGATGTACGGTTGCGTAGCGACAGCGGTGCCAACGCCGCGATAGAGGAGCCCGGACGACTGCTCGGTCACCGGAATCAGGGTTTCGAAGACGTCGCCAGGCGACGGTTTCCGCACCACGAAGCGCTCGCCGCGGTGTGACGCGCTCGCCTCGAGCAGCAGCCGGCTGGTCAGCGGTGACGACCAGCTCAGCGCCGACATGCTGACGATCGGGAAGTTGTAGGTGCTGGCCGCTTCCGGCGCCGTGGTCGCCAGTTGCCGCTTGCACCAGCAGCGCCATTGGTTGTCGTAGAACACGCTGATCTTGTTCTTCTGGTTCGCCTGAAGGGTCAGCCGCGTGTTGATCGCCTGCTGCGTCAGCGAGTAGATGCCGCGGGAATCGGGATCCGGGTCGTAGGTCCAGGCGTTGGGGTTCCCCGCGTTGCGGTTGTTGACCACGCCGGCAACCGTGTTCTTGTTGGCCACCCAGCGGGCCGACGAGTAGAACCACAGGCGGTCACGGATGATCGGGCCCGCCCACCGACGGGTTGACGTCGTAGTTCAGCTTGATCGAGTCCGGCGCACGCAGGCCTGCGGCCTTCAGTTCGTCAGTGTAGTTGTCGGACTGAAAGGCGTCGTTGACGGCAGTAGCGAAGAGACTCCCGGTCATGGTGTTGCCGCCCTGCCGCGGAACGAGGTTCACCCGCACCCCGCCGGTTTCCATTTCAGCGCCGCCCGCCGCGTAGTCGACGGTCATCTCCTGCGTGCTGCCCATGTTCGGCAGGAAGTTGCTGGCGTTCCCGGTGGTCTCGATATTCGCCGACGGCAGGCCGTCGATCAGGATGCGTTGGTCGCCTGCACGACCGCCGTGAATCGAGAGCGAGGTCGTGGTGCCAGCAAGACTGTTCGTGCCACCGACGTCCTGCGCCGTCGAGACCGACATCCCCGGGATGAGCACAGCGGTGGTGAACTGCGTGCGCGACGTCGGAATGGCGTCGAGCACTTCTTGCGGCAGTACTCGCTGCTGTCTCGCATTCTGGATGTCGACGACCGGTGACTCGCCCGATACCACGACCGTCTCTTCGAGCGAGCCGACCGCGAGTTCCGCATTCACGGTGGCGGAGAACGATCCCGTCAGCTCGATGCCGTCACGCCGGAAGGTGTTGAAACCAGGCAGAGCGAAACTGACCGAGTAGACTCCCGGTCGCAGCTGCTCGACGCGATACTGGCCCGAACCGTCGCTGACGACCGACCTGACTTTCTCGATGAGCGCCGGACTGGACGCCTCGACAACGACGCCAGGCAACACGGAACCCGACGAGTCCCGGACCACGCCCGTAATCGACGCCTGGGCGTAGGCGCCGGACGCTCCAAGACAAACCGCCAGAAGCGCCAGACCGGCGCGCGTGAGCAGCCCCATCAAGTCCTCCAGTCCCTTCCTGCGCTCGGGTCGTCTCAAGACCTGCGGCAGCCTGGCCGCTTGCGGGCGGCCGTCAATCGTTTGCTGATTCGCTTCAACTTCGCCCCTGCCGCCGGCGCAAAAGCAGCCGGTTCGACGCCAGCTGCATAAGAGCCGTGCAGAAATACCCCAAATGGGCTGTTAGAGTCCTGAGGAATCGACGATGGAACCCGGAAAGATTGCCGAGAGATCGCACACCGCGCTAAGAAAGCTCAAATACTTCCGCAAGACCGCCGATTGAGCCGCGGTCGCTGCCCGGTCCCGCCCCGACGTCTCACTTCTGGGACGACGGCCCGCTGGACCTGAGGCGCGAGCCATTTGAGCGCGCGCGCGCCGCCAGCGGAAGCGCAGAGACGAGGCCGAGCCACACCCAGTTGAAGCTCGAAGGTGCGCTCTCCCGCAGCTCGAACGACACCGTCAGCCGGCGCTGATGGAAATCCCGCTCCTGCCCCGTCACCGCGACCCGATTGCTCTCGGGTACGAGAGCGTTGGCCAGGAAGACGGTGTCGGCCGCCGTGCGGTCGTTGCGAAAGAACAGCCGGTGCGCGCCTGGACTCAAGGACGGCAGAGCGGCCTCGATCTCGAGCGCGATCGCCGCCTCGCCGCTGCGAAGGGCGACGACGCTCGGAAAACGAGCGCCGGTCAGACGCAAACGGAGTGCAACCGAGTCGTCGACGCGAAGAGCCACACGGCCCAGCACGCGTGCCGCATGAGCCTGTTGCTCGGCCTCTGATAGCCGCAAGTCCCCGTCCTCGTCGATCTCGGCGACGAAGGCCTCGGCGATTTCGATTCCCGGCGTCAGGCTGATTTCCAGGCGCACCCGATCCGGCTCAACCGCGACGCGGGCCGCTTGCAACAGTTCATCGCGGCGGTGCGCGAACAGGCTGGCGCCCATCGCGACACACAGCATGGCGATCAACCCGGCGATGGCGCCTCTACCGGCGAGCGAACCTGGCACCGTAGTCATTCGTCGGATCGCGATAAATCGTGTGGATGTGGCCGACGTCGCCCTGCGGCGCGTATTCGATGACGACCGTCGGTCCCTGGATCCGGAAGTAGGCGGCTTCTCCATTCGTCGTCGGCCCACTCCAGGCGAAGTAGGTGTCCGGCAGGTTCGCCTTGATCTCGGCCATCCGCGCGTTGCCGTAGCCGTCGGCGACGATGCCGGCCCATTCCCGCACCAGCTCGAGCAACATCGACTGCTGCGCCGCCGCCAGGGCAGACGCACGGACGCCTTCTGGCTGGATGGTCTTGCCGTCCTGCCCGGGTCCGAGCACGAGATCGGCGACGCGGTAATTGAGGATGGCCTGGCCGCGTTGCGCGGTGTCGAGCGCGTTGACGAGCGCGAAGGCCTTGTCGTTTTCCGCCCCCAGCGGGCGGACCGTGCGGCCTTCGATCGTGTAGGTGGCCGGCTGCGCCGCCGGCAAACTGGGCGTCATGCTCGCCTGGCTTCCGCCGATCGTGAGGTTGATCGCCAGATGGTGGCCGCCAAACTGCAGCGTCCACGGTTGTGTCGTAGAGGGAGTGCCTAGGAAGGCGACGTAATACTCGTCCTTGCCGAAGCTCGGCCCACGGCCAGCGCCCCGGCCGCCTGCCCGTCCTCCTCCACCGCGCCCGTTGGCGGCTTGGGTCCGCAGCACTTCGTCGCCTTGCATGATGGCTTCGACCTTCTGGTAGCCCGGCCGGCTCAGCGCCGTGGCCACCAGGGTCATGGCGGCAGCGCGTTGCGGCGCCGTCAGGTCGGCCAATCGCAACCCCTGCCGCTCGAAGAGCGGCGACGGGAGGTTGGACCAACGGGTTTTCTGCGGCCCCTCGAACGGGAACTGCACCTTGGCGCGGCCGGCGTCGTCGAGTGTCGCGACAAGCGCCTGGGCCGCGGCCACGATCCGGCTGGTCGTGTCGGCCGACGAGGCAGCAGGGGCCTGGCTCTGCCGCTGCCGATCCTGCTGTCGGGCCAGGCCGGCCGTGGCAGTGACGAGTGGATCGACGAACAGCTGGCTCAGCACGGGACCGAACGCACCGGCGCCGTCGAACAGCCCCATCTGCGCCCCTGGGCCACGGTGCTCAGAGTCCCCACGCCAGGAGGGCCCGTGTGGTTCAAGGCGGTCGGACCGGGCGGCGCCTTCGAGCCCGCGCTCTGCGACCTGCTCGCGCAAGCGGTCCCCGACCAAGTGCTCAGGCCGCTGGGCACCGACCCGTCACGGGGCTGGCTGCTGCTCCCCGACGGCGGCCCCTCGCTCGGCGAGCAGCGAACCGGCACCAACCTGGTCGAGGGACTCGAGCGTGGGCTGGTCCAGTACGGGCAGCTGCAACGCGAGCTGGAGCCCTACGGCGACGAGCTGCTCGCGCTGGGGATCGACGATATGCGCCCCGCGGCGATGCCCGCGAGATTCGACGAGGCCCGCGCGGCGGTGAAGGCCACCGGTGACGCCGCCCGCCGCCTGGCCGCCATGGAGCCGACGATCGCCTCGTGGTGCGACCGCCTCGCCGGCTCACCCGTCCCACCGAGCCTCGACCACAACGACCTTCACCCGTGGAACATGCTCGGCGCGGGCATGGGGGGCGGTGTCAGGTACTACGACTGGGGCGACAGCGTCGTCGCGCATCCGTTCGCCGCCGCCCGCCTGCCGCTGCTCTTCGTGCAGCGGACCCTGAAATGCCCGCTCGACGACCCTCGATTCCTCGGCACCCGCAGCGCTTACCTGGAGGTGTTCGCCGACCTGGCTCCGCAGGAGGAGCTGGCCGAGACTCTGGAGCTCGCGTGTCAGGTGGCCAAGATCGCTCGAGCGCTCACGTGGGAGCGCGCTCTACGCGCCGCGCGGGAGCAGGGCGAGGCGGTGGAGGACGACTGGGCGACGGCGCCGCTCGAGACCCTCACCTCTCTGTTCGACGAGTCCTATCTCGCCGGCGGCTGAGCGCCCGTGACCCGCGCCTTGAGCAGCGCCAGGCCGAAGCCGAGGCAGACGATGAACGTGATCGGACCCGCGATCAGGCCCGCGGTCTTCAGCTGATCAACGGTGCACGGCTGGCCGTTGCAGATCGACGAGTCGGCGATCGAGCGCGCCAGCCCGTCGTCGCTCTGGATCGCGATGGCCACGCCCAGAAAGGCGGTACCGAGAAGGACCAGGACAGCCCCGAGAATGTGCAGCCAGCGCTCCATGCCCGGGTCATCGGCCGTTGCCGCATGCGCTTGACCAAGCGGCGCGAACCACCTGCGCCAGACGCTCGGCGGCAACCTCCAGCTCGTGCTCGCTCAGGTTGCTGAAGGAGAGCCGCATGGCGTGGCGGCCGCCGTCGCCGGAGCAGAAGGGCGGGCCCGGGACGTACGCCACCCCGCCGGCCAGTGCGGCCGGGCGCAGGGCCAGCGTGTCGAGCTCCTCCGGCACCGTCAGCCAGGTCAGAAAGCCGCCCGTGGGCTCGGTCCACGAGACGCCATCCGGCATGTGGCGCGCCAGCGCCGCCGACAGGGTCGCCCAATGGGACGCGTACAGCGCGCGGGCGGCGGGCAGGTGGCGCTCGAAGCCCCCGGCGCGACCGTACTCCTCCACCAATCGCTGCCCCAGACCGCCGGAGCACTGGTCGGTGTTCTGTTTGGCCGCGGCGAGCTGGGCGACCACGTCGGGCGGGCCGACGGCCCACCCGAGGCGCACGCCGGGGAAGAAGCTCTTGGAGAAGGTGCCGGCCTGCAGCACCAGGTCCGGCGCGAGCGACCACAGCGAGGGCAGCGTCGTCGCTTCGTCGAACGGCAGCTCCCGGTACGCCACGTCCTCGAGGATCAGCAGGTCGTGCTCGCGGCAGAGCTCGACCAGTTCGCGGCGGCGCTCCAGGCCGAGGGTTCGGCCCGGTGGGGTTCTGGTACTCCGGAATCGTGTACACGAACTTCGGGCGCACCCCCGAGTCCAGCCGGGCCGCGAGCTCCTCGACCCGCATCCCGTCTTCGTCCATGGCGATCGCCACCGTCTTTGCCTGCGCGCGGCCGAACGCCATCAGCGCCGCCAGGTAGGTCGGGGCCTCGACGGCGATCGCGTCGCCCGGGTCGATCAGCGACTGGCACATGAGCGTGATGCACTCCATCCCGCCGCTTGTCACGATCAGCTCGGCGCGCTCCGGGCGCCGGCCCTGCAGTTGCTCCTGGCGGTCGGCGAGGTGGTCGCGGACGCTCGGGATCCCCTCGCACGCCGTGTACTGCAGCGCCACCGCGGCTTCGTCACGCACGAGCCGCGCGGCGATCTCACCGAGCTCTTCGGTGGCGAACGTGGCCGGGTTGGGAAACCCACCCGTCATCGACAGCACTCCGGGAGGGCTCCCGGCGAGGATCGTGGCCAGCTCGTCGCCGCCGGCCAGGTGGGTCCGGCTCGCGAACGCAGCGGCGAAGTCAGGCATCGACGCGAAACTCCAGCGCGCTGGCCTCGCCGCGATCGAGCGCCGCGACGTGCTGGCCATGGTTGGTGAGGCCGTGCAGCGCCTCGCCGCGGGCCTGCGCCGCGAGGATCGCGCGCTCGCTGCGCGCGATGCGCTCCGCGGTCTCGAGCGCGCCGGCGATCCGGTCCGCCGTGGCGATCAGCAGCCCGTCATCGTCGCCGAACACGATGTCGCCCGGCGACACGGCCACGCCCCCACATGGGATCCCCGCTCCCGCCGGGGCGCGCGACAGAGTGGTGCCCGATCGAGGGGTCGTGCCGCGGGCGAACACGGGCAGGCCGATCTCGCGCAGGCCGCGCACGTCGCGGCAGAACCCGTCGGCGACGATGCCCGCCAGCCCGCGCCGGCGCGCCTCGGTCGCGAACAGCTCGCCGAACACCGCGCAGGAGCTCCCATCCGTCGCGATCACGAGCACGTCGCCCGCAGCCGCCTCGGCCAGCGCGTCCATCACCGGAAGGTGATCATCCACAGCGAGCACCGTGAACGCCGGCCCCGCCATGCGGATGTCGGCGACCATCGCCCGGATCGCCGGGTCCACCACCGGGAGCGTCTTGTCGGCGTCCGAAAGCGCCGAGACGTCGAGTGCCAGCAGGCGATCGACCAGAGTCACGGCGCACATGATGATGTAGTGACGCCGTGGAGAACAAGCCACCGCTCGGGGCGAGAGTCGCCTGGACGCCCGCGCAACGACCCACGCACTCGCCGCTGCGGGGCGCACACGTGCTGCTGAGGCGGGTCGATGCCGCCGCGGACGCCGAGGCGCTGTTCGGCGTCGCGCACCCGCCGGGCGGTGATCCCGCAATCTGGACCTACCTGCCCTACGGCCCCTACGAGCAGCCCAGCCAGATGCATGAACTGCTCGACTGGGCGGCGAGCTCCGACGATCCGCTCTTCTTCACGCTCGCGGAGCTCCCCGACGAGCGCCCGGCCGGGATGGCGTCCTATCTGCGCATCACGCCGGAGTTCGGGGTCATCGAGATCGGCCACATCTGGTTCGGGACCCCGCTGCAGCGCACGACCGCCGCGACCGAGGCCATCTACCTGCTCAGCCGGCACGCGTTCGACGACCTCGGCTACCGCCGCCTCGAGTGGAAGTGCAACGCGCTGAACGGCGCCTCGCGACGCGCGGCCGAGCGCTTCGGCTTCCGGTTCGAGGGCGTCTTTCGCCAGCACATGGTGGTCAAGGGCCGCAACCGCGACACCGCCTGGTACGCGATCACCGACGAGGAGTGGCCCGCGATCCGCCGCGCCTACGAGACGTGGCTCGCGCCCGACAACTTCGACAGCGACTCCCGGCAACGACGGTCGTTGACGACACTCATGAGCGGGCGTGGCGAAATGGAGCCGGCGGAATGACCCCCGACACGCACGCGCTGGCCCTGGGCGGCCGCCGGATTGGTCGCGCCCACGTGGTCGCTCGCGGCGGTCCGCCGCGACGGTTTGCTCCAGGACGGACGGTGGGCTCTGGCTGGCCCGCTCGAAGCGCCTGTCGCGCCGGGGAGGGCTGACGGCGACGGCCGCGGGACTCGCCTTAGCGGGCCTGCCATTGGCGATGAAGGTCCGGATGCGCCGCGCCTGAGAGGGGGATCGTCCGCGCTCTCGCCAGACCTGGGAGGATGCGCCCCGAGGAAGGGCTAACCAACGGAACTCTCTACGTCAGTCGTCCTAGGGCTCGGCTGTGCCGTGTTGTCGGCGTTCGGCACCAACCTGGCCTTCCTGTACAAGCACCGCGGCGCGGTCGCCGCGCCGGACGTAGACATGCGCCACCCGTTGCGCAGCGCAGCCGACCTGTTTCGCTCGAAGTGGTGGACCATCGGCTGGCTCGTGGCCGTCGTGGCCTTCCTGGCCCATGTCGGGGCGCTCGCGCTGCTGCCTCTGTCGACGGCTCAGGCGGTTCTGTCGGGAGGGTTCGTTCTGCTCGCCGTGCTCGCCGAGCGTTTCTTCGGCTTCCAGCTCGGCCGGCGGCAGTGGATCGGAATCATCCTGGTGGCGGTGTCGCTCGCGCTGCTCGGGCTGACCGGCAAGGAGTCAGGCGGCGACACCTCCGACTACTCGCTCACGGCGCTCATCCTCTTCGAGGGCGGCGGTATCGCGATCGGCCTGCTCCTGATCTTCTCGCACCGCATCGAGCGGGCGAGAGCCCAGCGCGGCGTGCTCCTGGGCGCCGCTGCGGGACTCGGCTTCGGGATCTCGGACGTGGCCATCAAGGCCTTGAGCGACGATCTCGAGAGCGGCATCGTCGGGCTCCTCAGTCCGTGGACCGTCCTGATCGTGGTTGCCGCCGTCGGCTCCTTCTTCGCTTCCGCGCGGAGCCTGCAGGTGGGCGACGGGGTGGCGGTGATTGCCGTGACCTCGGTCGCCGCGAACATGTCTTCGATCGTCGCCGGGATGGTCGTGTTCGGCGACCCGATGGGGGACGACGCCCTCGTCGTCGCGGCGAGGCTCATGGCGTTCGCGATGGTGCTGGTGGCCGCGGCGTTGATGCCCGCCCCGGTGCGCGCGGGAGAGGCGCTGAGCCAGCCGCGCGCTGAGCCAGCCCGCGGCTTCGCCGAATCCTGCCTAGGCGAGCCCGGCTGCGCACCAGATCGGCGATCTCGGTCGCGTGCCCTCGTGCGATCCCGCTGATGACCCCCTTGCCTCGGGCGGTTGAGAGCGCGAGCCGTGCCCCGAACCACTTTCCCTGTCACCTGCACGGAGCGCACCTGCTCGTAGGGGAACGAGAGCGTGCGACGGACGGAGATGAAGAGCAGCCGGCGGTCGGTGGCCACCAGCACCCCGTCGTGGCCGGCGCTGATGCCGGGCGCCATGTCGATCACGTCCTCGTCCTCCTGGACCAGTTCGCCGAGCCTGTGGATCAGAGCGCGGGTCTCCTCCACCGCGCGGCGGTCCGCCCACGCCACGCCCAGGTCCAGCTCGGCCTGCTCGGTGTCGGCCTTGGCCACCCGGCGGATCCCGTCCACGTTGCGGGCGGCGGCCTCGATCTCCTTGGCCAGCCGCCGCATCTTGAGCGAATCCCGCCGGGGGAAGGTGACCTCGCGGCGCCACGCCGGACCCTCGATCTCCAGAGTCCGCTCGTGGACCCGGGCCCTGACCTCCGGCGTCAGCTCGTGATTTGCGTCGGGCGTGCTCACACGGTCGGCGTAGAGGATCAGCTCGTGGCCGTAGCAGGCAAGCGGCTCCGCCGTGCTCGCCGCCTTCAGTTGGCGCTCGGCCAGCTCGACCGCGCGATCGTGCGTCTTCTCGGCCTGCCTGAGCGCCCGCTGCGCGGCGGCGATCTCGTCGTGCTCCTCACGCAGCAGGTCCCGCAGCGGCCGAGCAGCGATTTCGATGGCCTCATGCTTGCTCTCAGAAGCGGCCATGGGCAGACCCTAGCCCCCCGTCAGGTACAAGTCGAACGTCGGGCCGAGCCATCTTGCGACCTCCTCACTCTCCGTCGAGGCGAGCTGCTCCAGAGCCACGACGCAGCGCGCGAATACCACCCCGAGGAACTGCGTCGCCAGCAGGCTCGCTCGCACATCGGGTCGGTCGCCGTCCATCAGTCGCGCAAAGTCCGTGATCTGGGCGCCGATCATCTCACGCACCGCATCCGCCGCCGCCGGCTCGGTCGCCGCCGATCGGATTCGGCCCAGGAGGGCCTGCCGAGCTCCCTCGTCGTCGAGCCACACCATCAGCAGCGGGGCGGCCAGACCATCTGGGGGGCCGGCGATGCTGCATGCCTCGATAGACGCCTTCAAGCTCTTCGAGGTTCCCGGCGGCCAGGAAGGCGTGGTGCTTCTCGATCTCGCTCACCATGGTCGAGCATGTGCGTCCCGCTGGGTGTTCTGGTGTTGCCGTAGCTGCCGTCGGCGGCTGAGCTCTGCGAGCGGGCTCAGGCTTCGCTGGACCCGTCGTGATCGCCTTGAGCGCGGTCCTGTGCAGCCCCGCCACCTGATCCAGCTTGCGCCGCTGGTAGAGGGTGATGAGGACGAGGATCAGCGCGACGGCGGCGATGACCAGGAACTGCTGCCACCACTGCTCCAGGCGGCTCGTGCCGAGGAGGACCGCGGGGCTGTGGCGGCGAAGAGAGACCGCGGTGATGGCCCGGTGACGCCTCCTGTCCTCCCTCGGGTCGAAGGCCTTTGGATCGTCGACTCCCAGGTGAGGGGAGGCCCGCCTTCGCCGGTTCTCTGGGCGATCCGCTGCTCGAGGACCGCGATGCGGCCCCGGCCTTGACGGCGCGAAGCAGCTCGTCGAGCCGTAGAGCGACCACCACCGCGGCCACCAAGGGGGTGGTGATTGCCAAGCCCGCCTGTATTCCGAGGTTGCTCTTGGTCACGTCCACTCCGAACGCGGTGAGCACCCCGATCGCGACCAAGCCGATCTGCAGCGTGCGCTGCATCTGTTCTATCGAGGAAAGCGACTCCTCCCGGAGCGTCTTGTACTCCTCGAGCGCCGCGGTGATCCAGGCATCACTCATCAGGCCACCGGGTGGGAGGCTACTCCGCTTCGAGCTTGCTCAGACCGAGTCGAGTATGCGCCGGCGCTGCTCGGCGTGCTCGTGGGCGCTGATGCCATCCTGCTCGCGCAGGAGGTCGATTGAACGTAGCCGTTCGCTGACATCGCCGTCCGGGGCGGGCGTCGCCGCCGGAGTCACTCGCGCCTTGAGCAGGGCCAGACCGAAACCGGCGCACACCAGAAAGGTGATCGGTCCCACGTAGAGACCCATGCTCCGCAGCTGATCCACCGTGCACGGCTCGCTGTTGCAGGTCGACGTGTCGGCGATCGAGCGGGCCAGACCGTCGTCGAGCTGAATCGCGATGTCCATGCCCAGGAGCGCGGCTCCCAAGAGGATGAGCACCCCGCCCAGAATCCGGAGGTTGCGCTGCATGCCCCGTTCATCGGCGCCCGCGACTGGGCCTTGACCTACGGCTCCAGTCAGCCCTCCGGCATCTCCCACGGCGCCTGCGGGAGCGCCTTGCCCGTCTCGAGGAGGGACTTGAGGTTGGAGAGCACCGCCGGCCATCCGCTGACGGTCCTGTCGCGGTCGGCCTCGGGGATGTTCTCGTGGGTCACGGTCAGCCGCACGATGTCGCCGTAGGGCTCGATGTCGAAGGTCACCTGCGACGGACCGTCGGGCAGTTCCCGGCCGGGGTCGTCCCAGGTGCTGACGCAGACGCGTGGGCGCGCACGCTCTCCACCACGGTGCCGACCACATCGGCCGTGCCGCTTCCGTCCGTGCGCTGATGCTCCCAGGCCGAGCCGACCTGCCAGTCCGAGACGTTGCTGTGGCCCCAGTACTCGGCGGTCAGATCGGCGTCGGTCAGCGCGTCCCAGACCTTCTCCGGGGTGCTCTCGATGTAGATCACGTACACGAACGCCGGCTTGTCGGTCATGTCTTCCTCTGCTCGTCGCTTTACGGTGCTCAGCGCGCGAAGGCGCGGACGCTCGAACTTGTCGATCCACCGGTCCTGGATCTCGTGCAGCGGAACGGGGTTGAGGTAGTGCAGCTTCTCTCGCCCCCTCCGCACCGTGGTGACCAGGTTGGCCGCCTCGAGCAAGCCCAGGTGCTGGGTCGCCGATTGACGCGTCATCTCGAGTCGCTCGCACAGTTCGCCCAGCGTCTGCCCGTTGTGCTCGTGGAGCCTGTCCAACAGGTAGCGGCGGGTCTGGTCGGCCAGCGCTTTGAACACCGCGTCCATTCGCGCGGCTCTCACATTATGCAGGCAAATACCTGCATGTCAAGCGCACGGCCCGCGCCCGATTGACTCCGCAACTAAGCCCGGCGTAGAGTCGTCACGCCAGGGCGGGCCGAGGGGCGGCCTGTGGCACGCATGCCGGGCCACCACGAGCTCCGCCGCCAACGAGCAGGAGGTGGATCATGGCCGAGGCCGGAATCTTTGTTGGATGGGGCGACCCGATTACCGGACGCGAGGCGAAGGGGCTGGAGGTGTTCGGCGAGGCCCTCGCCTACTACGCCAAGGCCGAGCAGGATGGCCGCATCGAGAGCTACGAGACCGTCCTGCTCGCGCCCCATGGCGGCGAGCTTGCCGGCTTCATCCTGGTCCGGGGCAGCCAGGAGCAGATGGCCGCGCTGCGCGCCGAGGACGAGTTCGAGCGGCTCAACACGCGGGCCACACTGATCGTGCAGAACGTGGGCGTGATCGACGCCGCGCTCGGCGACGACCTGGAACGCGCGATCGGCGTCTACCAGACCGCGGTGACCGACCTGACCTGACCCTGCGGCCTGGCCCGTTCCTCGCGGTTGTCGGATTGCCGCTGGCGATGAAGGCGCGAATGCGCAGCGCGGGGTAGCCGCCCTAACCGCCGTCGACGTCCAGAAACGCCTCGTAGCGCGCCACCTCGCGCTCGGCTCGCGCGCGTTCCTCGGAATCCTCCTCGGCGTTCTTCACGTTCGACTGGGCTTCCTTGAGCTTCGCCTCGAAGTCCGAGCGGTCGATGTCCTCCGGCGCGATCGCCTCCTCGACCAGCACGAGCGCCGAGTTCTCCACGACCTGGAGATAGCCCTCGCCCTGCGCGAAGCGCACCACGTCGGAGTCCGACTTGTAGAGCCTCAGCTCGGTCGGCTCGAGGATGGCCATCAACGGAGCGTGATTGGCCAGCACGCCGATCGACCCGGTGACGGTGCGGGTGGAGACCATCTCCACCTCGTCGTCGAAGACCTTCCCCTCGGGGGTCAGCACCTCGACGGGGAAGCTAGTTCTCGCCATCGTCGCCCTTGTCGTCGTCGCCGTTGCCGTTCTCGTCGCCGCCCGACTCCTCGGACTCGTCCTCGTCGTCCTCGACGCCCTCGCCCTTCAGCACGTCCTCGATCGTTCCCTTGAGCAGGAACGCCCGCTCGGGCACGTCGTCGTGCTTCCCGTCGATGATCTCCTTGAAGGAGCGCACGGTGTCCTCGATCGACACGTAGACCCCCGGCGTGCCCGTGAAGGCCTCGGCCACGAAGAACGGCTGCGAGAGGAAGCGCTCCACCCGGCGAGCCCGCTGCACGGTCACGCGGTCCTCGTCGGAGAGCTCGTCGATCCCGAGGATGGCGATGATGTCCTGCAACTCGGTGTAGCGCTGCAGGATCTCGCGCACCTGGTTGGCGACCTGGAAGTGCTCCTCGCCCACGATGTCGGGCTTGAGGATCGTCGAGGTCGAGTCGAGCGGGTCGACAGCGGGATAGATGCCCTTCTCGGCGATCGAGCGGGAGAGCGTCGTGGTGGCGTTGAGGTGCGCGAACACCGACGCCGGCGCCGGGTCGGTCAGGTCGTCGGCCGGCACGTAGATGGCCTGGATCGAGGTGACCGATCCCTCGCGGGTAGAGGTGATCCGCTCCTGCAGCTGGCCCATCTCCGTCTCCAGCGTGGGCTGGTAGCCCACCTGCGACGGCATCCGGCCGAGCAGGGCCGAGACCTCGGAGCCCGCCTGGACGAACCGGAAGATGTTGTCGATGAACAGCAGCACGTCCTGGCCCTGCTCGCGGAAGTACTCGGCCATGGTCAGGCCCGAGAGCGCCACGCGCATGCGCGCGCCGGGCGGCTCGTTCATCTGGCCGAACACGAGCATCGTCTTGTCGATCACGCCCGACTCGGTCATCTCGAGCCAGAGGTCGTTGCCCTCGCGTGAGCGCTCGCCTACTCCGCAGAAGGCCGACAGCCCGCCGTGCTCGGCGGCCAGGTTGTGGATCAGCTCCTGGATGAGCACGGTCTTGCCCACTCCGGCGCCGCCGAACAGCCCGACCTTGCCGCCCTGGGCGTACGGGGCGAGCAGATCGACGACCTTGATCCCGGTCTCGAAGATCTCGCGCGTCGGGGTGAGGTCCTCCACCGCGGGAGCCGGGCGATGGATGGGCCAGCGCTCCTCGAACTTGACCTCGCCGGCGTCGTCGATGGGGTCGCCGAGCAGGTTGAAGATGCGGCCGAGCGTGCCATCGCCCACGGGGACCGTGATGGGGCCGCCGGTGTCGGTGACCTTCGCGCCGCGCGAGAGGCCCTCGGTGGCGTCCATGGCCACCGTGCGCACGCGGTCGTCGCCCAGGTGCTGCTGCACCTCGAGCACGAGCTTGGACATCGTGGCCTGGGCCTCGTCGCCCTCGGACTCGCGGTCCTCGTCGAGCTCGACCTCGAGCGCGTTGTAGATCTCGGGGAGGTGCTCGGCCGGGAAGGCCACCTCGACCACCACGCCCTGCACCTCTTCCACGGTGCCGGTGTTGGCCTCGCGCTCCTCGCGCGCCTCGTCCTGCTGCTCCTGGGTATCGGTTGCGGCTTCCACGTTTCTCCTTATCGAAGCTCTATCGAAGTCCTTCAGCCCCGGCGACCACTTCCATGATCTCCTGGGTGATTTCGGCTTGGCGCTGGCGGTTGGCCTCCAGCGTGAGGTCGTCGATCATCTCGCCGGCGTTGTCTGAGGCGCTGCGCATCGCGCTCATGCGCGCGCCGTGCTCGGAAGCGGTCGACTCCAGCAGGGCGCGGTAGATCGAGATCTCCACGTAGTCGGGCACGAGCCGGGCGAGGATCTCCTCGGGGTCGGGCTCGTAGATCCACAGGGCGCGTGAGTGCTGGTCGCCCTCGTCCGAACCGCCGTCCTCCCCGTCCTCGTCGTCGTCGCCGAGCACGTCGGCCTGCTGCAGCGGCAGCAGCGTCTCGTGACGGACCTCCTGGTTGATCGCCGAGATGTAGCCGTTGTAGAAGATCTCCACGCGATCGACCTTGTCGTCGACGTAGGCCGACGTCAGGCCGTCGGCGATGGCGCGCGCGTCGGCGAACGTGGGGCGATCGGTGAAGCCCGTCCAGCTGCCGCCCATGTCGAGCTGGCGAAACTGCAGCGAGGAGACGCCGCGGCGCCCTGAGGCGTACCAGAGCACCTCCTTGCCGTCGCTGCGCAGCTCGGCCGCGCGCCGGTTGCCCGCGCGCATGATCTGGGAGTTGAACGGGCCGGCCAGCCCGCGGTCGCCGGTCACGAGCAGGATGCCGACGGTCTGGACGTTCTCCTTCTCCTGCAGGATGGGCAGGTTGGGGATGTTGTCCGCGGCCTGGGACGCCCGCGAGGTCATGCGCCGCAGGGCGTCGGCGTACGGGCGCAGGGACTCGATGCGCTGCTCGGCCCGCCGCAGCCGGGCGGCGGAGATCATCTCCATCGCCCGCGTGATCTTGCGGATGTTCTTGACCGAGCCGATGCGCCCGCGGATGTCCTTCAGCGACGCCATCGAGCCCTAGGCGGTGGCCGCCTCCGCGTCCTTTTCCTTGCCCGGCTCCTCGCCGTCGTCCTTGGCCCTGGCCTCGGCACCGTCGTCGCTGCTGTCGTCCTCGTCGTCTTCCCCCGCCGACGCCTCCTGCCCTTCCTCGTCGCCCTCCTCCTGCTCTTCGCGCTCCTCGCGCGACACGACGCGGTCGGACTCGCCCTCCTCGATGGGATTGCCCTCGGCGTCGAAGTCGGGCCCGAAGTCGTCGATGGCCTCGGCGACGCAGTTGCCCAGGCGCTCCTCGATCGAGTCGTCCCAGTTGCCGTCGGCGATCTGCTCCATCAGGTCCGAGTCCTCGGAGTGCAGGCGCTGGAGCATCATCTCGTGGAACTCGCGGATGCGGTCGACCTTGATGCGGTCGAGATATCCGCCGGTGCCCGAGTAGATCGCCGCCACCTGGTTCTCGATCTTCCAGGGGTCGCGCTCGTTCTGGTTGAGCGCCTCCACCAGGCGGGCGCCGCGGTTGAGCGTGGCCTGGGTGTCGGCGTCGAGGTCGGAGCCGAACTGCGAGAAGGCCTCGAGCTCGCGGTACTGGGAGAGCTCGAGACGCAGCCGGCCCGCCACCTTTCGCATCGGCGTGGTCTGCGCCGACCCGCCCACCCGCGAGACCGAGATGCCCACGTTGATCGCCGGCCGCACGCCCGAGCGGAACAGGTCCGACTGCAGGAAGATCTGGCCGTCGGTGATCGAGATGACGTTGGTGGGGATGTAGGCCGACACGTCGCCGGCCTGGGTCTCGATCACGGGCAGCGCGGTGAACGAGCCGCCGCCCAGGTCGTCGTTGAGCTTGACCGAGCGCTCGAGCAGGCGCGAGTGCAGGTAGAACACGTCACCCGGGTAGGCCTCGCGACCCGGCGGGCGGCGAAGGAGCAGCGACATCTGGCGGTAGGCGAAGGCGTGCTTGGTCAGGTCGTCGTAGATGGCGAGCGCGTGCCTGCCGTCGTACAGGAAGTGCTCGGCCATGGCCGCGCCCGCGTAGGGGGCAAGGAACTTGATCGGCGCGGCCTCGTCGGCCGGGGCGGCCACGATGATCGTGTGTTCGAGCGCCCCCGCTTCCTCGAGCTGGCGCGCCACGTCGACGACCACGGACATGCGCTGTCCGATAGCGACGTAGATGCAGATCAGGTCGCTGTCCCTGTTGTTGATGATCGTGTCGATGCAGATCGACGTCTTGCCGGTCTGACGGTCGCCGATGATCAGCTCGCGCTGGCCGCGACCGACGTTGGTCATCGAGTCGATGGCCTTGATGCCGGTCATCATCGGCTCCTTGACCGGCTGGCGGGCGACCACGCCGGGGGCCTTGAACTCGGCCGGCCGGGTGGTTTCCGTGTTGATGTCGCCCTTGCCGTCCAGCGGCTCGCCGAGCGGGTTCACGATCCGCCCCAGCAGCGCGTCTCCGACCGGCACCTCGAGCAGGCGCCCGGTGCGCTTGACCTGGTCGCCCTCCTCGATCTTGTCCCACTCGCCGAAGAGCACCGCGCCGACGTTGTCCGACTCGAGGTTCAGCGCGAGCCCCGTCACGTCGTGCGGAAGCTCGAGCAGCTCGCTGGACATGACGTTGTCGAGCCCGTGGACGCGCGAGATGCCGTCGGCCACGGAGAGCACCGTGCCCACCTCGGAAAGGTCGGCCCCGCCGTCCTCGAGCCCCTGGATGCGGTCCTTGAGGATGCTGGTGATCTCGTCTGGCTTGATCTGCACTGGGAGTGTCTCCTTAGGTGGCCCTGGCCACTTGCTTTCGAAGTTGTTCGAGGCGGTTGCGCACCGTGGCGTCGAGCACCATGTTGCCCACGCGCACCTGAAGGCCGCCGAGCACGTCGGGGTCGACGTTCGAGGACAGCTCGACCTGGCGGCCGGTCTGCTCCTCGATGCGCTTGCCGATGTCCTTCACGAGGCCCTCGTCGAGGTCGACCGCACTGGTCACGGTCACGGGAAGCAGCTTGTTCTCCTCGGCCCACATCCCGTCGAAGGTGCGCCGGATGCGAAACAGCGCGGGCATCCGGTGGCGCTCGGCCAGCAGCTCGAGGAAATTGACCAGGCGCTCGTCCGCGTCGGTCACGATCTTGGTCACTCCGTCCTTCTTCTCCTCGCTCGAGAAGTAGGGAGAGAACAGGAACACCTGCAGGTTGCGATCCTCGTCGAGGGCGTCGGCGAACTCGCCGAGCTCGTCGTGCACGCGATCGAGGACGTCGTCCTCCTTGGCCGCCTCGAACAGCGCGCGCGCGTAGACCTCGGCCAATTCCTCCATTAGCCCTTGTCGTCTCCGTTGCTCGTGTCGCCGCCGTTGCCGGCCTTCTCGCCGGCGAGCGCGGTGAAGTCGACCTCGCCCAGGGCGTCCTCGATCAGGCGCCGGTGGTCGTCGGGCGTGAGCGACTTGCGCGTGACCTTCTCGGTGGCGATCACCGTGAGGTTGGCCACCTCCTTGCGGATCTCGTCCAGAGCGCGCCGCGTCTCGGCCTCGATGTCGCGCCGCGTGGCGGCCATCAGCTCCTCGCGCTGGCGGTTGGCCTGGGCCTTCGAGTCGTCGGCCAGCGAGTCCGCGGCCTTGCGGGCGCGGGCGGTGATGTCCTCAGCCTGCTCGCGCGCCTCGCGCAGCCGAGCGCGGTACTCCTCGAGCAGCGAGTCCGCCTCCTCCTTGGAACGGGCGGCGGCGTCGATCGACTCCTCGATGGCCAGCCTGCGCTTGTCCAGCGCCTCCGCGATGCGCGGAAAGGCCAGCTTGTTGAGCAGGTAGAGAGTGAGCCCGAAGGCAAGCAGCGTCCAGATCATCAGCCCCACGTTGGGGCTGACGAGGAAGCTGCCGCCGCCCTCTTCCTGTGCGAACAGGAACATCGCCTAGAGGAAGAAGGCGATCAGGCCGAAGATGAACGCGTAGAACACGATCGCCTCGGTGAGGGCGAAGCCGAGCCACTGGATGCTCGTGATCTCCTCGCGCATCTCGGGCTGCCGGGTGACCGACTCGATCACCTTGCCGAAGATGTAGCCGACTCCGATGCCGGGGCCGATCGTGCCCAGCCCGGCGCCGACGCCGAGGGCGATCGCCTTCAGGCCATCGTCGGAGACCTGGGCTATCGGGAGCAGGAATTCCATGGATCCTCCTTAGTGTCCTCCGGCGCTTGCCTCGCCGAAGTAGATAGATGTGAGCGTGGCAAAGATGAAGGCCTGAAGGGTCGCGATCAACACGACCTCGAAGGCGAAGAACCCCACCGCGAGCGGGAGCGTGATCCAACCGAGCGCCGAGACGCCGAGGAGCACGGCCAGGCCTCCACCCATGAACAGGATCAGCAGGTGGCCGGCGAGGACGTTGGCGAAGAGTCGAACGGAGAGCGAGATGATCCGCACGAACTGGGAGATCACCTCGATGGCGAAGATCGGAACCGCGGCGGCACCCGTTACTCCGGAGGGCAGCCAGCCCTTGAAGTACTTCACGAGGCCGTGGTTCCGAATCCCCTCCAGCTGGTAGAGGAAGAAGACGCAGAGGGTGAGCACCAGCGGGATCGACAGGTTCGCCGTCGCGGCGTAGAGGGCGAAGGCGGGGAAGTTGATGCCGGCGATCTCGATCGTCTCGTGGTCGTTCACCGGCAGCGGGATGTAGCCGATCATGTTCGAGAACCAGATGAAGAAGAAGAGCGAGGCCACGAACGGGAACCACTTGGCCGCCGCCTTCTCGGGCATGTTGTTCCGGGCGATCTGGTTGTAGGTGAGGTCGTAGGCCCCCTCGACGATCGTCTGTACGCGATTGGGCCTGTCCGCCATGCGCCGGGCGATGTAGACCATCGAGCCAACCGTGGCCGCGCAGCCGATCAGCAGGTATAGGACGGCCTTGTTGAACGAGAGATCGAGGCCACCGAGCTTGATCTCGATCCATGGATCGAGCTTGAACTCCTCCTCGGGCGCGAACTCCTCGTTCTTGCCGTCCGAGCCGAAGATGAGAAACAGCAACACGGCCACGCCGAGGTAAACGCCGAAGCCGATGGCGAGCTTTCCCTTCGTGCTCACTTCGGGCTTTCGCTCTCGGGCCCGAAGGGCCGGGCGATGACCTGGCCGGTGAAGTAGGTGGTGAAGAGGGCGATCGCCAGGATCGCCGCCGCGAGGCCGGCCTCGCGCTCGCTCAGGCCGACGGCGAAGATCGTGCCCGCCACGAGCCAGCCGCGGGCGATCATCGACCCGGTCATGAGGCCGGCCACGGTACCCGGATCTTTGGCTGCACGCGCACGCTGCTCAATGAGATGCTGTACCCCGCGCTGCAAAAGCCAAGCAACGGCGACGCCGGCCCAGCCCAGCAGAGGCAGATCGGCGACGATGAAGATCGGCAGGGCGAGCGCCAGGACGACGAGGTCGAGGTACCGCATCACGCGCAGCGGCATGGGTTCGGATGCTTTCAGAGCGTGCGTCGTCAAGGGGTGTCCGCGAGAGCGGAGGGCAACGGGCGGGGCCGGCGTTGCTGTCGCTCTCGTGTAAGTCAACTCTACTCGACGGGGAGACTTTGTGACTACTTTGTGACACTTGGCTCGGGAGCTCAAGCGGGCGCGCTGCGGGCCGAAACAGGGGGCAGATGCCGCGTCCTCTCCCGCTCTTGCTCGCGCTGGCCGCCGTGGCCGTGACGGCGTGCGGCGGCGAGGAGCTGAGTTCGGCTCCGTGCACCGAAAGCCCCGGCGGCTCCACCGTGGTGCTCGAGTACCGGTCGGCGCCGGGACAGGCGCAGCGCTCCGCCGAGCGCCTGTGCTCGCGCCTGGCCGAGCTCGGACCCGGCCGCTACCGGGTCGAGACCACCGGCGCGCACGGTCTACGCGTGGTCGCCCGGGACACCGAGGGAGCGCGGGCGGCGCTCCAGACGGCGATCGAGGGCGCCTCCTTCTCCGTCTACGACTGGGAGCCCAACGTGCTCGGCAACCGGGGCCCGGCCGCGCCGTTCACCGCCCGCTCCAAGGCGCAGGCGCTGGCCGCGCGGTCGCGATCCGGCTCCCGGCCGGTGGCCGTCGTCGAAGACCAGCGCGTGCCGGGGCAGCCCTCCAGCGAGCGTCGCTGGTTCGCGATCGAGGACGACCCGGCGCTCACGGCCCGGCACATCGCCAATCCGCGCGCCGCGACCGACGAGATCACGGGCGAGCCGACCGTGTCCTTCGACTTCACCGACGCCGGGCGCCTCGCCTTCAGGCGCCTGACCGCGGAGGTGGCGGCGCGCGCCGCGCGGGCTGCCGCGGCGCAGGGCGCGTCGGAGGCATCGTTCCAGCATTTCGCGATCGTGGTCGACGGCCGGGTTCTCTCGCTCCCCGCCCTCGACGCGGCGGCCGCCCCGCGCGGCATCGACGCTCCGGGCGCGCAGATCAACGGCGTGGGCTCGCGGCGCGAGGCGAGGCTGCTGGCGCGTCGCCTCGGCGTGGCACCGCTGCTCGCGCAGCTCGAGCCGGTCTCGGCCGGCTAGGCGGCCGCCGCCGCCCGTACCTCGACGCGGCCGTCGACCACGCGGGTCTCGTAGACCGGCTGCGGTGTTACCGCCGGCCCCTGCTCGATCGAGCCGTCGGCCAGGCGGAAGCGGCTTGCGTGCCACGGGCAGATCACGCACCCGTCGGCCACCTCGCCCTCGTGCAGGGGTCCTCCGCGGTGGGTGCAGTGATCGTCGAGCGCGTGAAGGCCGTCGGCGTCGCGCACGATCATCACGTCGACCTCGCCGACTCGCACGCATACGGGCCTGCCCTCGGACAGCTCCTCCTCGGCCACGGTGGCGGTCCACTCGCCGGAGCCCTTCGCGAAGACCGTCTGGTTGACCCCCACGCCCTCCACGAAGGAGAGGTGCCCGCCGAGATGTCCGCCCACGGCCATGGCGCCCGCGCCGGCGAGAGCGAGCAGCCGCCCGCCCTCCCCGCGGCGCCGGGCCAGGTACGAGGCCGTGAACAGCCCGAGGGCGGTGACATTCGACGCGGCGTGCACCAGGCCGGTACGGCGCACGCTGTCGCTGGACATCTCCGAGTCGGCCCAGTCCGAGTAGCCGCTCGCGGCGGTGGGAAGGGCGGCGAGGATCCCTACGGCCACGAGCCGGCGGGCGGCGGTGCGCGAGTCGCTGCCGCCGATCAGGTCGAGCACGACGGCGCTGGTCCAGGAGCCGATCGGCACGTCGGTGAGCAGAGGATGAGCAGGGTGCCCGAGCGGGGTGCCGCTGAGCACGTCCTTGACCGGTCCCGCGGGCAGGACCGCCCTCACGGTCTTGGCCACGCGCTTCGCGGGCGCGTCGAGCGCCTCGAGTCGTCCGGTGGCGGCGGCGAGGCGATGCAACGTGTCGGTCATGCGAAGCCCATACCCGCAGGTGGCGCCGATCACGCCGAGATGTGGTTCTCTGGAAGGGTGAGATTGGCGCTCGTCGTCGCCCTGGCCCTGGCCTGCCTACCCGCGGCCGCCAGCGCCGCCCCCTACACCGCCCCGGGCAACAAGGTGCTGTGGGGCGGGCAGGGCGGCTACACGGCGGGGAGCATCGCCGATTTCGAGCGGCAGTCGGGCAAGCACCCGGCGGTGTTCAACTACTTCATCGACTGGGGCTCGCAGGACGGCTTCCTGGGCGGGCGCCTCGACGATGCGCGCCGGATGGGGTCGAGCGCGATGATCTCGCTCTCCACCAAGGGCACGCGGCTCAGCCCGCGCGACCTGGCCTCCGGGGACGGCGACGGCTTCCTCGTCCGCCTCAATGGCCTCCTCGCCGACCACGGCGAGGTGGTCTACGTGCGCCCCCTGTCGGAGATGAACAACGGCAACAACCCGTACTCGGCCTACGACCTGTCGGGGCGCTCGCGCGGCCCGGCGTTCTCCACGCGGCAGTTCAAGCAGGCCTGGCGGCGGCTCACGCTGATCCTGCGCGGGGGCGACGTGGCCGCGATCGACTCCAGGTTGCGTGGCCTGGGCATGCCCGCGTTGCGCACGGGTGCCGGCGAACTGCCGCGACCCAAGGTGGCGTTGATGTGGGTGCCGCTGTCCTTCGGCAACCCGGAGATCGCCAAGAACCACCCTCGGCACTTCTATCCCGGCGGCGGCTACGTCGACTGGGTGGGCACCACCTGGTACTCGCCCTACCGGGCCAGCTCGGCCATGGACGCGATCTACAGCTTCCCGCGCTGGAAGCGCAAGCCGTTCGCCTTCGCCGAGTGGGGCGTGTGGGGAGCCGACGTGCCGGGCTTCGTGAACCAGTTCTTCGGCTTCATGAAGTCCCATCCGCGCGTGCGGATGGCGGTCTACTACCAGTCGGCCCTGCTGAGCAACGAGTTCCGGCTTTCGACCCATCCGGCGAGCCGGGCGGCGCTGCGGCGCGCGGTGAGGTGGCCGCGCCTGACTGGCGTGGCGCCCTAAGAGAGACTGGGCGGTCAGCCGAGCAGCAGCGTGGCGCGGGTGTGGCGAAGCGCCGCGGCCAGGGTCCCACGCGGCGCCGGGTAGTAGAGCGGCGAGCGCCCGTCGGTGAGCAGCTCCTCCACACGCGCCACGCCGCGGGGGCTCACGCTTTCCTCATCGGTCAAGAGGCACGCGAGGCCCAGCAGCTCGGTGCGTTCGTCGAGGATCGCCGCACGCTGGACCGGGACCTGGGCGCTGAGCCCACCGTGCCATGGGCGCTCGGCTGCCGTGATCGCCCGCCGCAGCCCGGCAGCCATCCGGGCGCGGAAGCCGGGCGACACCAGCTCGCCGGCGCGGCGGCGCAGCTCGGGCGACGAACACGGGTCGGCCCCGCGGGCGATTCGGCGGTTGAGCTGGCGGCGAAGGAGCCGGGCGCGAAGGGATTCTTGGGCGTCGGCGAGGGTCACGGGCTCGTTGGTCGGATACCCGAGAAATGGTAGGAGATGCGTGTCCCCGGCTCGCGGGGTCGCAGGCGCGCCGGAACCTAGGAGAAGTCGTCCCAGCCCTCGAGCGAGGGCAGCGGGTCGAAGGGCCGCCCGCCCTCGTACCAGCCGGGCGCGGTCCACATCTCGAAGTGCAGGTGGCAGCCGGTGGCGCGGCCGGTGTCGCCGACCTCGCCGATCTTCTGGCCCGTGAACACGCGGTCGCCGGTGCGCACGAGCGGCGCCTCGCGCAGGTGCATGTAGACGTGGTCGATGCGGGTGCCCGCCGCGTCCAAAACCACGTAGTTGCCGGCCGCGCCGTGGTAGCCCGCGTATTGGACCTTGCCGCCGCGAGCGAGGGCGAGCTTCGTACCGCACTTGGCGAACATGTCCTGCCCCTGGTGCCCGCGGCCACCGCCGAAGTTGTTGGTCTCGGTCTGGCCGAGGTCGTGGCGGCCGCGAATCGGGAACAGGTGATCGGCGAAGAAGAACCGGCCGGCTGCGGAGGAGGCGGCGCTGGCCACGCCCTCGACCTGGAAGTGGTAGGCGCCGGTCAGGCCCACGCCGCCGTCGCCCTTGCCGTCCCACTTGACCTCGGCGGGCTGCCCGGGCGCGCCCGCGACGTCCCACGAGCGCACGACCTCGCCGCTCGTCTCGCTCAGCAGCTGCACGCGCGCGGTCTGCTCGATGGTGAAGGAGGGCAGGCGGCGGCCCGCGAAGAAGAACTGCGAGTCCGGCGATATGTCGAGCGGCTTGGGCCGCGGAGCGTCAGCGACGCTGACCCGGAAGCCGGTGGTGGCGGTGTTGCCCCACTTGTCAACGAGGGCCAGGCGGCCCGATCGGGCCTCGGATGGAGCCACGGCCACCACGTAGCGTGCGTCGCGCTTGACCGCGCCGGCGCTCGCGTCGTCGCGCTTGGTGGGGCGGCCGAGGAACACGATCTCGGTCACGTTCTCGAGGGTCGATCCGCGCACCACGAAGCTGCGGCCCCGCAGGACCTTCGGGCCGGCACATTCGGCGCCGGGGGACGACAGGCACTCCGCCTCGCGGGGCTCGGGCGCTCCGGGCGCTGCCGCCCCGCCGCCGCCGTCCTGGGCCCAGGCGGGTGCGGCGAGAGCCAGCGGAAGGCTGGCGAGCAGCAACACGAGCACGTGCTTGAACGACAAAGCGGGACGGACCTCTCTTGATCGACGCCTCCGGGGTTAGCTGACGGGCTCGCGCTGAAGAGACTGCGCTAGGGAGTCCTACGACCCATTCGCCCCAACAACCTGGTTCCCCCGTACCGCCGTATGGCGGATTCGGCAGGTTTCTTGCAAAGCGCGCGAGAGGCTAGCAAGTGCTTTGGACGGGCACACTCCCAGCTGTGTGGATGCAGACCGAGGTCACCCTCGAACCGAGGCCCCGCGGCTTTCACCTGGTCACCGACGAGGTGACGGCGGGGCTGCCCGAGCTCGGCCGCCTGCGGGTGGGGATCGCGCTGGTGTTCATGCAGCACACGTCGGCCTCGCTGACCCTCAACGAGAACGCGTCGCCCGACGTGCGACGGGACTTCGCCGCCTGGTTCGACCGCGCCGTGCCCGACGGCGCCGGCTACTTCGCCCACACGCTCGAGGGGCCGGACGACATGCCGGCGCACATCAAGGCCTCGCTGACCGGGGCCTCGCTGATGCTGCCGGTGCGCGACGGCCGGCTCGCCCTGGGCACCTGGCAGGGCATCTACCTGTGCGAGCACCGCGACCACGGGGGCGCGCGCAGGCTGCTGGTCACGGCGTTTGGAGACGACTCGTCCTGACCGCGCTCTCGTCGGACATGGTCCGCCTCGAGCCGCTGGCCGCCGCGCACGCGGACGATTTGAGGCGCATCCGCCGCACGCCGGAGGTCGAGCGCTGGTGGGATCCCGTCGAGCCCGACTTTCCCATGTCCGACGAGCCCGAGTCGGTCCGCTACACGGTCTTCTTCGAGGATCGGATCGTGGGCATGATCCAGTTCGCCGAGGAGCTCGAGCCGAAGTACCGCTCGGCCTCGATGGACCTCTTCCTCGACCCGGACGTACACGGACAGGGCATCGGCCCGGCGACGGTGCGCCTGGTGGCGGATCACCTGATCGGCGAGCGCGGACACCACCGCCTGACCATCGACCCGGCGGCCGACAACACGGCCGCCGTGCGCTGCTACGAGAAGGCCGGGTTCACGCCCGTGGGGACGCTGCGCCGGGCGGAGCGGGACGCCTACGACCACAACCACTGGCACGACTCGCTGCTCATGGAACTGGTGGTCGGTCCCGAATAGGCCCGTCCCCACCGTATGCGAACATAGGTTCGTGCGCTGGGACAACCTCAAAGTCGAGACTCAGGAAGCCCACACCCTCCCCGGCTACCGCGAGCCCGCGGCCATCCGCACGTTCGACGCCCCCGAGGCGATGGACGTCCGCTTCTACGAGGTGCAGGCCAAGTCGATCCTCAACCGGGTGCCCAAGGCGTCGCGGATGCCGTTCGCGTGGACGATCAATCCGTACAGGGGATGCACTCATGCCTGCCAATACTGCGTGTCGGGCGAGACGCCGATCCTTCTCGGCGACGGCCGGACGAAGCCGCTCTCGGACCTGGAGCCCGGCGAGGTCATCTACGGCACCGAGCGGCGCGGGTCCTACCGCCGCTATGTGCGGACGGCGGTGCTCGCCCATTGGGCTACGGCCAAGCCCGCCTATCGCCTGACGCTGGAGGACGACACGGAGTTGATCGCCAGCGGCGACCATCGTTTCCTGAGCGACCGCGGGTGGAAGTACGTGACCGGGACAGAACAGGGAAGCGGCAGACGGCCTCACCTCACCCTGAACAGCAAGCTCATGGGCTCAGGGCGCTTCGCGCGCGCGCCGGAGCCGACCGTTGAATACCGCGAGGGCTACTTGTGCGGTCTCATCCGGGGCGACGGACATCTCGGCAGCTACTCCTACGAGCGCCCAGGACGCGCCCACGGCGACGTACACCGATTCCGGCTCGCTCTTGCGGACCTGGAGGCGCTGCGGCGGGCACGGGAATACCTCGACGCAATCGACATCACCACTCAGGAGTTTGAGTTCCACCGCGCGGTAGCCAATCAACGCGCGCTCAGAGCCATCCGGACGTCGGCGCGCGACAAGGTCGAAGCGGTCCGCGACGTCGTTCGCTGGCCCCGCTCTCCCGAGCTCGCGTGGATCACGGGGTTCCTCGCAGGCATCTTCGATGCCGAGGGCAGCAACAGCGGAGCCATCCGGATCTCCAATACCGATGACGAGATCATCGAGTGGACGACGTTCTGCCTTCGTCGGCTGGGCTTTCGTCACGTAGTGGAGCCCGCGCGCGAGCCGAATGGACTCCGCTGCGTCCGAATTCGCGGCGGGCTGCCGGAGCGGACGCGGTTCCTTCAGACCGTCGACCCGGCCATCACCCGCAAGCGATCAATAGACGGCACCGCGATCAAGTGTGGGGCCAAGCTCCGCGTGATGGAGATCGAGCCGCTCGGCGAAACGGAGCTCTTCGACATCACCACCGGCACGGGCGACTTCGTCGCCAACGGGATCGTGAGCCACAACTGCTTCGCCCGCCCCACCCACACCTACCTCGACTTCAACGCCGGCCGGGACTTCGAGCGCGAGATCGTGGTCAAGGTCAATACGCCGGAGCTGGCACGGGCCGAGCTCATGCGGCCGAGGTGGAAGCGCGAGCACGTGGCGCTCGGGACGAACACGGATCCGTATCAGTGGGTCGAGAAGAAGTACGAGCTGCTGCCCGGGGTGTGGGAGGCCATGCGCGACTCGGGCACCCCGGCGTCGGTGCTCACCAAGTCGCCGCTGCTGCTGCGCGACATCGAGCTGTTCAAGCAGATCGACAGCTTCGCCGCCAACCTGTCCATCCCCACGCTCGACGAGAAGGCGTGGCGGGCCAGCGAGCCGCACACCCCCCACCCCCGAAAGCGCATCGAGGCAGTGGCCGAGCTCAACCGGGCGGGCATCCCCACCGGCGTCCTGATCGCCCCGCTGATGCCCGGCATCAACGACGACCCCCGCCAAGTAGAGGAGATCCTCGAGCGCTGCGCCGAGGCCGGCGCGGTGAGCATCGGCGGCATCTGCCTCCACCTCCGCGGCGAGGTCCGCGGCGTGTTCATGGACTGGCTCCGCAGCTACCGCCCCGACCTGATCGACCACTACGAACGCCTATACGCGCGCGGCGCCTACGCCCCGAAGGAGGAGCGCGAGCGTCTCTCGCGCCTGATCAGGAGAGGGCGCCGCGTGTCGCCGAGCACGAACGAGTTCCTCACCAAACCAACACAACCCAAGGCAGCGGAACGAGGCCCAAAGCAGACAAGCCTGTTCTAGAAACCAAACGACGGACGTAGGCGGGGGTGTGCGGCATCCCCGGCCGCAGAGCATGTCAGAGCGAGCCGCTTGCGAGCGAGCGAACGAGCGCAAGCGAGGCTCTGCGGACGGGCGATGACGGACACGCCCGCCCGACCAGCCGCGCAGGAAGCTAGTCCCGGGCGACAGCCTCAAAATCCCCCGTCTCCACCTCCCGCTCAACCTCCTCCTCAATCTCCTCCTCACTAAGCGCCGCGATCTCCCCCGTCTCCACCTGCCGCCGCAGCTCCCGCTCGCGAAACCTCTTGAACTTGAGGATCTCGAGCACGATCACCAGGTAGATGCTGGCCGCGAAGGCCACCAGGGCGAATGCCACGATCACCAGGGTCCAGCCCGCGTGCAGGGTGCCGTCGTCGTCGGAGTAGGGCACGAAGCGCATGGCCAGCGCCAGCGCGGCCAGCGACAGCGTCCAGCCGTACAGGTAGAGCACCGTGCGCCGCTGGGAGAAGCCGATGTTGGCGAAGCGGTGATGGAAGTGCCAGCGGTCGGCCGAGTAGACCGGCCGCCCGTACTTGATGCGCTTGGCCACCACGAAGGTCGCGTCGAGCGCCGGCACGGCCAGGATCAGCAGCGGGAAGAACAGCGCCACGACGGCGGCGGTTTTCAGCACGCCCTGGATGGCCACGCACGCGAGCAGCAGGCCGAGCAGGTTCGAGCCCGCGTCGCCCATGAATATCGAGGCGGGATGGAAGTTGTGCCACAGGAAGCCGACCGCGGCCCCCGCGGTGAGCGCGGCGAGCACCCCCGCGTCGACGCGGTCGAGAGAGAGCGCGATGATCGCGAAGGTGGCGGCGGCGATCGTGCACACGCCGGCGGCCAGGCCGTCGGCACCGTCGGTGAAGTTCACGACGTTCATCACCGCCACGATCCCGACCAGCGTGAGCGGATAGCCCCACGAGCCCAGGTCGAGCGGGTCGACGAAGGGCAGCGTCACGTTCTCCACCCGCACCTCGGACCAGACCGGGATGGCCGCCGCGGCGAACTGGCCCGCGAGCTTGACGAATGGGTGAAGTCCGCCGGGGCGAGCGTCGTCGACCGCGCCGATCAGCGCGATGGCCACCGCTCCGGCGACGATGCCGCGCGTCTCCTGGTTGGCCGGCAGGAAGATGAGCGCGGAAACAACCGCCGCCGCCAGGATGGCCAGCCCGCCCATGCCGGGCACGGGCTGGTCGTGGAGGTCGCGGTCGCGCGGCTGATGCACGATCCCCGCCCGGCGGGCCAGCCGGGCGGTGAGCGGGGTTACCGCGAACGCGATGAGGGCCGCGACGAGGAACGCCCACAGGGCATCGAGCTCGTCCATCGAGGTTCAGCCTACTGGCGGCCCACCCCGTATCCATGGATGCAATGCGAAGGCGGCACCTGGAACGAACGATCGTCGATCTGCTCTCCCAGCGCGGCGGAGGAAAGACGATCTGCCCCTCCGAAGCCGCGAGGGCGGTGGGCGGACGGGATTGGCGCGACCAGATGCCGCTGGCCCGCGAAGCGGCTGCCGCGCTGGCGGCCGAGGGGCGAATCGACGTGTTACAGAAGGGCGAGCCGGTCGATGCCCTGCAGGCGCGCGGCCCGATCCGGCTGCGCCTCAAGGACTAGGGCTTCAGTACCACCTTGATCGCGCGATCCTCCTTCTTCTGGAAGATCTCGTAGCCGTGGGGCGCCTGCTCGAGCGGGATCTTGTGGGTGGCGAGCCCCTCGGTGTCGAGCGGGTCGGAGTCGTCGGACACGAGCGGCATGATGTCGTCGACCCAGGCCCACACGTTGGCCTGGCCCATGCGCAGCTGCAGCTGCTTGTCGAAGAGCTGCATCATGTTGATCGGATCCTGCGCGCCGCCGTAGACGCCGCTCAGTGAGACCGTCCCACCGCGGCGCGCGGCGTCGAAGCAGGCGTACAGCGCGCTGAGGCGGTCGACGCCCGCCTTCTCGATCATGGGCCGGGCGATGGCGTCGGGCACCAGCCCGGCCGCGGCCTGCGCGATCTTGCCGAACGGAGCGCCGTGGGCCTCCATACCCACCGCGTCGATCACCGAGTCGGCGCCGCGGCCGTCGGTCTTGTCCCTGATCGCCTCGGTCACGTCATCGGTGTCGCTCATGTCGAGCACCTCGACGCCGTGCTCGCGCGCCATCTGCAGGCGCTCGGGCACCAGGTCGACCCCGATCACCTGCCCGGCGCCGCGGTGCAGCGCGACGCGGGTGGCCATCTGGCCGATCGGGCCCAGGCCGAACACGGCGAGCGTCCCGCCCTCGGGCACCGCCGCGTACTGCACCGCCTGCCAGGCGGTGGGAATCACGTCGGAGAGGAAGAGAAAGCGCTCGTCGGGCGGGCCATCGGGCACCTTGATGGGACCGAACTGGGCCTGGGGGACCCTCAGGTACTCGGCCTGCCCGCCCGGCACCTGCCCGTAGAGCTTGGTGTAGCCGAACAGCGCAGCCCCCTTGCCCTGATCGCGGACCTGTGTGGTCTCACACTGCGAGAACAGCTGCTGATCGCACATCCAGCAGTGACCGCAGGAGATGTTGAAGGGGATTACCACGCGGTCGCCGGGCGTGACGTTGCGCACCTCGCTGCCCACCTCCTCGACCACGCCCATGGGCTCGTGACCAAGGATGTCGCCCTCGTCGATGAACGCTCCGAGCACCTCGTAGAGATGCAGGTCGGAGCCGCAGATGGCGGTGGAGGTGATCTTCACGATCGCGTCGGTGGGCTCCTCGATCTTCGGATCGGGAACCGAGTCGACGCGTACGTCGCGTTTGCCGTGCCAGGCGACTGCTCTCATGGCAGGGCTGCTACCCAGAGCAGAAGGTGCGAACCGTCAGACGGTGGCGGGCGCGAGCTGCGGGTAGAGCGGGTGACTCTCGGCCAGGGCCCGGGTGCGCTCGGAGAGCTCAGCCCTCTTGGCGTCGGAGAACTCGCCGGTGAGGGCGGCGCCGATCACCTTCCCTACCTCGCGGAAATCGTCGACCGTGAAGCCCCGCGTGGCCAGCGCCGGCGTGCCGATGCGCACGCCCGACGACACCGCCGGTGGGCGCGGGTCGAAGGGCACGGCGTTGCGGTTGACGGTGATCCCGATCTCGTCCAGGCGGTCCTCGGCCTGCTGGCCGTCGAGCTCCGACTCGCGCAGGTCGGCCAGCACGAGGTGGACGTCGGTGCCGCCCGTGAGCACGTTGACCCCGGCGTCCACCATCTCCTCGGCGACCACCGCCGCGCCCTCGCGCGTGCGTACCTGGCGCTCGCGAAAGAGCTCGCTCTGGGCGACCTTGAAGGCCACGGCCTTACCGGCGATCGCGTGCATCAGCGGACCGCCCTGGGCGCCGGGGAACACACGCGAGTTGATCTTCTTCGCGTACTCCTCGCGGCACAGGATCATCCCTCCGCGCGCGCCGGCCAGCGTCTTGTGGGTGGTGCTCGTGACCACGTCGCAGTAGGGGATCGGGCTGGGATGCTGCTCGGCCGCCACCAGGCCGGCGAAGTGCGCCATGTCGGCCATCAGCAGCGCGCCCACCGAGTCGGCGATCTCACGAAAGCGCTGGAAATCGAGCTGGCGAGGGTACGCGGACCAGCCGGCAAGGATCAGCTTGGGACGCGAGTCCTCGGCGATCTGCTGCAGCTCGTCCATGTCGAGGCGCGAGTCCTCCTCGCGTACGCCGTAGCCCACGATGTCGAAGTAGAGGCCGGAGAAGTTGATCTTCATCCCGTGGGTGAGGTGGCCGCCGTGGTCGAGCTTCATGCCCAGGATGCGGTCGCCCGGCTCGAGCAGGGCCATGTAGACGGCCGTGTTGGCCTGCGCGCCGGAATGGGGCTGGACGTTCGCGTGCTCGGCGCCGAAGAGCTCCTTGACCCGGTCGATCGCGAGCTGCTCGGCCACGTCCACGTGCTCACAGCCGCTGTAGTAGCGCTTGCCCGGATAGCCCTCGGCGTACTTGTTGGTCAACACCGAGCCCTGGCAGTCGAGGATCGCCTGGGGGACGAAGTTCTCCGAGGCGATCATCTCGAGCGTCGTTTCCTGGCGCTGAGCCTCGGCAGTCAGCACGTCGGCGATCTCCGGGTCGACCTCCGCGACGGGCTTGGTGAAGTAGTCCGGACTCAGCTCGCTCATTCGATTCACCGTACCGGGTCGGCCAAGCCAGGGCACGTCATCGCAGCACGGCCTCGATCTCCTGCCCGGTCACCGCTCCCTCGCGCACGATCCGGAAGCTGCCGTCCTCGTGATAGCGCGTGAGGTCGACCACGGTCGACGGGGTGCCCGGCAGCTCGCCTCCGTCGAGGACCATGTCCACCCCCGCCCTGACCCGCTCGTCGACGTCGTCGACCCGCCGCGCCTCGGGGCCGTCGGAGATGTTGGCGCTGGATTGCAGAACGGGCCATTTCACGGCCGACAACCCTTCGAGCCGCGGGACTCTCAGACCGAGCACGTCCGGGTTGGGCCCGCACGCGAGGGGGAAGCGACGCGCCGGGTTGGGCAGCAGGAGCATGACCTGACCGGGCAGCAGGCGCCGAGCCGCCGCGGCCGTCGGGGCGGGTAGGTCCGGGAGCGCGTCGAGCGCGCGCTCCAGCGCGAAGAACATCACCGCCGCGGGCTTGTCGGGACGCCGGCCCTTGATCCGGTACAGGCGCTGCACGCCCTCCTTCGAGTCGGGCTCGGTGGCCAGGCCGTAGACCGTGTCGGTGGGAAACAGCGCGACGCCGCCCACGGAGATGCAGCGCTCGAAGGTGGCCACGTCCTCGGCCCTCACGGGGCGAATCCCAGCGTCACGCGCTCGCGGCCGGCCAGATCGCGGCGCGTGTCGGAGTCGCGAAGCAGGGCTCGCACCGTCTCGGCCTGCGATGGCGCGTGCTCCAAGGCCAACCGGGTGCCCGGCGGAGCACCGTCCACGAGCGCGCGAATGGCCTCGAGGCCGTCAGCGCCCGAGACCAGCGCCTCGCGCGGCTCGAACCGGGTGATCTCCGGCTGAAGCGAAGCCCACTCGTCCTCCCGCACGTACGGCAGGTTGGCCAGCACCATGCCCTCATGGCCATCCGGGAGGCCCCGGGCCACCAGCACCTCGAGAGGAAGCGCCAACCGCGCCGCGTTGGCCGAGGCCACCTCCACGGCGGCCGGCGAGGCGTCCGAAGCCGACACCACCAGATCCGGCCGCTCGTCGAGCAGGGCCAGCGCCACCGCCCCCGACCCCGTGCCCACGTCGTGCACGCGAGCACCCGACGGCAGCTCCAGTGCCACCTCCACCAGCAGCTCGGTCTCGGGCCGCGGGATCAGCACCCGCCGGTCCACTCCCAGCACGATCCGGCGAAAACCCTTCCAGCCGAGGATGTAGGCCACCGGCTCCCGCGCCACGCGGCGGCGCACCCGCTCGCCGATCAGCCGTGCCGCGCCGCCCGGCACCGCCATGTCGGGATCGGCCACCAGCGCCCCGCGGTCGACCCCGAGGGCGTCGGCGATCAGCAGCTCCGCGTCAAGGCGCGGCGTGTCGCAGCCCGCCGCGGTGAGCGCGTCGATCGCGGCGCCCAGCGCATCGCGGGCGGTCAAGCGGCGGTTACTTCGAGCATGCGCCGCTTCTCCTCGGACTCGAGCGCGGCGGTGAACCCGTCGAGCTCGCCGGCCAGCACGCCGGGGAGATTTCCCTTGGTCAGCCCGACGCGGTGGTCGGTCACGCGGTCCTGGGGGAAGTTGTAGGTGCGGATCTTCTCCGCGCGCTGGCCCGAGCCCACCTGGGCCAGCCGGGCGGCGGCCTGCTCGGCCTGCCGGGCGGCAAGCTCGCGCTCCAGCAGCCGCGCGCGCAGCACGCGCATCGCCTTGTCGCGGTTCTGCAGCTGGGACTTCTCGTCCTGCATGGACACCACGACGCCCGTCGGCTTATGGGTGATGCGCACGGCGGAGTCGGTGGTGTTCACCGACTGCCCGCCCGGGCCGGAGGAGCGGTACACGTCGACCTGGAGGTCGCCGGCCTCGATCTTCACGTCCACGTCGTCGGCCTCCGGCAGCACCGCGACGGTGGCGGTCGAGGTGTGGATCCGCCCCTGCGACTCGGTCTCGGGCACCCGCTGCACGCGGTGCGTCCCGCCCTCGAACTTGAAGACGCTGTAGGCGCCCTGGCCCTTGACCGCGAAGGTGAAGTGGCCGTCGCCCACCTCCAGCGCCTCCTGGCGAAATCCCCGGCGCTCCGCGTAGCGCGTGAGCATGCGGTAGAGGTCGGCGGCGAACAGGCCGGCCTCCTCGCCGCCGGTGCCCGGGCGGATCTCGACGATCACGTCCTTGTCGTCGTTGGGATCGGGCTCGACCATGGCCAGGCGGATCTCCTCCTCGAGCTCACCCAGCCGCTCCTCGGAGGCACTGAGCAGCTCGCGCAGCTCGGGATCGTCGCCGTCCTCGGCCAGCAGCTCGCGCGCGCCCGCGGCGTCGTCGGTGGCCCGCCGCCACTGCGCGGCCAGCTCGTTGGCGGCCGTCAGCTGGCGGTAGGCGCGGCCCACCTCGGCGTAGCGGCGCTGGTCGGAGATCACCTCGGGATCCGACATCTGGCCCGAGAGCTCGCCGAAGCGGCTCTCGATCTGCTCTACGAGGCTCTCGATCACAGAGAGAAGGCTAGCCCTCAGAGCAGGCTGCCACCGGGCGGGACGACCCACAGCTTCTGCGCCCGCTCCACGATCTCCTTCGGGTCGACGTCGCCGACGGACGCCGCCCCCTGCTCGGCCATCGAGCGGGCGAGCATCCCCCACTCCATCGCGACCGAGCGGACCTTCACCGTCGGCCCCCATCCGGACACGTCGCGCAGCTCCTGGGCGCGGGCCTCGACGTCCGCGAGGGTGAGCTCTCCAAAGGGCTTGTTCTCGCCGCCCGCGAACACGCGCTCGGCCAGGATCGGACGCCGCGTCGGCCGGGTCGGTCATGCCGCCTCCTCCCCGGCCAGCCGCGCGGCGGCCACCGCGAGCTGGCCGTAGGCGATCCCGCCGTCGTTGGGCGGCAGCCGCTCGGGCACCAGCACCCGCAGCCCCGCCGCCCCGAGCAGCTCCGAGGTGCGCTCCAGCAGCCGGCGGTTCTGGAACACGCCGCCGGAGAGCACTACCGTCTCGGTCTCGCCCCGCTGCGCGGCGAGCGCGCAGGCGCGAGCGGTCACGCCGGCCACCGCGTTGTGGAAGCGGGCCGCCACCAGCGGGACCGCCACACCCCGCTCGAGCTCCCCCGCGATCTCGACCACGACCGGCCGCGCGTCCATCACCAGACCCTCCAGGGCAAACGCGTATTCACCCCGCTCGTCCGGATCGCAGCACGCCTCGAGCTCGACGGCCGCCTGCCCCTCGTAGTTGACCTCGGCGCGAAGGCCGCACAGGGCGGCCACCGCGTCGAAGAGCCGGCCCATGCTGCTGGTGAGCGGCGAGGCGACGCCGGTTCGCGCAAGCTCGCCCACCTGCCGCCAGGCCGCCGCGGTGACCTCGCCGCGCAGCCCGAGCGGAATGGCCGCGTCGGCGCCCAGTGCCTCGATGAGCCACGCGCAGGCCATCCGCCACGGCTGCCTCACCGCCGCAACGCCCCCGGGGAGGCGCACGGGGTGCAGCATGCCCACGCGCTCGAAGCCGGACAGGTCGCCCAGCAGCAGCTCGCCGCCCCAGACCGTCTCGTCGCTGCCGTAGCCCGTGCCGTCGAAGATGGCACCGACCGCGCGACCCTCCTCCCCGTGCTCGGCGAGACACGCGGCCAGATGCGCGTGGTGGTGCTGGACCCCGATCAGGCGCACGCCGTCGAGCTCCATCGCGTGCTTGGTCGACAGGTACTCCGGGTGCAGGTCGTGCGCCACGACCTCGGGCTCCACGGCGAACAGCCGCTGGAAGTGATCGATGCCATCGGTGAAGGACCGCAGCGTCTCGTAGTTCTCGAGATCGCCGATGTGGTGGCCCATCCACGCGCGCGCGCCCTTGGCCACGGCAAAGGTGTTCTTCTGCTCCGCACCGCAGGCGAGCAGCTGCGCGCCGCAGTCAACCGGTAGCGCCGATCTCCGCGGGCACGTACCCACGTGAGCGGCGCAGCAGCTGGGGGCGTCCGGCCGCCACGCGCACCACGGAGTCGTCGGTTCTCGTCTCGATCGGCCGGTCGTGCAGCAGAAAGAGGTCGGCGATCCCGGCCAGCCGCTCGCGCGCGTCCTCGTCGCGGTAGGCGATCGGCTCGTCCGACGTGTTGCCGCTGGTCATGACCAGCGGGACGCCTGCGCCGGCCACCAGCAGGTGGTGCAGCGGCGAGTAGGGCAGCATCACGCCGAGCTCCCTCGACGCCGGGGCCACGGCCTCCGCCACCCGCGTCTGCGCCCGGCGGGGCGCGAGCACCACGGGCCGCCGCGGCGAGACGAGCAGATCCGTCTCGGCGGGACCGAGGCGCACCAGCTCGCGCGCACCCTCGAGGTCGCCCACCATCAGGGCGAAGGGCTTGTCCTCGCGGTGCTTTCGCGCGCGCAGCTCGGCCACCACGGAGTCGTCGTCGGCGCGGCAGGCGAGATGAAAGCCGCCCAGGCCCTTGACGGCGACGATCGCCCCGTCCAGCAGCGCCCGGGCGGCGGCCTCGACGGGGTCGCGGGCCCCCCGGTCGGCCGGCGACGCTTCGCCGGCGTGCACCAGCTCCACGCGCGGCCCGCATTCGGCACATGCGTTGGGCTGCGCGTGGAAGCGGCGGTCGCCGGGGTCGTCGTACTCGCTCCGGCACGCCGTGCACATCGTGAAGCCCGCCATCGTCGTGTGGGGGCGGTCGTAGGGCACGTTGCGCACGATCGTGAACCGCGGCCCGCAGTTCGTGCAGTTGATGAACGGGTAGCGAAAGCGCCGGTCGCCGGGATCAAGGAGCTCGGCAAGGCAGTCCGGGCAGGTGGCGCTGTCGGGCGTGACCGCGGCCCGCGGCTCCCCGTCGCGGGGGCTGTCGCGGATCGCGAAGCCGAGCTCACCGGTCTCCTCCAACGGCTCGGCCACCACCCGCTCCACGCGGGCCAGCGGCGGCGCCTCGGCGGCCAGGCGCTCGAGGAAGCGGTCGACGGTCTCCGGCGCCGCCTCCGCCTCCACCACCACGCCGCGGGAGTCGTTGAGCACGTGCCCGGCCACGCCGAGCTCCCCGGCCAGGCGGTAGACGTAGGGGCGAAACCCGACGCCCTGGACCGTGCCCTCCACGCGCGCGCGGACGCGGCTCAAGCAGGGGTCTCCTGGGGGCGCCTGCGGCCCTCGTTCAGCACCAGGCCGTAGAGCAGGTGGTCGGCGGCCAGGCCCAGCCGGTCGACGGGGCGCGGCTTCTTGGCCTGGCTGAGGCCCAGCATCGGGGCGAGGCAGAGCTCGAATCCCAGCCAGATGGCGAGGCCGTAGGCCGGGCCCGCGTAGGGGCGGCGGCGCACCTCCTCCGGCAGCAGCCCGAAGGCGGCGCCGCCCGCCGCGCCGTAGGTCCAGTGCGCGAGCTCCATCGCCGCCCGGCGCTTCTTGCGCGGCGCGATCGCCATCAGCCCGCGCGCCTTCTGCTTGAAGATCGCCTGCGGCGGGGTCTGGTCGACGATGCCCAGGCTGACCGTGAGCATGCGCATCCCGGTCATGGCCATCGCGCCCACCGCGCCACGGCCCGCCGCGTGCAGCACCTCGCTCACGCCACCAGCTCCCGGAGCACGTGGTAGGCGCTGGCCTGCGCCTCCTGGATGCGCGGGATGTGCTCCGACCGCGTGACCACCACGTGGTCGGCCAGCCGCTCGGCCGCCACGCGGCCGCCGTCGTAGCCGACCATGGCCAGCGAGCGCAGCCCGCGGCGGCGCGCCTCGGCCAGCGCGCTGATCACGTTCGCCGAGTTTCCGCTGGTGGAGATGGCGAGCAGGGTGTCCCGCTCGCGGCCGTGGGCGATCACCTGCCGCGCGAAGATCGCCTCCGTTCCGATGTCGTTGGCGATCGCGGTGAGGATCGCGGCGTCCTCGGTGAGATCGATGGCCCGCCGCGGCTTCCAGCGCGGGTCGGGCGGGAAGCGAAAGTCGGCCACCGCGTCCATCGCGTCGGTGGCCGAGCCGCCGTTGCCGAGGGCCAGCAGGCGGCCGCCGGCGTCGAGGTCGGCGCGCAGCGCCGCGGCCGCTCCGGCCAGCTCGTCGCCGTTCTCGCTCAGGGTCTGGTCGCGCAGCTCGCCGATCTCGCGCGCCTTGGCGAGCACCGAGCGCCGCACGTCCTCCGTCACGGCCTCGAGGTCGTGCTCCTGCTCGGCCAGGAAGGGATAGAGGAAGCTCGAGGCCCCGGTGTCGTGCACCTGGCGCGCCTCGCGCCCCTCGAGCAGGCCGCGGTGATCGAAGAACACGTGCACGAGCTCCCAGAGCACGTGGTACAGGGTCTCCACCAGCTCCTGGCGGATCGACGGATCGGACGCCGGCGGCTCGAACTCCCACTCGGCGCCCGCGGGCTCGAAGGCCAGCGTCAGACAGCCGCGCTCCCGGGCGATCCCGAGCGCGGCGGCGGCCTCGCCCCCGTCCTGGCCGGCTCCGAAGGCGATCACGATGTCGCCGGGCTCGGCGGCCAGGTCGATCTGCGCAGCGAGCGGACCACCCTCGCCGGCAAGCGCCAGGGCGGGAAGGGCCCGCTTGCCAACTATCACCGGATGGACGAACTCCACGGCCACGTGCCGGGCGTCCGAGCGCGCCGCCGGCGTGCGGCCGACGGCGACCAGGCGCCCTCCGCGGGCAAAGCGCTCGGCCATCCGGTGGCACAGCTGCGCGAGGCGCGAGGACTCCGCCTCGAAGAAGCTCTCGTTGGCCTGCGCCCGCTCGGCAAGCGCCCGGTCGAGCACCCCGCTGCCGAGCGTGCGCGTCACGCCGGAGCGCGCGCCGCCGCTGCGGGCGTGCCGGCCCGGGTCAGCCATTCGCGCCACTCGTCGAGGCCCTCGCCGGACTTGGCGCTGACCATGATGCGCTCTACGCCCGGATGCACCGAGTCGAGGTGATAGAGGAACTTGTCGAGGTCGAAGTCGAGGTGCGGGAGCAGGTCGATCTTGTTGATCAGCACCAGCTCGCAGGCCCGGAACATGAGCGGATACTTCGCCGGCTTCTCCTCCCCCTCGGTCACCGCGGAGACCATGATCCGCGCGTCCTCGCCGACCCTGAACTCGGCGGGGCACACGAGGTTGCCGACGTTCTCGATCACCAGCAGGTCGATGTCGTCGAGCGGCAGGTCAGAAAGCGCCGAGCGCACCATGTTCGCGTCGAGGTGGCACTCCCCGCCGAAGCTCGGGGCGGTGTTCAACTGCGTGACGGGTACGTGAAGCGAGGCCAGGCGATCGGCGTCCATCGAACCCTGGACGTCGCCCTCGAGCACCCCCACGCGCACGCCCGGCAGCTCGGTGATCACGCGTTCGAGCAGCGAGGTCTTACCCGCCCCGGGCGCGCTCATGAAGTTGAGGACCCTCACGCCCGCGCGGTCGAAATCGGCGCGGTTGGCCTTCGCGATCGTCTCGTTGGCGTCGAGGGCTTCCTCGACGATCTTCACCTTGGTGCGATGCACGCTTCCTCCAACTCGATCGACTCCACCTCGAATTCGTTGCCGCTGACCACCTCGACCTGGCCCGCCTCTCCGCACTCGGCACAGCGGAAGATCGGCATGTCGAGCTCCCATTCTCGCTCACAGCTCGTGCAGCCCACGCGCGCGGGAACCAGCTCCTGTTCGAGCCGGGCGCCCTCGCAGACGGTGCCCTTGGCGACGAAGCCGAAGTAGAAGTCGAGCGTGTCCGGGACCACCTGGCGCAGCGCGCCGACCCTGAGATTGACCACGCCCACCGCCCGCTCCTGGGCGTGCTTGACGACCGTGTTCACGATCGCGCCGGAGAGCGACAGCTCGTGCACGCTCAGTCGGCGGGCTCGGTGGCGTAGGCGGCGTCCGTGCCCAGCTCCGCGATCGTCTCGAGAACCAGGCCCACGGCGCCGTCCACCGCGCGCTCGACCTGGGGGCTGAGCCCGATGCCCATCTCCTCGACCTCGGCGGGCTCGCAGGCCACCACCACGACCTTGCCGGGCCAGGCGCCGAGCGTCTTGATGAAGCGCAGCACGGTCTGGGGGTCCATGCCGTGCGGGTTGAGCACCTGGCCATCCTCGATTCCGGCCTCGACCTCCTCCTCGAGCGCCTCCATCACGTAGAGCGTTCCGGGCGCCTCGCCCTGGCGGGTCACGTCGACCAGCACGAGCGCGTCGTACCCGCGCATCACCTCGTAGGCCAGGTCGAGACCGCCGGTGCCGAAGTCGAACACGGCGGCGCCCTCGGGCAGCTCGCGCTCGTGGAGGCGCTTGACCACCTCGCCCCCGAAGCCGTCGTCCTTGAGCCAGGCGTTGCCGATGCCCGCCACGAGAATCTGCTTCACGGGACCACCTCCACTTCCGGGGGGAAGAACCATAGAAAACGGCCGGTCTCGCGCATGATCTCCTGCCCGGGCTGGTCGACGCTCACGCCGAGGTGAACCTTGTCGTCGTAGTCGCGGTAGATCCGCTCGATGGTCACCGTCCGGCCCTCGAGCATGCGCGCGTGCAGGTCGGCCTCGAGCCCGGGGCGCACGACCACCTGCCCGCCGCGGCGGAAGACCACGCCGTCCACCTCGACTTCCGGGAGCCCCTGCGTGGGGTCGCGCACGTCGGCCGACGGCTGGGGCGGCTCGCAGCGTGACCGGATCGCGCACCTCCACGCGGCCGTGGAGCTTCAGCAGCTCCTCGGGGGTCACGGCCTGAGCCCGCTCGATCATCTCGCGGACCGCCGGGTCCTGGTGCTCGAGCTGCGCGCGCTCCTCGTCGCTCAGCGCCTGCACGTGGAGCACCAGCGCCTCCTCGATCTCGGTGTTGTCGAAGAGGTTGCCGCGGCTCTCGGGGGCGATCTGCGGATGGTCGGGCAGCACGATCGCCGCGCCCAGCATCACGTCGTCCTGCGCCGAGGCCAGGATCGGCCAGGTGTTCACGCTGTCGCAGGGCGCCTCGAGCTGAGAGATGAAGCGCCCGCCCCGGATGCGGACGATCGGGTGCGTCGAGATCAGCGACTTGGCGATGGCGCCTGCGCGGTCGAGCCCCGCGGCCGCCTCGGTGTGGTTCTCGACGCGGTAGGTCACCAGCCGCCGACCGCCGTCGATCGGCTTCACGTCGAGCCGCGTCCGCACCGCCAGGCCTCCCACGGAGAACTCGCCCTCGCCCTCCAGGCGCTGCGGCTCGGCCTTGTGGCGCTCGCCGCTGGGAGCCAGGAAGCGCACCTCGGCGCTCACCTCCCCGTCGCCCTCGGCCACGCACTGCAGCTCCAGGTGGTCGTAGGTCGTGGCGAGCGCGCCCGCGTAGGCCGCCGGATAGACGATCCCGAACGGCGTGGGGGTCGCGTTCTTGGTCGCCCCCGGCGTGTAGGGATAGAGCGCGTAGCCCTCGTAGAGCAGCGAGTCGACCAGCGTCTCGAGGCTCACGGGCCCGCCTCCTCCTCGAGCAGCTCAGCCACGCACGCATCGAGCGTGGGCAGCGCGCGCCGGGCCTTCTCGCGCTGGAGCGCCCGCAGCGTGCCCTCCCGTAGCGCGACCCACCCCGTCTGCGGGTAGTAGTGCTCCATCAGGTCGTGCCACACCGACACCGGAAAGCGGTACTCGGCCGAGCACGACCAGGGGACGAGCGACATCTGCAGCCGCCCGTCGTCGCCGCGGTAGTGCACGGTCCCGTTGAAGTTGAAGGCCAGCGGCACCTCGCCGTCGGGCAGCCCGTACAGGTACTTGACCGACGCCACCTCCATGTCGAAGCCGGCGGGCACCGCAACGCGGAAGGTGGTGGACCCGGTGAACGCCGGCACCATCACGTCGGCCTGGTGCCACACCAGGCTTCGCGTGGTCGTGGCCCAGCGCTCCGGGGCGCCGAAGAGCTCGACCAGCCGCTCGCGCGTCTCGGCGTCGTAGGCGCGGCGCGCGGGCTCGATCATGATCTGCGCGGTCAGCACGATCGCGTACACCGCCCGGCCGCCGGGCTCGCTCACGTGGACGTCGAAGTCGAGCGCGGGCACCGCGGCGTGGCGCCGCCCGGCGGCGCCCAGCACCTGGAACTCGGGCTCGGGCGCGACCGGGATCTCGAGCGGATGGGTCTCGCTCACTGCGCGGCCGCCCGGAGCTCTTCGAAGTACTCCTCGATCGCGCGCTCCATGGCGGCGCCCCCGGAGATTCCCTCCCAAGCGGACTTCACGAGCCCGACGAGCATGTAGCAGCGGTCGATCGGCGCGATAGCGAAGGTGTGAGGATCCGAGGTCCGGTTGACGATCAGCGCCTCGGCGTCGGGCTCCAGGCGCTGCAGGACCGGGTTCATGTCCGCCAGCCGGTTCCAGGTCTCGAAGTGCAGCTCGCTCTCGGTGGCGCCGGCGGGGCTCGGGTACATCGCGACCACGCACTCGGTCACGCTCGAGTACATGAAGAAGGCCAGCCCGATCGGAATCCGGAACTGGGCCCAGATCTCCTCCGGCAGCTGGAAGTCCTCAAGCCACAGGGTGCGGTGGCCGACGGGGCGAAACTCGGTCTCGCCCGAGCGCAGCGCCCAGCAGGCTTCGCAGGTACAGACGATCTGGCGCTCGTAGAGGTTGAGCATGTGCCGGTGGTCCGGCGGCAGGCTCGTCTGGCAGAGATCGCAGCGCTCGATGTCGTCTGCGACGGGCGCCGGAGAGGGAGGAGCCGGCTTGGCAAGGCCGCGCAGCCCCGAGATCATCGACGCCCGATCGCTCACAACGCGACCTTGATCTCCTCCCGCTCCCGCAGCAGCGGAACCGGCTGGAGCTGCAGCTGGTCGTCGTCCATGGACCGTCCCGCTTGGGGCAGGAAGTAGCTGCGCCCGCAACCCGGGCATCCCAACGCTCCGCCGTCGAGCGCGCCGCCGTGCAGCGTTCCCCCGCAGTCGGCGCACCGGTTGCGGTAGGCGAGCAGCGTCCCGTCGACGTTGGCCACCACCAGGGCAACCCCATCCACGTCGGTGGCCACCAGCGCGTCGGAGCCGTCGATGCCCAGTATGTGCCAGGAGGGCGCCGCGTTCACCTGGACGATCGGCAGCGGGATCCCGCTGATCTCCGGCTCCTCGGCCTCCTCGACGATTCCCTCGACGTCCATCCCGTCGAGGTCAGGCGCCGCCTCCTCGAGCGCTTGGCGTACCGCCAGCTCGAGGGTGGCCGACGACGCGCGGCACGACTTGCAGCTGCCCTCCAGGCGCAGCTTGGCGATGCCGTTCTCTATCCCGACCAGCTCGACGTTGCCGCCGTGGGACTCCATGTAGGGCCGGACGGTGTCGAGCGCCTCGGCCACGCGCTCCTCGATCGGGACCGGGTAGAGGTCGTGGATCATCAGCAGGCCCGCGACCAGGTCGTCCTTGGCCATCTCGCCGCGTGTGGCTTCGTCGGCCAGCTCGACGATCCGCTCCAGCCCCGCGCCGTACATCTGCACGACCGCGGAGGTCAGCTCCTCCGCCAACGCGCGGCAGGCCGGATCGTCGAGGTCCTCGAGTCGGCCCGTGAGCTCCTGCACACGGGCTATGAGCTGCTCGGACTCCATCGCTCAGCAGAGAGCCGTGGGCGTATGGACCACCTTGCGCACCGGCCCCTTCCCGCCGTACATGTGCACTCCGCACGGCAGACAGGGGTCAAACGAGCGCACCGCCCGCATGATGTCGATCCCCTTGAAGTTCTCCGGGCCGTTCTCCTCGAAGATCGGCGTGTTCTGCACCGCGTCCTCGTAGGGGCCCGGAGTTCCGTAGACGTCGCGCGGACTCGCGTTCCACGGCGTCGGCGGATAGGGCTGGTAGTTGGCGATCTTGCTGTCCTCGATGACCATGTGGTGCGAGAGCACCCCGCGGGCCGCCTCGTGGAAGCCGCAGCTGACCGCCGACTCCGGAACGGTGAAGTCGTTCCAGCTCTTCGTGCGGCCGGCCTGCACCTCCTTCATCGCCCGCTCCAGGTTGTGCAGCGCGATCAGCGCCGCGTAGGCCTGGTGGTAGGCGCGAGCGCGGTCACGCTCGATGGCGTTCGACTTCTCCGGGACGTGCCACTCCATCTCCATCTCGGGGAAGCTCGCCGAACGCGGGAGCGCCATCTGGATGCTGTGGCCGGTGGCCTTGACGTAGCCGAAGTCGACCAGGCCGGCCTTGGCCGTGCACCACTGGCGCGCGAACGGGCCGCCGCCGGTGTCGCAGCACACATGCGTGTCGGTGCGCTTGTCGTAGATGCGCGGCGACACCACCCACGTGTACTTGTCGGTGAAGTCGCGCTTCTGGGGCTTGGGGAGCGTGACCTTGTTCCACGGGTGGTTCTTGTCCACCGGGTTGCCCAGCGGGTCCTGGGTCACGAACGTGCGCTCGTTGTCCCAGCCGTCGAAGTACGAGCTGCCGAGCAGGATCCGGATGGCCAGGTTGATCTCGACCAGATCGGTGGTGATCAGCTCTCCGCCGATCGCGATCCCGGGGGTGATGTAGCGCTTGCGCCCCCACTCGGTCATGTTCTTGTAGCTGTAGTCGACGTAGTCCGGGTCGTCGAACGAGCCCCAGTTGACCAGGTTCGTCTCCCGGTAGCCCACCATGTCGTACCCCGGCAGCTCCTGAAGGAAGAAGTCGTAGAGGTCGTCGTGCAACGGCACGCTGCGCTTCACGTAGTCGAAGTACTTCATGAGGCGCACGTAGTAGTCCGTGCACGTCTGGTGGGTGATGTCGGCGCTGCAGCCGCCGGGCATGATCGTCGACGGGTGGGTGTGGCGCCCGCCGAACAGGCAGTACATCTCTCGGGTGTAGCGGGCCACGTGGAGGGTCTCCAGGTAGAACTCGCCCGTGAACGGGTTGAGCGCCCGCATGATGTCGGCGATCGTCTTGAAGCCGTGGATGTCCGAGTGCGGGGCCGAGGTGTTCTCGGCCGTCGCCAGTAGCGTCGGGTTGGTCTCCTTGACCATCTGCTCGCAGAAGTCCACGTTCGCCATGCAGTCGTTGTAGATCGCGTGGTCGAAGATGTAGTCCGCGGTCTCGGCCAGGTTGAAGGCCATGTCGCCGAGCGGCGGCGGCTTGACCCCGTAGGCCATGTTCTGGTTGAGGCACGAGCAGGTGGCGTGGTTGTCACCGCAGATGCCGCAGATCCGGCTGGTGATGAAGTGCGCGTCCCTTGGATCGATCCCCTTCATGAAGATGTCGAAGCCGCGGAACACCATCGACGTCGAGTAGCACTTCAGGACCTGCTGGTTCGAGAAGTCGACCTCCGTGTGGATCCCGAGCGACCCGACGATGCGGGTGATCGGGTCCCACGACATCTCCTTGACGACGACCTTCTGATCCCTGGGTGTTTCAACTGTTGACATGCGCGTCTCCCTCTACCAGCGCTTGGAGTAGCCGGTGGTCAGCTCCGCCCTGTTGTGTCTCCACTCGGGCTCCTTGTCGTACTCCCTCTTGATGTTGCGCTTGCGGAAGTAGCGCACCATCGGTCCGTAGGCGACCTTCGAGAAGTTCGACGCCATGTTGCCCCACTTGTCGGGCTCCATGAACGGCATGTACTTGTCGGGGAAGCCGGGCATCGTGCAGGCCATGCAGATGCCGCCCACGTTGGGACAGCCGCCGATGCCGTTCACCCAGCCGCGGACCGGCACGTTGCACTTGACCACCGGGCCCTTGCAGCCCAGCTTGACCAGGCAGCGGTTGTCCGAGCCGTACTCCGTTGCGAACTCGCCCTGCTCGGCGAAGCCGGCCCGGTTGCAGCCCTCGCGGACGGTGCGGCCGAAGAGCCACTTCGGGCGCAGCTGCTCGTCGAGCTCCGGAGCGGGCGCCAGCCCGGCGAGGTGGAGCGCCAGGTAGAGCAGCGTCTCGGTCATGTTGTCGGGCTGCGCGGGGCAGCCGGGGATGCAGACCACCGGCAGGCCGGCCTTCGACTTCCAGTTCCAGCCCAGGTAGTCGGGCACGCCCATGGCGCCGGTGGGATTGTTCTTCATCGCCGGGATCCCGCCGTAGGTGGCGCACGTCCCGACCGCGACCACGGCGGCCGCCTTGGGGGCGAGGCGGTCGATCCACTCGTTGACCGTGATCGGCTGGCCGTTCTCGGGGTTGACGCCGAAGCCGGTCCAGTGGCCCTCCCCGTTGATGTTCTCGTTGCCGAGCGAGCCCTCGATCACGAGCACGAACGGGTCGATGTCGCCGTTCTCGGCGTCGTACCACGCCTGGATGAACTCGTCGCCCACCTCGTAGGCGACCACGCCGTTGTGGACCACGACCTTCGGCATCCCGGGAATCGCCTGGGTGATGATGTCCTCCAGGCTGGGGTTCGTGGCCGACGTCATGGCCACGGAGTCGCCCTCGCACGATTGGCCCGAGGTCATCCACAAGACGTGGGCGGTCACCGCCTCGGTCTCCCTCTGTGCTGCGAATGCCTCGGTCGTCGCCATCAGCGCTCCCTTTCTTCGCTCAACAAATCCTCGGGAGTGGATCGCCCACCAGCTGATCCATCACCCGCTTGCCGCCAAAGCTCGTCTCCATCAGCACCATGCCCGGAGGCTCGGTCTTCACCTCGCCGATCTCGGCCGCGCTCTCGCAGCCGGAAACCGAGCGCATGGCCTCGAGCGCGCGGTCGGCGGACTCCGGGGCCACGAAGGCGACGAGCTTGCCCTCGTTGGCCACGTACATCGGATCGATTCCCAAGATCTCTGACGCTCCGGCCACGGCCGGGTCGATCGGCACCGCGGACTCGCGCGCGATCATGGCCACTCCTGACGCCCGAGCGAGCTCGTTCATCACCGAGGCCACGCCTCCGCGTGTGGCGTCGCGCATGCAGCGCAGGTCCGGCCCGACCTCGTCGAGCAGGGTGTCCACGAGCGGCCACAGCGAGCGGGTATCGGACTCGATCGCGGCGTCCAGCTCGAACTCGCCGCGCGCCAGCATGATCGCCGTGCCGTGCTCGCCGATCGAGCCGGAGAGCAGGATGCGGTCGCCCGGCCGCAGGGCATCGGTGGCCATCCGCGCCCGCGGGTCGCGCACGCCGACGCCGGTGGTGCACACGTACATCTTGTCCGCGGCCCCGCGCTCCACCACCTTGGTGTCGCCGGCCACGATCTGCACATCGGCCGCCTCGGCGGCCGCGGCGATCGCCTCCACCTCGGCCCTCAGCTCGTCCGCCTCGAGGCCCTCCTCGAGGATCAGCGACAGGCTGAGCGCGAGCGGCCGCGCACCGGACACGGCGAGGTCGTTGACCGTGCCGTTCACGGCCAGGTCGCCTATCGAGCCGCCCGGAAAGGTGATCGGCTTGACGACGAAGGAGTCGGTGGTCATGGCCAGCTCGACACCGTCGGCCAGCACGGCCCCCGCGTCGCCCATCGCCTCGAGCGCCCCCGACCCGAACGCCGGCACGAACAGGCCCTCGATCATCGTCTGGGTGGCCTTGCCGCCGGCGCCGTGCGACATGGTGATGCGCGCGTCGCGGAACTTCGCGCGCTTGCCGCGGGCGGTCTCGATGATGCCGAGGATCCGCTCCTCGCGATTCGAGACGGTCACACGACCTCCCGTTCGCGGGCGAAGCGGCCGTAGTTGTAGTAGGCCGCGCAGGCGCCCTCGGAGGACACCATGCAGGTGCCGATCGGGCGCTCCGGCGTGCACGCCGTGCCGAAGACCTTGCACTCCCAGGGCTTGATCACGCCCTTGAGCACCTCACCGCACTGGCAGGCCTTCGGGTCGGCCACGCGGACGCCGGGCACGCTGAAGCGCAGCTCGGCGTCGAGGTCGGCGTACGCCTCGGAGAGCTTCAGCCCGCTCTGGGAGATGAAGCCGAGGCCGCGCCACTCGAAGTGCGGGCGCAGCTCGAACACCTCGCTCATCACCTCGAGCGCACGCCCGTTGCCCTCGTAGGGCACCACGCGCGAGTACTGGTTCTCCACCTCGCAGCGGCCCTCGGCCAGCTGGGCGAGGATCATGCGGATGGCCTGGAGCACGTCGAGCGGCTCGAATCCGGCCACCACGATCGGCTTGCCGTAATCGGCCGGTATGAACTCGAACGGGCGGGCCCCGACCACCGTCGACACGTGGCCCGGGCCGACGAACCCGTCGAGTCGCAGGTCCGGCGAATCGAGCAGCGCGCGCAGCGGCGGCACGATGGTCACGTGGCTGCACATGCAGGAGAAGTTCGGCACGCCCTCCGCCTTCGCGCGCTTGAGCGTGAGCGCGGTGGAGGGCGCGGTGGTCTCGAAGCCGATGGCGAAGAACACGACCTCGCGGTCGGGGTTCTGCTTGGCGATCCGCAGCGCGTCGAGCGGCGAGTAGACCATGCGGATGTCCGCGCCCTCGGCCTTCGCGTCGAGCAGGCTGCCGTCCGAGCCCGGCACGCGCATCATGTCGCCGAAGCAGGTGAAGATCACCTCGGGGTTGCGCGCGATGGCTATCCCGTCGTCCACGCGGCCCATGGGGATCACGCACACCGGGCACCCGGGGCCGTGCACGAGCTCGACGTTGGCGGGCAGCAGGTCGTCGATCCCGAACTTGTAGATCGAATGGGTGTGGCCTCCGCAGACCTCCATGAACTTGTAGTGGCGGCCGGGCTCGACCGCGGCGAGGATCTCAGTCGCGAGCACGCGGCCCAGGGCGGGATCGCGAAATTCGTCGACGAACCTCATGTCTCCAGGCCCACCAGCGCGACGCCGGCGTGAACCAGCAGCCGGTCGCCGGGCGCGACGGGCTCGACCAGCGCGATCTCGACCTCGCCCTTCGACCCGTCATCGGCGGCGCAGAGGGCGAGGCCGCTCTCCTCGTTCACACGCTCCACCTGCATCGGGATCCCCTCGTCGGAGCAGGTGATGCAGTGGTCGCCACATTCGTTTGAGCGCTGATCCGTCACTCGATCACGCTCGCCTTGAGCTCCTCCAGCTCAGCCTCGTAGTCCTCGCCCATGCGCTCGAGCTGCGTCCGGGTCGCGATCGCCTCGTCCTCGTCGACGCGGGACATGGCGAAGCCGACGTGGATCAGCACCCAGTCGCCGGTGTCTACGCCGGTGCCGTCGTCGTCGAGCAGCCCGATGTTGATCGTGCGCTTGACTCCGGCGACGTCGACCTGCGCAAGACGGTTCTCGCGGTCGACCACCTCGATGATCTGGCCTGGGATGGCCAGGCACATGACGGCTCCCCTCCAGGTAGCTCGGTCGCGACCCTACCCCTCTGCGTATCCCCCCGCAAAGCCGCGAGGTTGAAGGGCAACGTTGATTTTCAACCCGTCGCCGAGGTACCATGTTTCGCGTTCAGGGAGAGAACGGTCTGTCTGGCAGGAATCATCACCGGGCCCCTCATCAAGGCGATCAGGAGGTGTGGGTTCGTCTGCTCGAGGTGGATCCAGAGTTGGGGCTCCGCGTACCGGCGTCGCAGATCCGCCGCGCCCGGAACGAGCTGCGAGCCCGCACGAGGGCCCTCCCCTGCGGGCGCTGGGAGGTGCCGAGCGACGACGGCGACCGGGGCCGCCTCGGCTTCCTGCTGATCGATGGGGTGCTCGCCCGCGACGTGATCCTGGCCGGCTCCACGTGCACGGAGCTGCTGGGCGAGGGCGACGTGCTCCAACCGTGGGTGGCCAAGGGGGAGGACGGGCTCGTGCGGTACCACGTGCTCTGGCACGTCCTCGCGCCCGTGCGGCTCGCGATCCTCGACGAGGAGTTCGCGAAGCGCCTCGCCGACTGGCCGCAGGTGATGCGCGCGCTGCTCGAGCGCGCCGTCAGGCGCACATCGCGCATGGCGGTCCACCAGGCGCTGCTCCACCTCTCGCCGGTCGAGACTCGCCTGCTCGTGCTCCTCTGGCACCTGGCCGACCGCTGGGGCCGGGTGACCCCCCAGGGCATCAGCATCGGCCTGCACATCTCGCACGAGCTCCTGGGCCAGCTGGTGGGGAGTCGCCGAGCGTCGGTCACCACCGCGCTGGGGCGGATCACCGACAGCGGGCTCGTGATGCGGCGGGAAGACGGCAAGTGGCTCCTGCGCGGATCGCCGCCGGACGAGCTCGCCGGGATCCACTGGGAGCGACCGGTCGCTTCGGGGTAGCTTCCCCCTGTGCCCGTAGCCGTCGTCTTCAGATGCGAGATCTGCGGTTGCCGGCCCGGCCGCGAGACCCAGGTCCAGCTGGAGCACCAGCTATTGGACCTGCGGCACGGCGAGTACGTCGACGCGGAGCCCGAGCGCTGGCTCGTGTGGCACGGCCGCGGGATCTACGGTGCCACCCGCTACTCCTGCGCGGATCACCGCGGCGAGCTGAAGGCGCTGCTTCGCGAGGAGTACGGGACGCTGGGCTGGCACCCGTGGGCCAAGGGCCCGCACCCGTGGCGGGGCCGGCGCGGCACGGACCGCGCGCGGGCCCTGCGGCGCCGAACCAACAGCGCCTTCGGTCCTTAGGCGACGACCTCCATGCCGACCTTGTCCTCGTCGGACGCGGCGCGGGGGTTCTCGACGGCCAGGACGGCGTCGAGAGCGGCGATGGCCACCGCGAGCTGAGAGAGATCGGGCTCGCGGGTGGTCAGGCGCTGAAGCTGCATGCCCGGCCACATCAGGGCGCGCGCCCAGCGCCTGGTGCGGTTCTTGCCGAACCACTTGATCAGCTCGAAGGCCAGGCCGGCGACGATCGGAATGCCGACCACGCGTGAGATGAAGAGCCAGTGCCAGTCGAGCTTGCCGAGCGGCGCGAACACGACGATGGCCACGATCATCACCAGCAGCAGGAAGCTCGTCCCGCAGCGGGGGTGGAAGCGCGAGTAGCGCTGGGCGTTCTCGGGCGTCAGCGGCTCGCCCGCCTCGTAGCAGGAGATCGTCTTGTGCTCGGCGCCGTGGTACTGGAACACGCGCTGGAGATCGGGCATGCGCGAGATCAGCCAGAGGTAGGCCAGGAAGATCGAGATGCGCACGAGCTTCTCGATCACCACGAAGGCGATCGAGTTGGGGATGCTGTCGGCGAAGATGTTGGTGAGGCCCGCGGGCAGCAGGAAGAACAGCCCGACCGCGAACAGCATCGCGAAGATGATCGTGCCCACCCACGCGCCGCCGCCGATGTCCTGCTGCTTGCCCTCGTCGTCGGGCGGAACCTGCGCGTTGGCGGAGATGCCGAGCGCGCGGAAGCCGATCTTCAGCGACTCGCCGAGGGCCACCACCCCGCGCACGATCGGCAGGCGCAGCAGCCGGTGGCGCTTGGTCCAGGATACGAGCGGCTCCGAGATCACCTCGATCTCGCCCTTGGCCCCCTCCTTGGAGTCGGGACCGCCGCGTGCCAGCTGTTCCTCTGAGGGCTTGCGCACCGCCACCGCCCAGGTGGAGATGCCGCGCATCATCACGCCCTCGAGCACCGCCTGGCCGCCGATGGGGGCGTCCTTGGTCGCCTCACGCATGTGATCGGGCGCAGTGCCGTTGCTAGAGGCGGAGGTGCTCACTTCGTGGTTACCGCCGAGAGCACGGCCGATGGCCGGGCGAGCAAGCGGCGTGTCTCGCGCCGAACGCGGGCGCAGTCGATGCTGGAAGCATCGGCGAGTACCGCGGGGGGTGCGAGGCGCGGTGCTGGCCGCCCGGACGCGGCCGTGCTTGAGGTGGTGACCACTTCAGCCATGGTATCGGCGACTTATTGCGCTCCCCTTAGGGAAGCGGCAAGTCGGCGCACGCGACCTCTTGGACGTTGTCGTCCTCCGAGGACTCGGCCAGCACGCCGTCGGGATCGACGGCCGCCGTCACCGACGTCGTGCAGCGCGGGCCGCGGAAGCCGAGCACTCGGCTGACTCCGGCGGGCAGCATGCCCACCGTGACCGTGTCGACCACGTCACCGTCGACCGCGAGGCGCAGGGCCACTCCCGTGGCGGCCGCCACGCCATTGTTCTCGACCTCTACCCGATAGCGCAGGACGCCGGGGACGTTGGTCTCCGCAGCTCCCGCCAGCGAGGCGGTGAGGTTGGGCAGCTGCTCGAACTGGCGGCAGACCCGCGACCGCTGCTGTGCACGCGCCGTCAGCTTTCCCTCGGCCGAGTACCAGCGGTAGTTGACCTGCATGCGGTAGCTCGCCCCCTCCTGCAACCCGCGGACGGTCTGGCGGTAGCCGAAGGATCCGACGCCGGGCTTCGACTTCTGCCAGCGCGAGAGCCCGGGCGCAGCCAGCACCTCGTAGCCCCCGGCGCGTTTCTCGAGCAGGGTGAAGCGCATCCACATGCGCTCGCTGTCCTGCAAGCGCTTCATGCGGCCGTGGAAGGTCGCCGAGCCGGACTCGGGGGAGCAGTCGACCAGCTTGACCCCGGCCGGCGGGGCGGCCGGCGTGACCACTCCGCTCGCGGCAGGGGCCATCGCGACCGCCCCGAGGCCGGCCAGGAGAAACGCTGCTGCTGTCGCGAGCCTGCGAACCACGCCCCGAGAGAACAGTGGCGGGGCGCCCAAGTTGCGGTTCTGCTTAGCGCCCCGCGCGAGCGGCGCGGCGGCGGAAGCGCTCGACGCGGCCACCGGTGTCCACGAGCTTCTGGCGGCCCGTGTAGAAGGGGTGGCAGGCCGAGCAGATCTCGACGTTGAGATTGGGCTTGGTGGAGCGCGTCTCGAACTCGTTGCCGCAGGTGCAGCGAACGTGAGCGGCTACGTATTCGGGGTGAATGTCGGTCTTCATTGCTCCTTCGATTCTAGCCACGTCCGTCTAAACGTCCGGCCGCACGTTTGCAATAGCCCGGTGGCCGAGCTCGCCGACTACGAACGCCGCTTTCGCCGCGCCGGCCTGCCGCTGTTCATCGAGGACTACTCCGCGCGCGAGGACGTCTGGACGCGCGCCGCGCCGGTGCTGGTCCTGGTGGCCCTCGGGGAACTGCTGGGCGCGATACAGCTCGACTGGCCGGTGGCGGCCAACGTCGCCGCCTGGGTGGGCGGGCTGGTCATCTTGCTCGGCGCTTTCGGCCTGCTCAACCTCCTGCGAAAACGCCCCTTCCTGTCCCTTCCCGAGAACGTCGGGGCGGCGGAGCTGGCCGCCTTCGTCCTGGTCCCGGCGGCGCTGCCGCTGATATTCGGAGGCCAGTGGGGCAGCGCGCTGGTCACCGCCGGGGCCAACCTGCTCCTGCTCGCGGTGGCCTTCGGGCTGATCCGCTACGGGGTGCTGTCGATCCTGCGCTGGACGGGCCCGCGCCTGATCGACCAGCTCGACGCATCGGTCTCGGTCCTCTCGCGTGCCGTGCCGCTGCTGCTGGTGTTCGCCATGGTGCTGTTCATCAACACCGAGATGTGGCAGGTGTTCTCCACCATGCCGCGGGCCTTTTTGGCCTGTGTGGGCGCCCTGTTCGTGGCCGTCGGAACGGTCTTCGTCAGCGTGCAGCTGCCGCGCGAGGTCCGCGAGCTGGAGGAGGGGTCGGGGGCGAGGGCCCGCCGCTGGAGAAGCGCCAGCGCTTCAACGTCGGCCTGGTGATGTTCATCAGCCAGGCGCTCCAGATCCTGGTGGTGAGCCTCGCGGTAGCGATCTTCTTCGTGGTACTGGGAGCGCTCGCCGTCGGCCCCGAGGTGCGCGAGGCCTGGGGTGTGGCGAGCGAAAGCGTGGTGATCAGGCTGAACCTCTTCGGCGAGGAGATCGAGGTGACTGAGGCCCTGCTGCGCGTGTCAGGAGGCATTGCCGCCTTCGCCGGCCTCTACTACGCGATCGCGGTGCTCACCGACGCCACCTACCGCCAGGAGTTCCGCGACGAGCTCACCGAGGACATGGCGGGCAGCTTCAGCGCCCGGGCGGAGTACCTGCGCCTGCGCGCGAGCGTTGCCGCCCAGGAAGCTTCCGCGAGCTAGCCGGAGCCGAGCTCGGCGACCGCGCGCCGCACCTGGAGCGGTCCCCTCCCGTGGACGGTCAGCCTCGTCCCGCCATCCCCCAGACCCTCGACGGCGACGGTGAGTTGCTCGCGATCCTTGATGAGCAGGGCGAGCAGCCCGATGGGAAACGTGATGAGCGCGAGGAACGTCCAGGCCGGGCGAACGAGCGCTCGAAGATGATCCGGTCGCGCTCGATCACGGCGATCTCAAAGCCGAAGCGAGTGAGCGACGGCGCCACGTTCTTCAGCGCCTTGGCCAGAACGTCCTCGGGAGGCTGGACCACTTCGAGCGTTTGAAGGAACGGAGCCCGGCCCGGAAACCACGGGCGGCGCGACTTCCTGCGGGCGGGCGGGCTCGATGGGACGGACGGCAGGTCGGGCAGGCCGGCCATTGCTTCGGCGAGCTCCCCGTAGGTGGTGGCGCGGTAGACCGACGCCACCCGGTCGGGCAGTTCCTCGAGAGTCAACCGCCCGGCGGCGCAGTGCTCCTTGAGGTCGCTGACCGCGAGCTCTCGTTCCGCGTCGGAGAGGCGAAGGTCGCGGGCCGATCCCGAGGACATCGTGCCGAGCTTATGACTCAGGCGACCGGGTCGGGAATAGCTCCGGCCCTTTCGCGGTCTCTCACTCCGACGCCCCTACGAAACGGAGATGGAAGACCTGATGAACGGATACATGTGGTTCCACGCGGGCCGGTCGCTGTCGAAGCCCACTCACTCGCCGCCCAAGCGCCAGACGCGCCGGTCCTGGATGGCCTGGATTACCCGGCCGGCCCTCAGGTCGCCTGATAGTTCGGGCCGTCGCCGCCTTCAGGTGGAGTCGAGCGCCCGCCCTTCGCGGTAATCGCCCCGCACTGCGACGCAGTTCGACGGCGTCACCTGCATCTGCACCTGGTGCTTGGGACCGGGGCGGGAATGTAGCTCGTGTCCCCTGGCTTACCAAGCCAGCTGAGATGCCTGCGGGCGAGCTATTCAAGGACGCAGGGGTGAAGCGGTGCACCAGCACCGCGAACCCCGAGGACGCCGAAGAGCTCGCTCGCAGGCCCTTCAGGTGGCTTGGTAGTTCGGGCCGTCGCCGCCTTCAGGTGGAGTCAAGCGCCCGCCCTTCGCGGTAATCGCCCCGCACTGGACGCAGTTCGACGGCGTCACCTGCATCCGCACCTCGTGCTTGCCGTCGAGCTTGCCGTTGCCGTTCTCGCTCGCGGCCTCGAGCTCCTCGTCGGGCACCTCGTAAACCTGGGCGGGGCACATGTTCTGCCACATCAGGGCCACCTCGAGCGGCACCTTGTCCTGGATGCGGATGTGGTTGGGGGCGTCGTCGCGGGTGGCGTTGCCGGAGGCGAACACCGATGAGAGCTTGTCGAAGGTGGTCTTGCCGTCGGGCTTGGGGTAGTCGCGCTCGGGGCCGATGAACACGTCGACGGTGGCGTCGTCGTGGGTGGCCCAGCGCCCGCCGGGGAAGCGCCCGCCGGAGATCTCCATCATGTTGGCCACCGCGCCGCCCACGAGGAAGCCGCGGGCGAAGGGCTGGCGCATGTTGCGCGAGCGGTAGGTGTCCTTCTCTATCTCCGAGCCCTCGACCTTGGCGGCGTAGTTGGAGAGATCGTCGCAGTCGCGGCCCGCCTTGAGGCGCTCGACGATCGCCTCGGCGGCGAACATGCCGGCGTGCATCGCGTAGTGCACGCCCTTGAGCGTGGGCACGTTGACCATGCCCGCGGCGTCGCCGCAGATCGCCATGCCCGGCGCCCACAGCCGCTTCGGCCGCGCCCAGTAGCCGCCCGAGGGCAGCGTCTTGGCCCCCCAGCCGACCCGCTTGCCGCCCTCGAGGATCTCCGCCACCAGCGGATGCCCCTTGAGCTGCTGCAGCGCGTCGTGGACCGAGAAGCGGGCGTCGCGGTAGTCGAGGCCGGTCACGAAGCCCATCGAAACCCGGTCCTCGCCCATGGGGTAGACGAACGAGCCGCCGAACTCGCGGTACTTGGCCGCGAAGCGCAGCGGCCAGCCCATGGTGTGCACCACGCGGTCGAGCGGCTTCTCGACCTCCCAGACCTCCTTGACACCGATCTCCCACTGCTGCGGATCCTCGGAGCCCAGGCTGAAGTGGCGAATGGCGGCCCCGGTCAGATGTCCCTGGGTCCCTTCGCAGAGGACGGTGGCCTTGGCGATCAGATCGGCGCCGGGCTCGAAGTTCGAGAGCTCGTCGCCCTCGCGGTCGCGGCCCTTGTCGCCCGAGCGCACGCCCACCACCCGGCCGTCCTCCACCAGCAGCTTGGCCGCGGCGGTCTCGCCCAGGATGTAGACGCCCGCCTCCTCGGCCTGCTCGGACATCCAGCGGCCCAGCTGGGCCACCGAGGTCACGTGGTTGCCGTGGTTTCGAAACGGCGGCGGGGTCGGCTTGAGCGGGATGGCGCGCTTGCGGTTGGGCAGCAGGTAGACCGCGTCCTTGTCGACCGTGCCGTAGGTCGGCCAGTCCTCCTCGGACACGTCGGGGAAGAGCTTCTTCATGGCCGACGGCTTCATCATCGCCCCCGACAGCAGGTGCGAGCCGGGCGTCTTGCCCTTCTCCACCAGCGCGATCGGCACCTCGCCGAGCGACTCCATCAGCGTCTCGTCCTCGGCCAGCAGCTGGCCGAGCCGGATCGCGCAGGCCAGGCCGGCGGGGCCTCCGCCGACGATGGCCACCCCGACCTCGATGCGCTCGTCCTCGGGATCCGTGGGCGAGCCCACGAACTCCTTGGCCGAGTCGACCGGCGGGGGAAACTCGATCGGAGCGGTGGGCAAGGCGCTAGCCCTTCTTCGCCTGCACGGCCTCGGTGAGCTTGGGCAGGATCTTGTTGAGGTCGCCCACCACGCCGAGGTCCGAGAACTCGAAGATCGGCGCGTTGGGGTCCTTGTTGATGGCGACGATGTTCTCCGAGTTCTGCATGCCGACCTTGTGCTGGATCGCGCCCGAGATGCCCGCCGCCAGGTACAGCTTCGGCGCGACGGTCTTGCCCGTCTGCCCGATCTGGGCGGCGTAGGGGTACCAGCCGGCGTCGACGACCGCGCGGGTGGCGGCAACCGCCCCGCCGAGCGCACCGGCCAGCTCCTCGCAGGCCTCGAAGCCCTCGGCCTTGCCGAGGCCGCGGCCTCCGGCCACCAGGATGTCGGCGTCCTCGATGTTCACGTCGGCGCCGCGCTGCTCGCCGCGCTGGACCATCACGGCCTTTGTGGAATGCGCCTCGAGCTCGACGTCGACGTCGACCACCTCGGCCGCGCCGTCACCGCTCTCGGCGATGTCGAAGGCGTTGAGGCGGCCGATGATGATGCCGGTGTCGCCCACGTAGCCCACGTCGACGATGGCCGAGTCCTGGAGGATCGGGCGCTCGGCCACGAGGCCGCCGTCCTGGGCCTTGACCGCGGTCACCTCCATGGTCACCCCGGCGTTGAGCCGCGCGGTCAGGCCGGCGCCGATCTCGAACCCGAGCAGGCCGCCGCCGAACAGGGCGTAGCCGTAGTCGTTCTCCGAGATGACCTTGGCCATCACGTCGACCACCGGCTGAGCGAGTCCCTCGGGCGCCTTGGCCCGGAAGACCTTGGTGGCTCCGTACGTGCCCAGGGAGGCGCACAGGTCATCGGTCAGGTCGTCGCCGCCGACCACCACGGCGGCGCACTCGCCGCCGAGCTCCTTGGCCAGCTTGGCGCCCTCGGACACCGCGCCCAGCGAGTTCTTGTTGAACTCGCCCTCGTAGTGAAGTGCGTAGACCAGGATCCCGCTCATGCCAGCAACTTCCTCTCGTCGAGCCAGCTGACGATCTTCTCGACCGTCTCGTTGGTGTCCTCGTCCTCGATCAGCTCACCGGCGGCCTTCGCCTCCGGCGGGTTCACGGCGAGGACCTTCGTCTTGGAGCCGCCTTCGCCGACCTGGTCGGACTCGATGCCGACGTCGCCGGCCGCCTTCTTGTCGAGCGGCTTCTTCTTGGCTCCCATGATGGCCTTGAGCGACGGATAGCGGGGCTCGTTGATGGCGTCGCCCACTGAGATCACCGCCGGCAGCTCGACGGCGACGGTGTCGTAGCCGTACTCGGCCTGGCGCTCGCAGCGCAGCTTGCCGTCCTCCACGTCGATCTTGATCACCTGCGTGAGCGAGGGCATCTTCAGGTGGTCGGCCACGACGGCGCCGATCGTGTAGCACTCGCCGTCGTCCGACTGCTGGCCGAGCAGAACGATGTCGGGCGACTCGGACTCGAGCACCTTGGCCAGCGCGTAGCCGGTGGCGCACACGTCCGAGCCGGCCAGCGCCTCGTCGGTCAGGTGGACCGAGCGGTCGGCGCCCAGCGACACCGCCTTGTGCAGCGCGCGGAAGGCCGACTCGGGGCCCATCGTCACGGCGACGATCTCGTCGACGTCGATCTCGCCTCCCTCGCGGAGCTGCATCGCGGCCTCGATCGCGTGCGTGTCGAACGGATTGAGGTTCTTCTCGCCCGAACGGTCGAGACGCTTGGAACCGTCGTCCATGCGCTTCTCGACGGCCGCGTCGGGTACCTCTTTCACGAGGACGCAGATCTTCACGGAAGCTTTCTCCTTCGTAGGGATTCGCCGGCTAGGCGACCCGCCATATTACTTCATTGACTGACGAGTCAATCGCCTCGTGCGCCAAGCTGAGCGTGGGCCCCCGAATCCACGCTGGAGGTGGAAACGAGGGCCCACAGTCGGCCAGAGACTAGGCGGCGACGGGCTGCGGGGCGCCCTGCCCGCTCGCCACGTGGGCCACCTCGACCGGCGTGTCGCGCTCGATGTCGCGCTCGCGCACGAGCCAGAGCGCCGCGATCGCGGCGACCAGGGACATCACGCCTCCGAGCATGATGATCTCGTTCAGGCCGGAGATGAAGCCCTGCTCTGCGGCGTCGGCCACGGTTCCCCGGGCGCCGGCGGGCACGGAGCCCAGCGCGGCGTCGAGGTTGCCCGACGACGCGGCCTCGATCAGCTGCCGGGGGCGCTCCCCGGTGGCCGCGGGGGTCCCCGCGGCGACCTGCTCGATCTCCGACGCGCCGCGGCTGAGGAAGATCGCTCCCCAGGCCGCGATGCCCACGGCCACGCCGACCTGGCGGAACGTGTCGTTGATCCCGGCGGCCATGCCGCTCTGCTCCTTGGGCACCACGCTCAGAGCCACGTCGGCGATCACCGGGTTGAGCAGTCCGACGCCCGCTCCGGCGAGCACGAAGCCGCCCAGCATCGCGGTCCACTCGTCGGCCGGATCGATACCGCCCATCAGGAGCAGCCCGAGGCCGGTCAGGCCCAGGCCGACGGACATGAGCACCCGCGCGGGAACCCGGCCCAGCAGTGCCCCGCCGGCGGCGGCCACGAAGAAGCTGACCACCGTGAACGGCAGGTAGATCAGCCCCGCCTCGAGCGGCGAGTGCCCGAGGTGGTTCTGCAGGTAGAACGTCACGTACAGGAACAGGGCGAACATCGAGGCCGACACGCCGAGCGCCGCCAGCTGCACCCCCGTGAAGGCGGGCTTGCGGAACAGGCCCAGCGGCAGCATCGGCTCCTTCACCCGCGACTCGACCGCCACGAAGGCCACCAGCAGGGCGGCGGCGGCGCCCAGGAGCGAGACGATGAACGTGCTGCCCCAGCCCTCCTCGTTGCCGCGCAGGAGGCCGAACACGAGCAGGAACAGAGCCGAGCTGAACGTGGCGAGGCCCGCCCAATCGACCCGCGTCGCGCCGGGGTCGCGGCTCTCGCGCAGCTTCGCGTAGGTCAGGGCGATCATCGCGATGCCCACCGGCACGTTGATGAAGAACACCCATTCCCAGCCCACGGAGTCGACGAGCGCGCCGCCCACCAGCGGCCCGATGGCCACCGATACTCCGATGGTCGCGCCGTAGACGCCCATGGCCATGCCGCGCTCGCGGCCGGCCGCGAACTCCTGGGCCACGAGGGCCAGCGACACGGCGAACAGAATCGCTCCGCCGATCCCCTGGACCGCGCGCGAGATGTTGAGGAACGTCGGGTCGGGGGCCAGGCCGGCGGCCAGAGAAGCCAGCGAGAAGATGGCCAGGCCCACGGCAAAGACCCGCCGGCGGCCGAGGCGGTCGGCCAGAGAACCGGCGGTCAGGACCAGCGCCGCCAGCGCGAGCGTGTAGGCGTCGATCACCCATTGAAGCTCGGTGAAGCTCGCGTTCAGGTCCTCCTGAATCGCGGGCAGTGCCGTGTTCACCACGGTGATGTCGAGTAGGAGCATGAACGTCGCCACGCTCACCGCGATCAGCGTCCACCATTTGCGTTGCATGTCTAAGTCCTCCAGCTATAGTTAGTCAGGTAGCCTTGTCAGATCACCGTACCATAATCATCAGGCTGCCTTACCAACTGTGACAAGCGACACACAACGAGATCTCGCGCTCATCGCCCTGTTGAGCCAGGTGCGAGACGCCGTGGGGGCCGAGCTCTTCGCTCGGCTCAAGGAGCTTGGCTACGCCGAGCTGCGTCCGGCGCACGGCTGCGTCTTCGGGAACATCGACGACGATGAGGGCTCGCGGCTGACCGAGCTGGCCGAGCGCTCCGGCTTCACCAAGCAGTCGGTGGGTGAGGCGGTGGCCGACCTCGAGCGCCTCGACTTCGTGGAGCGGGTCTCCGACCCGGCCGACGGCCGCGCCAAGATCATCCGGCTGACCCCTCACGGCAGGGAGGCGTTGTCGGCCTCGCAGGAGATCTTCGCCGAAATCGAGGGCCGCTTTGCCGCCGAGGTCGGCGAGGAACGCTACGCCGACTTCCGCGAGACCCTGCTAGAGCTTCAGGGCCTCACGCGGGCACTGCCTGCTTGATGTAGTCGATGATCCCCTGAACCGGCGCGCCGGGGGTGAAGACCTCGGCCACGCCCAGCTCCTTGAGCTCGGCGATGTCGTCGCTCGGGATCGTGCCGCCCACCACCAGCACCACGTCCTGCGCACCCTCCTCCTCGAGCAGCTTGGAGATGCGCGGCACGAGGGTCATGTGGGCGCCGGAGAGGATCGACAGGCCGACCGCGTCGGCGTCCTCCTGGAGGACCGTTTCGACGATCTGCTCCGGCGTCTGATGCAGGCCGGTGTAGATCACCTCCATGCCCGCGTCGCGCAGGGCACGGGCGATGATCTTCGCCCCACGGTCGTGGCCGTCGAGCCCAGGCTTGGCCACCACCACGCGGATCTTGCGGCTGTTCACCCCGCCAGATTACCCCGGAACGCGCTCCGCGGCTCAGTCGAACAACTCGCGCCAGCGGCCGACGAACTCGAAGTCGGCGCGCCTGACCGTCCCGTCGTCGAGCTTGAGCATGAACTGGCGACACGTGCCGGCCCAGTCGCGCTGGGTGCGCCACATGAACAGGTAGCGCTCCTTTCGCGTGCGGAACGCGAGCTCCTTGAACCAGCGCGGGTGGCGCGCCGGCTCGCCGTCCGCGGGCTCCTCGCCCGAGCCGCACTCGATCTGCGCCACCCGCGGCCAGCCCTCCTCGACCACGTCGAGGCCGTGATCTCCGTCGAGCTCGAAGCGAATCGGCACGGGCAGGCCGGCCAGCCGGCGGTTGGTGCCCGGCCGGTTGCGCACGGGCGGGAGGAAGCCCTCGAAGTCGTAGACCACGCGGTACACGCTGCGCGCCACCGCGGAGTTGCCCGCGGCGTCGGCCGCGTCGACGCGGAAGGTTCTCTCTCCCACCGAGCCCGTGTCCACCGCGGCGCCGTCGGCCACCGTGCCCGCGCAGGAGGCCAGGCCCGACCCGCCGGGCTCGTCGGCGCAGCTGTAGTCGGCCTGCACGGCGTCGCCGAGCAGATAGACGGCACCGTCGAGCGGGCTGCGCAGGTCGATGGCGGGCGCCGCCTGATCGCCGGCCACCACCGTCAGGGTGTGGGTCACCACCGTCTCGTTGCCGGCCACGTCGCGCGCCGTAACCGTCACGGCCACCGGGCCCGGCGCGGAGGTGTCGAGCAACGTTCCGTCGGCGATGCTGCCCTCACAGGAGGCAAGCCCCGACCCCCCGTCCTCGTCGGCACAGGAGAAGTCGACCTCGACCGGGGCGCCGACGGCCACCTCGGCTCCGTCGAGCGGGCTGCGCAGGTCGACGCTCGGAGGCGTGGTGTCGGGAGGCGTACAGCCGGCGCCGGTCACCGTGATCCGGTAGGGGCCCGCGCCGCTGAGCCGGCCCGACCACTCGCTCACCGGCTGTGAGGCGCCGGGGCCGGTCGGGGCGAGCACCGGCGCGAGGGCGGGAAATATCAGGCCCCCGGCGCTGCTCGGGTCGAGGTTGAAGGGGCCCACCGCCAGGTAGTAGTCGCCGCCGGCATGAGGGGTGAGCGGATGACCGGCGGGCAGGGTCGACTGGCGTGAGCTCCCGTCGTCGTCGTTGCCGTACACGCCGAGGCCCGCCGAGTCGAAGAGGAAGAGCTGGGTGTCGACGGCGGTGCCTCCCACCGTCGAGGCCGAGAAGCCGCCCCCGCCGGGCAGGCACAGCTTGTACATGTCGACGTCGTCGGCCGCGGCGAAGGTGCCCTCTATCTCCACCACGCTCTGCGCGGTCAGGTCCTGCGCGCCGGCGGGCAGGCTGCCGGCGTCGCCCGCCTCGGAGGCGGCATGGGCATGAGGAGCCATCAGCAGCATGGCTGCGGTGGCCAGGACAACGGAAAAGCGGATCATTGTGCCTCGCGAAGTTGGTTGGTTCCGCGGCACGGAGGGGACCTAGCCCGATGATCGGCCGGGCGGGGCGCGCCGGTGAGCCAAACGGCGCGCGCGTGGACGCGCGTATGACGTGCGTTGAGTGGCCCTAGGTGCGCGCGAGCGGCGCCCGCAGCTGCTCGCGCAGCCGCAGCAGCGCCAGATCCTTGCCCTTGGCCTCGAGCATCACGTCGAGGTCGAGGCCCTCGGCCGTGTGGCGAAGGAACGCCTCGAAGGCGACCGGGTCGATGAGGTCGGCATGGAGCCTCAGGTCGGGCAGCACGAGCGTGCGCTCGACTCGCCGCCCCACCCGCTTTCGCTTCTCGGTCAGGTCGAGCCGGGGAGAGGAGAAGTGCACCTTGGGCGTGACCCCCTCCGGCCAGGTGGCGAGGGCGAGCTCGAGCGCCTCGCGCTCGGGAATCCCGTCAGGATCGTGGCAGCGGTGGTGGTGAAGGTCGAATACGAGCGGGATCTCCGCGCGCTCCGCCACGCTCAGGGCGGAGCGCAGTCCGAACACGCGGTCGTCGTTCTCGATCACGAGCCGAGATCGCGCGCTCTCGGAGAGCCGCTCGAAGCCGGCCAGGAAGCGGTCGGCTCCCGCCCCGTGCCCGCCTGCGGCGCCACCCACATGCACCACCACCACCCCTTCGGGGCCCAGGCCCATCGCGGCGAACAGCGCGCCCTGGACCTCCAGCTCGGCGACCGCGGCCGCACGCACCGCCTCCGACTCCGAGTTCAGCACGGTGTACTGGCCGGGGTGGGTCGAGAGCCGGATATCCAGCTCGCGAGCCAGCGCTCCGACCTGGGCCAGCTCGTCGGCGCATTCGTCGACCTGGCGGTGGAATTGCGGCAGTTCGGGGTGGCTTGCGTAGGGAGCCAGCGCCGTGGCCATCCGGTACATGCGGATGTCGTGGCGATCGAGATACTCGAGAACCGCGCGCAGGTACTCGAGCGAGGTGCTCAGGTGGGGACCGGACTGCCATCGGCGTGCATCATGCGAGGGCAGTCCGCCCTCGCCCAGGACCTTTACCGCGAAGCCGAGCCTCACCTAGTCGCGGAACTCGTCCACCCGCCCGGCGTGGCCCTCTTCGTCGGGCCGGGGAACCTGCGACTCGGGCCGCACCTTGCCGCGCCGGAAGACCTGCAGGATCACCAGCCCGATGATCAGCAGGACGACCGCGATCGCGATGATGGCCAGGGCTCCGCTCATGCCAACCGCCCTACCCGCCATGAGGGCCGGCCAACCGCGCTCTGTGTCGCGTCTCACAGACACTGGCGCGATCGGACGCGAATCTCACCGCCCATGAAGATCCTCATGAGCTCGACGTCGGGAGCCGGCCACGTGGGCCCGCTCGTGCCCTTCGCCCACGCCGCGCTGCGCGCCGGCCACGACGTGCTGATGGCGGTGCCGCACAAGTCGATCTCGATCGTCGAACGCGCCGGGCTCGACCCCGTGTCGATCGGCTATCCCTCCGACGAGGAGATGGGCCCGGTGTGGGCGCGCGTCGAGCGCGCGGCGCCCGAGGACAAGGACGCGATCGTCGTGCGCGAGGTGTTCGGGCGCCTCTACACGCGCGCAGCGATGCCGCTGATGCTCGACCTCGTGGACAGCTGGCGCCCCGATCTGATCGTCCGCGAGTCCGGTGAGCTGTCGGCCACGCTGGCCGCCGAGCTGCGCCGCGTGCCTCAGGCCCGGGTCGCGGTCACGCTCGGCCTCGAGGACGAGTTTCACGCGATGCTGCACGGCGCGCTGGACGATCTGCGCGCCGAGCTCGGCCTTCCCGAGGACCGCGGGCTCGAGCTCGCTCGCCGGACACCCGAGCTGTCGCTGGCTCCGCCCTCCTTCTACGCGGCGAGCGGACGCGCGAGCCACCGCTTCCGCACCCCCGCGGAGCCGGCGCCGCCCCTGCCCGATTGGTGGCCCGGCGATCACCGCCCGCTGGCCTACGTGACGCTGGGCACCGCCATCCCGCAGATGGACTTCTTCCCCGAGCTCTTCCGCGCCACGGTCGCCGCCCTGGAGCACGTGCCCGCGCGCATCCTGTTCACCGTGGGCGTCCACCGCGAGCCCGCCGATCTGGGGCCGCTGCCCGCCAACGTGCACGTGGAGCAGTGGGTCGACCAGAACGCCGTGCTGCCCCACGCCTCGGTCGTCGCCGGCCATGGCGGCTCGGGCACCACGCTGGGCACGCTCGCTCACGGGATCCCCTCGGTCGTGCTCCCGCAGTTCGCCGACCAGCCCCAGAACGCGGACAAGGTGCAGGCGCTCGGCGCCGGCATCGCCCTGCACGGCGGGCCGGCCGCCGCGCCGCGACTCGGGGAGGCGCTCTCCACGCTGCTCGCAGAGCCGTCCTACCGCACCGCCGCGGAGCGCGTGGCCGCGGAGATCGGCGCGCTGCCCCCGGTGGACGAGTCCGTCGCGGTCCTGGAGCGGGTCGCCGCCGCCGGCTACGACCGGCGCGCGCGGGCGGCCGCGTAGCCCCCGCCGCCCCCCACAAGCCCCACCGCGAGCACCGCGCTGCCGATCTTCAGTATCGGGCCCAGGCGGTCGAAGCGCATCACCCGCCAGCCCTCCTGGCGCGCGACCTTCCCCAGCGCGGCGTCGGGGTTGACCGCCACCGGGGACCCGACGGCGCGCATCATCGGCAGGTCGGACTCCGAGTCCGAATAGGCGTAGGAGGCGGCGAGGTCGAACCCCTCGCGCGCGGCCAGCTCGCGAATGGCCTGGGCCTTGCCCTCGCGGTAGGTGAACGGCCCGTCGGGCTCGCCCGTGTAGACGCCCTCGCGCACCTCCGAGCGCATCCCGATGCCGCCGTCGAGCACCAGCACCGCGGCCAGCACCTCGGCCAGCTCCTGCGAGGCCGCGGTGACGATGTAGACCGGGCGCCCGGCGTCCTGGTGGGCCCACGCCTCGGCCAGCACCTGCTTGTAGAGCAGCGGCAGGATTCCCGCGAGAACGTCGGGGCCCAGGCGCTGCAGGTCGATCACGCGCTGGCCGGCGATCGCGTCGAGGATCCCCTGGCGCAATTCCTCGGTCTTCTCGTCGGTCGAGCCCTGCAGGCGGAAGCGCAGGTTGGCCCAGACCCCGCGCGCCAGTCCGCGACGCGAGAGCATCTTGCGCTTGTAGGCCGCCCGCGCGAAATGGAGGGCGCTCGAGCCCTCGATCAGCGTCCGGTCGAGATCGAAGAAGGCTGCGCCGCGCGGCTCTGGGCCCGGCTCAGCCGCCATTCACTTCGAGCAGCACCGCGTCGCCCTGGCCGCCGCCCGAGCAGATCGCGGCCACCCCGAGGCCGCCGCCGCGGCGGCGAAGCTCGTTGGCCAGGGTCATCAGGATGCGCGCCCCGGAGGCGCCTATCGGGTGGCCCAGGGCGATCGCGCCGCCGTTCACGTTGACCTTCGACTCGTCCACGCCGAGCATCCGCATCGAGTTGAGCGCCACCGAGGCGAAGGCCTCGTTGATCTCGAACAGGTCGATCTCGTCGACCGATATGCCGGCCTTCTCGAGCACGGCCTTGGTGGCGTTGGCCGGAGTGCGCGCGAGGTAGGCGAAGTCGTCGGCCACCGCGGCCTGGGCCACGATCGTGGCGATGGGCGTGCGGTCGTTGCGGGCCGCCCACTCGTCGGAGGACAGCACGAGGGCGCCGGCGCCGTCGTTCACCCCGGGAGCGTTGCCGGCGGTGTGCGCGCCCTCCTTGCTGAAGGCGCTGCGCAGCTTGGACAGCGACTCGAGCGAGGACTCGCGCCGCGGCGCCTCGTCGATCTCGACCGTGGTGTCGCCCTTCTTGGACGAGATGGTCACGGGCACGATCTCCTCCGGCAGCCGGCCCTCGTCGGTGGCCTGCACCGCCAGCTCGTGCGAGCGCACGGCGAACTTGTCCATGTCCGCGCGCGTGATCTCGAGCTCGCCGCTCACCTCGTCGGCCTCCTCCCCCATCCCCTTGCCGCTGAAGGGGTTGGTCAGGCCGTCGTGCATCATCGCGTCGAGCGCCTTGGCGTCGCCCATGCGGTAGCCGAAGCGCGCCTGAGCGAGCAGGTAGGGGGCCCTCGACATCGACTCCATGCCCCCGGCCACGGCCACGTCGAGGTCGCCGGCGCGCACCGCCTGGTCGACCATGCCCGCGGAGCGCAGTCCGGAGGCGCAGACCTTGTTCACGGTCTCGCTCGACACCTCCTTGGGAATGCCGCCCTTGATCTGGGCCTGGCGCGACGGAATCTGGCCCTGGCCCGCCTGCAGCACCTGGCCGTAGACCACGTGCTCGACCTGCTCGGGAGCCACCTCGGCCCGCTCCAGCGCGGCCGCGATCGCCGTGCCGCCGAGATCGGTGGCGTCGAGCGACGACAGCCCGCCGCCCATCTTGCCGAAGGGGGTGCGGGCGGCGCCGAGGATCACTGTCTTGGGCATCGGGTCGGTCTCCTTCGTAACGTCAGGGGCGCACTCACTGTATCCGGGCGCCCAGGGCGGTCGCATAGAGTGCCCGCGGTGAGAGAGATCAGCGTTTCGGCACGGGCGGGAGCGCCGGAGGAGACCTCCGCCGACACCCGCGTGATCGGCCTGTTCGAGGGCGACTCGCTCGCGGACCCGGCCCTGGCCCGGCTCGTCGAGCTCGGCGAGGCCAAGGCGGCGCTGAAGAAGGTCGCGCTGACCCACGAGGATGCGCCCGGCGGCGGCCAGCGGCGCGTGCTCATCGCCGGGCTCGGCCGGCGCGGGGAGTTCGATGCCGAGCGCGCCCGCGTGGCCGCCGCGGCCGCCGCGGCGCGGGCCAAGGAGCTCGGCGCCGTGTCTTTGTCGTGGGCCGTCCCGCCCGAAGAAGGCGTGGCCGGCGCGATCGTCGAGGGGACCGTGCTCAAGCTCTACAACTTCGATCGCTTCAAGTCCTCGGCGGGCGACGACGACTCGGGCGGGCTGGAGGCGCTCGAGCTGACCGGCGAGGACGTGAGCGAGGCTGAGCTCGAGGCCGGCCGCGTGGCGGCCGAGGCCGCCAACGCCGCCCGCGAGCTCCAGAACCTGCCCTCCAACGTGGCCACGCCGAGCTTCCTGGCCGAGCGCGCGGCGGAGATAGCCGACGAACACGAGGCGCTCGAGGTGGAGCTGCTCGACCGCGAGGCGATCGTGGCGCGGGGCATGGGCGCGCTCGCCGCCGTGGCCGCGGGGACCTACGAGGAGCCGCGCCTGATCGTGATGCGCTACCGGCCCTCGGGCGCCGCGGGCCCGCACCTCGCCTACGTGGGCAAGGCCGTGACCTTCGACACCGGCGGCATCTCGATCAAGCCCTCGGCCAAGATGCAGGAGATGAAGTTCGACATGTCGGGCGGCGCCGCGGTGATCGAGGCCACCGGCGCCATCGCGCGGCTCGGGCTGCCGGTCACGCTCACCGCCGTCGTGCCGGCCACGGAGAACATGCCCAGCGGGCGCTCGGTCAAGCCCGGCGACATCGTCACGGCGATGAACGGCAAGACCATCGAGATCAACAACACCGACGCCGAGGGCCGCCTCATCCTGGCCGACGCCCTGGCCTACGCCGTGGAGCAGGGCGCCGAGCGGATCGTCGACCTCGCCACCCTCACCGGCGGAGTGCTGATCGCGCTGGGCCACACCCACTGCGGGCTGTGGTCAAACGACGACGCCTGGTACGGGTCGGTCGAGGCGGCCTGCGACGCCACCGGCGAAATCGGCTGGCGGATGCCGCTCCATCCCGAGTACCTGGAGCTGACCAAGGGCACGTACGCCGATCTGCAGAACTCGTCGGACCAGCGGCTGGCCGTGTCCAACTACGCCGCCGAGTTCCTGCGCCAGTTCGTGGACGAACGCCCCTGGGTGCACGTGGACATCGCCGGCACGGCGTGGGGAATGACCCGCAACTACGTGGGCAAAGGCGCCAGTGGGTTCGGTACGCGAATGTTGATCGATCTCGCTCGCCGAGCGGCCTGACGCGGTTTCACGCCGGTTTCACGCTGTGTGACATCGGTCACACAGGCGTTTGTGCCGGATTGACCTGGCTACGGTGGCCCGGTCAATGAAAACGGCCTTGCTCGCGCGGCAGGGGTAGGAGAACGCGCGGGCTCGGCAAGCCCTGGCGGCACCGAGGGTCGGGAGCCAGCCGGGCAGTTTCATCCGGAGGTGGTCTCTCTGTTCATGCGGAGAGCAATGATCTGTGCCGTCATGCTGGCGGCGATGCTGGTGGCGGCGCCGTCGCTCGGCGCCACGGCCGCGGTGCCCGAAGGCGCCGCAGTGCCCCAGCGCTACGAACGCGCCTACAGCGAGTGGCGCGACCGCTTGGAGCGCCACGACGTGTTCGTCGGGCGCGACCTGCTGCCCGCGGTGCGGGCGGCCGAGGGCTCGGCGAGCGCCCCGACCGAGGCCGAGCTGCGGGCCTCGATCGAGCGCATGCAGACGCGCTGGAGGCGCTGGCTAACGACCACCGTGCCGGGCCGCAGCCTGGTGTTCGAGCGGAAGGTGCGCCGCCACGTGCCCGGCTGGGGCAGGTCTCACCTGCGCTCGATCGCGGCGTGCGAGTCCGACAACAACCCGCGTGCCGTGGGCGGCGGCGGGACCTATCGCGGCCTCTACCAGTTCTCGTTCTCGACCTGGAGCATCGTGGGCGGCGACGGCGATCCGGCCGCGGCGCCGCGCGCGGAGCAGACCTGGCGGGCCTGGCTGCTGCTGAGCCGACACGGTGCCGGCCACTGGCCGGTCTGCGGCTGACGGAGCGAGAGGGGCCTGCCCGCGGGCGGGCCCCTCTTTCAGTAAGCCGCTAGCGCGGGCGCTCGCGCTCCTCGTCGCGCACCACGTCGCCGCTCTCGTCCTGCTCGTACACGCGCTCGCGTTCCGTGCCGGACGTCTCGGTGCGCTCGTAGTGCTCGACGCGCTCGTCGCCGGCCGCGGTCCCGTCGGCGTCGCCTTCGTAGCCATGCGAGGTGATGCCGTGCCGGCGACCCTGTTCCTGGTCGTACTGCTCGGCGGCCTCGTGCTCGTCGACGTCGGGATCGAGGCGCGCGGCCTCGAGATGACGCTCGCGGGCTTCGCGCTGCTGCTGATCGGCATCGGCCGCAGTCGATCGGGCCTCGGCGTCCTGACGGCGCGCCTCGGCCGACTGCATGTCGGCCTCCGCCTTCGCCTTGTCGGCCTCGGCTCGGTCGGCCTCCGCCCCCCGCCGGATCTCGCGCGCCTCCTGGCGGTTGGCCTCGTGCTTGCGTTCCCGTCCCTTCCTGCTCAGCAACACGAATAGCACCAGCAGGATCAAGACGGCTACGACTATCGCGATGATTAGGCCTGTGGACATACCCCGGTTCCTTCCCCTAGATGACGGTTACCGGGTACCCACAACTACGGCCCGGTATGCGACTAGTCAACGGGTTCGAGGTCCTTTAGCTCGCGCTTGAGCACCTTCCCGGTGGCGTTGCGCGGCAGTTCGTCAAGGAACACGATCTCGCGCGGCACCTTGTAGCGGGCTAGGTTGGCCTTCACGTGGGCCTTGAGGTCGTCGGCGCTGGCCTGCTTGCCGGCCTCCAGCACCACGAAGGCCCTCAGGCGCTGGCCGAAGTCGTCGTCGGCCACCCCGATCGCCGCCGCGTCGGCCACCGCGTCGTGGCGCGCGAGCGTGTCCTCGATCTCCTTGGGGAACACGTTCTCGCCGCCGGACACGATCATCTCGTCGTCGCGGCCCTCGACGAACAGGCGGCCCTCCGCGTCGAAGCGGCCGACGTCGCCCGTGGCCATCAGGCCGCCGATCACGTCCTTCGACCCACCACCCGTGTACCCCTCGAACAGCATCTCGTTGCCCACGAAGATGCGCCCCGTCGCGCCCGGCGCCACCTCGGCGCCCGCGTCGTCGTGGAGCTTGACCACCGTGCCCCGCGGCGGCTTGCCCGCGGTGCCGGGGGCGGCGCGCATGTCGTCCGGGGTGGCGATCGAGGCCCAGGCCACCTCGGTCGAGCCGTAGAGGTTGTAGAGGGTGTCGCCCACGGCGTCCATCCAGTTGAGCGCGAGGTCGCCGGGCAGCGCGGACCCGCTGGCCGCCACCACGCGAAGCGACGAGAGGTCGTACCGGGCGATCGTCTCCCGGGGCAGCTCCAGGATCCGCTGCATCATCACCGGAACCACCACGAGCGAGTCGCAGCGATTGCGCGCCACCGCGTCGAGGGCGCCCTCGGGGTCGAACTTGCGCCGCAGCACGAAGGTCGAGCCGAGGATGAGCCCCAGCGAGAAGTGAGCGAAGCCCCAGGAGTGAAAGAGGGGAGCCGCGATGTGGGTGGTCTGGCGCGTGCGCAGGGGGATGCGCGAGAGCAGCGATACCACGGGCTCGAAGGACTGCGGGTTCCCGCGCGAGGCGCCCTTGGGCGAGCCGGTGGTGCCGCTCGTGAGGATCACCGCCCTCCCCTCCCGCTCCGGCGGCTCGAGATCGTCGGCGCGCCCGGCGGTGATCAGCTGGTCGAGCGTGGGTTCGCCCGAGCTCTCCGAGTCGTGCCAGGCCACCACGCGCGTGCGTCCCTCGCCCGCTCCGGCCAGCAGCTCGCCGAACTCCTCGTCGTACACGATCGCCGCCGGCTTCTCGCGCTCCACCACCTCGGTGAGCTGCGGGCCGGCGAAGGCCGTGTTGAGGTAGAGCGCGTCGGCGCCCAGCTTCGAGAGCGCCACCGTGGCCTCGATGAAGCCCCGGTGGTTGCGGCACATCACGCCCACGCCGTCGCCCTCGCGGATCCCCAGATCCCGGAACGAGTGCGCCAGCGCGTTGGTGCGCGTGCGCAGCTCGGCGAAGGTCAGCGTGCCCAGCTCGTCGACGATGGCCGTCTCGTTCGGGTAGCGCGCCGCCAGGGTGATCGTGCCCGCCGCGGCGCTGCGCCCCCACCGGGCCAGCGTCTGCAGCACGAGCATGAGGCGGTCGGGGCGCATCGGCCTCACCACGCCGGCGTCGATCAGCACCTTGATGCTGCCCGCGGTGTGGGCCACTCGGCCGGGGATGTTGGTGCGCGCGTCGGTCACGGCTCGGCGGAGAATCTAACGCGCGGCGGCCGCCACTCTCGCGCTCACGACGCGTCGCTCTCGGGATCGCGGTAGGCGTCCTTTTGCCACGGCGGCGAGATGCCGTCGGCGTTGGGCCGGTAGCCGCGCCGGTCGTGGGTCTCCAGGGGGATCAGCCGCAGGCCCTCGCCGGTGCTGCTTCGCTCCGTCGGGTCGAGCTCGCCGGGCGGGGGAATGTGCCCGGCGTGGCTGCCGCGCGAGACCCGGGTCCAGCCGGTCTTCTCGGTCCAGCGCCCGCGGCAGCGTCTCTTCTTGCAGCCCTGCCAGTGGCCGTGCGAGCTGGCCCGAACCCAGGCGCTGCCGTCGGGCTCGAGGCGGACCACGTAGGCCTCCCAGTCGTCGCGATGAAAGCCCGGGTAGCGCGGCGTGTCGTCCACGAGGCCCAGCACCCGAGGCACGAGCCAGCCCATCTCCCAGGCCCGGTCCGAGCCCGCCCAGGTGGCGTTCGAGTCGGGGTAGTAGAGCCAGTACTGGAGGTAAGCGCGACCGCCGCGGCGCACCACGCGCGTGAACACGGTGGCCCGCTCCCCGGCCTCGCTGCGGTGCACGTCGAGGTCACGCTCGTCGCGGCCGTTCGCGCACCGCGGCCGCCGGCAGCGCCGCCAGTCGACCGGCAGCTGGCGCTCGCCGGGCTCGAAGACGATGTTGGGCGCGTGGGCTCGTATCAGCGCGGCGTCGCGGATTCCGTAGGCGCGCGCGAGAGCACGGTCGCCGTCGCGGCAGACGCCCTTGACGCCGCAGACGAAGCGGTGGGCGAGGAAGCCGCCGAACGAGCGGCCCTCGACCGCGGGCGCCATTGCCAGCAGCGCGCCGAGGGTGAGCGCCACGAGCAGCACGACGCCGGTCCACTCCACCGTGGCCTGGCCGGATTCGCTCGATCGGTCCGCATCCGAGAGCCGCTCGCGCAGTCCCCGCGACGCCCACGCCAGCCCGAGGCCCGCTCCGGCGAACCAGGAGAAGGCCACCTCGGGCTGGCTCAGCTGCAGCACGTCGCGGGTGACGAAGCCCAGGCCGGCGCCGCCGGCCAGGCCGAGCCAGGCCGCGGTGGCCCACGCGTGTATCCGGGCGAGCATCGGCCGCACCCGGTCAGTCGTCCCCGAGGAAGTTGAGCGGGTTGAGGCAGGTGTCGGCCACGTCGAGCGCCTCCTCGACCGGCATCGGGGCGAGCGGCGCGCGCGGGTGCTCTCGCTCGTACACGTAGCGGCGATAGCCCAGGCAGACGATCCAGATCTGGTTGCTCACCCGCCCCAGGCCGCGCAGCGAGCGAAAGGCGTCCACCGCCTTGGCCGGGGCGGTGCGGATGGCCCGGGCGGGCCGGCGCGCCGGCACGGGTGGCGCGACCGCGGGCAGGCTGGCGCCCTGGGCGCTCGTGCCGCCGGCCGCAGGACCGGCGAGCCCGCGTGCCAGCGCCGCTCCCAGCTCGCGGTCCTGTTCGGGGGCCCGTCCCGGCCGCGGCGGCGGCCAGCGCGCCCAGGGCCAGCGCCGCCAGCAACAGCAGTCCCACCCATTCGACCGTGGCCTGGCCGCTCGCGTCTCGCATCGCCCGGCGACCGTACGACTGCGCCGCGCAGGCGTGGGTTCGCTGTGCAACAACCTGGCACCAAGCCGGCCAAGGCGCGGAGTTTCACCCTGTCGCGCACTTATTAACGCTTAACGAAAGCCTAATTTGTCCGAGGCTTGACACAACCCACCCACCGTGGAAGGGTCGCGGCCGATGACCACGGGCACCGGCTCCCTCAGCTCCCTCCGCGAGCTAAACCGCCTGAAGGTCGTGGACTTCCTCCGCACGAACGGCACCGCGAGCCGGGCCGACGTCGCCCGCCGCACCGGCCTCTCGCGCTCGACCGTGTCCACCCTGGTGGCCGACCTGCAGCGCCGCGGCCTGGTGGTCGACCGCGAGGTCACGAGCGCCGGCGAGGGCAGGCCGGGCCGTCCCGCCACCCTTATCGCGCTCGATCCCTCGGCCGGCACCGCCGTCGGGGTCGACTTCGACCACGACCGCGTCGGCGTGGCCGTGTCCGACCTGTCGCGCGCGGTCCTCGCCGAGACCTGGCACCCCTGGGACGTCGACAACGACGCCGAGGGCGCCCTCGACCTCGCCGCCGAGAAGATCGGCTGCGTGCTCGACGAGGCCGAGGTGGATCGCGAGGGGGTGCTCGGCGCGGGGATGGCGCTGGCCGGGCCGATCGACCAGGAGCAGCGCGGGCTCCACAAGTCCGCCGTGCTTCCCGACTGGGCCGGCGTGGACGCCGCCCACGAGCTCGAGGAGCGGGTGGGCTTTCCCACCTACGTCGACAACGACGCCAACCTGGGCGCGCTGGCGGAGGTCACGCTCGGCGCCGGGCGCAACGCCCGCTTCGCCGCTTATGTGTCGCTGTCGTCGGGCATCGGGGCGGGCATGGTCGTCGACGGCAGCCCCTACCGCGGACACGCCGGCACGGCGGGCGAGATCGGCCACGTGGTGGTCGATCCCCAGGGCCCGATCTGCCGCTGTGGCAATCGCGGCTGCCTGGAGACCCTGGCCTCGAGCCAGGCCCTGGTCAGCCTGCTGCAGCCCACCCACGACGACGAAATCAACATTCGAGATGTGATCGAGCTGGCGCAGGGCGGCGACCCCGGCGCGCGGCGGGCGATCACCGACGCAGGACGAGTGGTCGGCGGCGTGATCGCCGGGCTCGTGAATCTGTTCAGCCCGGAGATGGTCGTGATCGGTGGCGACCTGGGCGAAGCCGGCGAGCTGCTGCTAGGACCGCTCCGCGAAGCGGCGGTGCGTGACGCGATGCCCGCGGCAGTGAGCGGGTTGCAGATAGTCGCCGGAGAGCTGGGCGAGCGGGCCAATCTGCTTGGCGCGCTCGCGCTCGTGCTCATGCAGTCCGAGCACGAGGTGGCCGCACGCGTTGCCGGAAGCGCGGCGGCATGAAGACAAGTCCCCAAAACGAGGAGGAGAGGAAAGTGTTCAAGAAGAACACCATCTGGGCGCTGGCTGCGGCCGGTGTCCTAGCCATGAGCGGTCTTGCCGCCTGTGGCGACGACGAGGACGAAGGAAGCGGTGGCGGCGGAGGCGGAGGCGGCGGTGACGCTCCGAAGGTCGGAGTACTGCTGCCCGACTCGCAGTCGTCGGTGCGCTGGGAGACGGTCGACCGGCCGTTCCTGCAGCAGGCGTTCGAGAAGGCCGGCGTCGACGCCGACATCCAGAACGCCGAGGGCGACAAGTCGACCCAGCAGCAGCAGGCCGAGCAGATGATCACCAACGGCGCGAAGGTGCTGCTGCTGGTGAACCTCGACTCGGGCTCCGGTGCGGCGATCGCCGGTAACGCGGCTTCGCAGGGCGTCAAGGTGATCGACTACGACCGCCTCACGCTCGACACCGACGCCACCGATTACTACGTCTCGTTCGACAACGAGAAGGTCGGCGAGCTGCAGGGTCAGGGCCTCGTCGACTGCATCGGCGACGCCCAGGGCGCGAACATCGCCGTGCTGAACGGCTCGCCCACCGACAACAACGCCACCCTGTTCAAGAACGGCTACGACTCGATCATCAACCCGAAGTTCGAGTCGGGAGAGTGGAACGAAGTGGCGGATCAGTCCGTGCCCGACTGGGACAACCAGCAGGCGCTGACGATCTTCGAGCAGATGCTGCAGAAGGCCAACAACGAGGTCGACGGAGTGCTCGCGGCCAACGACGGCCTCGGCAACGCGGCCATCTCGGCCATCAAGCAGCGCAAGCTCGACCAGATCCCGGTCACGGGCCAGGACGCAACGCTCGAGGGCATCCAGAACATCGTCAACGGAGACCAGTGCATGACGGTCTACAAGGCGATCGAGAAGGAGGCCGCGGCGGCGGCGGAGCTGGCGATCGCGCTGGCCAAGGGCGAGGAGCCCACGGCTGAGACCGTGCCGATCGACAACGGAACCGAAGAAGTCCCGAGCATCCTGCTCGAGCCGGTTCCGGTGACGAAGGACAACATCGGCGAGTACATCGGCAACCCTGACTTCCCCACCAAGGAAGACATCTGTGCCGGCAAGGTCGCCGCGAAGTGCCAGGAGCTGGGCCTCTAGAGCCAGCAGTCGTCAAGATTCCCGGGGCGTTTCGGCGCCCCGGGAATTTGACCCTAGGAGAGAGAGGCTGTATGAGCGACGCACCGCTCCTCGAGCTGCGCGAGGTGAGCAAGCACTTCGGTGCCGTGATCGCGCTGCACGAGGTGGACATGACCGTGAACGCCGGATGCGTCACCGCGCTTGTGGGCGACAACGGCGCCGGCAAGTCGACCCTGATCAAGTGCGTCGCCGGCATCTACCGGATCGACCACGGGAAGGTCGCCTTCAACGGCGAGACGGTCAACATCACCCACCCGCGTGAGGCCTCGGCCCTGGGGATCGAGGTCGTCTACCAGGACCTCGCTCTCGCCGACAACCTCGACGTGGTCGAGAACATGTTCCTCGGGCGGGAGGAGCTCGAGCGACTGCGCACCCTCGACGAGACCAAGATGGAGGCGCGGGCCCGCGACACCCTCGCGAGCCTGTCGGTCACGACCATTCGCAGCGTGCGCCAGACGGTCGCCGGTCTGTCCGGCGGTCAGCGCCAGTCGGTGGCCGTGGCCAAGGCCGTGATGTGGAACTCGAAGCTCGTGATCCTCGACGAGCCCACGGCCGCGCTGGGTGTGGCCCAGACGCGGCAGGTGCTCGACCTGGTCAAGCGCCTCTCCGAGCAGGGCCTCGGCGTACTCCTCATCTCGCACAACCTGCACGACATCTTCGAGGTCGCCGACGACATCACCGTGCTTCGGCTCGGCCAGAAGGTGGCCGAGTTCAAGCGCCGCGAGACCACCGAGGAGGAGGTCGTGCACGCCATCACGGCAGGCAAGCTGTCAAAGGTTCCCGGCCTCGCCGACGAGCCCGAGGAGGCCGTGGCATGAGCACCGCAACCGCCACGCCCTCAGGAGCACCGGGACCCGCCGCCGCTCGGAATGGCATCGCCGACGCCGCCCGCGACTGGTGGACCGACGTCCGCTCGGGCCAGCTCGGATCGCTGCCCATCATCATCGGCCTGATCGTGATCGCGATCGTCTTCCAGACGCAGAACGACCGCTTTCTCACGTCGGGCAACTTCGTCAACCTCATCGTCCAGTCGGCGGCCTACACCACCATCGCCATGGGCGTGGTCTTCGTCCTGCTGCTGGGGGAGATCGACCTGTCCGTGGGCTACGTGTCCGCCGTGGCGGGCGTGATCGCCACCGTCCTGCTGATTCCGGACGGCAGCCAGGTCGCCACGCCGATAGCCGTGGCGCTCGCGCTCGGGTCGGGCATCGCGATCGGCACGTTCCACGGGCTGATCATCACCAAGATCGGCATCCCGTCGTTCGTGGTCACGCTGGCCGGCCTGATCGCCTGGAACGGGGTGGTGCTGCTGCTCATAGGCAGCCGCGGCACGGTGATCCTCCAGGACTCGTTCATGATCGGCCTGGCCAACGACTTCCTGCCCGAGGCCACCTCGTGGATCCTCTGGGTGGTGGCCGTGCTGATCTTCGCCGCCATCCAGCTCAACGAGGTGCGCGTGCGCCGGCGCGCCGGTCTCGAGCACAGCCCGATCGCCTTGATCGCGTTGCGCATCGGCTTCCTGGCGCTCGTGCTGGGGATCGTCGTGTGGGTGGCCAACGAGGACCGCGGCATCCCGTACGTGTTCCTGCTGGTCGGGTTCTTCCTGCTGTTCTGGGGCTTCGTCCTCTCGCGCACGAGGTTCGGCCGCTACGTGTACGCGGTCGGCGGCAACGCCGAGGCGGCGCGCCGGGCCGGCATCAACGTCGATCGCATCAAGATCATGGTGTTCGCGATCTGCTCGTTCATGGCGGCCGTGGGCGGGCTCGTGCTCGCCTCGCGCCTGCGCTCGGTCGACACCGGCGCCGGCGGCGGCGAGGTGCTGCTCTACTCGATCGCCGCGGCGGTGATCGGCGGCACGTCGCTGTTCGGCGGCATCGGCCACATCAAGAGCGCGCTGCTCGGCGCGCTGGTGATCGCCTCGATCGACAACGGGCTCGGGCTGCTCGGCCTCGGCTCGGGGGAGAAGTTCGTGATCACCGGCGCCGTGCTGCTGCTCGCCGTGACCGTCGACTCGCTGTCGCGCAAGCGCCAGACGGCAACCGGACGAGCGTGAACGGACAGAGCCGCCTTCATCACCGGCGCCAGCCGCGGGGTTGGCGCCGCGGTCGGCCGTGCCTTTCACGAGGCGGGCGCGCAGGTGGCGCTCGCCTCGCGAAGCGGCGACGATCTCGGCCTCTCGGATGCCCTGGGGGTGGAGTGCGACGTGCGCTCGCCCGACAGCGTGGAGGCGGCGGTCGCCGCGGCCGTCGAGCGCTTCGGGACGCTCGACGTGGTGGTGGCCAACGCCGGTGTGGGCGCCTACGGCCCGTTCCTGGAGATGGATCCCGACGACGTCGAGGCGATGATCGACATCAACCTCAAGGGGGTCATGTACACGGCGCGCTTCGGGCTCCCGCACCTGATCGAGTCGAAGGGCGACTTCGTGTCGCTGGCCTCGGTGGCCGGGCTGCGCGCCTTCCCCGGGGAGGCGGTCTACAACGCCTCGAAGTTCGGCCAGGTGGGCTTCACGCGCGCGCTCGACCACGAGATGCGCGAGCTGGGCGTGCGCGTGACCAACATCGCGCCGGGCGGCATCGCCACCGACTTCGCCATGGGCTCGGGGCGCACGCCGGACATGCCCGAGCTCGAGGGCATGATGAGCGCGGAGGAGGTGGCCGACGTGGTGCTGTTCGCGGTCACCCGCCCGCGCGGGATGCGCATGCTGACCGTGTCCTTCCGGCCCATGGAGGAGGGCTCGTGGGGCTGAGACTGGGTCTGCTGTCCACCGCCCGCATCAACGAGAAGCTGGCGGCCGGTGCGGCGCTGGTGGACGAGGTGGAGCTGGCGGCCATCGGCTCGCGCGATCTCGGGCGGGCCGAGGAGCAGGCCGCGGCCCTGGGCGTCGAGCGGGCGCTCGGCTCCTACGAGGCGGTGCTGGAGGACCCCGAGGTCGACGCCGTCTACGTTGCGCTGCCCAACTCGATGCACGTGGACTGGTCGATCCGGGCGCTCGCGGCGGGCAAGCACGTGCTGTGCGAGAAGCCGATGGCTCGCTCGGTCGAGCCGGTGGAGCGCGCCTTCGACGCCGCCGAGGACGCCGGCCTGGTGCTGGCCGAGGCCTTCATGTGGCGCCACCATCCCCAGGCCCGCAAGCTGGTCGAGCTGCTGCCGCGGGTGGGCAGCCTGCGCCTGGTGCGCGCGTCGTTCTCGTTCGCCCTGGACGGCACCGGCGACCTGCGCCAGTCGGGCGAGCTCGAGGGCGGCGCCCTGATGGACGTGGGCTGCTATTGCGTGAGCGGAGCGCGCCTGGTGGCCGGCGAGCCCGTCGAGGTGTTCGGGGTCCAGACCACCGGCGGCGACGGCGTGGACGTGCGCTTCAGCGGCGTGATGCGCTTCGAGGGCGACGTGCTCTGCGAGTTCGACTGCGGCATCGACATGGCGCCCCGCCACAGCCTCGAGGTGGTGGGCTCCGAGGGGTCGCTGTTCCTGTCCGACCCCTTTCACTCACTCGAGCCCGATATCGAGGTTCGCGCCTCCGGTGGCGCGGTCGAGGAGCTGCGCGCCGAGGACGCCAACCCCTACGCCTGCGAGCTGCGCGACTTCGCCGCCGCGGTGGCGGGCGAGCGGGAGCCGCTGCTGGGCCGCGCCGACGCGCTCGGCCAGGCCCGCGCCATCGAGGCGCTCTACCGCAGCGCCGCGACCGGGCAGATGGTCCGCCCGTAGGGTCGCGCCCGTACGCTGGTGAGATGGCCGCCTCCGCCGCCAGCGCTACCAGAAAGCCGCCGGCGGGCATCGCCGCGCTGGTCGAGCGCTACGACCCCGACGTGATCGACGTGCCCGGCGGCCGCGGGCTGGTGCGGCTGCGCGTGCCCGAGCGGGGCGACTGGGACGCGCGCCTGTCGGACTCAGAGCTCGAGCTGGGGCCCGCGGACGAGGGCGACGAGCCCGACAGCGTGATCACCGCCGACGCCGCCACCTGGGGGCGCGTCGCCAAGGACGTGCGCGGGGGCATGCGCGCCTTTCGGTCCGGGCGCCTGCACATGCGCGGCAGCCTGCACCTGGGCGTGGGCTTCCTGGCCGCCACCAGCGGCTCCGCCGAGCCCGGGCGCCTGACCTTCGACACCCTGCGCACCCGCAGCGGGCGCATCTCGATCGTCTCGGCCGGCACCGGTGACCAGACCCTGCTCTGTCTCCACGGCCTGGGCGGCACCAAGGCCTCGTTTCTGCCCACGTTGGCCGCGCTGGCCGACGAGTACCGCGTGGTGGCCATGGACCTGCCCGGCTTCGGCGAGTCCGACAAGCCGATCGGGGCGCCCTACAACTCGGCCTGGTTCGCCGGCTCGGTGTTCGACACGCTCGACGAGCTCGGGCTGGAGCGAGCCACGCTCGTGGGCAACAGCATGGGCGGCCGGGTCGCCATCGAGGCGGGCCTCGTTTCGCCCGAGCGGGTGGAGGGCCTGGTGCTGCTGAGCCCGGCCCTGGCCTGGCTTCGCGACCGCCGCTGGGTGCCGCTCGTGCGCCTGATGCGCCCCGAGCTCGGCCTCCTTCAGGTGACCCCGCGACCGCTGGTGGAGGCCGCGATGCGGCGCCTGATGCCCACCGCTTCCGACGGCTGGGCGGCGGCCGGGATGGACGAGTTCCTGCGGGCCTACCTCACGCGGCGCGGCCGCGCCGCCTTCTACGCCTCGGCGCGCAACATCTACCTCGACGAGCCCCACGGCGACGACGGCTTCTGGGCCCGCCTGGGGTCGCTCGAGCGCGACTCGCTGTTCGTCTGGGGCCTCAACGACACGCTCGTGCCGGTGGGCTTTCGCCGCCACGTGGAGAAGGCGCTTTCGTCGGCGCGCCACGTGGAGCTGAACTGCGGCCACGTGCCGCAGCTGGAGCTCCCGCGGGAGACGCACGCCGCGGTGCGCGACTTCCTGCGCCGCTGACCCCCGGCCCCTCCGGCGCGGTGAGTGGGCACTACTTGCGACGCTGGAGGTGGCAACGAGGGCCCACACTCGTCGGTCAGGCGTCGCCGCGGTCCTCCAGGTCCTCCTCGAGATCGGTGCGCACCGGCACCTCCGGGGTGCCTTCGTCCGGCTCGCGGTCGGGGTCGCCGTCGTTCTCCAGCGGACCGCGCTCGGGGTCGAGGTCCTCCGCGGCCTGCTTGGCGGTCAGCTCTTCGGGCCTGTGCTCAGGGGATTCCATGGCCTAATCGCGCTCCTTTAGGTCGTCATCAATCTCGCCGCTGCCGGGTCCGGCTTCCGAGCCTTCGACCGACGAGGACTCTTCGCCGGTCTCCCGCGCGAAGCGCCCGCCCTTGTCCTCCTGCTCCTCAGCGGTCTCGCGATTGAGATCGCCCGAGTCGTGCTCGCGGGACTCCATCAGTCGCTCACCTCCGAGGTGCCTTCCGGAGTCGCCGTGGTGCCCGGCTCGGCTGAGCCGCTCATCTCAGTCTCGTCGGTATCGGCGAGCTTGCTGGAGCCCTCGTTGGTCTGCTCTGTCGCCTCTTCGGCCTCGCGCTCGAAGGGCCCACGTTCATCTGGAGAGTTCATGGCCCCTCCGTACCCGGCCCGCGCGGGCGCGACTCAGAAGTCGCCGCCGCCGAAGTCCCCGCCGCCGCCGAAGTCGCCGCCGCCCCAGCCGCCGCCGAAGTCGCCGAAATCGCCCTGGTCGCCCGCCGCCGAGGCATCCTCGGCGTATCCGAACCCACCGAAGCCGCCGCCCAGCATCGAGCCGATGAACAGGCCGGGCAGCAGGCCGCCGCCGAAGAAGCCGCCCGCGTAGGGCGCGTAGGCCGCACCGGCCTGGTAGTAGGGGACCATCCGGCCGTTCGAGGCCACCTCGCGCATGTCCGGGTCGTAGCCCTCCTTCACTCGCGTGGCGTCGGCGGCGCAGGCCGGCACCTCGCGCGGCTGGCCGTCGGCGGGGGCCCACTCGACGTCGGTCACCGACGGGCCGTGGCGCGGATCGAAGAAGCAGGGCGCCCGGCGCTCCGGGGCCTCGCGGCCGGCCATCTCGGCGCGCGCGGCCTCCATGGCCCAGCGGCCCTCCTCGAGGAACTCGGTCACCGGCTGAACGTCGGCCGGCTTCTGCGCGCGCTGCAGCGCCTCGTCGGCCTGCTGGTAGCGCTCCACGGCCAGGCCGTAGTGGGTCTTGGCCTCGGAGTCGGCGTCGGGCATCTCCATGTCGAGGTCGAGGGCGCGGATGTCCTGACCCAGCGCGATCACGTCGTCGCGCGCGGCGTCGCGCACCTCCTCGAACTCGGCCTGCGGCCTTCGCGCGCTCGCGCTTTCGCCGCCGGAACATCGACACGCCGAACAGCCCCGCGGCCGCGGCCAGCACCGCGGCGAGCACCCCGCCGGAGATGCCGCTGCCGCCGTCGGAGCCACCCGAGCCGGCGTCGCCGGCCTCGCCGCGGGCCACGCCCACGCGACGGACGAAGTCGCTGAGGACCGCGGCGGTGTCGTCGCCGCCGGACTCGAGCGCCTCGCTGGCCAGCTCGCCGGCCTGGCCGGGCGCCAACACGTCCTCCGACCCGGCGATGAACCGATCGCCGATCACGGCAGCATAGGTACCGGGCTGGCGTATCGCATTTGCAATTCGGCTCAGTGCCGCCTCGGGATCGCCGCCCGCCTCGTTGGCCGCGCTCGCCGGCAGCACGGCGATGTAGAGCGGCCCGGCCTCGCGCTCGGCGATCTCCTCGCGCAGCGCCTCGGCGTCGTCCTCGGAGATCTCGCGCTGGGCGTTGGGATCCACGTAGACCGGGTCGAGCTCCATCGCGTCCGAGGCCGTGTCGAGCACCCCCTGCGCCTGAGCTGTGGAGGCGAATACGAGCCAGAGGAGGAGGGTCAGAGCGATGCGCACGCTGCTAAGCCTAGGGAGCGGCCTCAACGGGGGCGCGCGGGCGCCTTCCCGCACACCAGCTCCTCCAGGTCGTCGAGGGCCTTCTCCAGTCCGCGCATGAGCGGCCACAGGTCGTCGATCTGGTCGCGGTCGCCCACCAGGCCGAAGTCGAGGCGGTCGCGGTAGCTCATCACCGTCATGTTGAGCCCCACCCCGTCGGCGATCGCCGACACCGGGTAGTTGGCCTCGAGCTTGGCCCCCGCGCAGAACAGCGGCTCGCGCGGCCCCGGAACGTTGGAGATCACCAGGTTGAGCGGCGGGCGCGTGCGGCCCAGCACGCCCATCGTGGTGCGCGCGGCCAGCGCCATCACCGCGGGCGGGATGAAGCTGGTGGCATCGGTGAGCAGGTCGGCGGGCAGCGCCTTGTGGCGCTCCTTGGCCCCCCTGAGCAGCTCGTGTGTGCGCACCAGGCGCTGAAGGGGATCGGGCTCGTCGGTGGCCACCGGCACGATCATCATCGACACCCGGTTGCCGAAGGAGCCCATCTGCTCGTCGGTGCGCACCGACACGGGCACCATGGCCACCAGCGGTTCGTCGGGCAGCTCGTCCTGCTCGATCAGCCACTCACGCAGCGCCGAGGCACAGAGGGTGACCACCACGTCGTTCACCGTGATGCCCGCCGCGTTCTTGATCGCCCTGACCTTGTCGAGCGAGACCCGCCCGATGGCCAGGCGCCGGTGGGGCGAGATCGGGCCGTTGAAGAAGGTGCTCGGCGCCCGCGCGGTGGTCACCTCGAGCACGTCGGGATCCTCGCCGCCCGAGCCGAACGCCTCGCGCGCGCGAGAAAGCGCGCGGGACAGGGTGGGCACGCCGGGGAACGCGTTCGCGCCGGGCAGGTCGGTCAGATTGGGCAGGGCCGTGGGCACCGAGCGCAGGGCCCGCAGCGGCTGGCGCGGAAGGCCGAGCAGGCCCACGCCGAGCATCTCGAGCTCACCGGGCGCGCGCTCGCCGGCCGTATCGGGCGGGGCCGGGGGCATCTCGCGTCCCTCGGGGCTCGGGTCGAGCAGGACGGAGAGAAGCTCGTTGCCCGACACGCCGTCCACCGCCGCGTGGTGGATCTTGGTGAGCAGCGCCACGCGACCGCCCTCGAGGCCGTGGATCAGGTACAGCTCCCAGAGCGGGCGGCGGCGGTCGAGCGGGCGGGCGAAGATGCGGGCAACGGTCTCGGCCAGGCGGTCGTCGTCGCCGGGCGGCGGCACCGCGGACTCGCGGATGTGAAAGTCGAGGTCGAAGTCCGGATCATCGATCCAGTAGGGCAGGTCGAGGCTGAAGGGGACCTCGGCCAGGCGCCACCTGAACACCGGCAGCAGGTGGAGGCGCTCGCTCACCAGGCGGCAGATGTCGCCGGTGGTCAGCTCCCCGCCGGGGGCGGTCGACGGGTCGTACACCGCCAGGCCGCCGACGTGCCCGTAGGTGCGGGCGTCCTCCATGCGCAGGAACTGGGCGTCGAGGCTCGTGAGTTGGCGCATGGGGACATCATCCCCGTTGCGCCTCTCGGCGGAACTAGGTCAGTTGCCGCCGCGGAACAGGTCGACCCGCGCCCGGCCCTCGCAGCGCTCCACCACCTGGCCCATGTCGCCCGTGCCCGTGGCGATCACGTGTATCCGCGCCGCTCCGGTCCCGTTGGAGCGCAGGATTCCCTTGAGCGTCACGAGACCCAGCCGGCCGCCTGCGTTGGCGCTGAACTGGATGTCGAACTTGTTCAGGCGCAGGTTCTCCCAGTTGTTGAAGCGCGCGTAGAAGGCGCGCGGGGACTCCAGGCCGTCCTCGGCGTCGGTGCAGGTGATGATGAGCTGAACGTTTCGCACCCTCACCTGACCGTTCTGCACCCCGAGCAGCACCGAGGCACCGGCCGCGGGACCGAGGGGGTTCGAGCCGACGCCGCCCCATGGGCGCGCCGAGGCCACGCTCGGAATCGCGAGCAGCGACAGGGCGGCCAGGACGGCGATGCGGGCAGCGGTCTTCTTCATGGCCCTGTGTTCGGCCGCTAGGGCCAGAGATTGAGCGCGGGTGCGCCAGGATCCAGGCGCTGCGGCGGCGCCTCCGGTGAGGCCGCGGACCTTCTCGGCCAGCGCGTCGGGGTCCATGGGCTTCTCCGGCGAGCCCAGCGCCGCCTTCACCCGGGCGATCTCGTCCTCGCCGGCGTGGAGCACGAACTCGGACTCGAGCTGGTCGCGCTCGGTGCGGATCTCGACCGCGCGTGCACGCTCGACCACCTCGGGGTCGACGGAGTCGAAGCTCTCGACCGTGGGTGGCCCGTGCGTGAGCGTGTAGGCGGTCAGGTAGGGAATCGAGAACTTGGCCTGCAGGCCGTCGGCCGGATCCGGCCCCACCGAGGCGGCCTGCAGGGAGACCGGGTGGACGGTCACGCTGAGCTCGCTCCGGTGCGTCGTCGCGGACCTCGGCGGCGGCCTCGATCGCCCCGTGGGTCTGCAGGCAGCAGGGCCAGGCCTTGATCCAGTTCTGCTCGACGGCGGGCGGGTCGCCGGCCTGCGGCTCGGCGTAGGTGCCGCCGGTGGCCTCCTCGAAGCCGCGCGCCGCGGCGTCGAGCGGCACCCGCGCGCCGGCGTGGGCCAGCCGCGCGGCCTGCACCCCGGACGCGGCGGCCAGGCCCACCTGCAGCGACTTGCCCTGCGAGCCGAATGCGGCGCGCAGCCCGCTGGCCCGCAGCAGCGCGAGAGCGACCGCCGGCTCGCGCGGCGCGCCCAGCAGCTCGGCCGCGGCCACCGCCGCGCCCACGCCGCCGCAGACGGCGGTGGGGTGCCAGCCCGCGTCGTAGAGGGCGGGGTGACTCGCGCGCGCGAGGGCGCCCATGGCCTCGAAGCCGGCGGCGTAGGCGGCCAGCACCTCGCCGGTGGTGCGGCCCAGCTCGGCCCCCACCACCAGCGCCGCCGGGGCGGTGGGCGCGGTGAGGTGGGCGATGCCGGGCAGGTAGGTGTCGTCGAAGTCGAGCACGTGGCCGGCGGTGCCGGCGTGGACCACCGGGTCGCCGGACTCGGCGGCGGCGCGCGCGGCGGGCTCCTGCCTGCCGCGCTGCGCGCAGGCCAGCCAGTCGAGCAGGGCGGTCTCGTAGGCCGGGTTCACCGTTCCAGCCGCCTGCGGAACTCGCCCACGCCGGTCACCTGGCCGCCGCTGGCGCGGACCCGCTCGCTCAGCTCCCTGTCCGAGGTCACCACGCGCAGCTCGCCCGGCTCCTCGGCATGCGCCACCAGATCCGCGATGTCGTCGTCGGCCGCGTTGCGCCCGCGCCGCTTGGCGAACTTCACCTCGACCGCCTCGGTGTCCTCGAGCTCGAAGGGACGGCCGTCGAACACCACGGTCACCGGCTCGCCCAGGGTTTTCAGGTCCTCCACGAGCTCGCGCATGGCGCGCGGGCGGTCGCGCCACCAGCCGTCGGGGCGCGAGCCGATCAGGTTCATCCCGTCGACCACCCAGCGGCTCACGGCGCGGTCAGCTGCTCGCTGAGGTCCCACAGCCGGCGGCGCGCCGCGGCGTCGTAGGCCTGGTCGTGGGCGGAGGACTCGCGCATGCCGTCGAAGAAGCGGCCGCTCACGCCGTCGAGCACCGGGTCCTCGATCAGGCGCAGCGTCGCCTCCACCCCCTGCTCGACCGTGCTCTGCGAGCGCCCGAACGAATCGCGCACCATCTTGGTGTCCATCAGCGTGGCCGGGTGGAGCGCGTTGACGGTGATCTCCCGGCCGCTCAGCCGCTCGGCCAGCTCGACGGTGAACAGCACCTGGGCGAGCTTGCTCTGGGCGTAGGCGCCGTAGGCGTCGTAGCCGCGCTCCAGCATGACGTCGTCGAAGTCGACGGGCGCCTGGCCGATCGAGGACACGTTGACAATCCGTGCGGGCTCGCGCAGGTCGTCCAGCAACAGCGCGGTAAGCAGGAAGTGGGAGAGGTAATTGACGGCGAAGGTGAGCTCGTGGCCGTCGGCGCTCTCGCGGCGCTCGGGGACGATCACGCCGGCGTTGTTCAGCAGCGTGTCGAGCTCGCCCACCTGGCCGGCCAGCCCGCGCACGGCGTCGAGGTCGGCGAGGTCGGCCACCAGCCCGTCGGCGGCGCCGGTGTCAGCGACCGCCGCCTCGACCTTGGCCGGATCGCGGCCGTGGATCAGCACCGTCGCCCCGCGCTGCGCCAGCTTGGCCGCCACCCGCCGGCCGAGGCCGTCGGTCGAGCCGGTCACGAGGATGCGCTGCTCGGCCAGCGGCCTCAATCGCCCCGGCTCCTCATGTAGAGAACGATGAAGGCGATCAGCAGCCCGCCCGCCGCCACCTGGGCCAGCAGGGCGATCCCGATGCCGTCGTCCTCGGCCGCGCTGCGGATCGACGAGAACATCAGCGCCGAGCCGAAGAACACGACCATCGTCCACATCACGGTGTTCCGGTCCACCGCGGGACACCCTAGTGTCGGGGCCGCTCGATGAACTCCCGTCCCGTCCTCGCGGGGGTGCTCGGCGCGCTGGTGATCGCCTTCAGCGGGATCCTCGTCCGGCTCGCCGATGTGTCCCCCTCCACCGCCGCGGTGTTCCGCTGCCTGTGGGCGCTGCCGCCGCTGGCGCTGCTGGCCTGGCTCGAGCACCGGCGCTACGGCGCGCGCTCGAGGCGCGAGCGTCTGATCGCCCTGGGCGCCGGGGTGATCTTCGCGGTCAACCTCACGGTCTGGCACCACTCGATCGAGGCGGTGGGCGCCGGGCTGTCCACCGTGCTCGGCGACATCCAGGTGGTACTGGTCCCGCTCTGTCGCATGGTTGGCGCTGGGCGAGCGGCCGGAGAACCGCGCGCTGGCCTCGATCCCGGTCGTCTTCGTCGGCGTGGTCCTCATCAGCGGCGTGATCGGCGCCGGTGCCTACGGCGAGGACCCGGTGCTCGGCGGGATCCTGGGCGTAATCACCGCGATCGCCTACTCGCTCTTCATTCTGACCCTGCGTCAGGGCAACACCGACGAGCGCCGCCCGGCCGGTCCGTTGTTCGACGCCACCCTGACCGGCTGCGTCTTCTCCGCCCTGGGCGGCGCTGGTGGCCGGCGACCTCGACTGGACGCCCGGTCTCGAGTCGCAGGCTTGGCTGGTCACGCTGGCCCTGACCTCGCAGGTGCTGGGGTGGCTGCTGATCAGCGTCTCGCTCCCGCGGCTGCCCGCGGTGATCACATCGATCGTGCTGATGCTGCAGCCGGTGTGCACCGTCTTGCTCGGCGTGGTGCTGCTCGACGAGGCGCCGTCGGCGGTGCAGCTGAGCGGCGTGGCCGTGGTGCTGGCCGGGGTGGCGTTCGCCACGGTGAGGCCGCGCGCCGCGGCGAAGGCGGCGGCCTAGCGTCCTCATCCGCCGGTCGGCGCTGCCGATATCAGGGGTGTGAAGGCGCGAATCAGAACGGCGGCCCTGCTGGCCACCTGCGCGATCGTGATGCTGGGCGCGGTGGCGCCCGCCGCGGACGCGCGTCGCGTGGCGCGCAAGTCCGCCACCGCAATCCTGCCCGGGGTCTCGCCCTTCGGGAAGCTTCTCCCGCGCGAGCGCGTCGTGAGCGTGAGCGCCCACACCGGACCGGACGCCCAGATCGAGGTGTTCCTACAGGCCTTCTGCTTCGACAAGCAGTTGCGGGTCCACCGCAAGCAGCGAACCTTCACGCGGCACGGGCCACGTGCGCGGCACGGTGAGAAAGCCCCGCGGCTACACCGACTGCTCGGCGAGTGCCTCGGTGAGCGTGACCAGCCGGCCGCTCGCCCCATCCGGGCAGCAGCCCGGGCCCATTCGGCTCGCCGTGGCGCTGTACGCCCGGCGCTAGACCGCCGCCCGGGCGGGCGTACGATGTTCGTCGTGCCCGGACCCAGCACTCGCGGACTCGCCTGGGCCGGCGCCGCACTTCTCTGCGCGGGGTTCCTGGCGGCGGCGCTGGCCGACGGCGCGGAATCGGAGACCCGGCCGAAGCAGGGGTGCCAGCTCCGCCCCATCCAGCGCAATGCCCTGCCGGCTTGGCACCGGCCGCGTCGCGCGACGGTGCTCGTCGACTCCGTTCTGCTCGGCGGCATCTCGGCGGTGCGGGCGCGGCGGCCTTGCTGGCGGGTGCGGATGCACGGCCGGCCGGCCCTGATGATCGGGGTCGCCGAGCGCGAGCTGCGCGGGAGAGGAGCCCGCGTCGCGCGCCTCGTGGTCGTCGGGCTTGGCTACAACTCACTCTGGGAGCGCGGCCGGCGTCGCTACGGCGTCTGGGCCAAGCGCTTCGACAGCGAGGCCCGCAGGCTGCTTCGGACCCTGCGCCGGCTGGGTGCCCGCCAGGTGGTCTGGGTGACCCTGCGCGAACCCACGCCGCGCACGGTTCCGCCGGGGTCGGTCGGCGAGCTGGGCCAGTACTCGTGGTACTTCCCCTACGTCAACGAGCGCCTGCGTCGCCTGGACCGCCGCCGGGACGACCTCGTGCTGGCCGACTGGGCAAGGGCATCGGACCGTGCCGGAGTGACCTACGACACGATCCACCTGAACCCCGGGGGTGCGGCCCTGATGGCGAGAACGATCTGGGGAGCGGTCGCCGGCGCGGCAGCGCCCTGAAAGGAGCACAACCATGGCTACCCATTTGAACAACCATCACCGCACGACGGTGGAGAAGATCTTCCAGCACCCCACCAGCAGCAACGTCGAGTGGCATTCGGCGCGCTCGCTGCTGGAGGCGGTGGGCACGGTCGTCGAGGAGCACAACGGTCACCTGAAGGTCACGGTCGGGCCGGAGACCGAGGTCTTCCACGACTACGGCGAGAAGAACGTCGACAAGCGGTCGATCGCCAACATGCGACGCATGCTCGACCAGGCGGGCCTGTCGCCCGGCGGATCCGAGGCCGTCGAGGACGAGCGCATCCGCAACTACGGCGACAACCGCTGGGGTAAGCCGACGGAGGACTGACCCGCGTCAGGCGGCGGGGGTCTCCATCCCCGCCACCACGGCGCGCACCAGAGCCACCACCTCGTCCGGCGCCTTCTCCGGGGAGCCCGAGTCGAACGGGGGCTGCGGGTCGTACTCGATGGCGAGCTGGATGGCCTGGGCGACCTCGGCGCCGGCGATCAGCTCGGTCACGCGAAGGGCCATGTCGATCCCCGCGGACACGCCCGCCGCGGTGATGATCTTCCCGCGCTCGACCACCCGCTCGGACGTGGGCCGGGCGCCGAGCGCGGCGAGCGCCTCGAACTCGAGCCAGTGGGTCGTGGCGTCCTCGCCGTCGAGCAGCCCCGCCGCGGCCAGCACGAGCGAGCCGGTGCAGACCGAGGTGGTGAAGCGCGTGGTCTCGTGCACCGAGCGCACCCAGTCGAGCAGGCGCTCGTCCTCCAGGGCCGCGCGGGAGCCGATGCCTCCCGGTATCACCAGGATCTCGGGCTGGTCTGAGTCCTCGTAGCGGCCCTCGGCCACCAGGGTGAGCATGCGGTTGTCGGCGCGGACGGGGCCGGGCTCGGCGGCCAGGAAGCGGACTCGAGCGCCCGGCAGGGCCGACAGCACCTGGTAGGGGCCGACGGCGTCGAGGGCGGTGAAGCGGTCGAACAGCGGGATGGCGATCTCCATGGTGAGGTCCTCCTCGGGGTCAGGCCGCGGGTTGGAGCGCGGCTTGGAAGCGTTCGCGGTACTGGCCCGGGCTGACCCCGACTCGGCGCCCGAAGGCGCGGCGCAGGGTCTCGACGGTGCCGAAGCCGCACTGGGCGGCCACCTGGTCGGTGCTCACGGCGCTCGCCTCGAGCAGGCGCCGGGCGCTCTCCACCCGCACCTCCTCGACCCAGGCGGCCGGAGTCACGCCGACCTCGCGGCGAAACGCGCGAGCGAAGTTGCGCGGGCTCATGGCGGCGCGGAGGGCCAGCGCCTCCACCGAGCAGTCTCGGGCGGGGTCGGCCAGCACCCACTCCTGCACCTCGCGCAGGGGGCGCCGCTCGGCGGTCTGGGCCGCGAGCGGAGCGCTGAACTGCGACTGGCCGCCCGGCCGCCGGGCGAACACGACCAGCCAGCGCGCCACCTCGAGGGCGACCTCGCGGCCGAGATCGTCCTCCACGAGCGCGAGTGCGAGGTCCATGCCCGCGGTCACGCCGGCCGCGGTCCAGATCTGGCCGTCGCGGACGAAGATGCGGTCGGGATCGACCCGCACCGACGGATAGCGCTCGGCGAGCTGGTCCGCCCACGCCCAGTGGGTGGTCGCCGGGCGCCCGTCGAGCAGGCCGGCGCGGGCGAGCAGGAAGGCCCCGGTGCAGACCGAGGCCACCCGCCTCGACCGCGCGGCCGTGCGCGGTCAGCCAGCGCAGGAGCGCCTCGTCCTGCTCCGCGGCGCGCACACCGCTACCGCCGGCCACGACCAGGGTGTCGAGCGGTCCGCGGCAGGCCGCGATCGAGCGGTCGGGCACGACCCTCAGGCCGCTGCTGGTGGCGAACGGGCCGCCGTCGGGGCTCACGATCTCGGTCGAGTACTGGCTCCCCGCGATCCGGTCGGCGGCGGCGAAGACCTCGAGCGGACCGGTGAAGTCGAGCGTCTGAGCGCCGTCGAAGGCGAGCAGCACGATGCGGCGTGGAGCGGGCATGGGCCCATGTTCCCTGGACGCGGTTCTGTCTGCAACGACAACTACCGGACGATTTCGGCCAACGCCGCTTCGGGTGCGTTCGCTATGCCATGCTGCGCCGATGGACGAACGCGAAGCCAACACCACGCTCAGCGACGAAGAGATCGAGACGCGCCGGATGAACGGCTCGGTTCAGGCCGCGGCGCGCCGATGACTCGGACGACCCCGGCGACGTGAGCGATACGGGCGACGACTCCGGCGACACGGCCGACGTCAGCGACACCGGTGACGACTCCGGCGATCCCGGCTCCCCCGGCGCTTAGCCCCGCCGCGCTCGGGCTCACGCTCGACCCGGTCGAGCCCGAGCGCTTCTTCGACGAGTACTGGGAGCAGCGGCCGCTCGTGGTGGCGCGCGGGGAGGCCGCGCGCTTCGACTCGCTGCTCTCCGCCGCCGACGTCGAGCGGCTGGTGTGCGAGACCGGCCTCCGGGTGCCGGCCTTCCGCCTGGTCAAGGAGGGCGCCCAGCTCCCGCTCGCCGGCTACACCGAGGACATCGCCTGGCGGCCGGGCAGCTTCTCCGGCACGGCGGTGGTCGACCGGGTGGCCGAGGAGTTCGCCGGCGGGGCCACGATCGTGCTGCAGGCGCTGCACCTGCACTGGCCCGCGCTGGCGCTCTACTGCCGCGAGCTCGAGATCGCGCTCGGCTGCCCGGTGCAGGCCAACGCCTACTTCACGCCCGCGTCCGCGCGCGGGTTCGCCGTGCACCACGACACCCACGACGTGTTCATCCTGCAGGTCGCCGGGCGCAAGCGCTGGCGGGTGTACGAGCCGGTGGTCGAGCTGCCGCTGAAGGACCAGCGCTGGTCGCCGTCGCTGGGCGATCCGGGCGAGCCGGTCGAGGACCTCGTGCTGGAGGCCGGCGACACGCTCTACCTGCCGCGCGGCTGGCCGCACGAGGCCACGACCTCGGACGACGAGTCGCTGCACCTGACGATCGGGATGCACCCGCCGACGCGCCTCGACGCGCTGCGGATGGCGCTCGGACGAGTGCGCCGACGACGTGGAGTTCCGCCGCTCGGCCGACGGGGATGTGCCGGCGGCTGAGCTGCTGGAGCGCTTCGCCGCGCGGGTCTCGCCCGAGGCCCTGGCGCGCGCGGCGCGGCGGCGCTTCGTGGCCGGCCGGCGGCCGATCCTGCACGACCAGCTGGCGCAGGTGCGGGCGCTGGAGGGGCTCACGGTCGACTCGCTGCTGGAGCGCCGGCCGACGGTGATCTTCGAGCTGGAGGAGGACCCCGGCGGCGGGTCGCTGCTGCTCTTCGAGGGCAAGGAGCTGCGCTTCCCGCCGCAGGCCGGCGAGGCGGTGGGCGCCGTTGCCGCGGCGGACGGCCCGTTCGATGCCGCCTCGCTGCCCGGCGCGCTGGACGAGGCGGGGCGGCTGGTGCTGGTGCGCCGGCTCGTCCGCGAGGGCTTCCTGCGCTTTCACGGGTAGGGCTCGTAGTCGTACTCGGGCGCGTAGTCGTACTCGGGCTCGTAGAGCTCCGGCAGCGGCAGCCGGCGCAGGGCGCGATCGATGCGCGGCACCTGAGCGGGCAGGCATTCGTGGTGCTCGAGCCGGCCGGCGATGTACCCGAGTTCCTCCCGCCAGGCGAGGTTGTCCTCGTCGGTGCCGGCGGCGATGTCCTCGCGCGCGTGACGGATGAGCAGCGAGATCGCGCGGACGGCGTCGCGAGCACGTCCGTCGCGCGTCGAGGCAGAACGCCGCCAGCGTCCGCCCGGCGTTGCGCTCGGCCTGCACCGCCTCGTCGACGGGGGCGGGCCGCCGCGCCGCCTCGGTGGCGCCGCCGCCGCAGCCGGCGAGGAGCAGCAGGATCAGCGCGAGCGCGCGCCTCAAGCGCGCCGCCGCGACGGCCGGGCGATGCGAGACGGAGCCGCTGCCCCGCGGGAAAGGCCGACAGCTGCACCAGCTCACCGTCGTGCTCCAGCCCCGCGCCCACGAACCCGGGGTCGTGGAGGCTGAAGGCCCGCCCCATCCCCGGACTGGGCCGCTCGACCCGAACCGCCTCCAGAACGTCGTGGAGAAGGCTCGCGGGCGGCGCCGTGCGCGCCACCGTCTCGGGAGCGCCCAGCGCGTCGAGCGCGTACCCCTGGGACAGCGGGCCGAGCAGGGAGGCGAAGACCTCGGGACGGCTGACCAGGTCGAGCGCCACGGGTACCCCGGCCACGCAGGCCACGGCGCCGGTCTGACCCTCGACGTGGTGAATCGCTCCGCTGAGCTTGCCGAGATCCTCCCGGCGGCCGTCGAAGAGATCGCTCATCGCGGCGCTCGGGGACGCGACGTCGTGATCGGCCAGGCGCTCGGCCACGCTGGCCCACACCTCGCCCTGGTCGGCGGCGCCATCGCGCTCGACCGCCTGGCGCTTGCGCCGCCGCAGCATCGGGTCGGCGGCCTGCGGGCTCGGCCGCATCGCCTCCCCGTGGCGCCGGTGATCCCAGCGCCCCTGCTCGACACAGCTCACCTCGAGCTCGAGCCACGCGCCGGCGGGCACGAGCACGGAGCTGTCGAAGAGCCGGTTCTGCTGGGCGCCGAGCACCTCCTCGCCCTCGTAGATGAGAAGGGGAAGGTCGGTGGGGTTCTCCACGAGCAGCCGGCCGACAGCGGCGCCCGACTTCAGCTCCGTGACCCGAGCACCGAGCTCGATCGCGTGTGAGAACGTGCGGTACTCGAGGGCCGGGCGGGGACCGGACAGGATCGGGAAGACGGCGAGCGGGCCGGCCACCTGCGGCTCGCCGAGAACGTGAAGAGGCGTGATAGTGGTCATGGCGGCAGGGTCGGCCGCCGGGGCCTCGATCTGACAAAGCTGTCAGGTTCCCCCCGCCCCCACGACCCCCCATCCATTGGCCGACTTCGCAGAGCTCCCCGAGTACCAGCTGCAACACCGCAGCGATGACGACCTCATCTCCTACATCCGCGCCGCCCGCGAGGCGGGCCGCCACGACGCCATGAAGCCGGCCATCGGCGTGCTGGCCTTCGGCTACTGGGACAACCTGATCAACCGCGCGCGAGTGAAGCTGCCTGAATCGGACGTCGAGCAGGTGGCCGGCGAGGCGCTGGAGAGCGCGATCGCCTCGGCCTTCGACGGCCAATCGGTCGGCGAGTTTCGCTCGTGGCTGAACACGATCCTGTCGCGGCGGATCGCCGACCACTACCAGAAGCGCGAGCGCACGCTGCCCACGGAGAAGCTGGTCACTGAGCACCAGGGCGAGGACGAGGTCTGGGGCGACGAGCCGTCGGTGGCCTTCGAGGGCGATGCGCTCTACGCGCGCCAGTGCGTGGACGATGCGCTCGAGGAGCTGCCCGAGGCCCACCGCGAGGTCGTGCGCCTGTACGTGTTCGGTCCCCATTCGGCGGCGTCGGTGGTCGAGCGGGTGGGCGGCGGGATGACCGAGGCCAACGTGCACCAGATCTCCTCGCGCTACCAGCGGCGCGTGAAGGAGCTGCTCGGCGAGGGAGAATCTGCGGAGTAGGCGATGAGCCAGGTCGACGAGCTACTCAGGGAGTACAAGGAAGCCCACCAGGCCGGGGCGGGCGACCCGCGGCCGTTCCTGTCGCGCGCGCCGGCGGAGGACCGGGCGGTGCTGGCCGCGCTGATCGACGGCTACCTGGAGCAGGCGCCGCGGCAGGAGCTCTCGCGCGACGAGATGGCCGAGTCGGCGGCGGCGCCGGTGGTGGAGGGCATTCACCGCTCGCTGACCGGAGCCGGGGGCCTGTGGCCGGCATTGCTTCCTCGCCTGCGCGCGCAGGCGCGCGTGAAGCGAGCCGACCTGGTGCGCGAGCTGGCCGCCCGGCTGGGCGCGCAGTCCCAGCAGGACAAGGTGGCGGGCTACTACCACCAGATGGAGCAGGGGCTGCTGCCCGCCGACGGGGTGTCGGACACGCGTGCTCGACTCGCTGGGGAAGATCGTGGGGGTGGCGGGCGAGTCGCTGCGCAAGGCGGGGTCGCTGCCCGCGCCGGGGCCGCTGCGGATGGACGAGGCGGCGGTGTTCACGCGGACCACGCAGGCCTCGATCGACACCCCTCTCGCCAGCGTTCCAGAGGGCGCCCCGGCGGCGGCGGAGGAGTGGGACGAGGTCGACCGCCTGTTCCGCGGCCGCTGAGCCGCCCCTCCCCCGCGTACGATCGGGGCGATGAAGCCGAAGGTTGAGGAGCGCGCCGAGCGGGTGCTCGGATCGGTGCCGGACTGGATCTGGAACGGCGACACGCTGCCCGTGCCGGTGGAGCACATCGCCGACTCGTGCTTCGGCCTGCACGTGCGCGACATGGGCGACCTCTCGACCGCCCCCGGCGTGCCCTCGCTCGAAGCGGGCCAGACGCTGAGCGGCCTGCTGCTCCCGGGGATGGGCGAGATCTGGGTGAACGCGGCCGAGGCGCGCGCCTGGCCGGCGCGCCGGCGCTTCACCATCAGCCACGAGCTCGGCCACTGGTGCCTGCACCGGGCGGGCGGGGCGGTGTGGTGTCGCTCGCACGCGGTCGACCCCGACGAGACTCCGCGCCGCGCCTACCCGCCGGAGGAGAGCGAGGCCAACGAGTTCGCCGCCGCGCTGCTGATGCCGGCGCACCTGGTTCGCAGTCACTACGAGCGGCTGCGCCGGCGCGATCCGGACGGCTGTTTCCAGCAGCTGTGCCGGATCTTCGATGCCTCGGGGGCGGCGATGAGCCGCCGCCTGCGCCGAGTGATCGCCTAGGCCGCGGCGGCTCGCCGAGACGGCTCGGCGGAGGGCAGGCTCTCGACGCTGCTCGCGCGAATGAGCTCGTCGTGGAGCTGGCCGGCGGCGAGGCGGCCGGCGATGAAGGCCGCCAGGATCCGCTGGCCGCGAGGGGTCAGGCTCTGGGACAGCTCGGCGCAACGCGGGCTCACGGGGCTTTATTTCCAGCCCCACCACCGTAATTCCTTCCTCTCGAGGCAGTTGGACACGCGACGGTCACCAACTACCAAAGGGGAATCACATGACCAGCTGCATCGATCGAATCTCACGCGCCTCGCGGCTCAACCTGGCGGCGCTCGCCGTGGCCGCGCTCGCGCTCTTCGTTGCTCTCGGCGGCACCAGCTACGCGGCGGGCCTGCTCATCGGCACGAAGCAGATCAAGAACAACGCGGTCACGTCCGCGAAGATCAAGAACAACAAGGTCGGCTCGGCCGACCTGAAGGACGGCGGAGTGAAGACGGCCGACCTGGCCGACGGCGGCATCCAGCTGGGCGATCTCAGCGCGCCGCTGCAGGCCAAGGTCAACCAGGTCGTCGAAGGGCTCGATCAACACCGGTCAGCTGGCCGACGGCGCGGTGACCAACCCGAAGCTCGCCTCGAACAGCGTGAGCTCGTCCAAGGTGGCGGTCAACAGCCTCGGCTCGGGCGACCTGGCCGGGTCGTCGGTGGGCAGCAGCGAGATCGCGGCCAACGGGGTCGGCAGCAGCGAGCTGGCCGCCAACACGGTCGACAGCGACGAGGTCGTGAACGGAGCGCTGAACGCGGCCGACGTGGGCCAGTTCTCCGGTTCGGTCGACCGCAACTTCGGCGCGATCCCGAGCGGGACATGCGGGTTCGTGTTCATCGATCCCACCGCGGGGCCGGAGAACATCGGCAATCGCGTCGCCGTCGTGACGCCCGGCGCGGGCTTCAGCGGCAACGTCTCGTTCCACGCCGAGGCCGAGGGCACTCAGCTGCGGCTGAAGGCGTGCAACCCGACCCCCAACCCCATCGATCCCGACGGGGCGGGCACGAACTACAACTACATCGTGTTCGGCTGATCGCCCCTTTCCGAGGCCCGGCTCGCTTTCTGTGAGCCGGGCCTCGCTTGGGTCGGTCGGCCCAGCGGGCAGGAGTAAGTGACGATCCGCCGTATCCGCTGGGTACCGTGGCCGCGCTCGCTGGCCCCCGCCTCGATGTCCCAGCCCGGCGCCGCCGGCCGATGTTGTGCGCGATGGCCCTGGCCTTCGGCGTGGCGATGGCGGGAACGCTGGAGCTGGCGACGGGACGCAGCGCCGGCGAGCCGCCGCCGCCACCGCCGCTGTCGAGCCGACCGAGATCCCGGTGCGCGGCGTGGCCTACGCGCCGTACCGCGACCGGCTGCCCCGCGAGCCGGCCTCCGGCCCCATCAACCCGGAGGTGCCGGGCATCACCACCTTCCGCGGCAACCTCACGCGCAGCTACTACGGCGAGGGCCCGGTGCCGATGCGGCCCGAGGTGCTGTGGCGATACCCGCGCAGCGGCGGGATGTGCGCGGATTCCACGGACGAGACGGGCACCTACACGTGGTGCGGGGTGGGCTGGACGGGACAGCCGAACGTGATCCCGCACCCGCGCGGGCGGGTGGAGCTGCGCTTCGGGGCCTACGACACGAACTACCACTTCCTCGACGCTTCGACCGGCGAGCCGATGCGCTCCTCGTTGGACACCGGCGACCTGGCCAAGGGATCGGCGACGTCGGATCCGGACGGGTACCCGCTGTACTACGCGGGCTCGCGCGACAACAGCTTCCGGATCGTGGCGCTGGACCGCGGGCGCGAGCCGGAGGTGCTGTGGTCGCTGCCCGCGAGCAGCGCGCCGGACCCGACGTGGAACGACGACTGGGACGCCGCCGCGCTGGTGGTCGGCGACTACCTGATCGAGGGCGGCGAGAACTCGTGGCTGTACGTGATCAAGCTGAACCGCGGATGGACCGCGGACGGCAAGGTGCGCGTGAGGCCGCGGGTGGTGCTGACGCTGCCGAGCTGGGACGACCAGCTGGCGATCGACGCGCCGGAGCGCCACTACTCGATAGAGAGCTCACCGGCGTTTGCCGACGGGGTCGTGTACTTCGCCAACTCGGCCGGGCTGGTGCAGGGATGGGACATATCGCGCGTGCTGCGCGGAGGCAGCCGGGCGCGGCGGGTCTTCCGGTTCTGGACCGGCGACGACACGGACGCCTCGCCGGTTATCGACGACGAGGGCTACCTGTACGTGGCGAGCGAGCTGGAGAAGATGAACGAGCGCTCGGCGGAGGTCGGGCAGCTGATGAAGCTGGACCCGCGGCGGCCGCGGAGGCCGCTGGTGTGGTCGGTGCCGCTGCGGGAGATCGGCGAGAAGGGTGCGGGAGGGTCGTGGTCGACGCCGGCGATCGAGGGCTCGACGGTGTACGTGGCGACGAACGCGGGCGGCGTGATGGGCGTGGATCGGGAGAGCGGCAAGGTGCGCTGGGAGATCCCGCTGCCCGGGCCGACATGGAGCTCGCCGGTGGTGGTGGACGACGTGCTGATCCAGGGCGACTGCGCGGGCGACCTGCACGCCTACGACGTGAGCGACGAGTCGCGTCGAGCCACCCGAGCTGTGGCGAGTGGCGCTGGGCGGCTGCATTGAGGCGACACCGTCCGTGTGGAAGGGCCGAATCTACGTGGGCACGAGGGCCGGCGCGATGTACGCGATCGGCGACAACCGTGAGCCAACACGGGCCGACGCCTCATCGTCGTTTTCTGCGGTCTGGTGATCAGGTCACAGGCCCCGAATGGAAGTCGGCTAGTAGTAGGTCAAATGCCCGTTGCCCCTGCAATGGAAGCTGTAGCGGTGGTATTCGCGATTAGCGCTCGTGCCGCGCTTACAAAACTGCCCCGCCCGCAGACACTTGTGTCCCCATGAGAGCGCGGCGTGCGTGTAGCCCGAGCTGCAGCTGTGTGCAGCGCCGGCCCGAGGCCCGGTGCCGACAGGGGCGTCAACCGCTTCCGCTGGTGCAGCGCCAACGAGCGCGAGTGCAGCAACTACTCCTGCCAGACGATTGCTAATTGACAGCAAGGTGAACCCTCCAGGGTGCGCGCCCATCGCTAGGCGGGGTGTGCATGGCAGGTACTAACCTCGGCCAAGAGCATCAGTTCATTAGGCCTAAGGATCGTTTCTGGACGCGAGCCGCTTCGAGCCTTCGATCTACAGCACTGTGAGTAGGCAGTAGAGATCTAGGCCGTGACTCGCGCTCGCCTCGTCTGTGTGAGTACCCCTTAGGCGCGGCGTGCACGGTCCTGAGGCGCCCCTCAAGCCGATCGCGCGAAGCCCCGACTTGACTTCAGGATCGGAAGCCGATGGCCGGACGGAGCCTTCGATCCCCCTGCCGAGAGCTAAGCGCGGCCAAACCCCAGCAGCGTTTTGGCGCCAACCCGCTCGGGGATACCGAGGCATGGCCGACTCCGAGGCCGCCGCCACCTCGGCAGGACGACGTCGAGCTCGAACATCCCGCCCGACGAGGTCGACACCCAGCGCCGGCGCGCCTTCGTCGCCTCCGGCCTCGGCTGGGGCCTCGACGGCTTCGACTGGACGATGTTCGCCTACGCGCTGCCGGCGATCACGGTCTCGCTCAGCCTTTCGCCGTCCGACGGCCCCTTCGTCGTCGCCTTCAGCCTCGTCGCCTCGGCCTTCGGCGGCGTCGTCGGCGGCACGCTGGCCGACCGCTTCGGCCGGGTCAAGGTCCTCACCTTCGTCATCCTCGGCTACTCGGTCTTCACCGCCCTCACCGCCACCTCGCAGAACCTCGAGCAGCTTCTTCTCTGGCGCACCCTTCACGGCTTCACCTTCGGCGCCGAGTGGGCCGTTGGCGCCGCTCTTCTCGCCGAGTACGCCAAGCCCGAGCAGCGCGGGCGCACCATGGGCATCCTTCAGAGCACCTACGCCATCGGCTGGGCCTTCTCCACCGGCGCCTACCTGATCCTCTTCGACGCCTTCAACGACGATCAGGCCTGGCGCTATCTCTTCCTGCTCGGCATCCTGCCCGCGCTCGCCGCCTTCTTCATCCGGCTGACCACCCGGGACCGGGTCCAGACGACCAGCGAGTCCAAGAACAACGATCTCCTTCCCGCTGCTGTTCAGCCCGGAGATCCGGCGCACGTCGATCCTGGCCACGCTCTTCGGCGTCGGTGGCCAGGGCACCTACTACTCGGTCTTCGTCTTCCTCCCCACCTTCCTCGTCGAGGAGCGCGGTCAGACCGTGGTCGGCACCGCCACCTACAGCTGGGTGGTGATCGCCGGCTCGTTCATCGGCTACGTGGTCGCCGGCTTCATCCACGACGCCATCGGCCGCCGCCCCGCGTTCACCTTCTACTTCCTCGGCTCGGCCGCCGCGATCGCGGCCTTCGTGCTGATCCCGATCGACGGCAGCTTCATCACCTACGTCGGTCAGCTTCCTGCTCGGCTTCTTCGCCTCCGGCCAGGCCGCCGGCTACGGCTCCTTCCTGGCCGAGCTGTTCCCGTCGAACATGCGCGCCGCCGGCCAGGGGCTCGCCTACAACGTCGGCCGCGGTCTCGCCGCGCTCGGCCCCGGGTTCATCGGCCTCACCGCCGACTCGATCGGCCTCGGCGAGTCGATCATGATCGTCGGCTTCGTCGCCTGCACGCTCGCGATCACCTGCGTCTGGCTGCTGCCGGAGACCCGCGGCAAGGTCATCGTCGAGCCCGAGCGCAAGGAACGTCGGGCCGCGAGCGGACCCGCCGGGGCCGCCGGCTAGTTGGTCCGGTAGAAGACGCAGCGGTAGGCGAAGCGCGCGACCGGGCTGCTGGAGCTGGTCCGATTCGTCTCGGCGACCGCGACGATCGGCTGGCGGGGCCTGCCGACGTCGACGACCTCGCTGGACCAGTGGCTGATCCGGTGAGCTGGGTGCCCGGCCTGGTCGGTGTAGGCGACGAGCTCGCTCAGCGTGGGCAGGCGCCCGCCGGCGTTGCCGCACGTATCGGAGGCGAAGATCCAGCCCGCGCTGCGCGCGCGAGGTGTTGTCCCAGCACACGCCGCCGTAGAGCGTGGTGGCCGCCGGGCAGTTGACGAAGAAGGCCGCGGGCGGAGCGCCGCCGAGCTTCGCGTTCGGCGTTGGCCGCGTTGGCTGGCGTTGGCCGCGTTGGTGGCGCTGGCCGCGCGTCGTGGCCGTCGTGGTCGCGTGCCCGCCGTGGTGGCGGAAGCGGCGGTCGTCGCGTCGGCCGAGTCCGCCTTGGCGGCGGACTGCGCCCGCGCCGCGCTCGGCACCTCGCCCGAGCCGCTCTCGTTGATCTGCTTGCCGCCCAGCGTGTTGTTCTTGACCTTCTTCCCGGCGATCGTGCGGTTCTTGATGTCCTTGCCGTTCACCTGCACGGCGGCGTAGGCGCCGCCTCCGAGCGCGACGAAGACGGCGACGGAGGCCATGACGTTGGCGTAGCTGAGGTGGCGCATGCCCCCGTGATCGGCGAGGACCGGCCGCGACTTGACTAGCGGCTGCCCCGGCGGCGCCTGCCACACCAGCGTGTGCTCCAGGTCGCTCCCCGGGCGCGACACCGAGTTGTTGTGGCGCCGGCTCGCGGTGCGCCCCCAGGAGTCGTCGCCGAACCACTCCGGCACCCCGAAGGGCAGGTCGCGCAGCGGGATGCGCGCGTAGTCGCTCTCGCGGAACTTGCGTGCCGTAGTTCGGCGGCAGCGAATCGCCGTCGGAGTCGGGGGTGACGATCGCCGCGCAGGTCGTCGATCCCCGCGCGCCACCTGTTCACCAGCGTGTCCGGGTTGCGGCTGCTCGGATGGGGCAGCTCGAACACCGGCACGTCGGGCCGGGCGTCCCACAGGTCGAGCGCCGCCTGGGCCTCGCCGCCGAAGGCCACGATCGCCTGCAGGTCCGAGCCGCTGACCATGTCGTAGAGCTTGTTGCGCCAGCGCCGGTGATCGTCGTCCTCGAAGCAGCGGCCGGGCGTCGCGCGCCCGCGAGGGATGCAGCGCGTACGCGTAGGCGTTCACCAGCACGTACGACCGCGTCAGCCCCAGCTTGGCCAGGAACCCCTGCACCCGCTGCCCCGCGTCGCCCACCAGCGTGCGCCCCGCGATCCGCTCCGTCGGCCCCGGGTCCGACGCGATCCCCAGCACCCGGGCCGATCCGTTGAGCCGGCCGCGGTAGAAGATCGGGCCCCAGTCGTACCAGAAGAGCTCGCGCTTCTCGGCGTAGCTGGGCATCTCGTCGAGGTGGCGGGCCAGCGTCTTGGTGGGACCCGGGTCGAACTCGATCATCGTCCTCTCCTTCGGTTGCTCTCTCACGAAAAGATCGGCCCCACCTGCGGGTATTCCCCGATCAGCGCCGCGCGCAGGTCGGCCAGGCTGGGCGGCGGCTCGTCGTCGTCCTCCGCCGCGGCGCGGAAGCTCGTGTCGAGCAGCATCGGCCTCCCCCACGCGATCACGCGGTCGAGGCCCCCGAGGTCCTGCGGGCCGGCCAGCTCCATCACCCGCGACTCGCTCCCGTAGGCCAGGTCGCCGTCGATCATCACCAGCTCCACCCACGACGGCTCGGCGCGCACCACGTTCTCCCACGGATCGGCCTCGCGGCGCTCGAACACCACCAGGTCGGACGGGCGGCCGGGCTCGATCGAGCCCAGCTTGTCGTCGAGGCCCGCGATCGCCGCGGCGTCGGAGGTGACCATCTCCACCAGCCGCCGCGCGCTCGGGTCGGCGCCCTGCTCCTGCAGCGCGCGCCGCGCCACCTTCAGCTCGGCCAGCAGGCTGGTGGAGCCCGACGGCAGCCAGTCGGCACCCAGCCCCAGCGGGAGACCCAGCTGCATGGCGTCGGCGGCGCGGGTGGTCTCCCCGTACAGGCGCAGGTTGGACTGCGGCGACCACACCAGCGACGCCCCCGCGTCCCTCACGTCGCCCAGCTGCTCCTCGTTCAGCGCCGTGCCGTGGATGATCACCGTGCGCTCGGTCAGGCCGTTCAGCTCCACCAGCGTGTCGAGCTCCTCGCGCGAGCGCTCGTTGTCCGAGCGCCCCTCGGCCAGGTGGATGTAGAACGCCTTGACCTTGCCCGACTCGATCCCGGCCAGGATGCTCTCCAGCTCCGGGCGCCCGCGCGAGCCCGACGGCAGGTCGATCATCGAGCGCGCCCGCTGCTCGCCGAAGATCCACTTGTCGACGTTGCGCACGAGCGCCTCGTCCTGGTAGCTCGTGGCCTGCCCGCCCGTGCCCTGGATGGCCGTGACGCCGCCCACCAGCGCCCGGATCTCCGCGTAGCGCAGCTGGGTCTTGGGCGCCAGCGCGCCCAGCAGCTTGTTCTGCGGCTCGCGCACGAGCTGCTTGTAGAGGTCGCTGCCGCGCCAGGCGTAGCGGTTCACGAACTCGCGCGGCGGCTCCCAGGCGGCGAAGATGTTGAACTCGGGGTGGCCGTGCAGGTCGATCAGCCCGGGGCAGATCACGCCGTCGGTCTCGTGCACCGGCACGCCCTGGGGCTTGGTCTCGCTCACCGCCGCGATCGTCCGGTCCTCGCCCACCACCACGTAGCCCTTCTCGATGGCGCGCTCCGGGGTGAGCACGCAGCCGCGCAGGGCGAAGGCCTCGGCGGGGGCGGCGCGCACCAGCAGCTCGCGGTCGCTGCCCCCCGGCGGCGCGATCTCCTCGGTCACGCCCTCGCTGTAGGCGGCCTCGAAGAGGTCGGTCGGCCCGTACTCGTCGCTCATCCGCTCTCCCGGGTAGATGGCCCAGCATCGCCGAAACGAGGCCCGCGAATCAACCCCAGCCACAGAAAGAAGCGCACAACTAAGCGGACAGAAACTGCAACTTGCATGTAGGGTTGCCCGCGATGAGAAGCATCGCCGGCGGAGGGGTCACCGTCGCCATAGTCACTCTCGCTGTTCTGCCCGCCGTCGCCTCCGCTCGAGCGACGGTCGCTCCGAGCACGGTCGGGGCCTCGATCAGCGTGCCGGGCGGGGGTTCGCGCGCGCTGACGCTCGCCTGCCCCAAGTCCGCCGTGGCCCTGCACGCGGCCCCGGTGCGCCTGCCCAGCGGGGTGAGGGTCAGCGAGTCCGGGCCGGGCAGCGAGGCCCGCCTCTGGAAGATGAGCTTCGCCTCCGTGGCGCGCGCGCGGCGCCGGGTCAGCGCCACGCTGCGCTGCGTGCGGCTGGACCTGCCCCGCGGCGTGTCCGACGTGACGCTGCGGGTGAGCAGCGACAGCCGCACGAGGGTGCGCGTGCCGGCCGGCTCGGGCGTGGACATCGACATCCGCTGCCCGGCGGGCTACATCCCCACGGGGCAGGGCGTGGGGATGAGCACGCGCGCGGTGCGGCTGGCCGCAGCGGTGCCCAACCGCCGCGGCTGGGTCTTCCGTGTGGAGAACACCGGCGGCTCCCCGGCCCGGGCCAGCGCCCGCATCCGCTGCCTGCAGCGGATCGCCGTGGGAGAGAGAAACGGCGCCCGGACCACGCTGGCCTTCGGGATCGAGCGCGTCTCCTACGACGCACCGCTCGCCTCGGGCACCAACCGCTCGATCACCGGCTCCTGCGCGCGCGACAGCTTCAGCCTGGGCACGGGCACGTCGCTCGACGGCGAGGGCGAGATCACTCTTCTGCGGAGCTACCCGTTCGACCGGCGCGAGGGCTCGTGGTCCTTCGTCAACCGCGGCGCCCCCCAGCAGGTGACCAACTACCTGCTCTGCCTGTCGCGCACCTCGCGCTTTCGCTGAGCCCGGGCGCCGCCGCGGCTAGCATCCGCGCCCGGTGAACTTCGACCTCAGCGACGAGCACCAGGCCATCCGCAACCTCGCGCGCGACTTCGCCGCGGGCGAGGTGAAGCCGGTGGCCGAGGAGCTCGACCGCACCAAGAGCTTTCCCTACGCGATCGTCGAGAAGCTCGGCGAGCTGGGGCTGATGGGGATCCCCTACCCCGAGGAGTACGGCGGGGGCGGCGCCGACTACCTGAGCTATGCGCTGGTGATCGAGGAGCTCGCGCGCATCGACTCCAGCGTGGCCATCACCGTGGCCGCCCACATCAGCCTCGGCACCTGGCCGCTCTACGCCTTCGGCTCCGAGGAGCAGAAGCGCGAGTGGATGCCGCGGCTGTGCGCCGGGGAGACGCTGGGCGCGTTCGGGCTGACCGAGCCCGAGGCCGGCTCGGACGCCGGCAACACGCGCACGACCGCGACGCTCGAGGACGACCACTGGACGATCAACGGCTCCAAGCAGTTCATCACCAACAGCGGCACCGACATCTCGGGCTTCGTGACCATCACCGCCAAGACCGCGCGCGACGACGAGATCAGCAACATCCTGGTGCCCAACGGCACGCCGGGCTACGAGGTCGGCGAGCCCTACCGCAAGATGGGCTGGAACGCCTCGGACACCCGGCCGCTCAGCTTCGAGGACTGCCGCGTGCCCGAGGAGAACCTGGTCGGCGCGCGCGGCCAGGGCTTCAAGCAGTTCCTGCAGACCCTCGACGGCGGGCGCATCGGCGTGGCGGCCATGGGGCTGGGCCTGGCTCAGGGGGCGCTCGACGAGGCGCTGGCCTACGCCAAGGAGCGCATCGCCTTCGGCCGGCCGATCTCCTCCTACCAGGCCATCCAGACCAAGCTGGCCGACATGTCGACGGAGATCGAGGCGGCCCGGCTGCTCACCTACCGCGCCGCGCTGGAGAAGGACGCGGGCCGCGACTTCGGCCTGACCGCCGCCCAGGCCAAGCTCAAGACGGGCCGCCTGGCGGTGCGGGCGAGCGAGGAGGCCGTGCAGATCCACGGCGGCTACGGCTACATCGAGGAGTACCCGGTGTGCCGCTTCTACCGCGACGCCAAGGTGCTCACGATCGGCGAGGGCACCGACGAGGTGCAGCAGATGGTGATCGCCCGGGCGCTCGGGTGCTGAGTTCGGCCGCGGGCGCCAGGGTGTGAGTTAGACAGGTCTGTCAGCGGGTAAGCGACACTCGTGGACTCTTCCGACCCCGCCATGGGCCGGCGGCTGGCCACCGCGGCGCTGGTCCTGCTCGCGGTAGCCGCAGCGGCCCTCCTGATCGTCCTCGTCGGCGACGGCGGCCTGGACAATCCGATTCTGGTGTTGGTGCTCGCCGCGGCCGCCGTCGCCGGGCTCGGCGCCTGGGCCAACGAACGGGCTCGGGCTCGCCGGCACGCCGCGCTCGAGGAGAAGCGCCGGGGCGACATGGCCGCTCGGGCCGAAGGAATTCGAGACCGAGGCCGCCAAGACCAACGGCGACCACGAGAACCTGCGCAATCAGGTCGATGCCCAGCGCGAGGAGCTCACCAGGAGCGCCAGCTGCGCCTGCGCACCGAGCGCGCCCGGCGCGCCGAGCGCGAGTGGGCGCGCGAGCTGCGCGAGCAGGTGGTGACGATGTACCGCAGCAACGGTCACAACGGCGACGTGCGCGAGCTGGTGCTGCAGGTGGCCATCGAGCTCGCCGGCGCCGAGAGGGGGGTGCTGCTCGCCCAGCGCGACGCCGACGGCGACGGCAACCTCGACCTGGTCTGCCACCTCGGCTTCGAGCGCGACCCGGGCGAGAGCTCGCTGGCCCAGCGCTTCGCCGGCCGCGTGATGGAGCGCGACGAGATCATCCGCGAGGACTCGCCGGGCGACGGCGAGGAGCCCGCCGACGCGGAGATCGACACCCTCGTGGCCATCCCCGTGTACATGCACGACGACTTCCAGGGCGTGATCGTCTGCGCCAACCGCCCGGGCGGCTTCGAGGAGCTCGACGACGACGTTCTGCTCGCGCTGGGCGACCACGCCGGCGCCGTGCTTCGAGAACCACCGCCTCCACGGCCAGGTGCGCTCCTCCTATCTCGCCATCGTGCGCATGCTGGCCGACGCCATCGAGGCCAAGGACCCCTTCGCGCGGGCGCACTCCGACGAGGTGTCGGCCTGCGTGGAGGCCGTGTCTCGCCAGCTCGAGCTGGAGCCGCAGAGAAGCGAGAACGTGGTGTTCGCCGGCCTGCTGCGCGACGTGGGCAAGCTCGGCATCACCGACCGCGTGCTGCTGAAGCCCGGCCCGCTGAACGCCGACGAGCGCCGCATCGTCCAGCTGCATCCCCTGATCGGCGCCCGCATCGTGGAGCGCGTGCCCGGCCTGGCCGACCTGGCCCCCGCCATCCGCCACCACCACGAGCACTGGGACGGCAACGGCTATCCGGGCGGCCTGAGCGGCGAGGAGATCCCCCTCGAGGCGCGGGTGCTCGGCGTGGCCGACACCTACGCGGCGCTCACGTCCACACGCCCCTACCGCGAGCCCGTGAGCCCCGAGCTGGCCTGCGAGGAGATCAAGCGCTGCGGCGGGCACGCAGTTCGACCCCCACGTCGCCGACCTGTTCGTGAGGGAGATGCGCCGTCGCGGGCCCGACGAAGCCGACTACGGCACGCTCGCCGAGTCGCTCGACGTGCCCGCGGTGCAGGCGCGAGCGAGAGCGCGGCGAGCCGCTGCTCGGCCACGGCTCGATTGCGTCGACCGACCACGTGACCCTGCTCTTCTCCCACCGCTACCTCCAGGAGGCCGCCGACGCCGAGGCCAGCCGCGCCCAGCGCCGCCAGCGGCCCTTCGCGGTGGTGATGGTCGAGCTGCTCACCCTGGCCGAGATCAACAAGCGCGAGGGCTACGCGGCGGGCGACCGCGCCCTTCAGGAGCTCGGTCACGCGGTGGGCCGCGCGCTCGACGGGATCGCGGCCACGCCCGGACGCTTCAGCGGCCGCCGGCTCGCCGTGGTGCTCCCGGGCACCGGCCACCACGCCGCCAGCGCTGTCGCCGCGCGCGTGGCCGAGGGCTTCGACGGCATCCATCCCCCCATCCGCACCGCCGTGGCCGTCTGGCAGAACGGCGACCACGGCGTCGACGTTCTGGCCCGGGCCCGGCTGGCGCTCGACGCCGCCGCCACAATCTCCGACTGAGGCGGCGCCTCTAGGGTCCGCCGCGCATGCGGCGCACGCTCGCCCTCTGGCTTCTGCTGTTCGGCGTCTACGCGGCCACGCTCGGCCTCGACGCGTTCGGCAACTCCGACTACGGCGCCGACGAGCCCCATCACCTGCTGGCCGTCGAGTCGCTGGTCGAGGACCGCGACGTGGACGTGCGCGACGAGTACGCCGAGCGCGCCTACGCGGACTACTACCCCGAGGAGCTCGAGCGCCGGGGGCAGCTGACCGAGGGCCGGCTCAACGAGCCCTACGGCTTCGGCTTCGCGCTGCTGCTGGTGCCCGCCTGGCTGCTGGGCGGGACCGCTCGGCGTCGAGCTGTTCCTGGCGGCGATCGCCGCGCTGGCCGTGGTGCTCGGCTACCGGCTGGCCCTCCACGTGGCGCCCGACCCGTGGGCCATCGGCGCCGCGGCCGCGGCGGGGCTCAGCCCGCCCTTCCTGGCCTACGGCAGCGCCGTGTATCCCGAGCCGGCGGCGGGCGTCGCGCTCGCCGGCGCCGCGCTGCTGGCGATCCGGCTCGACGCCCGGCCGGACTGGCGGGCGGCCTTCGGCTGCTTCGCGCTGCTCGGCACGCTGCCGTGGCTGGGCCCGAAGTTCGTGCCCGCCGGCCTGGTGATCGGCTTCTTCGCCGCGCGCTCGGTCTGGCGGGCGCGCAGGCGCACGCTCACCTTCGGCGCGGTCGAGCTCTCGCTGTTCAGCCTGGCGCTCTACGTGGGGTTGAGCGAGGCGCTTCTACGGCGGCCCCACCCCCTACGCGGCCTACCCGGAGGGCGAGAGCGCCACCGGCGCCTCCTCGGTGGCGGACTACCTGGCGCGCGCCTACCGGCTCGTGGCCCTCTTCATCGATCGCGAGTACGGGCTGTTGCGCTGGGCGCCGGTGTTCGCGCTCGCCTTCGCCGGGCTGTGGTGGCTGTGGCGCTCGCACCGCGACCGCCTGGCGCGCGCGGTGCCCCAGCTGCGCGAGATCGAGCTGACCGCCGACCTGTGCGCCGCGGTGCTGGCCACGCAGCTGCTGGTGGCCGCCTTCCTCGCGCCCACGATGTTCGGCCCGTGGTTCGCCGGGCGCCAGCTGCTGGCCGCGCTGCCGCTGGCCGTGCCGCTGGTCGCGTGGGGGCTGCGCCACGCGCCGCGCGTCGGTACCGCGCTCGCGGCCCTGACCCTGGTGGCCTCGGTCTGGCTCTACGCCGACCTGCGCGCGGGCGACGGGTCGTTCACCGATGAGCGCCCCGACGCGCCCTGGGGCCCGCTCGAGGGGCTCTTCCCCTCGCTTCCAGGCCGACGGCGGCTGGCCCTTCTGGCTGGCCGGCGCCATCGCCGTGGCCCTGGCCGCCGTGGCGGCCCGTGAGCTGCGCCGCGCGCGGCCCGCGGCCGGGAGTACCGTTCGCTGACGTGGCCGACGAGCAGACCTACCGCCGCGTGCTGCTGGCCCTCCCCGAGGTCGAGGAGGGCACCGGGTACGGCCGCCCGGCCTGGCGGGTGCGGGGCAAGTTCTTCGCCGGCCTGCGCGACAACGGCGAGATCGCGGTGCTGAAGGTCGACAAGGGCGAGAAGCAGCTGCTGATGGAGGCCGAGCCCGACAAGTTCTTCGAGACCCCGCACTACGAGGGCTGGGGCTACTTCCTGGTCCGCCTCGCCGCGATCGAGGAGGACGAGCTCGCCGAGGTGGCCGAGGACGCCTGGCGCCTGGCCGCCCCGAAGCGCCTCGTGAAGGCGCGCGACGAGGAGGCCGCCCGGCCGAGCTAGTGGTGAGCGGCCTCTGTGCTCGCTGCGCCGGCTGAGGCCTTCCACCAGCGCTCGATGCGCTTGACGAACACGCCGGGCTTGTCGGCGTACAGGCGCGCCCCGTAGGCGAAGGCGTCGTCCTGCAGCGCGAGCCGGCGCGTGGCCACGGCGGCCTCGATCGGCGCGGCGTCGGCGTGGGCCTTCGCCCACTCGAGCAGCACCGCGAGGTCGTGATCGTCGCCCAGGCGGTCGGAGAGCTCGTGCGCCTCGTCGGCCAGCGTGCCCATCACCGGCGGCCAGGCCGCCTCCAGCAGAGTCAGGTGGTACCAGAGGTCCTTGGTGCGCTTTCGCCACTGATGGAGGTTCTCGGCGGTGGGGTCCGCGCGTGCCGTGCGCATGTCGCGCCGGCCGCGGCGGTAGATGCGGCGCAGACCGTCGTCGAAGGCGCCGAAGTCGTGGCTTTCCACCGGCCACCCGGCCACGCGCTCGCGGGCGGCCTCGATGGTGGTCATGGCGTTGGCCGCCGCCTGCCCGCGGGCGCCGGCCGCCGTGCGGATCTTGTGCGCCTCCAGGGCCTGGCGAAGCGGGCCGGTCTCCTCAGGCGGGAGCCCCAGCGAGCCCAGGGTGGCGATCATCACGTCGGCGTCGCGCACGCCGGAGAGCTCGCGGCCGGCGTCGCGAAACGCGCCGCTCTCGCGCCGGTAGGCCTCGTCGCCGGTCTCGTCGCGCACCAGGCGGGCCAGGGCGCGCAGCTTCTTCATGTCCTTGCGCGCGCCGTGGACGGCCTCCTCGGGCGTGGAGTCGGTCTGCCCGTCGAGCTCGTCGAGCGCGTTGTCGATCCGGCCGTAGGCCACGCGCCTGATCCCGTCGGGCACCGGCTCGTCGCGCTCGAGGCGGTACTTGCGCTCGGACATAACGGCTGAAGGCTACTCGCCGGCGGAGCCTTCGCCGACCTCGCGCTCGAGCAGCCGAACCGCCGCGCTGGCCGGATCGAGGCGCCGGGCCACCACGTCGTCGAGCAGCTCCTGGACCGACGGGTCGTCCTGCACCTGCGCCTCGAGGCGGCGGCGCAGCCGCGCCGTGGCCAGGGCCAGCACCTCGTTCATGAGGTTGCGCCGCCGGCGCTCGTCGAGCGTGCCCTGCTCCTTGATGTGGTCGTGGTGCTCGGCGATCTTCTCGGCCAGCTCGTCGACGCCCTCGGCGCGGCTCGCCTCGGTCTTGAGGATCGGCACGCGCCAGCCCTCCTGGGGACCGAGCGAGAGCACGCCGCGCACCTCGCGCACCATCGTGTCGGTGAGCGGGTGATCGCTCTTGTTGATCACGATCACGTCGGGTATCTCCATCACGCCGGCCTTGAGCGCCTGGATCGAGTCACCGCTGCCCGGCATCAGCACGAGCACGATCGTGTCGGCGTGGTCGATGATGTCGACCTCGGCCTGGCCCACCCCCACCGTCTCCAGCCACACGTCGTCCTTGCCGGCGGCGTCCATGAGCAGAGCGGCCTGCAGCGCGGCCTCGGAGAGCCCGCCCAGCGAGCCGCGGCTGGCCATCGAGCGGATGAACACGCCGGGGTCGAGGAAGTGGTCGGACAGGCGGATGCGGTCGCCGAGCAGCGCGCCGTGGGTGAACGGGGAGCTCGGGTCGATCGACAGCACGGCCACCCCGCGGTCGCGCGCGCGGGAGTTCTCGATCAGCCGGCCGATCAGCGTCGACTTGCCCACCCCGGGCGGCCCGGTGAAGCCCACCACCCGCGCCTGTCCGGTGCGGGGATAGACCTCGCGCACGAGCTCCCAGCCCTCGGGGTCGTCGTTCTCCACCAGCGAGATCGCCCGGGCCAGCGCGCGCCGGTCGCCGGCGAGCAGGCGCTCGGCCAGGTCGGCGGCGGTGCGTCCGGGGGCGGCCATGGGTCCGGAGACTCTACGTAGACTGCGCGCCGTGGGGCGCTCCTCCGTCCAGCGCGCGGTGCTGGTTCTCGCTTCGGTGCTGGTGCTGCTCGCGACCGCCCTGCCCGCGCAGGCCCAAACCCGCCTCTCCGGCGCCTGCCCGAACGTTCCGGTCTACTCCTGGCAGCGCGCGTTCGTCGAGCGCCCGGTGCAGGTGCGCCGCGAGGCCGACGGCCGGCTGCTCGAGGCGACCCTGTTCCGGCCCGCCGACCGCGCGCGCTACCCGGGGCGGCGCGCCGCGATCGTGCTGATGCACGGCCTGGGCGGCAGCCAGTGCGGGCAGTTCTGGAGCGCCCGCTCGCTCGCCGGCAACGGCTACGTGACGCTCAGCATCTCGGGCGGCGACGATCTCGCTCTCAAGGTGAACGCGATCAGCAGCGGCATCAGCTTCCTGCGCTCGCGCGACAACCCGTGGCGGCGGATGACGCGCCACCGGCGCATAGGCGCGGCGGGCCACTCCCAGGGCGCCAACGCGGTGGCCGGCGCCCAGGCGACCGACACGCGCATAGGGGCGATCGTGGCCTTCGACAACCTGCGCCGCTACGCGGGTGGCGATCCGGGCGTGTTCCTGGGCTGCGCGGGCCGGCCGAACCGAGAGATCGTGCCGCGCGTGCCCGCCATGGGGCAGGCGCTCGACGGGCCGTGCGTGAACAACCCGAGCTTTCAGCCGCCGGAGCTCAAGAAGGCGGGCTTCGAGCACTGGCGCGCGGCCGGGATCCCCACGATGCAGCTGGTGTTCCGCGACGCCGTCCACGCCGATTGGGGCGGCGGCAACACCGGCGGCCCGGCCGAGGCCGACCGGCGCCGGTTCTTCGCCTACTACGCGCGCTCGTGGTTCAACCGCTTCCTGCTGGGCCGCCCGACCGCCACGCCGCGGCTGCTCGCCGGGCAGCGTTCTCGGCCGGCCCACCGGCGACCTGATCAGCTCCCGCTTCCTCTCCGGCGCCGCCTTCCCGGGCGCCGAGGGCTGCGAGGCGGACCTGCGCGCCTGCCTGCCGCAGGGTTAGAGTGCCGCCATGCGACGCCTACTCGCCCTCATCGCCATCGCAGCCGTCACCGCCCTGGCCCTGCCCGGCACGAGCGCCGCGCAGAGCGTGGTGCGCAGCTGCAACCACGCGGTCGACTTCAACCTCAAGATCGTCTCGGCCCGCAACATGACCTGCCGCGCCGCCCGGCGGGTGATGCGCCGCAACGACAGGTCGATCGGGACCAACTTCCGTGTGCCCAACGGCTTTCGCTGCCGGCTGAAGCAGGGCAGCCCGCTGGGCGGGATCTGGCGCTGCACCAACGGCCCCAAGGCGTTCCGCTTCGACTTTGCCGACTGAGCGCCTCTACGAGCGCTTGAGTACTCTCGCTCGCGTGAAGCGCAAAGCCCTCATCCTCGTCCTCGCCCTCACAGCCCTCATGGCGGCCTCGCCGCCCGCGGGTGCTCAGGAGCAGTACAACGATCCGTTCCAGTGGAAGCGGTGCAGCGCCAAGGTGGACTTCAACCTGAAGATCACCGCGGCACGGAACATGGGCTGCAGGAGCGCCAGGCGGGTGATGCGCCGCTACGACGGGTCGATCAAGCGCAGGTTCGACGCCCCGAGCGGGTTCCGCTGCAAGCTCGTCAGGGGCCGGGTCATCAGCGGCGTCTGGCGCTGCCGCAAGGGCGAGACGAAGGCCTTCCGCTTCGCCTTCGGCGACTGAGCTGGCGCTAGAGGTCGGGTAGCGGCGACTGTTCGGGGAACCGCGCCGCGGCGCTCATCAGCGCGCCGCGGGCCAGCGTCCCCGCTCCCACCTCGAACACCCACACCGTGCGCACCGGGTGGCGCGGGCGGCCGCGGCTGTGGGCCCAGGAGAGGTGCAGGTGGGCGGGGCAGTTGGGCCTCGGGCGGCAGGTCCGGGGGCTGCCGTGGTTCGGGTCGCCCGTCCAGCCCACCCAGCGAAACGGCGGGCGCGGGTGGTTCTGGCGCGGCTCGGCCCAGCGGGCGAGGCGGGCCACGTCGCGCCAGCTGCCGCCCGGCCCGGGCGTCAGGTCCACCGCCAGGCCCAGCGGGTGCTCGCCCAGCGGCTCGTGTCCCGTGGGGGCGTAGCCGTCGCCCACCCGCACGTGGTAGCGCTTGACCAGGTAGAGCAGACCGGGCAGCAGGCGGCGGTCGAGGCGGGCCCAGGGCATGCCGGGAATGGGCACGAAGCGCCCGCCGCCCCGGACCGATCGCAGCCGGCCCACGTTGCCCGGCGGCCCGTAGCTCACGCGCTCGCAGGCGAAGTCGAGCTGGTCGAGCACCTCCGCGCTCACGCTGTCGCGCCCGCTGCCGCACCACGCCGTGTCGGGCAGCTCGTCGAGCAGGACGATCGAGTCCGATCCGGCTCCGCCGTCGGCGATGTCGCTGCCCACCCCGCCGAGCAGGGTGTCGGCCCCGCCCGCGCCGCTCAGCAGGTCGTCGCCCTCACCGCCGTCGAGGGTCACCGGCGGCGCGAGTGCCGGGTCGATCCCCAGCGCGCCGGTGACCACGGTGAGCGCGTCGTTGCCCACGCCGCCGAGCAGCTGGGCGGGCAGCGAGGCCGAGAGGGTGAGGGTGTCGTCGCCGTCGCCGGTGTCCGCGTAGACCGACGTCACGCCGGCCGCGTTGACCGGCGGGGAGAAGTGCTCGGTCACGGTCAGGGTGCCCGGAGGAGCGGGGGCCGGCGCGGGCACGATCGTGATCTCCTCCGACTCGCCCGGTGCGCCTATCACCCGCAGCGCCCCGTTCTCCACCGTGACCGTGGCGGCCTGCGCCGCCCCGGCCAGAGCGAGCAGGCAGGCGAGCGTCAGCGGGAGAAGGGCACGGCGCACACCGTCATTCTCGTCACTCGTAGGCCAGAGCTTGAAGTACGTCGAGCTTCGCGGCCCGGCGCGCCGGCCACACCGCGGCCAGCACGGCGGCCAGTGCGGCGAGGAACAACAGGATCAGGAGCGTGCCGATCGGGTAGGCGAGCACGAAGCCCTCGTCGGCCAGCGGGGCCGACATCAGCGCGGCGAAGACCACCCCGAGCACCATCCCCAGGATCGCCCCGATCAGCGCGGTGATCACGGCCTCGTAGCGCACCATCGTGCGCACCTGCCGCCGCGACATGCCCACCGCGCGCAGCAGGCCGAGCTCGCGCGTGCGCTCGTGGATCGAGAGCACGAGCGTGGTGACGATCCCGAGCAGCGAGATCACGATCGCCAGGGCGAGGAGCACGTAGACGAAGGCCACGACCTGGTTGATCTGCTCCTCCTGCTTGTCCTTGAGCTCCTCCTGGTTGAGGGTCTCGACGGTGGGATAGCGCTCCCCGACCGCGGCGGCCACCGCCTCCTGCACGCGTCCCGCGCCCGCGCCGTCGGCCACGGTGAGCAGCGTGAGGCTCGGGCTCTTCGCGCCGAAGTCCTCGCGCAGGGAGTCCTCGGGAATCACCAGGTTGCCCAGGAAATCGGCGTTGTCCTTGACCGAGCCGCGAACCGTGTAGGTCACGCGCTTCTCGAGCGGGGTGACCATCGTGATCTCGTCGCCCACCTCGAGGTTCTGGCCGTTGGCCCAGGCGTCGTCGACCACCGCGTCGCGCGGCCCGAGATCGTCGAGGGTGGACGGGTCGCCGCTCTTCCAGTCGAGCGAGAGGATGTCGTTGCCCGTGGCCGGGTCGAGCCCGGCCACGCGCAGGTCCTTGCCCTTGCGTTCGGCGCCCGAGTAGAAGATCGATCCCGCCGCGCCCACGCCGTCGACCGCCGCCGCCTCCTGCGCCGCCGCCGCCGGGATGGGCGAGAACCCGTCGGTGTTCTGAAGGATCACGTCGCCCTGGAAGTTGCTGTCGATCGTGCGACCCACGGATTCGGATATGCCGGCCGCGAACACGGTCACGAACACCACCACCGCCAGGCCGATCATCAACGCCGCGGCCGTGGTGGCCGTGCGACCCGGCTTGCGCACGGTGTTCTCTCGCGCGAGGCGGCCCGTGAGCCCGCGCACCTTCTGCAGCGGCCAGCCCGCCACCGAGGCCAGCGGCTTGACCAGGCGCGGGCTGAACAGCGAGACGCCGAACAGCGTGGCCGCGGCTCCGCCGCCCACCAGCGAGGCGGCGGTGTTGGACTCGGCGCCGCCGAAGAGCCCCAGGGCCGTGAGGGCCAGGCCGCCCGCGCCCAGCAGCAGCGCGACGGCCGTGACGATCCGCCCGCGCCGGCGGCTCTCGGGAAGCTCGGCGTCGCGCAGAGCGGCCATCGGCGTGACCCGAGTGGCTCGGAGCGCCGGGCTGAGCGCGGAGATCAGGGTCACGATGATCCCCACCAGGAGCGCCACCACGACGGTCCGCGTGGCGATCACCGTGCCCGTGTTGGGCAGGTCGATCCCGAACGACTTGAACATCGCGTTGAGCAGCTGGGCGAATCCGATCCCCCCGAACAGGCCCAGCACGGAGCCCACCACGCCGATCACCGCGGCCTCGGCCACCACCGAGCCGAGCACCTGCCGGCGCGTGGCCCCCAGCGTGCGCAGCAGCCCGAGCTCGCGCGTGCGCTGAGCCACGGTGATGTTGAAGATGTTGAAGATCAGGAAGGAGCCCACGAACAGGGTCACTCCGCCGAACACGAGCAGCACGACGTTGAAGAAGGACAGGTCCTGCGCGATGTCGTCGGACTGGCGCTGGGCCGCCTCCTGCCCCGTCTCCACCTGCACCTGAGAGGGGAGCACGCGATCGATCCGCCGCTTGAGCTCCGCAGGCGCCACGCCCTCGGCCGCGGCGACCGAGATGCCGTCGAACTCGCCCTCCTTGTCGGTGAGGCGCTGGGCTTCCTCGAGCGTCAGCTGCGCGGTCCCGGCGCCGCCGCCGGTGGTGTCACCCAGGCGCTGGAGGCCGACCAGCTCGTACTCGCCCACCTCGCGTGCGCCCGCGATGCGCAACGTGTCGCCGATCTCGAGCCCCTCGCTCTCGGCGGTGCTGGTGTCGATCGACGCCTCATCGGCCGACTCCGGCGCCCGGCCCTCGACGTAGGTGAGCGTCTCGAAGGGCTCGGGGGCCACGGAGGCCACGAAGTTGGGCGCGAAGCCGGGGGTGAGCTTCTCGCCCTTCTCGTCGACGAACTGGCCCACCGAGAAGATGCCGCCGGCGGCGCTGTCGACGCCCTCGACCCCCTCCACGCGGTCCAGGAACTCGTCCGGAAACGCGGGAATGCTCAGGTCGTCGGAGCTGCCCGTGGTGGTAGGAGACACCGACACGTCGGTGCCCTCGTAGGCGGTATCGAAGATTTCGTCGAACGACGCGTTGATCGTGTCCGTGAGCACGTAGCCGCCGGCGATGAAGGCCACGCCGAGGAACACGGCGAGCGTGGTGACGAGTGCGCGCAGCTTGCGCTGCGCGAGGCCGCGCAGAGTGACGCGGCGCACTACGCCACGGCCTTCATCAGCTCGATCACCTCGTCGGCCGTGCCCGCGGCCGCGTCGTGCACCACGAGGCCGTCGCGCAACACAATCAGGCGGTCGGCGTAGGAGGCGGCCTCGGGATCGTGGGTGACCATCACCACGGTCTGGCCGAGCTCGTCGACCGACCCGCGCAGCATCTGCAGGATCTCCACGCTGGCCTTCGAGTCGAGGTTGCCCGTGGGCTCGTCGGCGAACACCACCGCGGGCCGCGACACGAGCGCCCTCGCCACCGCCACGCGCTGCTGCTGGCCGCCGGACAGCTCGGCCGGGCGGTGGGTCAGGCGGTCCTGCAGGCCGACGGTCTCCACCAGCTGGTCGAGATAGTCCGACTCGGCCTCGCGCCCGGCGATCGAGAGCGGCAGCAGGATGTTCTCCCGGGCGGTGAGCACCGGGATCAGGTTGAAGAACTGGAAGATGAAGCCGAGCTTGTCGCGCCGCAGGCGGGTGAGGTCCGCATCGTCGAGCCCGGTGATCTCCACGTCGTCGATCCGCACCGATCCCGCGGTCGGGCGGTCGAGCCCGGCGAGGATGTGCATCAGCGTCGACTTCCCGGAGCCCGACGGGCCCATGATCGCGCTGTAGCGGCCGCGCTCGAAGTCGACGCTCACTCCGGCGAGCGCGTCGACGGCGGCGGCGCCCTCGCCGTAGCGGCGGGTGACGTCGGAGGCGGTGACGATCGAATCCATGCCCGGCAGAGTTGCCGAGCCGCGCCGGTTGATCGCAGTACGGGTAACCGCCATGCTCGCGCATCCATGGATCCGAAGACGATGTGGGGCGCCGGCGATTGGGATTCGGTGGCCAGCCGCATCCTCGAGGGTGGGCGAGGTCTGCGTGGAACGTGCCGGCGTGGAGGCGGGCATGGATGTGCTCGACGTGGCCTGCGGCACCGGGAACGCCACCTACCCCGCCGCCCGGGCGGGTGCGCACGTCACGGGACTCGACTTCCAGCCTGACCTGCTCGCGCTCGCCCGTAAGAAGGCGAGCGCGGCCGGCGTGGAGATCGAGTGGGTCGAGGGCGACGCGCAGCAGCTGCCCTTCGAGGACGATCGCTTCGACCGCGTGCTCTCGACCTTCGGCCACATGTTCGCCCCCGACCACGAGCGCGCCGCGGCGGAGCTGAAGCGCGTGACACGCGCAGACGGCGCGATCAGCATCTGCTGCTGGTCGCCGGACGGAACGATCGGGCGCATGTTCCGCGCCACGGCTGAGGTCGCCCCTCCGCCGCCCGGCGCGAGCTCGCCGCTGCTGTGGGGCACTGAGGACCACGTGCGCGCACTGCTCGGCGACGGGGATTTCGCGCGTCACGAGGTCGAGTGGATCGATGACTCGGTCGAGACCTACGCCAACTGGATGCTCGAGAGCTTCGGCCCGCTCCTCAACGCGCAGGAGGCGCTGGGGGAGCGCAGCGGCGAGCTGCGAGACGCATACCTGCGACATCTCGAAGCCGAGAATCTCAGCAGCGACGGCACCTTTCGCTATCGCGGCGAATACCTCTCCGCCGTGGTCCGACCGGGCTAGAGCGCCGCTCGCTCCAGCACGTCTATCTCCTCGAGCGCGTTCCCCGCGCCCAGCACCACGCAGGTCAGCGGATCGTCGGCGATCGCCACGGGCACGTGGGTCTCGACCTCCATGCGCTCCGCGAAGCCGCGCAGCAGGGCGCCGCCGCCGGCCAGGAGAATGCCGCGGCGGGTGAGGTCGGCGGCCAGCTCCGGCGGGGTGTTCTCGAGGGCGTCCTTGACCGAGTCGATGATCTCGGCCACCAGCGGCTCCAGCGCCTCGCGCATCTCGGCGCTCGTGACCTGGGCCTCGCGCGGCAGGCCGCTGGCCGGATCGCGCCCGCGAACCTGGAAGGTCATCTCGCTCTTGTCGGGCTGGACTCCGCCCACCTCGAGCTTCACCGCCTCGGACGTCGTCTCCCCCACCGCCAGGCGGTGGTGGCGGCGGATGTAGGTCGCCACGGCCTCGTCGAAGTCGTAGCCGCCCAGGCGAAGCGAGCGCGACACCACGATTCCCCCGAGCGAGATCACGGCCACCTCGCTGGTACCGCCACCGATGTCGACCACCACGTTGGCGATCGGCTCGGCGATCGGAAGCCCCGCGCCGATGGCGGCGGCCATCGGCTCCTCGATCAGCGTGACCGAGCGCGCGCCCGCCGAGAGGCAGGCCTCCTCCAGGGCGCGCCGCTCGACGTCGGTGATGCCGGAGGGCGCGCACATCACCAGCCGCGGATGGGCGAAGCGCGACTTGTGCACGCGGCCGATGAAGTGGCGCAGCATCGCCTCGGTGGTCTCGAAGTCGGTGATCACCCCGTGGCGCAGCGGCCGGACCGCCGAGATCGAGGCCGGCGTGCGGCCGATCATGCGCTGGGCCTCCTCGCCCACCGCGTGCACCTCCTCGGTGTGGGTGTCCACCGCCACCACCGACGGCTCGGACACCTGGATGCCCTCGCCGCGGAGATAGACCAGCGTGTTGGCGGTACCCAGGTCGATGGCGATATCGCGCCCACCGAAGCGGGCGCGATTGCGCCGGCGGCGGGTCATCAGGACCGCAGGAACGTCAGGACCGCGAGCACGCGGCGGTGGTCTTCTGAGGCGGGCACCAACCCCAGTTTCCCGAAGATCGAGGTCACGTGCTTCTCTACTGCACGCTCGGTCACCACCATCTGCTCGGCGATCGCGGTGTTGGAGCGGCCCTCGGCCATCAGCTCGAGCGCCTCCCGTTCACGTGGAGTAAGGGCGTCGAGAGGGTCCTCGCGGCGCGCGCGGCCCACCAGCTGGGCCACCACCTCGGGGTCGAGCGCCGAACCGCCCTGGGCCACCCGCTTGACCGAGTCGACGAAGCGATCCACGTCGGCCACACGGTCCTTGAGCAGGTAGCCGACGCCGCCCGCGGTGTCGCCGACAAGCTCCAGCGCGTAGCCCTCCTCGACGTACTGCGAGAGCACGAGCACGCCGGTCTGCGGATGCTGCGCGCGTATCTCCAGGGCCGCGCGCAGGCCGTCGTCGGTGTTGGTGGGGGGCATGCGGATGTCGACCACTGCCACGTCCGGCTTGTGGGCGTTGACCTTGCGGAGGAGATCTTCGGCGTCGCCGGCCTGGGCCACCACGTCGAAGCCCGAGTCCTCGAGCAGGCGCACCACGCCCTCGCGCAGCAGCACCGAGTCGTCGGCCACCACTACCCGCACGGGATCCTGGCGGTGATCGTGGTGCCGTGTCCGGGCTCGGAATCGACCTCGAGGCGGCCCTCGATCACGGCCAGGCGGTCCTCGAGGCCGCGCAGGCCCGTGCCCTGCTCAGGGTCCGCCCCGCCCACGCCGTCGTCGCTCACTCGAACCACCAGACGACCATTGTCGCGCTCCACCCCGACGGTGGCGCCGCTGGCGTCCGCGTACTTGGCCACATTGGTGAGCGCCTCGGACACCACGTAGTACGCGGCGAGCTCCACGGCCTCGGGCAGGCGCTCCGCCGGGAGGGCGGAGAGCTGGACGGGAACGGGCGCCCGGCGGGCCAGCGTCTCCAGGGCGGTGTCGAGCCCGCGGTCGCTCAGCACCGCGGGGTGGATGCCGCGGGCCAGCTCGCGCAGCTCCTCCAGCGCGGCGTCGAGCTCCTCGCCGGCGCCGTCGAGCAGTTGCTCCGCGGCCTCGGGCTCGTCGCGCAGCTTGGCGCGCGCCATGCGCATGTTCAGCGCCATCGACACGAGGCGCTGCTGCGCGCCGTCGTGGAGGTCACGCTCGAGCCGCCGGCGCTCCTCGAGTCCGATACGCAGCATGCGCTCGCGCGAGGCACGCAGCTCACCCACCTTGGCCCGCAGCTCGGCGTCGAGGCCCTCGTTCTTGAGCGCGAGAGCCGCGGCGGCGCCCACCGCTCGCACGTGGTCGCGGGCGTCGCGCAGCGTGGCGTCGTAGACGATGGCGGCGATGCACTCGCCCTCGCGCTCCACCTTGGTCACCGCCCGGCGCCGCTCGCCCTCCGGCACCTCGAAGGGGCGTCCCTGCGCGTCCACGAAGTGCCCCTCGCGGGGCAGCCAGTAGACGAGCTCGAGCGAGGGATCGCCCAGAGCCTCGGCCAGCGCCTCGCGCAGCCCACCCGGGTGCGGCGCCTCGCCGAGGCGGGCGATCAGCTCGCCCACCGCCCCGGTCTGGAACATGCGCGCGCGCACGAAGGTGGCCAGGAAGAGGTAGGGCATGAAGGCCAGTGGAACCAGTGAGAGGGTCACCACCACGCCCTGGGTCTCGCCGCTCTTCGAGGTGGACTGGATGACGAGCGTGACGATCAGGGTGAACATCAGCACGATGCCCGACGCGTACACAGGGGCGTAGAGCCGCCGCTCGGGCACCGTCGCTCGCCGCCAGCGCTGGACGAGGTTGACCAGCGTCCACGCCACCAACAGCAGGCCGAGCGCGTTCACCCCCAGGCTCACGACGTCCACGAGCGTCTCGTTGTCCGCCACGCGCAGGACGTTCTCGGGGCACTCGCGGCACTCCATGTCGCGCACCGGATCGACGAGGAGGAACAGCAGCGGGACCACGACCGCCGTGACCACGTACCCAGTGGCGACGGCGCGTCGCTCGCTGCGGGTCTCCAGCTGGCCATTGGGCGCCGAGAGCAGCATGTGCACGGCGGTGGCGAAGTAGAGCGAGCCGAAGGCGCTGCCGAGGGTGAAGAGCAGCGGTATGTCCGAGAGGCCCATCCCCGCCAGCAGCCAGGCGAACCCGGTGGCGGCCATGAGCATCCCGACGCGGTTGTCGGGGCGGCGCAACCAGGCGAACAGGCCGGCGCCGATGAACCCCCACCCGATGACCAGTCCGAGGCTCGTGAACACCGCCGGCGACGGCGCGAAGTCGCTGGTCAGGATCAGCGCCAGGTCGATCAGGCCGAACACGAACCCTGCGCCGGCGAGGCCCCAGAGCGCGCGGCGTAGAGAGGTCAGAGAAGCGCCTCCAGGGCCTCGCCCGACAGCTCGGACTTTGGGATGAAGCCCCGCACCCCGCTCAGCGCGCCGATGTCCTCGAGGTCCCGGCTCGACGTCAGGATGATGGCCGGGCTCGAACCGTTGGATGCGGCGAGGCGCGCCGCCACCTCGGGGCCGTCGATGTCCGGCAGCTGGACGTCGAGCAGCACCAGGTCGGGCTGCAGCTCGCGCACCGCGGACAGAGCGGTGAAGCCGTCCTCGGCCTCCCCGACCACGACGTAGCCCTCGCACTCGAGCAGCATGCGGGCGCTGGCCCGGAAACTCGGGTGGTCGTCGACGATGAGGACGGACGTTGCCATCGCTTCCTGATTGTGGCTGCGAGCAGAGCTTTCGCCAATACGGATACCCGCACCGCGGAAAGCTGACCTTCTTATAGTGCGGCCCGATGGAGGGCGCAACCGAGCTGCGCGGGCCTCCCCCGCCGCGGCGCGGCGGGGTGCCGGCGCTGCTGCGGTTCCTGCGGCACAACGGGATGCTCAACACGAAGTACCTGCGCCTGGCGCTGCGCCTGGGCATGTGGAAGCTGCGCCTGGGTCGGCGGCTCAAGCTCGACGGCCTCGCGTTCATCGGCCCGGGCTGCCGCCTCGAGGTGGGCCCCGGCGCGGTGCTCGAGCTGGGCCGCTGGTCGTGGATCGGGCACGGCTGCAAGATCCGTTGCCACGAGGGCACGGTCTCCCTCGGTGCCAAGAGCGTGATGGGCCAGGAGTGCACGATCTCCGCCTTTCAGCACATCTCGATCGGGCGCGAGTGCGTGATCGCCGACCGCGTGATGATGATCGACTTCGACCACAGCGTTGCCGAGGTGGAGAGGCCGATCCGCCTCCAGGGGATCTACAAGCGCGACGTGCGCGTGGGCCACAACGTCTGGATCGGGTACGGGGCCTGCCTGCTGCGCGGGTGCACGGTGGGCGACAACGCGGTGATCGGCTCCAACGCCGTGGTGACCGGTGAGGTTGACGCGAACGCCGTGGTGGGCGGAGTGCCCGCGCGCCTCATACGCACGCGCGAGGCCCCGCGGCGCCTGCGCTTCGAATGAGTGCGGTTATCCGCACACCATGAATCGAGCAGGCTCCATAGGAAGCCCCTCCGCGGCGGCGGAAGCTGCAGAGCATGAGAAAAGCATCGGAAAAGAACCTCGCCGCCCGCGCCGGACGCTGGAGCGCGCAACACCGCAAGACCGCCGTCTTCGGCTGGCTTGCCTTCGTGATCATCGCCGTGTTCATCGGCGGTTCGGTCGGTACCCAGACCCTGTCCGACAGCGACTACGGCATCGGTGAATCGGGCCGCGCCGACAAGGCGGTGTCCAATCATTTCCCCGAGAAGGACAGCGAGAGCGTCCTGGTTCAGAGCCAGGCCGGAGCCCGCAACGATGGTCCGGAGTTTCGCCAGACGGTGGGCACGGTCGTAGCCAGCCTCGAGTCCACCAAGCACGTCGAGAACGTCCAGAGCCCGTACGCGAAGGGCAACCAGGGCACGCTGTCGGAGGACGGCAAGTCGGCGCTCGTGACCTTCGAGCTCTCGGGCGAGGAGACCACCGACAAGGTCGGCCCGGCGCTGGCCACGGTGTCCAAGCTCGACCGCCAGGAGGCCGGGTTCCGCGTCGAGGAGTTCGGCGACTCGAGCGCGGACAAGGCGCTCGACCAAGCCTTCGAGGACGACTTCCAGAAGGCAGAGGTCACCTCCCTGCCGATCACCCTGATCATCCTCATCCTTGCTTTCGGCGCGCTGCTGGCGGCCTTCGTGCCCCTACTGCTGGCCGTGACCGCGGTCGCGGCGGCGGTCAGCCTCATCGGGCCGATCAGCCAGATCGCGCCCGTGGACGAGGCGATCAACTCCGTGGTGCTGCTGATCGGTCTGGCCGTGGGCGTCGACTACGCCCTGTTCTACATCCGCCGGGAGCGCGAGGAGCGCGCCGCGGGACGTAGCGAGGAGGCCGCGCTCGAAGCGGCGGCCGCCACCTCGGGCCGCGCCGTGCTCGTGTCCGGCATCACGGTGATGGCCGCGATGGCCGGCATGTACCTGGGCGGAGCGGCGACGTTCATCTCGTTCGCCACGGGCACGATCGTGGTGGTGGCGATCGCCGTGACCGGCTCGCTCACCGTGCTGCCCGCGCTGCTCTCGATGCTGGGCGACCGGGTGAACAAGGGCCGCGTGCCCTTCCTCAAGCCCGAGAAGCGCACGGGCGAGCCGCGCGTGTGGTCGTGGCTGCTCGACCGGGTGCTCAAGCGCCCGCTGGTGTCGGCGATTGCCGCGACCGGCGTGCTGGTGGTGCTCGCCATCCCGGTGTTCCACATCCACACCGCGGACTCGGGCGTCGACGGGCTGCCCCGCTCGATACCGATCATGCAGACCTACGACCGCATGCAGGCCGCCTTCCCGGGCGAGCAGTTCACGGCCGACATCGTGGTCGAGGGCAAGAACCTCGATCCCGCGCAGATCACCGCCGCGGCCGAGGAGATGCGCCAGATCGCGCGTGACTCGAATCAGTTCAACGAGCCGATCACGATCGACCGCAGCCCCGACGGCGAGGTGGCCGTTGTCGAGGTGCCGCTGGCCGGCACCGGCAACGACGACACGTCGATGGCGGCGGTGGACACCCTGCGCCAGGACGTGGTGCCGCAGCTGCTGCCCAGCGTGAGCGGCGGCCAGCTGGTCGGAGTGACCGGGTTCAGCGCCGGCTCGTCGGACTTCAACGAGCTGATGGCCTCGCGCATCTGGTACGTGTTCGCGTTCGTCTTCGCGACGGCGTTCGTGCTGCTGCTGGTCACGTTCCGCTCGGTCGTGATCCCGATCAAGGCGATCGCGCTGAACATCCTGTCGGTGGCCGCGGCCATGGGAATCGTCACCTGGGTCTTCCAGGACGGGAACCTCGAGGGGTTCCTGAACTTCGAGTCCACGGGGGCGATCAGCGCCTGGTTCCCGCTGATGCTGTTCGTGATCCTGTTCGGACTCTCGATGGACTACCACGTGTTCATCCTGAGCCGGATAAAGGAGGCGGTGGACCGCGGCGAGTCGACGTCGGATGCCGTGTCCCACGGGATCAAGTCGACGGCCGGTGTGGTCACGGCGGCGGCAATCGTGATGGTGGCGGTGTTCGGCATCTTCGCGACGCTGCAGTTCATCGACATGAAGCAGTTCGGCGTGGGCCTGGCGACGGCGATCCTGATCGACGCCACGCTGGTGCGCGGCGTGCTGCTGCCGGCCACGATGAAGCTGCTCGGCGACTGGAACTGGTACCTGCCGAAGTGGCTCGAGTGGCTGCCCAAGGGCCCGGCGCTCGAAGGCGCGCCGGAGCCGGTGGAGCGGGAGGAGCGCCCGGCGCTGAAGCCGCGTCACGACCCGCAGCCGGCCGAGGCGTAGCCCGGTGTGACAAGCGACCGTGCGGAGCCCGCCCGTGGTGGCGGGCTCCCGCGTGAATTGGCTTTTTCCGCCAGCTTTGCCACAATTGCGGTTCCAGAGGGGACCGTGTGACCGACGCGTTGCGGCGGCCACCGGGACCACGAAAGGGGGGCCTCGAATGAGCGAGACCCAACCAGGGACGGCTCTGGTCATGAACCGTCAGACGTTCGGCAACAGCGAGCACCCGATCGACGGGCTCGCCGACCCGACCTCAGAGGCGGTGAACGGCCCGCGACCGCTGGAGTTCGACCGCAACGGCTTTCCGGTCGTGCAGCGCCCTACCGATTTCGTGACGCGCGTAGCTCGGATGCTGGGTAGCTAGTCACAGCTTGAAGCGGGCCGATCGGCGGTCCTTGCGGCGTTATGGTCCAGCGATGCCCGTTCATGCCGAAGCCCGCGGGCCGGTGCTCGAGATCACCCTCGACCGCCCCAACGCCAACGCGATCGACCTGGAGACCGGTTTCGCGCTGCACGACGCCTTCGCCCGCCTGCGCGACGAGCCGGCCCTTCGGGTGGGCATCTTCACCGGCGCGGGCGAGCGCTTCTTCTCGGCGGGCTGGGACCTCAAGGCCGCCGCCGCGGGCGAGGAAAGCGCGTCCTCGGATTTCGGGCCGGGCGGCTTTGCCGGGTTCACCGAGATGTTCGACCTGGACAAGCCGGTGATCGCCGCGGTGAACGGCCTGGCGGTGGGCGGCGGCTTCGAGATGGTGCTGGCCTGCGATCTGATCGTGGCCGCCGAGCACGCCGAGTTCTTCCTGCCCGAGCTGAGCGTGGGCATCGTGCCCGACGCCGGCGGGGTGCAGCGGCTGCCCGGGCTGCTGCCGCGGGCGGTGGCCAACGACATGATCCTCACCTCGCGGCGCATGGGCGCCCAGGAGGCGCTTCGCTGGGGCCTGGTGCGCTCGGTGGTCCCCGCCGAGCGGCTGCTCGACGAGGCGCGCGAGCTGGCCGAGGGGGTGGCGGCGGCCGCGCCGCTGGCCACCCAGGCGACCAAGCAGGTGCTGCGCGGCATCGCGGGGATGGACGATCACAGCGCCTTCGCCGCGATGCGGGAGGGCCGGTTCCCCGCCTACGACCGCGCACTGGCCTCCGAGGAGGCGAGCGAGGGAGCGGCCGCCTTCGCCGAGGGCCGCCCGCCCGATTTCGGATGAGCGTGCTCAGCGCCGACGCCAACGCCGGCGCCGTGGCGCTGGTCACCGGCGGCGGCACGGGCATAGGGCGCGCCACGGCGCTCGAGCTCGGGCGCACGGGAGCGAGCGTGGTCATCTGCGGCCGCCGCCCCGAGCCTCTGGAGGCCACGCGGGCCGAGCTCGAGGCGATTGGCGCCGAGTGCCTGGCCCGCCCCACCGACATCCGCGAGCCCGAGCAGTCGGATGCCCTGGTCGAGGAGGCGCTCGGCGCCTTTGAGCGGATCGACATCCTCGTGAACAACGCGGGCGGGCAGTTCACCGCGCCCGCGGAGGACATCACGCTCAAGGGCTGGCGCGCGGTGCACCGGCTGACACTCGACGCGACCTGGCAGCTCACCCGCTCGGTCGCGGTGCGCTCGATGATCCCCAACCGCGGCGGCGTGATCTTCTTCAACGCGTTCAGCCCCCGGCGCGGAATCGCCGGCTACGCCCACGCCGCCTCGGCCCGAGCCGCGCTGGAGAACCTCGCCGGCGGCCTGGCGGCCGAGTGGGGCCCCTACGGGATACGGGTGATCGCCCTGGCGCTCGGCAACATCGCCACCGAGGGGCTCGAGAGCTACGGGGACGACATGGAGGCGATGGCGGCGGACGTGCCGCTCGGGCGCCTCGGCACCCCGGAGGAGGTGGCTCAGGCCACCGCGTTCCTGGCCTCGCCGGGCGGGGCGTACGTGAGCGGGACCACGGTCACGATTGACGGCGGGCTGGACGTGGCTTAGGCCTCGCTCTACACCGCCGCGGCAAACTCCCGCGGCCCGAGCCCCAGCGCCTGCGCGGCCGCGTCGCGCCCGGTGCGCACCGCGCCCTCCATGTAGCCGGCCACCCACTGGTCCGAGCCGCACACGTAGAAGGGCGGCTCGTGGGTGCCGTGCAGCGGGCCGACGGCCATCACGTCGCCGGGCCGCCACGCCGTCACGTAGCCCTGGGTGAAGGGGTCGATGCCCCAGAGCCGCTCGGCGTGCAGCTGCGGATGAAGGGCCTCCTCCCCCATGAGCGCCGCCAGCGTGGCCAGATACTCCTCGCGTCGCTGCTCCGGCGGCATGGCCAGGAAGGGGCCCAGGCGGTCGGGCGGCGTGAGCGACGAGAGGATCCCGTCGCGCTGGATCCAGACCGACGTCCAGATGCCCTCCATCACGGCTCCGCCCACCGCCCAGAACGAGGTCGGGTACGCCGCCACCGTCTTGAAGGCCAGCGCGCTGTGCTGGCGGTGCAGCGACTCCAGGCGCTCGCGCGACACGCCGGTGACGGTCACGTCGCGCAGCGGGCCCACCGGGAGGGCGCACACCACGGTCTCGGCGCCGATGGTCTCGCCGCCGCGCAGGGCCACCGCGCAGCCGCCGGGCGCCACCTCGATCGACTCGACCACGCAGCCGAGGCGCACGCGCTCGCCGAGCTCGTCGGTCATCCGCTGCGCCACCGTGGCCGAGCCCTCGGCCACGCGGAGGGTCTCCCAGCGCGTCTCGTCGTAGAAGCCGTGGCCGCCGGCGGCGGCCTCCTTGCGCAGTTGGGCCAGCAGCGAGGTGCGCTCGATCGAGTCGGTGCAGAGCGAGAGCGCCATCGTCTCGGCCAGGCGCAACACCCCGGGTCGCGCCCCCACCGAGCGCATCCACGCGCCCACGCTGAGCGAGTCGAGCCGCGCGGCGTCGGGATGGCTCCAGGGGTCGGCGGGATCCACGCTGCGCGAGAGCGCGGCCAGCTCGCCGTCCACGCGCGCGAGATCCTCGAGGTCGGCCGCGTCCATCCAGGGCGCGTCGTCGCCGATGGCGACGCCCTCGTGCGCCCCCCACGCGTAGGGGAGATCGAGCGCCGTGTAGCTGGGCTCGACCGTGAGCCCGAGCTCGGCCGCCAGCTCGAGGTAGGCGTACTGCCATTCGGCGGTCAGCTCCCCACCCAGCTGCACCGGGCGCCCGTCGGGCAGCCACTCCTGCTCCACGCGGCCGCCGGTGCGCTCGCGGGCCTCGAGCACGATCACGTCGGTGCCTGCCCGCGCCAGGTCGCGCGCGGCGGCCAGCCCGGCCAGTCCGGCGCCGATCACGACGGTGTCTCGTGTTGACTTTGTAGTCAGCCGCACGACTATACTGCCGCCGATGGACTCGGGCAACGGGCTGCACCAGAAGGCCGCCGATCACCTCTGGCTCCATTTCACCCATATGGGCGACATGGAAGATCCGGGGCAGCTGCAGGTGATGGTCAGCGGCGACGGCTGCCACCTCGAGGACTCCCACGGCAAGCGCTATCTCGACGCGCTCTCCGGCCTCTTCTGCGTGAACATCGGCTACGGCTTCGGCGAGGAGATGGGCGAGGCGGCCGCCGCGCAGATGCGCGAGCTGCCCTTCGCAACCAACTGGACCTTCGCCCACCCGCGCGCGATCGAGCTGGCCGCCGAGCTGGCCGAGCTCACGCCGGGCGACCTCAACCGCTGCTTCTTCGTTTCCGGCGGCTCCGAGGCCGTGGAGGCGGCCTGGAAGCTCGCGCGCCAGTATCACGCGGCCCGCGGCGAGCGGCGCTGGAAGGCCATCGGGCGGCGCGTGGCCTACCACGGCACCACCATGGGCGCGCTCTCGATCAACGGCTGCACCGAGCTGAAGACCCCGTTCGAGCCGCTCGTGCCCGACACGCTGCACGTGTCCAACACCAACCGCTATCACCGCCCGGCCGACGAGACCGAGGAGCAGTTCACGGCCTTCCTGCTCGACGAGCTCGAGCAGACCATCATCCACGCCGGGCCGGGCACGGTGGCCATGGTGATCATGGAGCCGGTGCAGAACGCCGGCGGCTCCTTCATGCCCCCGGCCGGCTACTTCGAGGGCGTGCGCGCCCTGTGCGACGAGCACGGGATCCTGCTGTGCGCCGACGAGGTGATCACGGGCTTCGGGCGCACCGGCCACTGGTTTGCCTCCGAGCGCTTCGACATCCGCCCCGACATGATCACGAGCGCCAAGGGACTGTCCTCGGCCTACGCGGCGATCGGCGCGCTCATCGCCAGCGAGCGCGTGATGGAGCCCTTCGCGAAGCCTGGCGCCATGTACTCGCACGGCATCACCTTCGGCGGGCACCCCGTCCAGGCGGCCGTGGCGCTCAAGAACATCGAGATCATGAAGCGCGAGGGCATCGTCGAGCACGTGCGCGACTCGGAGCCCGAGTTTCGCGCGACAGCTCGAGACCCTGCTCGAGCTGCCGATCGTGGGCGACGTGCGCGGATGCGGCTTCTTCTACGCCCTCGAGCTGGTCAAGGACTCGGACACGCGCGAGAGCTTCAGCGACGAGGAGTGCGAAGAGGTGCTGCGCGGCTTCGTGTCGCCCCAGCTCTTCGAGCGCGGCCTGATCTGCCGCGCGGACGACCGCGGCGACCCCGTGGTGCAGATCTCTCCACCGCTCGTGGCCGGGCCGGAGGAGTTCGAGTTCATCGTCTCCACCCTGCGCGACGTGCTCTCCGAGGCGGGCGACCGGATGCGGGTGACGGCATGAGCTACGACGCCATCGTCGTGGGCGGCGGCCACAACGGCCTCGCCTGCGCGGGCTACCTGGCGCGCGCCGGCCTCTCCACCTGCGTGCTCGAGCGCCGCGACATCCTCGGCGGCGCCTGCGTGACCGAGGAGCTGTGGCCCGGCCAGCGGGTCTCGCGCGCCTCCTATGTGGTGTCGATGCTCCAGCCCAAGGTGATCGCCGATCTCGAGCTGCCCCGCTACGGCTACGAGGCGGTCCCTCTCGATCCCGCCTTCGCCACGATCGCCGCCGACGGCCGGCCCATCATGTTCTTCAACGACTCGGAGGCCACGCGCCGCTCGATCGAGCCGTACTCGCGCAAGGACGCCGCCGCCTACGAGGGCTTCGAGGCCCTGCTCACCCGAATGGCGGACTTCCTGCGCCCGCTGATGCTGCGCCCGCCGCCGGCGCTCGGCTCCAAGCGCCCCGGCGACCTCTTCTCGCTCGTGCGCGAGGCCGGGCGTGCGGCCGGCCTCAAGAAGCGCGACGTGCACGAGCTCTTCCGGGTGATGACGATGTCGGTGGGCGACCTGCTCGACGAGTGGTTCGAGACCGACGCCATCAAGGGCGCCTTCGCCTCCTCCGGCGTGGTGGGCGTGTGGGCCGGTCCGCGCACCCCGGGCACCGCCTACAACCTCCTCCATCACGCGCTCGGCGAGCTCAACGGCGTGAGCGGGCTGTGGGGGCACGTGAAGGGCGGGATGGGCGGCATCTCGCAGGCGCTGGCGCGCAGCGCCGAGGCGTCGGGCGCGACCATCCGCACCGGCGCGGCGGTGCGGTCGATCGACGTGCGCGACGGGCGCACCACCGGCGTGACGCTCGACTCGGGCGAGGAGATCGAGGCCCCGCTGGTGGTGTCCGGCGCTCACCCGCGCACCACCGTGCTCGAGCTCGCCGGCGGGGAGCACTTCCCGGAGGAGGTGGTGCGGGACATGGAGCGCTACCGCAGCCGCGGCGGCTCGGTGAAGATCAACTGCATCCTGTCCGAGGCGCCCCGCTTCGACCGCGCGCTGCCGGAGGAGGCCGCGCTGCTGCTGCGCACCAGCCTCGCCCTCTGTCCGTCACTCGACTATCTGGAGCGAGCCTGGCAGGACGCGGTGCGCGGCGAGCCGGCCGCCGGGCCCTACGTGGAGGTCGAGGTGCCGACCGCGGTCGACCCCTCGCTCAGCGACGACGGCAGCACCGTGCTCACGATGTTCACCCAGTACGGCCCCTACCGCGAGAGCGACTGGCCCGAGGGAGGGCGCGAGGACTACGCGCGGCGCTGCCTCGACATCGTGGCCGAGCACGCCCCCAACGTGAAGGAGGCGCTGGTCCACTGGGAGGTGCTGGCCCCGCCCGACCTCGAGAACATCTACGGCTTGGTCGACGGCTCGATCTTCCAGGGCGAGCAGGGGCTCGACCAGATGGCGTTCATGCGGCCCTCCCCGCTGCTGGCCCAGTACGCCACGCCGGTCGACGGCCTCTACCTCTGCGGCGCGGGCACCCATCCCGGTGGCGGGGTGATGGCGGCGTGCGGGCACAACGCGGCGCAGCGGATCCTCAAGGACCGCCGGGGCGCGCAGCGGCGGTCGCGGATTCCGCTTCAGCGCGGGCGCGTGAGCAGGTCGACGGCGATCCGCTCGTAGGCCGCGCGCTCGCGAGCGGAGGGAGCGGCGCCGGGCTCGGCCGGCAGCTGGCCGTACCAGCCGAGGTAGATGCTGTAGCTCACGCGCGCCCGGTGGCGTGACTCCGCGGGCGGAAAGCCCATGTCCGCGAAGCACCGTTCGAGGAAGCCCAGCCGCTTGGCCTGGACGCGATCGATCACCTCGGCGATCACCGGGTCCGCCCGCGCGGCGAGCAGCGCGGCGTCGGCGGCACCGTGCTCGTTGTCCTCGTCGTCCATGGCCGCCGTGAGCAGCCGGCGCAGGCGCTCCACGGGATCGCTGATGCCGCCGAACGCGGTGATGAAGTCGTCGGTGCCCATGCGCTCCCACAGCGCCAGGGCTTCCGCCACGAGCTCGCCCCGGCTGGCGAAGTGCCAGTAGAAGCTGCCCTTGGTGGCACCCAGCTGGACCGCCAGCCGCTCCACGGCCACCTCGGCCGAGCCGCGCTCGGCGATGGCCAGGAGAGCCGCCCGGATCCAGTCGTCTCGGGTGAGCGCCATACGCTAGAGTATGGTGCCATACGCACCCGTATGGAAGGACGAGCAGTGAGAGCGATTCAGAGCGTGCACTCGAGAGAGCTCCCGGCCGGCCCCGAGCGGGTGGGTGAGCTTCTGGAGAGCCTCGCCGGCGAGCACGATCAGCTGTGGCCGACCGACCGCTGGCCCACCGCCCCGCTGAGGCTCGATCGCGGTCTCGAAGTGGGCTCGCGCGGCGGGCACGGGGTGATCTCCTACTCCGTCGAGGAGCATGATCCGGGCCGCACTGTGGTGTGTCGCTTCACCCCGGGCTCCGGCCTGGAGGGCACGCACCGCCTCGACGTCGTCCCGCTGTCCGAGGAGCGCTCCCGCCTCGTCCACACGCTCCACGCCGGGGTCACGGGGATGCTCGCTCCGTTCAGCCCCGCGCTGCTGGCCATGCACGACACCTTGGTGGAGGACCTGCTCGACCGGGCCGAGCTGGCCACGGCGGGGCGCATCGCGGCGCAGGCGCCGCTGCCGCGCTGGATGCGGGCCATGAACGCCGTGGAGGCGCGGCTGCTGGCGCGACGCGGCGGAGGGCCCGACGGGCTCGTGAGCGCCCTCGGCGTGGCAGTGCCGGCCGGCCTCGGCGCCATCGCCGCGCTGCACGCCGCGTGGGCCCTCGGCTGGCGCTGGCCGGGCGGCAGCGACCAGGACTTCGCCGAGCGCGTGATCGGCAGCGGCGAGCTGCCGCCCGAGTGGGCCACCTGGGCGGTGGCCGGCCTGCTGGCGAGCGCCGGCGGCATGGTCCGCGCCACGGCCGGCGGCAGCCGCTCGGCGCTCGTGCGCGCGGGAGCGTGGACGGTGGCCGGCGTGCTGCTGGCCCGCGGCGCCGGAGGGCTGGCCACCTCGACGGCCGGCGGCCTGGACGGCGTCTACGCCCGGCTCGACGTGAGCGTCTACTCGCCGCTGTGCCTGGCCCTGGGCGCCGGGACGGCCGTGGTGGCCGAGCGCACTTCCGCGAGCGCCGGATCGGCGCCCCGGTAACGTCGTCTCCGTGTCCAAGATCCTCGTCACCGGCAGCGCCGGCCATCTCGGCGAGGCGCTCATGCGAACGCTCAGAGGCCAGGGGCGCGACGCCGTGGGCCTCGACCTGCTCGAGTCGCCCTTCACCGACATCGTCGGCTCCGTGGCCGATCGCGACCTGGTGCGGCGCGCCCTCGACGGCGTCGGCGCCGTGCTTCACGCGGCCACGCTGCACAAGCCGCACGTGGGCTCCCACCGCCGCCAGGACTTCGTCGACACCAACGTCACGGGCACCCTGAACCTGCTCGAGGAGGCGGTGGAGCGGCCGGGTGGAGAGCTTCGTCTTCACCAGCACCACCAGCGCCTTCGGGCGCGCGCTCGCGCCGCCCGCCCGGCGCTCCCGCGGCGTGGATCACCGAGGACGTGGTGCCGGTGCCCAGGAACATCTACGGCGTGACCAAGACCTCGGCGGAGGACCTCTGCCGGCTCGTCCACCAGGACCACGGCCTCCCCTGCCTGATCCTGCGCACCTCGCGCTTCTTTCCCGAGCAGGACGATCGCGACGAGGTGCGAGCCGTCTACGCCGACGAGAACCTCAAGGCCAACGAGTACCTCTACCGGCGCGTGGACCTCGAGGACGTGGTCAGCGCCCACCTGCTCGCCCTCGATCGCGCCGCCGCGATCGGCTTCGGCAGGTACATCGTCAGCGCCACCACGCCCTTCACGCGCGAGGACCTCGCGGAGTTGCGCAGCGACGCGCCCGCCGTGGTGCGCCGCCACTTCCCCGGCTACGAGGAGACCTACGCCCGCCGCGGCTGGACGATGTTCGAGAGCATCGAGCGCGTCTACGTCAACTCACACGCGCGCGCGGAGCTGGGCTGGGCCCCGCGCTACGACTTCCGCCACGTGCTCGACAGCGTCGACGCCGGCGAGGACCCGCGCAGCCCGCTGGCCCGCGCCGTGGGAGCCAAGGGCTACCACGCCGAGTCCTTCGGGCCCTACACGGTCAGGGCCTGAATCACGTCCTTCGGGCAGTCCCGAGCTCGATGCCGACGGCGCCGTGACCTCGAGCCCGCCGTTGACTCGCTGGTGCACTTTGGCGGTCAGCCCTTCGCGTTCGACCCGGAAGACGAGCTCGCTCGGCTCCTTGCTGCGCGACCGCCCGGCGAAGCCATACACCGAGACGGCCGACACACCGACCAGCATCCCGCCGCCTCGAGTCCGATCCTCGATGCCGTGGTGCTCGATCGCGCGCTGGACCAGCTCGACCATCTGTTCCTCTGACACGGGTCCCCTATCGCTCGACCCGGAAGCTCGTCCGCGCGAGCACGCTGTACCCGTCGTCCATCAGCAGCGCCGCCGTGTAGCGACCCGGCGCGAGCTTGCCCAGGTCCGCCGTGGTCATGGCGAGGCTCCCGTGAGGAACGGCGCCGACGTAGCTGAAGCCGATGTAGTTGTAGACGTTGAGCGGCCCGCCGGGGAAGATCCCCACCCAGTCGTATTTGTTGCCCGGGGCGTTGCGCCAGCGCAGGCGGATCGGGTCTCCCGGCGCGTACACCGGCCGGTCCACGCTCACGCGCGGCTGCGCGCGCCGGGGCAGCACCCAGAAGCGCGAGGTGGCCTCGACCCCGCCCTTGCCGTTGAGCAGGGCGGCGCGGTAGGTGCCCGGCGGCAGGGAGCCCGTGCCGAAGAAGCCGGCCTGGTGGTCGGACGCGTCGTAGATCGGAAGGGTCACGATGGGCCGGTCGCCGCGCGCGGGCAGGATGCCGATGCTCCGGCCCCTGTGGCTGGCGTAGCGGATCGTCAGCCGCTCGCCGCGGCGCACCACGCGCTGGTCGGTGTCCACCAGCGCCGGCGCCGGCGCCGCCTCGACGTCGAAGGTCGACGCCACGGCACGGTGGTCGGAGCCCCAGCGCTCGAGCCCGACGTCCACGTCCGGCCCGCCCAGCTCACCCACGAGGGAGCTGGTGACGGTGGTGGCCGGGCCGCGCGCGATCACCCAGTCGATGCGGTCGACCGTCTCCTCCTTGCGGATCCGGGGCGGCGGTGTGCCCGCGGTCCAGGTGAAGCCGGGGCGAGCCACCGGGTCGGGGTGGGCCTCGCGGTAGGAGTCGCGAAAGCCGGCCGCGGCCAGCGCCCTCGACACGGGCCACGGAAACGGCTCGTCGAGGTGCGACGGCGAGTTGAAGTCGCCGACCAAGAAGGTGGGAATCCCGGCGTCGGAGAGCCGCGAGAGCGGGCGCATGTAGGGCTTGAGCCCGCTCAACCGGGTCACGCGCTCGTTCTTCAGGACGGCGCGCCGCGACTTGCCGTCGCGCTGCAGCTCGGGCCCGTAGGGGCTCGAGGGCAGGTGCACGTTGGTGATCGCCACCACCTTGCGCGGGTGGATCGCCGCGTAGGCGAAGCGCACCCCGCCGCGCTCAGCGGCGTAGAGCGGATAGCGCGAGATCAGGTGGAGGCTCTCGTCCACGTAGGGCAGCCCGGCCGAGCGCGCGATGGCGCGCATGTTGCCCTCCGGCTCCTGCAGCCCCACGATGTCCGCATCCGCGCGGCGAATGGCCGCGCCGATCTGCGAGAAGTCGACCTGGACGCCGCCGTACCAGACGTTGAACGTCATCACCGTCAGCGGCTCGGCCGACGCCGGCGCCGCTCCGGCGCCCAGCGCAGCCACCAGCGACACCGCCACCAGGGCGGCGAACCGCCTCACCGAAGCACCAGCGAATGCTCCGGACGCCACGACACGCGCAGGCGGTCGCCGATCTCCCAGCGATCGTCGGCCTGGGCGCGGTTGAAGTTCTGATCGAGCGCGATCATGCGCACGCCGTTGCTGAGTTGCACGATCACCTGGGTGCTGGTGCCCACGTACACGCGCTCGGCGATCGTGCCCTCGATCGTGACCATCCCCTCCTCGGGATCCTCGGTCCAGATCTTCTCGGGCCGCACCGACAGCTGGACCTCGTCGCCCGCGGCGCAGTCGCCGGGAACGTCGGCCTTGCACAGCTCGCCGCTCGCAAGGCGCACTCCGCCGTTCTCCGCCACCCCGGGCAGCAGATTGGACACGCCGATGAAGCCGGCCACGAACGGCCCGGTGGGGTGCTCGTACACGTCCTCGGGCGAGCTGCACTGCTTCACGTAGCCGCCCTCCATGACCGCGATGCGGTCGGACATGGCCAGCGCTTCCTCCTGATCGTGAGTGACGTAGAGGAAGGTGATCTCCACCTCGCGCTGGATGCCCTTGAGCTCCACCTGCATCTGCTTGCGCAGCTTGAGGTCGAGCGCGCCCAGCGGCTCGTCGAGCAGCAGCACCGACGGCCGGTTGACCAGCGCCCGCGCCAGCGCCACGCGCTGCTTCTGGCCACCGGAGAGCTCGCGCGGACGGGACTTCTCGCGCCCCTGCAGCTCGACCAGCTCCAGTGCCTCCTTCACGCGCTCGCGGATCTCGTCCTTGGCGATCTTGCGCCGCCGCAGCCCGAAGGCAACGTTGTCGGCGACGTTCAGGTGCTCGAAGAGCGCGTAGCTCTGGAAGACGGTGTTCACGTTGCGCTCGTATGGAGGCACGCTCTCCACCGGCTCGCCGTCGAGGTAGATGCTCCCCTCGCTCGGCTGCTCGAAGCCCGCGACCATGCGCAGCGTCGTGGTCTTGCCGCAACCCGACGGCCCGAGCAGCGAGAAGAACTCGCCCTTCGCGATCTCCAGGTTGAGGTCGTCGACGGCCACCGACTCGCCGAAGCGCTTGGTCACTCCCTCGAAGCGGATTGCCGAGGTCTCACGGACGAACCTGTCGCTCACCCGCCCTCCCTTCCCATTAGCACTCCCAGCCCGCTCTCGCCGCGCCCGAGCAGGCGGGGCAGCAGCAGCGCGAGCCCTATCGACAGCGTGGAGATGACGAGCATGAAGGTTCCGATCGCGTTGATGGTCGGCCGCACGCCGAAGCGGATCTGCGTCCAGATGCGCACCGGCAGCGGCTGCGGCGATTCGCCGGTGGTGAAGAACGAGAGCACGAAGTCGTCGAAGGAGAGCGCGAACACCAGCAGGCCGGCGGCGATCACCGCCGGCCACAGGGCGGGCAGGGTGACCAGCCGGAAGGTCTGCCAGCGGGTGGCGCCGAGGTCCATCGAGGCCCACTCGACATCGCGCCCGAGCGCCGCGAGTCGCGCTCGCACCACCACGGTCACGTACGAGATGGAGAACGTGATGTGGGCCAGGATGATCGTGGTGATCGACAGGTCGAGGCCGACCTGGGTGAAGATCAGGAGGCCCGAGGCGCCGGCCACGATCTCCGGCGTCACCAGCGGGATCAACATCATGATGTTGGCTCCGTCGGCCAAACGCGATCGCGTGCGCACGAGGCCGAAGGCGAGCGCGGTGCCGAGCACGGTGGCCACCACCATGGTCACCAGGGCGATCTCGATGCTCGCGATGAGCGAGTTGCGCAGCGACTCGGACTGGAAGAACGTCTCGTACCAGCGCAGGCTGAAGCCGTCGAAGTTCTGCAGCGACCTGCTCGAATTGAACGAGAACAGGATCACCAGGAAGATCGGCGCGAACAGGACGACGAAGAACAGGCCGGTGAAGAACTTGAGGAAGCGCGGCCGGTCAAAGGCCTTCGGGGGCTTGCTCGGCGCCGGCGCGGCGGGCGCGCGGGCCGCCGGCTGCTGGGCCTCGGTGTCCGCCTCGACCGTGCTCACGTCCTCAGCTCCTTGGCCTCGCGCGCCGCGGAGCGCAGGTAGAACGACATCAGGATCAGCAGGAAGGTCATCATCACCACGGTCAGCGCGGCGCCGAAGGGCCAGTTGTCAGAGGCCTGGAACTGCTGCTGGATGAGGTTGCCGATCATGACCTCCTGGGGCCCGCCGAGCAGCGACGCGGACACGAAGTCGCCCACCGCGGGAAGGAACACGAGCACCGAGCCGGCGAGCACGCCCTGCAGCGTGTGCGGCCAGGTGACGTGCATGAAGGTCTGCCACGGGCCGCCGTACAGATCCTTGCCCGCCTCGATCAGCGAGGGGTCCATCCGGTCGAGCGACGCGTAGATGGGCAGGATCATGAAGGCCAGGAAGCCGTAGACGAGGCCGCCGACGACCGCGTAGGGCGTACTGAGGAAGCGAAGGTCGGTGCCGAGCGCCCCGTTCACGAGGCCGTCGTCGCCGAGCATGGCGATCCAGGCGTACGTCCGCACGAGGTAGTTCACGAAGAAGGGCAGCACAACCAGCGCCAGCAGCACGTTCTTCCAGCGCCCTCCAAAGACAGCGATGTAGTAGGCCACCGGATAGCCGATCAGCAGACAGAGCAGGACGGTGGCCGCCGCGAAGCCGACGGAGCGGATCAGTACCGGGAGCAGGTCCGGATCGAAGACCCGGCTGTAGTTCTCGAGGCTCGTGCCGTAGATCGCCTCGCCGAGATCGTCGGTGTAGCCGAAGGAAAGAGCCAGGATGAAGCCCAGCGGCACCACGAACAGCGCCAGCAGCCACAGCCCTCCGGGAAGGAGGAAGTTGGCCGCGAAGCGGTTCTCGGTCATCGCTGGCGCCGGCCCACTAGGCGATCCTGAACTCGGTCCACACCTTGTCCCAGGCGAGCCGGCCGTCGCCCTTGAGGTTCTCGAACTGCTGGCCGTCCTCGAGGTCCTCGACCGTCACGTTGATCTCCGGGTCGTCCTTGACCAGGCCCTGGAAGGCCTCCGTGGCCCCGCCCTCGTAGGGCATCGGGTAGCCGATCCACTCCACGTTCTGCGCCGCGTTCTCGGGCTCGAGCATGTACTCCATGAACAGCAGCGCCGTGCCCGGGTGCTTGGCGTTGACCGGGATGCAGAAGTTGTCGCTGCCCACCGGGAGGCCCTCGCTGCACTTCTGGAAGCGGTAGTCCTCGGGGTTGTCGACCTGGTAGCGGATGTTCACGATGTCGCCGTTCCAGAGGTGCTGGATCCAGGCGTTGCCGCTGACCATGTTGGTGATGGTGTCCGCGGAGATCCCGCGCAGCTTGGGCTTGAGGTCGACCAGGTAGTCCTGCGACTTCTCGAGCTTCGCCTCGTCGACCTCGTTCAGCGGATAGCCGTTGATCATGTTGGCCATGCCGATGCTCTCCTGGTAGTCGTCGAGCAGGAAGGAGCGGTTCTCGGTGTCGACGTTGCCCAGGTCTCGCCACGAGCCGGTCATCTCGATCTGGTCGGCCCGGTAGCCGAGGCCGGTGGCGTACATCCCGTAGGGCGTCGAGTGCTCGGAGTTCTTGTCGTACCAGGGGTCGGCGAACTGCGGGTAGACGAGGTCGACGTTCTTGAGCTTGTCCCGGTCGATCCGGCGGATCAGGTTGCCCGAGAGCAGGCGCTGCACGTACTCACCGCTGGGGAAGATGAGGTCGTAGGCGATCCCCGCGCGCAGCTTGGCCATCATGGCCGACATCGAGTCGAAGTACGACTCGCGCACCTTCACCCCGTGGAGCTTCTCGAAGCCCTTGACGAGCTTGGGATCGACGTACTCCGAGTAGTTGAAGTAGACGAGATCGCCGTCGATCTTCTTCTTGATGGGCTTCTCGGTCTCCGCCTTCGAGCCGCTGTCGACGTTGCCCACTCCGCAGCCGGCGAGCCCGAGCCCCACGGCCAGGCCGGCGCCGCCCTGAAGCAGCTCCCGGCGGTTGGGGTTGCGCCTCACGCCGCGGTCTCCAGCTCGCAGCCGAGCTCGCGCTCGGCGAGCGCGAGGCTCAGCTCCTGCGCGCGCTCGGACGTGACCTCCGTGTCGCCCAGGGCGATCTGCACCGCGAGGCCGTCGAGCAGCGCGCCGAGGAGCAGGGCGAAGCCCTCGGGCTCGGCCGGCCCGAACTCACCGCGCTCCTGGCCGTAGCGGACCACCCCGGCGATGGTGCTGCGCCAGCGGCCATCGAGCTCGGCGCGCGTGGCGGCCAGCTCGGGATCGCTCAGCGCCCTGGCCCACAGCTCCATCCAAAGGGCCGCGTCGTAGTCGCCCTCGCCCGCACCCCCGCCGACGATCTTGACCAGCCGGTCGCGGGCGCTGTCGGTCTCGATCAGCTCGCGCTCGAGGTGCTCGTAGTAGCCCTCCTCGGCGGAGACCAGGGCCTCCTTCAGCAACTCCGCCTTGGAGGCGAAGTAGTAGAGGACCGAGGGCGCGCTGGTGCCCGCGCGCTCGGCCACGTCGCTCACTCGGGCGCGCTCCAGGCCGCGCTCGCGAATGACCTCGGCGGCGGCGGCGAGGATCGCGGGCCGGCGAACGTGGTCGAGCCGGGGCCGCGGACTCACCGGGTCAAGTCCCTCTCATAAACCTGAACCGTGATTCAAAAAACCTATTACCGGGTGAGGCTCCCGTCAAGATTAAGTTCTCGCGCCAGGTAGCCCCACACCTGCTCGCGGGCGTACTCGATGGACAGCTCCCCCATCAGCACCCGCACGCCCAGCCCGTCGCACAGCGCGAGAGTGCGGTCGGCCAGCTCCCCTGCGTCGCCTGCCTCGGGCCCGATGCAGGCCTCGATCCCCTCCGAGAGCCAGTCGCGCATCCGCCCGTACAGCCGCGCGGCGGTCGGCGCCAGCTCGGGGTAGCGCACGGTGCGCAGCCAGAGCTCGAGCCAGAGCACCCAGTCCTGGCGCAGCTCTCCCGGGTAGGGCAGGCAGTTGTCGACCATGGCCAGCAGGCGGCGCTCGGGGTCGGCCTCCGTTTCCTCGTCCGCGGCCAGCCGCGCCAGCCCCGCCCGCTCGTAGGAGTACTCGAGCGCCTCGCCCAGGAGCGCCTCGCGGGTCTCGAAGTGGTAGTGGACGAGCGACGTGGACACGCCCGCGTCCATGGCCACGCGGGCGATCCGCATGTCGTCGATCCCGTCGCTGGCGATCCGCTCGACCGCCGCGGCGAGGATGCGCTCGCGCGCGCCCTGCTCGGTCGCCGCGACCTCGGTCAAACGGCTTCTCCGAGGTCCGCGCGGATCTTGTCGGCAAACCAGCCCAGCGCCCGTTCGCGCTGCGACAGGGGCCCGGGCTCGAAGCCGCGCGTCTCGAGGCCCGCCTGCTGGTTGGCCACCAGGTCGGCGTCCTCGTCGCTGGTGAGCTTGTTGATCCGGCGGTTGGCCTGCCGCACCAGGCGGCTGCGCCTGCTGTCTCCCTCGGGCAGGAGGGTCAGGTTGAGGTCACTCGACTTCAGCGGGCCGTCGGGATTGATGGCCCAGATGCCCACCTGGTCGGGGTACAGGTCGATCGTCGTGTTGGGGTAGATGAAGATGTAGCGCCAGACGCGCCGGTCGGCCTCGGTCAGGCCGGGCATGGGCTCGACCATGCGCTGGTAGAGGCGCTCGACGCGGTTGCCCGACGGCTTGTCGCGCAGCGGAGCGTCGTACCAGAGCCAGTTGTCGTGCAGCTCGACGTCGTAGTTCTTGTAGTCGTAGAGGCGCATCAGCCCGGGATGGGCGATCGGCACGTGATAGCCCTCGAGGTAGTTGTCGACCACGATCTTCCAGTTGGCGGGCTGGCTCGAGTCCTTCTCCGGCTTGACCTTCAGCCGGTCGAGCCCGAAGCGCTCGAGGCGCTGGGGCAGGCCGTCGATCTGCTCGGCCAGCGGGGTCGCGTCCATGTCGAGGTTGACGAACACCAGGCCGCACACCGTCTCCACCCGCGCGGGGAAGAGGCCGAGCTTCGACTTGTCCAGGCCGGGGATCGAACGCCCTTCGGGTACGCCGATCAGCGTGCCGTCGAAGCGGTAGGTCCAGCCGTGGTAGCGGCAGCGGATCGCCTTGCCGCACTCGCCCGACCCGCTCAGCAGCCGCGAGCCGCGGTGGCGGCAGACGTTGCGAAAGGCGCGCACGACACCGTCGTTGTCGCGCAGGATCAGCACCGGCTCGACGCCGGCCGAGGTGGTGATGTACGCGCCCTCGTCGGGCAGCTGGGACACGTGACCGGCGAACTGCCAGGTGCGCGCGAAGATGCGCGTCTGCTCCAGCTCGAGAACCTCGGGGTCTCGGTAGAAGTGCGGCGAGAGGGCGGCGGGAACGGACTCTACGGTGGCCATTGGCTCATCCTGACTTTGTGATCAGTTGCATGATACCATCGCCCCCATGGCGTTCGCCGCCCGCTACGCCTGGCTGTCCATAACCCCAGAACCCGAGCGGGAGCTTCCCGCCGCGATCGCCGAATTACGCGGTACGAGTGCGGACGAGGAGCGTCGCCGGGTCGAGGGTTTGGTCACGAAGGCGAGCAGGCGTGCGTGGAGCTCATACATGGCCGAGGTAGGGGATCTGGCTCGAGCCGCCGACCCGAGCGAGGCGCGCGACATCGTGCTCGACGTGGTCGACAACCACAACAACCTGAAACTTGGACTTCCCGGAGGAATCAGATGACCATCACCGAAGCTCCCGCCCCGCCTCCGGCCACGGCCGCCGACTTCACGCCCGAGCAGCTCGAGCTCCGGGAGCGCACGCGCCGTTTCGTCGACGACGTGCTCATCCCCCACGAGGTCGAGGCCGAGCTGGCCGGCGGCAAGATCTCCGGCGAGCTGAAGGCGCGCATCAAGCGCGAGGCCATCGAGGCGCGCCTGTCCGGCGGCCTGCACTCCCCGGAGTACGGGGGTCAGGGCTGGACGAAGACCGAGTGGTTCCTCGTCGAGGAGCAGCTCGGCCGCTCGACCAACGCCCTCTCCTGGCACATGCCCGGCGCCTACAACGTGCTCGGCAACGGCACGGCGGAGCAGATCGAGCGCTACCTCAAGCCGGCGCTGCGCGGCGAGCTGCACGACGCCTACGCGGTCACCGAGGCCGACGCCGGCTCGGACCCGTCGCAGATCGCCACCACGGCCCGAAAGATCGACTCCGGCTGGGTGATCGACGGCGAGAAGTGGTTCGTCACCTACGGCGACATCGCGGCGGTCTACATCGTGATGGCCAACGCGCTGGTCGACGGTGAGTCGCAGCCCACGCTGTTCCTGGTCGACCGCGAGCTCGACGGCATCGAGATCGTCGACGACCCGCCCTTCACCCACACCTACCCGCACGGCCATCCGGCGGTGCGCTTCACCGGCGTGGAGGTGCCCGACGACGCCGTGATCGGCGGGATCGGCGGCGGGGAAGACCTCCAGCGCGCCTGGTTCACCGAGGAGCGGCTGGGCATCGCGGCCCGCGGCGTGGGCTCGATGTGGCGCCTGATCGAGGAGACCACGGCCTGGGCGCTCGAGCGCGAGCAGGGCGGCAATCGCATCATGGATTACCAGGGCGTGTCCTTCCCGCTCGTGGACTCGGCCGCCGACGCCGCCGCGGGGCGGCTGCTGACCCTCGAGGTCGCCCGGCTGATCGACGCCGGCGCCGACCCGAAGGTCGTGCACGCCAAGGCCTCGATGGCCAAGCTGTTCGTGAGCGAGGCGGCATGTCGCTGCGCCGACCGCTGCGTGCAGATCTTCGGCGGGCGCGGCTACATGCGCACCAACGTGGCCGAGCGCTTCCTCCGTGAGCTGCGGGTGGACCGCATCTGGGAGGGCACAAGCGAGATCCAGCGCCTGATCGTCGCCCGCGCGCTCGAGCGCCGCGGGGTTGAGCGTACGCTCCACTAGTGAAGTCTCTGGAGCGGCTTCTCCACCCGCGCACGGTCGCGGTGGTCGGCGCCACCGATCGCCACGGCTCCTACGCGGGGCAGACCCTGCTCAACCTGAGGACGCTGGGCTACCCCGGTGACGTCTGGGGAGTAAACCCCCGGCGCGAGGAGGCCCACGGGTTCCCGTGCTTTGCGTCGCTGTCGGACTGCCCCTCCCCTCCCGACGCCGTGGTCATGGCCATCCCCGCCGCCGGCGTGCCCGCCGCGGTGGAGGAGGCCGGGGCCACGGGCTGCGGCGGGGCGGTGGTGTACGGCGCCGGCTTCGGCGAGATGGCCGCCGGCGCGGTGGCGGGCAACGCGGCCGAGGAATCCGAGGCCGCCTCCGGAGCGGGCCTCGAGGCGGAGCTGCGGGCCGCCGCGGCGCGACACGGGCTGCCGATCTGCGGGCCCAACGGCAACGGCATCGTGGCGCTGCACGAGCGCGCGGCGCTCTGGGGCGACGCCCTGCGCGCGCTCGAGCCCGGGCGCGTGGCGCTCGTCTCCCAGAGCGGCAACGTGGCGGTGAACACCCTGGCCACCCGGCGCGGGCTGCGGCTGCACACGGTCGTGTCCTGCGGCAACTCGGTGGGGGTCGACCCGGCCGAGTGGGTGGCTCATCTCGCCGGCGACGAGGGCGTGGGGTCGATCGCGCTCTACCTCGAGGGCGACGGGGACGGCGCCGCGCTGTGCGAGGCGCTGGCGCGCTGCGCCGAGAACGGCGTGGGCGTAACGGTGCTCAAGGTGGGCAGCTCGGCCAAGGGCTCGGTGGCCGCGGCCGCCCACACCGGCGCGGTGGCCGGCGACCAGCGCGTGTTTCGCGCGCTGGTGGAGGAGGCGGGCGCCGCCTGGGCGGCCGACGTGCACGAGCTGCTGGAGCTGGCAAAGGCCCAGGCCGTGCCGGGCGCCCGCCCGACCCGAGCGGGCGGGCCGGCCGTGCTCACCTGCTCCGGCGGGGACTCCGCGCTCGCGGCCGACGAATGCGAGCGCCTGGGGCTCGCGCTGCCCACGTTCGGCGCGGCGACCATCCGCCGGCTGCGCGAGCGGCTGCCCGGCGCGGCCACGGTGGGCAACCCGCTCGACTACACCGCGCTCGTCTGGGGCGAGGCCGACACGCTGAGCGACCTGATCGCGACGGTCGGCGCGGACGAGGCCGTCGACGGCGCGCTTGTCCTCTACGACCAGCCCGCCGGCCTAAGCGGCGCGATGGACGAGTCGTGGAGCGCGGTGCGCGACGGAATACACGCCGGCGCGCGGGCCGGGCGCGCGCCGGTGATGGTGGCCTCCACCCTGCCCGAGCTGCTCGACGACGCCGCCGCCGCACGCTTCGCCGAGGCGGGCATACCCGCGATCTCCGGGCTGCGCACCGGGCTGGCGTGCGCGGCGGCGCTGCGGCGCGAGCCGGGCGACCCGGTGCGGCTGCGCGAGATCGCCGCGGTGGCCGGCCAGACCGGCCGGGAGAACGGCAACGTCGGCTCCCTCTCCGAGCACGAGACCAAGCAGCTGCTGCGCGGCGCCGGGGTGCCCGTGGTCGAAGGGCGCGTCGCGGTGAGCGAGGACGACGCGGCTCGTGCCCTCGAAGAGCTGGGCGGGCCGCTCGCCCTCAAGCTCTCGGCCCCCTCGCTGCTGCACAAGAGCGAGTTGGGCGCGCTGGTGCTCGATCTCGCCAGCGCCGACGACGTGCGTGCGGCCCACCGGCGCCTGCACGAGCTCGGGGTCGAGGGAGCCGCGGTGCTGGTGGAGCGCATGGCCGTGCCCGGCGTCGAGCTGCTGGTGAGCGCGCGGCGCGACGGCGTGGTTCCGTCGCTGACCGTCGGGTTGGGAGGGATCTGGACCGAGCTCCACGAGGACGCCGCGGTGGTGCCGCTGCCGGCGAGCGCCGAGCGGATCGAGAGCGCGCTGCGCTCGCTGCGCGGGGCGCCGCTGCTCACCGGCGGCCGCGGCCGCACGCCCCTGGACACGGCTGCCGCGGCCCGGCTCGCCGCCGGCGTGGGCGCGCTGCTGCTCGAGGCCGGCCTCTCGCTGATCGAGCTGAACCCGGTGTTCGTGCACGAGCAGGGAGCGGTGGCGGTGGACGCGGTGGCCGCTTGAGGGTCGCCGTCGTCGGGGCCGGCCTCGCCGGGTTGAGCGCGGCCCGCGAACTGGCCCGGAGCGGCGCCGAGGTGGTGGTGCTCGAGGCGCGCGACCGGGTGGGCGGCCGCGTCTGGTCGCGCCAGCTCGACAACGGCGCGATCGTGGAGATGGGCGCGGAGTTCGTGCTGCCCGGCAACACCGCGGTGCGCGAGCTGGCCGACGAGTACGGGCTCGGGTTCTGGGACAAGGGCATGCGCTACGGGCAGCGCGAGCCGCGCGGCGCCGACACCGACGCCGAAGCGCTGTTCGCGGCCGCGAGCGGTCGTCGAACGCGCGCTTCCCGGCGTGGACCCCGACATGAGCGCCCGCCGCTTCCTCGAAGGGCTCGACATCCCGTCCGGGGCTCGCGAGGCACTGCTGGCCCGAGTCGAGATCTCGAGCGCCAACTCCGCGGACGTGGTCGCCGCCCGGGATCTGGCCGGCCTGGCCCACGTGGACGACGAGCCGGCCCCGAGCGTGGCGGGAGGCAACGATCGGCTGGCGCGCGCGCTCGCCGAGGAGCTGGGATCGTCGGTGCGGCTGAGCTCGCCGGTCGAGCGGATCGCTTGGAACGAGGATGGCGTGCGCGTCTCAGCGGGCGGCCACGAGCTCGACGCCGCCGCCTGCGTGGTGGCCGTGCCCGCGAGCGTGCTCGGAGGCATCGAGTTCGATCCCGGGCTCCCAGCCGAGCTGGCGCAGGCGCTGGCCGAGGTACGGATGGGCCACGCGGCCAAGCTGTTCGTCCCGCTGCGCGCGCCCGCCCCGCCCACCGCCGTGATGTCGGTGCCCGAGCGCTACTGGTGCTGGACGGCCACCGGGCCGGACGACACGACCCAAGCCGTGGTCAGCTGCTTCGCCGGCTCCCCCCGCGCGCTTGAGCGCCTCGAGACGGCCGAGGGACCGAAGCGCTGGCTCGACTCGCTCGCCGCCCTGCGCCCCGAGCTCGACCTCGACCGAGCGGACGCGATGGTGTCGACCTGGGACGACGACCGCTGGGTCCGCGGTGCCTACTCGACCTCGCCGCCCATATCCCTCGCCGATCTGGCTGCACGTCCGATCGGACCGCTGGCCTTCGCGGGCGAGCACCTCGGCGGGCCATACGCGGCGCTCATGGAGGGAGCGATCAGGAGCGGTCGCCGAGCGGCGGAGGCCCTGTTGGACGCCGCCCGTGCCAGACTAGGTGTCGTGCTGAAGGTTCACCAGGCTCCTCTGGGGCCGCTGTCGCTCGTATCCGACCGTTCCCTGCACGCTCGAGGGACGCCACTTCCTTCCGCCGCGCACGGTTGGTACGCCCTCCTCGTTCAGTCGGTCCGCGATCTCCTGCAGGGTCATGCCGCGCTCATGCATCTCGAGGATGTGCTCTCGCAGCTCAGGGATGTCCTTCACAGCCGCTCGGCTGATCGCCTCACTGCGCTCGCGCGCCGCCTCCACGCCCTTGCGGGTGCGTTCCTCGAGTCGGCGCCGCTCCCAATCGCCCACGGCCTTCAGGGCCCGAAGGGCGACGCGACCGGATTCGGTGAAGGAGTCGAGGTCCGGCTCGACCACGATTACCCGGACCTCACTTTCCTCGAGCCAGGCGAGCACTTCGCTCAGGTCGGTCGAGGAGTGCCCGAGGCGCACGAGCTCCGCGACCACGAGCGCATGTGCCGCACCCGCCCGCAGCCGTTCGACCGCGTATGCCAGGCCGGGTCGCTCGACGCTGGGTCCTGGCGGCGTGTCGACGTCCCGTACGACATCCGTCAGCTGAACGCCGAGTCTGTTGCACTGGGCCTCGATCTCTAGGACCTGAGTCTCGATATCGGCATCGCCCTCCGCGTCGCTGCTCGGCACACACACGTATCCGAGCACGGGTGTGCCGGCCGCAACCGCCGAGCCGTTCTGCTCCGCTTCGATGGCGGGCGCAAGGGCCTCGAACCGGCCGACGCGACCGTTCTCGCTGTGGCCGGCCACCGGCAGCGGGTGTTCGATTCGCGTCACCCTGACGTCGTACTTCGACAACAGATGCCGCGCCACCAGACCGAGTGCAGCGAGGGCGAGCAGAATGAGCGCGCCCACGACCGGAACGTCCGGAAGGACGCCGTCGTCGACGGGCGCCACGCTGCGCTGTCCGAGGTTCCGCGGCGAACTGCGTCGGGCGCACTTCGCCGGGCGACGACCGCTGCGGCTCCGAAGCGGGGGCGGCCTGCGCCGCCTGTCCAGCCTGTGAAGAACCGTCGAGCGCCGCGAGCGTCGTTACCCCGGCAACGCCGTTCGCCGGAAGTCCGCGCGCGGCCTGAAGCCTTTGCACCGCGGCCTCCGTGCGCGGTCCGAACTTTCCGTCGACCGGCCCAGGCGAGTGTCCGCGCCGGCGCAGCTGGCGCTGGAGGCGGCGCACCCGGTTCGAGCCGTCCGCTGCGTTGAGGCCGGAGCCCGGTCGCAGGGCACGGGGCCGGGTGCGACGCAGGGCTGCGCTGGTCTCTCGGCCCACGATGCCGTCGGCGGAAATCCCGGCACGCGTCTGCAGGCGTCTGACAGCGGCCTCGGTTCGAGGGCCGAAACGCCCGTCGGCGGGCCCTGGCCGCTCACCCAGCACCTGCAGGCGCCGTTGAAGCGAACGGACCTTGGCAGAGCCCTCCGCAAGGGCATAGCCGGCGCCCTGTGCCAGCGTGGCGCCGGTCTCGGGGCGCTGTGCCGCCGCGGGCGCCGTAGGCAGGCAGAGCATCAACCCCACCGCCAGAATCATCATCAGCCCCCTTCGCGAGGGCCCTGGTCGCTTTTCGACCTTCATGGTGACTTCCTTCTCGAGTCAACAGCGATTTCGGACGCGCGCAGCGTCCGATCCTTCGGCTGGCGGGTGCGTCAGCCGGGGCGCTCGAGAATGGCGATGAAGGGCTCTCGCTGCAGGCGATTCAGCGCGGGAGCGAGCTTGCCCAAGCAAAGCGCTGAAAAGCCGACGAGCAGGAGCGTCACGAAGACCGCCGCTGAGGCTCCGCCGGGGGCGGAGCTTGCGGCTGCGGAGGCGCCGCTGGGGGCTCCTCCGCTCAGGTTCAAGGAGCCGGGCGGATCGGCGGAGGTGTTGACGTCACCTTCCGCGGAAAGCGGAGCACCCGCGCCAAGCTGGCGTCGGAGCAGGGCCGCGGTGGGGTCTCCGGGGGCCACAACGATCCCAAACCCTGTGCGGTCCATCAGGGCGAGGGGACCGAGGAGGGCGTTACGGAGCGACGGTGAGAGCTCGGCCCCGATCGGCAGGAAGGCGTGCGAGAGAGGCGCGAAGGCGGGCAGCTGGTCCGTTGGCGTACCAGCAGCGGGCGTGTCGGCGCCGACGGGCCGCTCCGACGAGGAGGGCGCGCTTGCGTAAGGCGGTCCGTCTGTCCGGACGGGCAGCTGGCCCGCCGACTCCACTTGCGGGACGAAGGTTTCGCTCTCAGCGCGACCCAGGGTCGGATCCGACCTCGTCTCCGCGACCACGGCCGGGGGATCGGCCTTGGGCTCGTCCGGGACCTCAGCGACCGGAGTGGCCTCGGGGACGGGAGGGCTGGGCTTAGACGGAGCCGGGTCGGCCGGCACCGGAAGAGGCTCCGGCTCTGCGATAGGTGGCTCGACCGGCGGCGGCGTGACCGGGGCCGGATCGACCGGAGCCGGATCCACCGGGGCCGGATCCACCGGAGCGGGATCCACCGGGCCCGGATCCACCGGAGCGGGATCCACCGGGCCCGGATCGACCGGACGCCGGATCAACCGGAGGCGGATCGACCGGAGCCGGATCAACCGGAGGCGGATCGACCGGAGCCGGATCAACCGGAGGCGGATCGACCGGACGCCTGGTCAACCGGAGGCGGATCGACCGGGGCCGGATCCACCGGGGCCGGATCCACCGGAGCCGGGTCAACCGGACGCCTGGTCAACCGGAGGCGGATCGACCGGAGCCGGATCAACCGGAGCCGGATCGACCGGAGGCGGATCAACCGGACCCTGGTCAACCGGAGCCGGATCAACCGGAGCCGGATCGACCGGAGCCGGATCCACCGGAGGCGGATCAACCGGCGCCTGGTCAACCGGAGCCGGATCGACCGGAGCGGGGTCAACCGGAGGCGGATCGACCGGAGCCGGATCCACCGGACGCCTGGTCAACCGGAGCCGGATCCACCGGAGGCGGATCCACCGGAGCCGGGTCAACCGGAGCCGGATCGACCGGAGCCGGATCCACCGGACGCCGGGTCAACCGGAGGCGGATCCACCGGAGCGGGGTCAACCGGAGGCGGATCGACCGGAGCCGGATCCACCGGAGCCGGATCCACCGGCGCCTGGTCAACCGGAGGCGGGTCGACCGGAGGCGGGTCAACCGGACCCGGGTCAACCGGCGCCTGGTCAACGGGAGCCGGATCGACCGGAGCGGGGTCAACCGGAGGCGGATCGACCGGAGCCGGATCCGCGGGGGCCGTATCGACCGGAGCCGGAGCGGGGTCCACCGGAGCCGGATCCACCGGAGCCGGATCCACCGGGGGCGGATCCACCGGCGCCTGGTCAACCGGAGGCGGATCGACCGGAGCCGGATCCACCGGAGGCGGATCGACTGGAGCCTGATCCACCGGGGGCGGATCGACCGGCGCGGGCTCGACCGGGGCCGGCTCGGCTGGGGTCGAGCTGTCTGCGGGTGGATCCGTAGCCACGGGGGCGTCGGGAAGTGCCGTCTGCGCGGAGGCGCCAGCGGGGATCAAAGCAAGCAGCACGAAGATGAGGACGGGCAACATTGAAGCCGTCCACGGACCTACGTTTCGCCTGTGCCTACCCTTGCTCAAGATGACCCCAACAGCCTCCCGGGTAGCTGCCTGCCCGGCGTTGAATCGCCGTAGCCTGCGGATCATTCCGTATTTCCACAGCGAACGTGCAGGTAGGCGGTGCGAAATTCGGACTATGTCGTCGACCGACCCGTTCGGGGCACAGGTCGGGCGGGGGGCCGGCGGGGAGGATCCGCGCACAGGTTCCGACGCGGTCGGCGGGCCTCGATCAGTGCTCGTCAGGTTGCGTAAAGAGCCGGTTCATCCGAGAAGAAATCCCTGCTATCTGTGCTTCTTGTTGCGTAATGCGTCTGACCCGAGGCGCGGCCCGAGGACCGGAGCGCGCTCCATCGAAATCCGAGGCCTGCGTCGCCTGGCTGGTGCGCCCGCCTACTCCAGGCGGCCCTGATCCGCCGGAGGCCGGCGGGTGACGCCCGGCGTCATCGCGGCGCTGGCGTAGGTCCAGCGCGAGCGCCGTCCGAACACCGGCCCGACGTAGTAGCGGTTGTCGCGCCGGACCAGGATGAAGCACGCGATCGCCCCCAGCAGGGCGATCATCGCACTGGCGATGAAGGTGATCCGGAAGGAGTCGACGTGGGCCAGCACGTTGTCCTCTATGGCCACGCGCACCACGCGCGAGTCGACGCTGGTCTGGCTGCGGCCCGCCTGCTCGGCCTGCAGGATGTACTCCTTGAACTCGTCGATCTCCTTCTCGGTCACGTTGATCCCGCGCTCGGCGAGGCGCCGCTCGGTGATGCTCTCGGCGGCCCCGACCTCCACCGCCGTGAGCGCCGCGATCCCTACCGCCCCGCCCAGCTGCTCGCTGGTGTTGATCAGGCCGGCCGCCTCGCCCTGGTCCTTCGGCGGCACCGCCCCCAGGCCGGTCGGGTCGTTCACGGTGAGCACCACGCCCAGGCCCAGGCCCTGGAGAACCAGGCCGGGTATGAGAGCGGCCACCGTCTGGTCGGAGACGCCCACGGCGAGGGCGGCCCCGGAGGCCGCCAGGAGCAGGAAGCCGGCCACCAGCGGCACCCGTCCGCCCCTGCGGTCGAACACGCGACCGGCGAGCGGGCCGGCCAGGATGATCGGTATCGACGCCGGCAGCAGCGCGATGCCCGCCGTGGCCGGGCTCACGCCGATCACCAGCAGCAGGTAGAACGGCAGCAGGAAGCCCAGACCCAGCTCGATGGCCCCGGCCAGTATCTGGCTGATGTTGGCCGCCAGGAAGTTGGCGTGGCGAAAGAGGCGAAATTCGATCAGCGGGGCCTTCACCCGCAGCTCGATCAACACGAAGGCGGTGAGCAGCACCACCGCGGCCACGAGCGGCAGAACGGTCTCGGGCGCGCCCCACCCGTCCGACTGGCCCTCGCTCAGGCCGAAGACGAGCGAAGCGATGCCCAGCCCGAAGACGACGGTGCCCAGGTAGTCGATGCGCGGCCGCTCGCCGCCCGCGGGCCCGAGGGCCGGGGTGAACGCGATGGTGAGCAGGATGGTGACGAGCGCGAGCGGAACGTTGATCAGGAACACCAGGCGCCAGTCGATGCTGGTCAGCAGGCCGCCGAGCACCGGTCCCAGCGCGGCGAAGAACGCCGACCCACCGGCCAGGATCCCCAGCGCGGTGCCGCGCCGCTCCTTCGGGTACACCGCGCTGGTGATGGCCACCCCGGTGGGCATCATGAGCGCCGCCCCCACGCCCTGCACGGCGCGCGCGGCGATCATCCAGACCATGTCCTGCGCCCCGCCGGCCGCGGCCGTGCCGAACATGAAGATCACGGCCCCGGCCAGGAACACGCGACGCAGCCCAAGCAGGTCGCCGAGACGGCCGCCGAACACCAGCAGCGCGGCCAGCGGAAGGATGTTCGCGGTCAGGATCCACTGGCCCTGGGCCACCTCGCCGCCCAGATCGGAGATCGCGTCGGCGGTGGCCAGCGGCACGGCCGTCTGGTCGACCAGGATCATGCTGGCAGCGACCGTCATGGCGGCGAGCGTGATCGGCGCGCTGCCCGACCTGCCTGTGCCCGCAGCGCCCCCTGTCACCGCGCAAACCTAGCCGTTCGCGAGGCGTCCGGGAGCCGCCCTAGCGTGGCGTCCGATGGAGGATCAGGAGCGGACTGACCTCGGCCGCATCGGGGCCTTCACCGACGGCGTGATGGCGGTGGCCATCACACTGCTCGTGCTGAACATCGAGGTGCCGGATGTGGCGAACGACGAGCTGGGCCAGGCGCTCGTGGATCTGCTGCCCAGCCTGGGCGCCTACGCGCTGAGCTTTGTCCTGATCGGCCGCTTCTGGGTCATCCATCACGGGTTCTTCGAGACGTTGAGTCGCTTCGACGGCCGGCTGATGGCGCTCAACCTGCTCTACCTGGCCCTCATCGCGCTGCTGCCGTTCGCGACCGACCTGTTCGACCGCTACAACGACCAGTCGCTGGCAGCGGCCGTGTTCGGCGCGATCCTGGGCCTGGCCGCCCTCGTCAACTGGCTGATGCACCTCCACGCCGTGCGGGCGGGCTTGGTGTCCGAGAAGCACGTGGGCGCGGCCTCGATCTTCGCCAGCCCGGTGGGCCTCGGCTTCACGGTGATCTTCCTCGCGTCGGTGCCGCTGGCCTTCGTCAGCCCCTACCTCGCCGAGGTGCTGTGGGTCTCGACGATCGTGCTGCGCTATCCGCTGCGCAGGCTGACCGGGCGCACGAGCTCCGCGTAGACCTCGCCCACCTGGCGGGCGACATCGGCCCAGTCGAAGCTCAGCACGTGCTCGCTGGCCTCGGCCACCAGGCGATCGCGCAGCTCCTCGTCGGTCAGCAGGCGCTCGGCCATCGAGGCCAGCGAGCTCGGGTCGCGCGAGCGAAAGCGAAGGCCGACGTCCTCGTTGGGCACCACCTCGCGCAGGCCGCCGGTGTCGGCCACGAGGCAGGGACACCCCGAGGCCATGGCCTCGAGCGCCACCAGGCCGAAGGGCTCGTAGATCGAGGGCACCACCGTGAGGTCGGCGATGCGGTAGAGCGAATGCAGCACGTCGTCGCCGATCCAGCCCAGGAACGTCCCGTGGGCGTCGAGGCCGAGCTGCGTGGCCTGGGCGCGCAGCTCGGCTTCCGCCGTGCCCGAGCCGGCGATCAGGAAGCGCACGTTGCCCACGCGCTCGATCAGCCCCGGCAGCGCCTCCAGCGCCAGCTGGAAACCTTTCTCGTAAACGAGCCGGCCCACCAGCAGCACCAGCTTCTCGTGCGGCTCGGCGAAGCGCCCGCGCAGCGTGTCGAGGTCGTCCACCGGCACCAGCTCGGACGGGTCGATGCCGTTGGGGATGACCGCGATGCGCGACTCCTCGAGGCCGTAGACGTCGGCCACGTGCTCGCGCATGTACGAGGAGCAGGTGATCACGCGCTCGGCCCGGTTGGCCATCCAGCGCTCGACGCCGTGGATGTAGGACTGCGGGTGCTTGTCGACCCAGCCCTGGTGGCGCCCGAACTCCGTGGCGTGGATGGTCACCACGAATGGCGCCCGGAAGCGCTTGGCCAGATGGTCGCCGGCCCCCGCCACCAGCCAGTCGTGCCCGTGGACGACATCGAAGCTGTAGCGGTCGCCGATCTCGACCCCCCGGGCCAGCATGTCGGCGTTCATCCGCTCGATCCAGGTGACGAACTCGCCGAGGTCGCGCGGCCGCTCGGGCTCGCGTACGCGGTGCACCAGCACTCCGCCGCACTCCTCCTCGACCGGATCCTCCTCGCGCCCGCGAGCGATCACGTGCACCTCGATGCCGCGCTCGCTGAGGTTCTCGGCCAGCTTGCGCACGTGGCGGGCAAGGCCGCCCTCGATCAGGGGCGGATACTCCCAGGACAGGATGAGCGCTCTCATCAGGGTGTGGTCAGCGAGGCCAGGTCGAGGTCGGGCGCCAGGTTGCGCACCTGAGGCATAGGGGCGGTGCCGGAGTCTGCCAGAGCCGCCAGAGCGGAGTCGAGAGCGAGCGCGTGGGCCTCGAGCCGGCGCTGCGGATAGTCCGCGGCCAGCTCATTGGTGACCATGAAGGCCCAGTCGCTGGCCTGCAGGGCGAGCAGCTCCCGGGCGGCGCGCATGAGGGCCTCACGCGGCTCGTGCCCCGCCGCGGCCGCGCTCACCGTCCGCAGCTCGGCGTCGCGGGCCGTGAAGGCGAATTCGCTCACCGCCGGGGAGTCCCAGGTCGAGAGGTCCTTGCCGGTCCCCCAGCTCGACTCGGCCAGCTCGACCCCGGTCCTGGGCTCGACCCGCTCCAGGCCCTCGCTCACCGTCACGAGTTGCAGCCCGGCCCGCGGCGCCTCCTCCAGCACTCCGGCGAGCCACGCCGGCCCCTCGTACCACCAGTGGCCCAGTAGCTCGGTATCGAGGGCGCAACAGAGCAGCCCCCCGTGCTCCAGGCGCGCGCACGCACGGCGCACGAAGTCGCGCGCGTGCTCGCGGGCCAGGGCCCCGGCCGCCTCGGGGTCGTACGGGCCTCCGTGGTTGTTCCACGGCTTGAGGTCGTGCACAGTGCGCCGGTGATAGTCGCGGTAGGCGCCGTAGGCGGGGTAGCCCTCACGTTGGTTCCACACGAGGCCCACCGTCTCCCAGTCGATGGGCACGGCCACGGGGCCGGCCTCCGTGGCCACGGGCCGGAGATGGTCGAAGCCCTCGACCCGAGTCTGGTCGACGCAGAAGGCCTTGACCCCGTGGTCGGCGAGATCGCGCTCGAAGCCCGGCACGTAGGCGCATTCCGGCAGCCAGAACCCGCCCGCCCATCCGCCGAAACGGCGCAGGTGTGACGCGGCCCCGCTGGCCAGCTGCAGGCGGCGGCCCGCGTCGGTGGCCAACATCGGCAGCAGCGCGTGGGTGGCGGCCGAGGTCCAGAGCTCGACTCCGTCGAGCGCGCGAAAGGCCCCGATCAGATCGCCCCCGCGGCGCTCGAAGGCCGCCTCGGCGCCCGCGTAGTCGCGCGCCGCGCGCCGCACCTCGGCCGCCAGCACCGGCTCGCCGCCGCGCTCGAGGCCCTCCGCGTCCTCCGCGTGGACGGCGGCCCGGATCTCGCGCAGGAAGCGCAGGTAGCGCTGCCCGGCGCCGCCCTGCATCGCCTCGAGCTGGTCGCAGAGCACCGGCGTGAGCCCCACGGTCACGGGCGCCCCGTCGAGCACGTCGAGCAGCGGGAGGTAGACGCAGGCCACCGCCTCCCACAGCCATTCCTCGCCGAAGGGCCAGGTGCCGAAGCCCTCGACGTAGGGCATGTGCGAATGCAGGACCAGGGCCAGGGCGCCCCGCGGCTGCGCCGGCATGCCGTTCAACGCAGGACCGCGACGAAGTCGAGCGCGCGGTCGAGACGATCGCCGCGCAGCACGAAATCGCGAGCCGAGATGGCGGGCACCAGGCGGTCGTAGAAGGGCCCCGTGATGCGCAGCGCGCGGTGCACGCGGTCCCAGCCCGCGCGCAGCGCCAGCTCGTGGGCGCGCAGCTTGCGGGCGTGGAAGAGGCCGAGCAGCTCCACCCGGTCGGACGCCTCGGCGCACAGGGCGCGGAACTCCTCCACGCGGTACTCGCGCAGGTGCCACGGGTTGTCCGACTTGTCGGCGCCGGGCGGGGCCAGCGTCAGCAGGTTCGGGGTGGACACGTAGACGGTGCCGGCCATCGCCCTGAAGCGCCTGAGCAGCGCGGCCGGGTCCTCCACGTGCTCGATGGTCTGCAGGAAGACGATCGCGTCGCAGGGTTCCTCGTGGCGCTCGATCAGATCCCGCACGAAGCGCACCCCTGGGCGCGTGTACTTCAGCCGGGCGTGCTCCAAGGCCTCGGGGTTGGCGTCGACCCCGGTCACCGAGCGAGCGTGGCGGGCCAGGACCACGCTTCCGTAGCCCTCGCCGCAGGCCATGTCGACCACCCGCTGACCCGCGCAGCGCTCCGCGATCCACTCGTACACCGCCAGGTGGCGGCGAAACCAGTAGTTCTCGGCCGGCACGTCGGGCAGGGTGCGCTCGCCGGTCAGCGCCAGCGGCGGTACGCCTTCCGGCTGCCCTTGCTGGACGGTCTCCTGCATCGCGGCGAGGCAGTCTAGGCTCCCGCTCCCATGGCCCGGCCCGCCGAGAGCATCCTCGACGCCAACGTGCGCTATCACGACCTTGCCGCGCGCCACTACGACTCGAAGTGGGGCATCAGCTTCAACGAGGTCGGCCAGGCGCAGGTGACGGCGAAGCTGGCCAAGGCGCTGGGCCACGCGCCGGGTACCTTCGGCAGGGGGCTCGAGATCGGGGCGGGGACCGGCTACTTCACGCTCAACCTCATGCGCGCCGGCGTGATCCATGAGGCGGTGGCCACCGACGTGTCACCGGGGATGCTCGAGGCGCTGGGCGCCTCGGCGGCCGAGCTCGGCCTGACGGTCGAGACGGCGGTGTGCGAGGCCACGGCGCTCCCGTTCGAGGACGACTCCTTCGACCTCGTCTTCGGCCACGCCGTGCTCCACCACCTGCCCGACCTGACCGCCGCGTTTCGCGAGTTCCGGCGTGTCCTGCGGCCCGGCGGGACGGTGGCCTTCTGCGGCGAGCCCTCCCGCCACGGCGACCGCCTGTCCTCGTGGCCCAAGCGCGGGGCGTACGCGGCGGCGCCGCTGTGGCGCGCCGCGCTGGGCGCTTCGGAGCGGCGAACGAACGGCAGCAACGGCGGGCTCGGCGAGGAGGGGCGCCTGGAGCAGGTGGTCGACGTGCACGCCTTCAGCCCCACCGAGCTCAGCGCTCCGGCTCACGCGGCCGGGCTCGACTCCGTGCGGGTGACCGGCGAAGAGCTGGCGGCCTCGCTCTTCGGCTGGGTCAACCGAACCCTGGAGGGAACGGTCGACCCGGCCGACGTCCCCTTCGCGTGGCGGGTGTACGCCTATCGCGGTTACCTGCTCCTGCAGCGGCTCGACCGCAGCCTGCTCGAGCCCCGCCTGCCGGCAGCGATCTTCTACAACCTGCTGCTCTCGGCGCGGGCGCCGGGCTAACTCGCCGCCCGGGCCGCCGCGGCGCGGAGGTCCTCCACCACGCGCTCTCCGATCGCCCCGAGCAGCGCGGTCGCCTCCCGCACGGCCCGCTCGCCCGCGGCGTCGGCGGCCGGCCGGATGCTGCCGGTGACCATCTCCAGCAGGACTTCCCCCGGCTCCTCACCGGGAAAGGCGTCATCCGGCAGATCCTCCAGGAGCCCGCCGAGCACGTCGGTGAGCAGCAGCCCGAGGCGGACGGCCTCCTCCAGGAGCACGCGAATCTCCTCTCCATGAACCATGCCCGGTGTGAAGGCGCGGCGCAGCGAGATTCGCCCCCCCGGTCAGACCAGGGTCACGAGCGGGAGGAGCGCGAGGGCGATCAGCACAACGTCGCGCGCGCGCACCCGCAGGGCCCGGCGCTCCGGAGGCGGAGCGGGCTCGTGCTCGGCCGACTCCGCGACCACCCAGCCGAGCACCGCGTCGAGGAAGGGCACCGGGCGCTTCTCCACCCCGCTCACGCGCGCGGCGAGAGTTCGGCCCGCCGCGACGATGCGGCCCTCGCTGGCGATCTGGTCGAGCACGGCAGCCGCCTCCGGCGCGGCCGGCAGGCGGCGCAGCCGGCCCAGGGCGCGGCGCGACACCTCGCGCAGGCCCTCAGCGCCCGCGGCGCCGCGCAGCCACGTGGCCACCAGCACCAGCAGCGCGGCGCGGCTGGCGCGGCGCAGCGCGGTATCGAGCCCCAGGCCGCCGCCCAGCGAGAAGATCAAGGCGCCGCCGGCCAGGATGGCGGCGAAGGCCAGGCCGGTCTTCAGCGGCTCCTTGTCCGGGCGCGCGGCGAGCCACGCGATCGCCAGCCACAGCGCCACCGCTGACAGCAGCAACCAGGACGTGCTCGCCAGCAGCAGGGTGAACGCGATCGCCGCGGCCACCGTGATCGCTCGCGGGTCGAAGCGCCTGCTGGGATTCCGCGGGCCCACTCGCCGGACGTTCGGGAGAGTAATCGCCCTTTCGTGGGGTAGGTCGGCGGCGGCCGCATCCCAGCCGGCCAGCCCGCGCCGGTAGACCAGCACCTGGATGGTGCTGGCGAAAGCGCCCCACACCACGAGGCCGGCCGCGGTCAGGATCAGGGCGTCGGCCGTGCCCACCTCCAGGCCCACTCGGCGGGCCAGCGCGTCGTAGGTGCCGACGTAGGCGTCGAGCCCGCCGGTGATCACCCAGATGAAGAACGCGGTGGTGACCGCGTTGTGCAGGACCCGGACGACGGCGCACGCCAGCACCTGGGCCACCACCGTCCAGCCCCGGGCCTCGAGGCGGCCCAGCATCGGCGCGGACACGGCCTGGGTGAACGGGATGCCGAAGCGGGCGGGCCCGATGATGGCCACCGTCTCGAGCATGGCCGCGGCGCTGGCGCCGAAGCCGAGGCGGGCCCCGCGTTGCTGGGCCACACGGGCCAGGGCCACGCCGCCGGCCAGGGCGATCCAGAAGCCGCCCGACGGCGCCGCGCGGGCGGCCAGGAAGGAGACCACCGCAACGTGGGCCGGTCCGGCCGGGACCGTAGGAGCCGTGGTCGCCACAGGCCGACCGTAGCGACCCCGTGCTCACACGCGATACCGCTCGAAAGCCTCCTCACGCGCCTCGCGGTGGTCGACGATCGGCTCGGGGTAGTCAGTGCCGATCACGCATCCGCACTCCTCCTGGACCTCCTCGGGCATCGTCCAGGGCTCGCGCAGGTACTTGTCGGGCACGGGCTCGAGCTCGGGCACGTACCGGCGCACGTAGTGGCCCTCGGGATCGAAGCGCTCCATGTGGCGGGCCGGGTTGTAGATGCGCCGGAAGAAGGGCTGGGGGTCGACGCCCACCGACGCGATCCACTGCCAGTTGCCGTTGTTGTTGGCCTGGTCGCCGTCGATCAGGAGGCGCATGAACCAGCGCTCGCCCTCGCGCCAGTCGATCCCGAGATCCTTGGTGAGAAACGAGCCCACCACGAGCCGCGCGCGGTTGTGCATGAAGCCCTCGCGGCGCAGCTGGCGCATGCCGGCGTCGACGAGCGGGTAGCCGGTGCGGCCCTCGCGCCAGGCCTGGAGGTGCTCGGGGTTCTCGTTCCAGGAGATCTGGCCGCGGTAGCGCTGCTGGAACTCGTCGCTTGCGTTGTCGGGGAAGTGGCGCAGCACGTGGTGGTAGAAGTCGCGCCAGCAGAGCTGTCGTCGGAAGGCGTCGGGTCCCTTGCCACTCGGCAGCCGCTCCTCGACCTCGCGCGGCGAGATGCAGCCGAAGTGCAGGTAGGCCGAGAGGCGCGAGGTCTTGTCGCGGCCCAGCGCGTCGTGGTTGTCGGTGTACTCGCTCACGCCGGAGCTCAGGAAGCGCGAGAGCCGCTCCCGCGCGGCCCCCTCGCCGCCCGGCAGCGGATCCTCGACCTCCTGCTCCATCCCCAGGTCGGCCAGCGACGGAATCCGCCCCTTGCGGACCTCCGACGGCAGGCCGGGCAGTCGCGCGCGGCCGGCCCAGCACCTCGCGGCGCGGCACCTGGAGCCACGAGCGGTGGAAGGGGCTGAAGACCGTGTACGGCTTGCCCTGCTGGGTGGTGATCTCGGTGAGGTCGTCGACGGCGTGCAGCCCGGGATGAGCGCACGGCTCCACGCCGGCCTCCTCGAGCGCCCGCCAGACGCGGGTCATCCGTCCCCGGGCGAAGGGGCCGGAGTCGGCGGTGAAGTGGACCTCGCGGGCGTCGGTCTCCTTCGCGAGCTCGACCAGCTCCCGCTCCGGCGGCCCGTGGCGGATGACCAAGTCCCCCTCGAGGCGCTCACGCAGCTCGGCCAGGCACTCGAGCATGAACTGGGTGCGCGGGCCCGAGGCGTTGCGGCCGCCGAGCAGACGATCGTCGAGGCAGAAGACGCAGACCACGCGCTCGCAGCGATCGAGGGCCGCTCGCAGCGCGGGATGGTCGTGCAGGCGCAGGTCGCGCGTGAACCAGAGGATGCCCGTCATTGGCAGGGGTACGGAGCCGGTTAGCCTACGGACGATGCGCGAGCGCTTCCCGCTCTTCCCGCTCGGCCTGGTGCTCCTCCCGCACGAGCTCGTGCCCCTGCACATCTTCGAGGACCGCTACAAGCTGATGATCGGCGAGTGCCTCGAGCAGGAGAGCGAATTCGGCATCGTCTGGCTCTCCGACGACGGGCTCAAGGAGGTGGGCTGCTCGGCGCGCGTGACCAGGGTCCTCGAGAGCTTTGACGACGGGCGCATGAACATCCTCGTGGAGGGCGCCGAGCCGTTTCGGCTGGTCCGCCGGATCGAGGACCTGCCCTATCCCGCCGGCGACGTGGAGCCGCTGTTCGACGACGAGCCGGCGGACGAGGCCTCCAGCACCGTGGCCGCGGCGGCCCGTCGCCGCTACTCCGACCTCCTCGACGAGGTGACCGACGAACGCCCGGCCGAAGACGAGCTGGCCGGGCTCGACGCCTACGGGATGGCGGCCACGCTCGACGTGGCTCTCGACGCCAAGCAGATGCTGTTGGAGCTGCGCTCGGAGAACGCTCGCCTCGAGCAGCTCGAGGGGCTGTTCGCCGAAGCGCTCAGCCGGATCCGCCATGCCGAGCGCGCGGCCGAGCGCGCCCAGGGCAACGGCAGCGTTCGCTAGGCGATCGACGGCCTGGGCGGCTACTCGTCGACCACCTGCTCGAAGCCGCCCCAGAACATCCGTGAACCGTCAAAGGGCATATCCATGTCCATCATCTCGGCGTCCTGGCTCATCTTCTCGTTAGCCGCGTCGCGGGTGGCCTTGTCCGGGTACTCCACCCAGCTGAAGATCGGCGTCTCGTCGTCCTTGGCCTGGACCGCCCGGTAGAAGTCGGTGACCTCTCCCTTGGGCAGGTCGTCGCCCCAGCACTCGATCACGCGGGTGGCGCCGAGGTCCTTGAAGAACTTCGCCGCCTCACGCGCATGCTCGACGTACACCTCCTTGCTGGCGGTCGGGACGGCCGCCACGAAACCTTCGATATATGGCACTGAGATCTCCTCGTCGGGTGCCCCGCAGGCTACCCGGGCACGGCGACCGCAGATCGGAGGGGCCGGCCTTGCGACCGGCCCCTCCTTGTCTGCGCCCTCGGAGAGAGGAGGAGACGACTCAACGAGGAACTGAGAGCGTTCGGCAGTTCGGTCACCTGCGCGAACGCCTCCGGATCCGCATGGAACCCGAAGTGCAAACGGTCTCGATACCCGAAGATGCCGATGGCGAGGGCGTGCCCCTCGGCCATCGGGACCACGGGATGGGCTTCGATCAGCTCGGCGCCCAGCATGTACAGCGGGACGTCGGGACCGGGGATGTTCGAGATCGTCAGGTTGTAGGCGCGCGGGCTCGCGATCGCACGGGCGGCCACGCCCCGAAGGGCGTTCGGGCCGCTGTGAGGCGGCCGGCACCCGCAACGTCGCGCTCCACGCCACGTGCATGTGGGCCGAGGCGGTCTCGACCCGCAGGAAGGACCCGTCGATCGCTGACAGCCGCTCGGTCACTCCTCCAGGATCGGCCAAGGGGGCCGGGCGGTCATTCGACGCACGTCGGAAATCTCACCGCCCGTAATCGACACGAGGTCGAGCGGATTGTTATCGCACGACGGTCGCGGCGCCGCCGCGCCGCGGGTCGCCCCCGCCGCTCAGCTCGCCCGTCTGGAGGTTGCGCGCGACGGCCTGCACGCCGCCGAAGAAGAGGTTCTGCTCGGCCCAGCGGCGGACCGTCCACTCGGAACGCTCGAGGCGATTGAGCGCGTCCTCGTCGATCCCCGGCTCGGCATCCACCTCGCGGCCCTCGACGTGGATTCGCTCGCGCGAGACCGCCTCCTGGGCGGGCAGGCCGTCGTCCACCACGCCCATGATCGTCTGGAGGATGGCCGAGCGGATGCGGTTCGACCCCGCGCTGCCCAGCGCGACCTCCGGGCGCCCGTCGCGCAGCACCACCGTCGGCGCCATCATGCTCGGAACCCGGGCACCCGGCTCGTGGAGGTGGTATCCGAGCGGGTTCAGGTCCTCCTCGCCGAGCATGTTGTTGAGGTGCACCCCCGTGCCGGGCACCACCACCCCCGAGCCCGAGCCGTTGGAGCAGGTGACAGAGGCGCAGGCGCCCTCGGCGTCCATCACCGCGATGTGCGTGGTATTCCCGAGTTGAGAGCGCACCTCCGTGGCCACCTTGTCCAGCGCGTCCTTGGCCAGGAAGCGCTCGAGGTAGCCCTCGGTGGCGAGCCCGGCGAGGAACTCCTCGTCGCGCGCGCGGTTGGTGGACGCCATCACCTCGGCGATCGCCGCCGAGTCGTGCGGGCCGTCGAGGCGCTCGAGGATCCCCAGCGCGTCGGCGATCAGGATCCCGCCCGAGGACGGGGGCGGGTTGGTGAGCACCTCGCGGCCGCGGTAGCTCACGCGTGCCGGCTCGCGCTCGATCACCTCGTAGGCGGCGAGGTCATCGCGCGTGACCAGGCCGCCGCGCCCGAGCACCCAGTCGCTGCACGCGTCCGCCACGTCGCCGGAAAAGAGGAATCCCGGCCCCTCGGCACCGAGGCGCTCGAGCAGGTCGCCCAGCTCGGCGAAGCGGAAGCGCTCTCCCTCCCGGAGCAGCCGCCCGCCGGGCGCGTAGAGCGCCGCGCACTCGGGGGTCGATCTCAGGATCGGCTCGAGCACGGTGAAGAGGAAGGCCTGCATGGGCACCACGTCGATCCCCTCGCGGGCGGCCCGGCAGGGGCGCTCGGCGAGATCGGCGAGCGAGAGCGAGCCGAAGCGCTCGAGCGCCTGGGTCATGCCCAGCGTGGTGCCGTAGGCGCCGCACGACGAGGGGCCGACGTTGAAGCGCTGGACCGCGTCATCGGAGAAGCGGATGTCGATCGGCGTGAGCGCGCTGGGCTCCAGGTCGTCGAGCCCCCGCCCCGGAGCGGCCACGAAGAAGTCGAGCAGATGGTCCTCGCCGCCCGCCGTGTGGACGAGCATGAAGCCGCCCGCACCGGGCCCCGTGAGCGGGGACTCGGCCACGAAGGACATGAGCACGCAGGCAACCGCCGCGTCGACCGCGTTGCCGCCCTCGCGCAGCACATCGGCTCCCGCTTGCGCGGTCAGCGGATGGCCGGCTGCGACCACCCCTTTCACGAGAGCGAGCCTATTAGCGGGGGATGAACTCCGGCACGTCCACGTCCGCGAGCGTTCCCGCCCCGGCGCGTTCGCGCTGGTATCCGCGCCGCACGCGCGGCTCGGCGTCGGCGGGGATGCGCGACGGGCGCGTGTCCTCGCGCGGGGCCGCCCGGTAGACCGGGCGGTCGCCGTAGCCGGTGGCCACCACCGTCACCCACACCTGGTCCTCGAGGTTCTCGTCGACCATGGCGCCGAAGATGATGTTGGCCTCCGGGTGGGCCGCCTCGGCCACCGCCTTGGCCGCCTCGTTGACCTCCCACAGCGAGAGGTCGCGGCCGCCGGTGACCGACAGCAGGATGGATCGGGCGCCTTCCAGAGACGTCTCCAGCAGCGGCGACTCGATCGCGTGCTCGACCGCGTCCATCGCCCGGTGCTCGCCCGTCCCCATGCCGATCCCCAGCAGCGCCTGGCCGGCCTCGGCCATGATCGTGCGGACGTCGGCGAAGTCGAGGTTGATCAGGCCCGGGAGCGTGATCAGGTCGGAGATGCCCTGCACGCCCTGGCGCAGCACGTCGTCGGCCACGCGGAACGCCTCGACCATCGAGGTCGACTTGTCGAGCACGGTGAGCAGGCGCGCGTTGGGGATGACGATGAGCGTGTCGACCTCGCGGGCCAGCTCGTCGACGCCGCGGTCGGCCTGCTCGCTGCGCCGGGCTCCCTCGAAGGAGAAGGGCTTGGTGACGATGCCGACGGTGAGCGCGCCGATCTCGCGGGCGATGCGGGCCACAACGGGCGCGGCGCCCGTGCCCGTGCCGCCGCCTGAGCCGGCGGCCACGAAGACCATGTCGGAGCCCTTGAGCAGGCTCTTGAGGTGGTCGTAGTCCTCGAGCGCGGCGGCGCGGCCCAGATCGGGATTGGATCCCGAGCCCAGCCCGCGGGTGATCTCGCCGCCGATGTGCACGCGGTTGTTGGCCGAGGACTGCTCGAGCGACTGCATGTCGGTGTTCACCGCCATGAACTCGACGCCGGCGATCTCGGCCTCGATCATGCGGTTGACGGCGTTCACGCCGGCGCCGCCCACGCCGACCACGACCAGCTTGGGCTCGGTCATGCGCCCGGCGGAGGGCATCCCGTAGTGAGGCGCCTCGGGCATGAACTCGGGCTCGCGCGGAGCGGCCGGCTCGGGGCTCTTGTCGAGGATGTTCTCGGGGATGTCGGCGGAGAACACCGAGCGCAGGCGCTCCTCGGGCGAGGGCACGCCCTCGTAGCGGCTCAGGCCGCGCTCGCTATGGCTGTCCTGCTCGCGGCGGCGGGCGCGCTCCTCGGCACGCCGGGCGGCCTCGGTGGCGCGCTGGTCGAACGAGCGCTCGCCGGGGGTCTCGCGCGGCGGCTGGGGCGCCGGCTCGCGGCGGGGCGGCTCTGCCGGCGGGCGCTCCTCGCGCTTCGGCGGGCTTCGTCCTCCTCGGTCTTGCGAAACAGCTGGGCCAGGGGTCCCTCGCGCATGCTGGCGCGCTTACCGGTTTCCATTGGTCAGGACCTCCTCGGCTAGCTGACGGTAGGCGTAGGCGGCCTTGCCGTCGGGGTCGTACTTGAGCACCGACATCCCCTTCACCGGGGCCTCCGCGAAGCGCACCGTCTTGTTGATGCGCGAGGCGAACACGCGATTCCCGAAGTTCTCCTCGAGGATCTCGATCGCCTCCTTGGCGTGAACCGTCCGGTTGTCGACCAGCGTCGGCAGGATGCCCTCGATCTCGATGTCGGGATTCAGCTCTTCGCGCACCATAGACAGCGTGTTCTGAAGCTGGATCAGCCCACGCATGGACAGATACTCGCATTGCACGGGGACGATCACCTTCTGGGACGCGGTGAGAGCGTTGATCGTGAGCAGGCCCAGGCTGGGCGGCGTGTCGATGAAGATGTAGTCGTAGTCCTCGAGGATCGGCGCGAAGGCCTTCTTCAGAGCCCGCTCGCGGCCGATCATCGTCGACATGGCGATCTCGGCCCCGGCGAGGTCGATCGACGCGCAGGCCACGTCGACCTCGCGCTTGCGGATCACCTCGCGGATCGAGACCCCGTGCACGAGCACGTCGTACATGGACAGCTCGAGGGTGTCGGGGTCGATGCCCTGGCTCATCGTGAGGTTGCCCTGCGGATCGAGGTCCGTGCAGAGCACCCGGTGGCCGCGCTCGACAAACGCCGCGGCGAGGTTGAGGGTGGTGGTCGTCTTGGCGACACCGCCCTTCTGGTTCGTGAAGGCGATGACCTTGGCCTGGGGCTCCATACGCAGTGCCTATTCGCACGCGCGGGGGCGATTCCTTCTAGTTAGCAGGCGGCTCGGATGAGCCCGGTCACGCAGATCGGGGGCACTCGGCCCACCCGCACGCGCGCCGCGGCGGCGTTGCGCCGGTCGGCGCGCTCGGGGGAGTCGGTGTAGACGACCGCCGTGTTGTTGGTGATGCCCGGCCTCGTCATGCGCGTGCGGATGGTGGAGGTGATGCTGCTGCCGGGCCGCAGGCGGGCTATGCGGCAGTAGAGAACGCTGCCGGTCTCGCAGCTGTTGCCCCGCACGCGGGCCGAAACCACGCTCGCGCCGGCTGAGAGGTCGTCGGTCACCACCAGCCCCTCGGCGGTGGCGTCGCCGACGTTCCTGACCGTGACCCGATAGGTCACCACCTCGCCCACGGTCACGCGGGTCCGGTCGGGGACCTTGCTCACCACGAGGTCGGGATCCGGGCCGCCCGGGATGTGATCCGGTCCCGGCGGCGGGACCGGGATGGGAACGGGGACGAACGTGTTGGTGAACCTGCAGCGCTCGAGCGGCCGGTCGCGCGTGAGCGTGACCCTGACGCGGCCCTCGATGGCGGGAACCGCGCGTCCGTTGCAGATCACCTCCACCAGCGACCAGTTGGTCCGCGCCAGGGACGCGGGCTCGAGCTCCTGGATCACGTACGAGCCCAGGGGCAGGGCGTCGGTGTCGGAGCCCGTGGCGCGGGCCGGCTCGCCGGGCTGCTCGGTGGTCACGGACTTGCGGTAGCGGGTCTCGGGATCTCCCACGGGCCAGATCAGGAACCCCGTGGTCGTCACCCCTCCGAGCGTGACCTTGTCGATCTGGATCTCCCCGGCGCCCTCGAAGCTGTTCTCGAAGGTGCAGGTGGCTCCGGCGCCGGCGGTGAGCGTGACCTCGGCCTCCCCGGGGTCCGGCAGGACCTGACCGTTGCAGATCACGTCGTCGAGGCGCCACTCCCCGCGGCGACTCTGCGGCAGGCGCTCGTCGAGGCGATATCGGCCGGGGGGCAAATCGAGCGGGCTCGGCTGCGCGTCCACCGCCACCCCCTCCTCCTCGGTGGTGGCGGTTGCCTCGACCGCGTCGCCGCCACCCGCCGGCCTGACCGTGAAGTCGAAGCTGCCGATGCCGCCGCGGGTGAGCTTGCGCAGGAACAGCTCGCCCGGTGCGACCTCGTTCACGTAGGTGCAGACGATGCGGTCGCCCGCCGCGAGGCTGATGTCGGCCACCCCGGCGGACAGGTCGATGGCGGCGGTGCTCGCTCCCCGGGCGACGCAGCTGAGGTCGGCCAGCCGCCAGCCGGCCGGTACGAGCTCGCGCACCGTCCACGGATCGTCGGTGGGGCCCGTGGCGGCGCGGTAGAAGGTCTGGCTCGCGGCCTTCCCGTTCTCGACCCGCAGGTTGAACAGCCCGCCCTGGTTGAAGCTCAGATTGCCGTCGAAGTTGAAGGTGTGGGTCGCCGGCTCGGCGGAGCGGATCTCCTTGCGAATCACGATCGTTCCGCTCGTGGGGGGCGGCCGCACGTAGTACGCGTAACAGAACACGTGCTCGGTCCCCTGCGGGTAGGAGATCCACTCCACGTTGTCGCCGTTCAGGTTGTCGACCGAGCAGCGCAGCGCCCCGAACCCGAACTCGCCGGGGAACTGCTGGTTGAGGATCGGGTCGGCGACCGTGCCGCCCTGGATCCACAGCGAGTTGGAGCGCGCCGCGCGCTCGGCCTGAGCGGGGGTCAGCTCGACCGTGACCGCACCGTCGATGGACTGGCCGGTGGGCCGGCCCGCGTAGTCGAGCAGCGGCACCTGAGGCTGCGTGACGATGTTGGTGGCGTAGGGCGACGTGACGATCGACAGCGAGCCCCACGGGCCCGAGACGGCCCGCGTGCGGTAGCCCGTGCCGAGCGTGAACCGCCAGTCGGACAGCGGCACACAGTTGGGCTGGTCGGCGCTCTCGATGGCCGGGTCGATCGGCTGGCCGGCCCGATAGGCGGTGTCGGCGCCCAGGTCCCTGAGGCTCTCCTGGATGTCGTTGCGCGCCCGGTTGGCCGTGATGTCGGTGTAGGTCGGACACTCCCGCGCGACATAGGTCACGAAGCGGTCGGTGCCCCTGCCGTTGGCCACCTGAGCGAACGCCGGCGGCGCAGCCAGCAGCCCGGCCAAGAGCGAAAGCACCACGGCGATCCTTGCCGATCCCCTCACGACCGGGCAGCCTACCGCCCCGGCGTGACGAGACCGGCCTCGAAGGCCGAGATCACCGCCTGCACCCGGTCGCGCGCGCCCAGTTTGGCCAGGATCCGCTTCACGTGAGTCTTGACCGTGGCCTCGCTCAGCACGAGCCGGGCCGCGATCTCGGCGTTGGAAAGGCCGCGAGCCATCAGCCCGAGCACCTCGCGCTCGCGCGGGGTCAGCTCGTCGAGCTCCGCCGCCGCGGCGCTGGGCGGCGCGCTGCGCGCGAACCGCTCGATCAGCCGTTTGGTCACCGACGGAGCGATGAGTGCGTCCCCCTCGGCCACCACCTGCACGGCCTCGATCAGGCCCTCGGGAGACACGTCCTTGAGCAGGAAGCCCGACGCCCCCGCGTGGAGCGCCTCGTAGACGTATTCGTCGAGATCGAACGTGGTCAGCATCAGCACGGCCGCCGACGCGTTGTCGGCCAGCACCCGCCGCGTGGCCTCGAGCCCGTCCATCCCGGGCATCTGGATGTCCATGAGCACCACGTCGGGGCTTCGCCGGCGGGCCAGGTCGACGGCGTCGAGGCCGTCGCGCGCCTCGCCCACGACCTTGATCTCGGGCCGGGACTCGAGGATGGCCCGAAAACCGGCGCGCACGAGCGCCTGGTCGTCGGCGATGAGTACGGAGACCATTCGTTGGTCACATCATCCCTCAGGGTGATGCTCGCGCCGGTGGCCGGGCCTACCATGGGCGCATGAAGGCGCTCGAGCGCCGGGGCCTATCGAGAGTCGATGTGGCCCTCGGCGCCGTACTGACCCTGTTCGGCATCGGGCTCACGCTCGGGGGCCCGGGCTCCGGTGGATGGATCGCCACGCTCGTGGTCGGAGCCGCGACCCTGCCCGTGATCTGGCGCCGCCAGGCTCCTCTGGCCTGCGCCGCCGCGGTGAGCGCCGGGATGGCCATCAGCGGCATCCCGACCTTCGACCAGACCCGCTGCGGAGCGGCGATCCCGGCCGCGCTGTTCATCCTCTTCGCGCTGGCCACGCGCACCGAGTGGCGCGCCGCGGTGGGCGGGCTGGCGCTGGTGGTCGCCGGCGTGGTCTTCCTGTCCTTCACCGACGCCAGCATCGATCCCGCCGCGCTCTCCTTCCTGCTTCCGCTCTGTGCGGGCGTGTGGGTGGCGGGACGCGTGGTCCGCGAGCGCGACCGCCTCGCCGCCGAGCTCACGCGGCGCACCGTCGAGCTCGAGCAACGCCGCGAGCAGACCGCTCAGCTGGCCGTGGAGGTGGAGCGCGCCCGGATGGCGGCCAGTCTCGGGGACGAGTCGCGGCAGGGCGTGCAGGAGATCCTCGACCTGACCGCGAGCACAGAGCCGGCCGTGGAGGTCTTCTCGCGCATCGAGACCGGCGGGCGCGACGTGCTCAACGACATGCGCGACGTGCTGGGAGTGCTGCGCAGCGACGAACGCCTGGTGCGCTCGGCCGCACCGCAGGCCCCGGTCCGCGATCAGCCCTCACCTTCGGCCGCGCCTCGGCTGACGCCCGGCCGCCTGGCCGTGGGAGGCGCGGCGCTGGTGGCCGCGGCGGCGCTCCTGAGCGAGGCGCTCGGCGTGGGCGAGCTCCCGTCCGCGGTGCTGCTCGCGGTGATCGCGGCCAGCTACGGGTGTGGCGCCTACGCGAGCCGGTGGGTCGCGGCCGGCGCCGTGGGGGCGCTGCTCGTCTGCCTGGTGACGATCGAGGGCTCCTCCCTGGTGCCGCTGACCTTCTCGACCGTCGGTCCGCTCCTCGTGGGGATGGTGGTGAAGTCGCGCCGGGAGCTCGTGGCGGCGCTCGCAGGGCGCTCTCGAGAGCTCGAGGCCGAGGAGGCCGCCTTCGCCCGGCTGGCCGTCCGGCGCGAGCGAGCGAAGGTGGCCCGCGACCTGCACGACGTGATCGCCCACAGCCTCGCCGTCGTGGTGGTCCAGGCCGGCGCCGGCCGGGTGGCGGGGCGCGACGACGAGCGCCAGCGCCTCGCCGATATCCGCGCCGCCGCGCTGGAGGCGCTCGACGGGATGGCGCGCCTCGGCGAGGTGTTCCGCTCCGAGGACCGGCTCGAGAACATGATCGACCGAGCCCGAGCCGCAGGGCTGCGCGTGAACGTCCGTGCCCTGCGCGACGAGCGTCGTGCTCGATCCCGAGATCGAGGAGGTCGGCTTCCGCGTCGTTCAAGAGGGCCTGACCAACGCGCTCAAGCACGCCCCGGGCGCCGAGGTCGACGTGGGCCTGCTCGTGCGCGACGAGGTGCTGGTGGTCGAGGTCTTCGACCGGGGCGCCGGGCGCCGGTGACCCTCGACGGCGCGGGCGCCGGCCTCGGCCTGCAGGGCCTGAGGGAACGCGTCGCGGACGCCGGCGGGCGGATCGACGCCGGGCCCCGCCAGGGCGGGGGATGGCAGATGAGCGCCGAGCTACCCCTCAGCCCGCGGCGCCTAGCCCTGGCGGGGTAGTCGCAGACACTCCCTGAGGGGGACGACGGGAGCCCGGCGCACCGGCAAGCTCGGAGGCATGGAACTCATAGCTGCCGTTCTCCTCGCCGGACCCCTGGGCTACTTCGCGAAATCGCGCAAGCAGGGGCTGATCCTCTACCTGCTGTTGTGGGCCGTCATCTTCCCCATCCAGACGATCGTCGTGTTCAACGACACCGCGTCGAGCGGGGACGATTGGCTCTACTGGGTGTTCAACGCCCTCATCCTGGCCGGCGGCATCGGGCTCAACCGGCTCGGCGCCTGGCTCAGCGAGCGCCGGGCGCGCCCGTTGCCCACAGCTGCTCATCCTCCCAGTGGCCGATGATCACGGCGTCCGGGTCGTGGCCGCCGGCCTCGGCCCGCCGCAGCGCGAGCAGCTGCAGGCGCGCGGTCAGGGGGATCTGGGCCATCAGCTCGTCCTCGGGCTGGGCCTGATCGAGCTCACGGGTCTCGAGGCCCTCGGCGCGGGCGGCGTTGGCGAGGCGGCCCAGGAAGTCGTCGCCGTCGCGTCCGCTGCCCAGCACGATCAGCGCGTCGTCCGCGCCGAGCGGCACCGCGGAGCCGTGGAGAAGGAACTCGGCGTCGTAGCCCTCGGCGGCCAGGCGAGAGGCCTCGCGCAGCTTGAGGGCGCCCTCGCGGGCCGTGACCGCGCCGGGGCCGGAGCCGGTGAGCACCAGCAGGCGGGCGGGCTCGGGCAGGTCGTCGACGCCGGGCTCCTCGATGGCCGCCTCGGTGGCGTCGGCCGCGGCCATCAGCGCATCGGGGCCGAGCCCCTCGGCGCCGAGCTCACCGGCGATCAGGGCCAGCACCGCGAGCGCGGAGGTATACGAGCGGGTGTAGGTGTGAGAGCCCTCCTTGGCGCCCGTCTCGATCGCCTCGGGCCAGCCGACCCCGTCGGCGGTGATGGAAAGGGTCTCCGCCCCTAGGTCGAGCGCGCGCCGGCGGGAGGCCTGCGCGTAAGCCGTCTCGCCCGTGTGGGTGATCACCACCACCGCGTCGCCGGCACGCAGGGAAGCCCAGCGCGCGAAGTCCATCGAGGAGGCAAAGCGGGCGTCGATCCCCGCGCGGGCGAACATCGCCGCACCGAGCTCGGCGGCGTGCAGGCTCGTGCCCGTGCCCACCAGCCACAGGCGTTCGCCGGCGCCCAGGCGCTTGGCGTGATCGGGAATCTTCAGGCCGGCCAGCCGGCGCAGTTCCTCGGGCTGGTCGCGGATAGCGCGTTCAAGCTCGGTCATCGCACGACGATAACCCGGAGCGGGCATGCAACGAGCACTCGTCACCTTCGCCGCACTGCTGCTGCTCGCGGTCAGCGCGCCCGCGGCCGCGCGCGCCGCGTGCCCGCCGCCCCAGCCCTACCCGGGCGACAGCGCGCCGAAGACGAGCCTGGCCGTGTGGATGGCGGCGGGCGCCGCGGCTCGCGACATACCGCCCGAGCTGCCCGTGATGGCGGCGCTCGTGGAGTCCGGGCTGGCGAATCTCTCCTACGGCGACGCGGACTCGCTGGGCTTCTTCCAGATGCGCGAGCAGTTTTGGAACAAGGGCGCGTACGCCGGATACCCCGACAATCCCGAGCTCCAGCTCGACTGGTTCGTCGACCACGCCCTGCTGGAGCGCACCCGCCGCGTGTCCAAGGGCCTGGGCCTCACCGAGCTCGACTACGGCCAGTGGATCGCCGACGTGGAGAAGCCGGCCGCGCAGTACCGCGGCCGCTACCAGCCGCGCCTGAGCGAGGCCCGTGCGCTGATCGGCTCCTGCACGGCCGCGGTCGGCGACCCGCTCGTGGACGCGACGCCGCCCGTGCTGAGCGTGATCGGCTCACGCGCCCGGCGCGTGCTCGAGCGGCGCCGGGTGTCGGTGAAGGTGGACTGCGGGACCGAGGACTGCTCGCTCACCGGGCGGGGATTCGTGAAGCTCTACGGGGGCGTCTATCGCATCTCGGCCCGTCCGTTGGAGCTGACGGGCGGTTCGACGGCGGTGATGCGCTTCCCGCTCGGCTCGCGCGCGGTCCGCGCCGCCGGCCGCGCTCTCTACGGCGGCGCGCCGGTGCGGGTGAAGGTCGCGGTGACCGCGACGGACTCGGGCGCCAATACGGTGACCGAGCGCTGGACCGCTCGCCTGTCGGGCTGACCTGAGGCAGAATCAGGAGCTCCGTGCTCCGTTTGGCCCTGCTCACCGGATTCATCGTCACCGCGCTGCTTGCCCCGGCCACGGCCGGCGCGGTCTGCCCGCCGCCCCTTCCCTACCCCGGCGATGCGGCGGAGAAGCCCGACATCGCCCAGTGGATGGCCTCCGGCGCCGCCGCGCGCGGCATCCCGCCCGAACTGCCCGTGATGGCCGCTCTGGTGGAATCGAGCCTGACCAACGCACGCGATGGAGCAGCTGACACCGCCGGCTACTTCGCCATGCGCGAGGGCATCTGGAACTCGGGCGAGTACGCCGGCTATCCCGATCAGCCGGAGCTGCAGGTGAAGTGGTTCATCGACCAGGCGACCCTTGAACGCGCGCGGCGCATCGCCGACGGCCTCGGAACGGCAGAAGGGCAATACGGCGAGTGGATCGCCGACGTGGAACGGCCGGCCGAGCAGTACCGCGGGCGCTACCAGCCACGCCTGGCGGAGGCCCGCGAGCTCATAGGCAGCCTGTGCGCCGACGACCCGACCGCGCCGCCGCCACCCGCTGATACCACCCCGCCCGCGTTCAGGCTGGACGGAAGGACAACCCAGCGAGCGCTCAAGCGGCGGGCGGTGCTGGTGGAGGCGGCCTGCGGATCCGAGGCCTGCGCCATCGCGGCGAAGGGCACGGTGCGCACATCCCGCTCGCGCACGTTTCGCATCTCCACGCGTCCGGTCAGCCTGGAGGCAGGAGAGGAGACCGTTCTGCGCTTTTCCCTCGGCAAGCGCCTGCGCCGGGCGATCCGGCGCGGGCTCGGCAACGGCTTCCCGGTCCGAGCCCGGCTTTCGGTGACCGCGGTCGACGCGAGCGGGAACGCGCGCGCCCGCGCGCTTCAGCACGCGGCTGCGTCGCTGACACAATCGGACCCGGTGTCCGATCTCCTGAACAAGCGCCTGATCGTCGTGACCGGCAAGGGCGGCGTGGGCAAGACCACGGTGGCCGCCGCGCTGGGGCTGGCCGCCGCTCGCGCCGGGAAGCGCACGGTGGTGGCCGAGGTGTCCGAGCAGGAGCGCCTGTCCAAGCTGTTCGGCCGTCGCGCGCTCGGCCACCGCGAGGGACGGCTCGCCGACGGGTTGCACGGGATCTCCATCGATCCGGTCGAGGCCAAGGAGGAGTGGCTGCGCTATCAGCTCAAGTCCTCCGCGCTGGCCGGGCTGCTCGGGGGCAGCCGCATCTTCCAGTACCTGACCGCCGCCGCGCCGGGGGTCGACGAGCTCGTGACGATCGGCAAGGTCTGGGACCTGGCCCAGCTCGAACGGCGGGTGGGCGGCACGCGGCCGTACGACCTGGCCATCGTCGACGCTCCGGCCACCGGACACGGCGTGGCCCTCCTGCGCGCCCCGCGGACCTACGCGCAGATCGCTCGCGTGGGCCCGATCGCCAAGCAGGCGAGGGGGATCCACAACTTCATCGCCGACCCGGGCACCACCAGCGTGGTCGCGGTGGCGCTGCCCGAGGAGATGCCGGTGAACGAGACGATCGACCTGCGCGCCAGCCTGAAAGAGGACATGGGCATGGACATCCACACCACCGTCGTCAACGGCATCCTCCCCGACCGCTTCGAGGCCAGGGAGGCGCGGAAGCTGGCCGCCCTGGACGGCAACCTCTCGGCCCCCGCTCGCCGCGCCGTGGCCACCGCCCTGGCCGAGCACGGGCGAGCTGGCGAGCAGCGCGACGAGGTCGAGCGGCTTCGCCGAGAGGGCGGGGCGCCGGTGGTGTGCCTCCCCTTCCTCTTCGAGCCCGACCTGGGGCCGGCCGAGGTGGGCGAGCTGTCGCGCCTGTTGGAGCCCGAGCTGTGATCGAGACCTGGCTCGAGCGCAAGGAGGTCTGCATCTGCGCGGGCTCGGGCGGCGTGGGCAAGACCACCACCTCGGCCGCCATCGCTCTGGGCATGGCGGCGCGCGGCAAGAAGGTGGCGGTGCTCACGATCGATCCGGCCCGCCGCCTAGCCAACGCGCTCGGCCTGCCCGAGCTGGGCAACGAGGAGCGCCGGGTCGATGTCGACGTGCCCGGCGAGCTGTGGGCCATGATGCTCGACGCCAAGCGCACCTTCGACGAGCTGATCGAATGGCACGCGCCCGACGACGCCACCCGCGACGCCGTGCTCGGCAACCGCATCTACCAGGAGCTCTCGAGCGCGGTGGCCGGTTCCCAGGAGTACATGGCGATGGAGAAGCTGCACGAGCTCCACCAGGACGGGCGCTACGACCTGCTCGTGCTCGACACGCCACCCACTCGCAACGCGCTCGACTTCCTCGACGCCCCCCAGCGGCTGTCGGCCTTCATCGACTCGCGCGCGCTGTCGTTCTTCCTCGCGCCGTCTCGCTTCGGGCTGAAGGTGCTGGGACGCGGGACGGGCGTGGTGTTCTCGGTGATGCAGCGCGCCACCGGCGTCGACCTGCTGAAGGACCTGAGCGACTTCTTCTCGAGCTTCGGTGGCATGACCGAGGGCTTTCGCGAGCGCGCGGAGCGCGTGAACCGGCTGTTGACCGACCACCGCAGCGCCTTCGTGCTCGTGACCTCGCCGCGCCGCGACTCGATCGACGAGGCGCGCTTCTTCCACCGCCGCCTCATGGAGCAGGACTTCCCCTTCGCCGGGGCGGTGGCCAACCGCGTCCACGTGGGCGCCGAGCCCGGGTCCCGGAACGGGGAGCTCGAGAAGCTGGTGGGCGCCGAGCTGGCCGCCAAGGTCGAGGACGCCGCGCGGGCCGAGGCGGGGCTGGCAGAGCGCGACCGCCAGAACCTCGATCAGCTCAAGCGCAGGCTGGGGCGAAAGCCGCTGATCGAGGTGCCGCTCCTACCGGGCGACGTGCACGACCTGGACGGCCTGCGCCGCATGGGAGAGCACCTCTTTCAGACCGGCGCCGAGTAGTCCTCGGGATCGTCGAAGCTCCATTCGCTCGACGCGGTCACGCCCTCCAGCGGAGGCTCGGGGCTCAGCGGCTCCATCTCGGCGGTGTCGGGATCGTCGGGCTCGGGCTCCGGCTCGGGCTCCGGCTCGGGCTCCGGCTCGGGCTCGGGCTCCGGCTCGCCGCGCAGGTCGCGCGCCGTGATCTCACCGTGGGGCTCGGCCTCGGCCTCGAGCAGGATGTCGTCGGCCACGACCTTGAGATCGGCGTCGAGGTAGCCGCAGATCACGTCGCGCAGCAGCGCGCGCAGGTGGGTCTCCACCTCGGCCGCCAGCTCGCGCGGCTGGGCGGGCGCGAGCGTGAGGCCGCCCCCACCCATGATGAAGCGCTCGAGCGCCATCGCCGCCTCGATGCGGTCCTGCATCTCCTCGCGCGCGCCCTCCTCCGCGCAGAGCGCCGCGATCCGCCGCGCCAGGGTCGCCGGCTCTGGGTCGTCCGTGGCGGCCAGGAGCGCCCGGACGGCCAGCAGGTGATCCGACAGCGCCTCGTCCTCGCGCATGCGCTCGCAGCCCATCTCGAAGCGCCGCAGGGCCCAGGCCACGGTCTGCGGCGAATCGGACACGTCCAGGGCGGAGAAGAAGTCCTGAAAGGCCTCGACCTCGCCCTCGGGAAGCACCCACGTAGACGCGTCCGCGCCGAGCAGGCCGTGTCCCACCGGCACGGGCAGCCACTCGCCCTCGTCGCGGCGCTGCCAGGCCGGCCCGCCGAGGCTCACGAAGCCCGGGGCCCACAGCCGAAAAGCGGTCACGATCCCCGCGAAGCGCTCGCCCGCCTCCAGAGCCGAGATGCCCTCCCCGGCCGGGGCGTCTCGCTCGAGCACGCACAGCACCGCGGCCTCGCTGCCGTCCTCGGCCCAGACGGCCCGCGGCGGAGCGTCGGCGAGCTCGCCGCGCACCACCGCCAGCCCACCGCCGAGATCGATGCGGTCGGCCTCGATCGCCGCGCCGTGCAGCGGAGCCACCACGCGCACGCTGACCGTGTCGCGGTAGAGCGTCCCTTCCACCTCTCCGTAGACCCGCTCGAAGCGCTCCTCGGGAAACCCGAAGCTGGTGGCGTCCTCGTAGAGGCGGACGAGCATGGCCTGCAGCGCGGGCTCGGCCTGTTCGCCCCGCAGTCCGTTCACGCGCAGCCACAGGGCCGCGCCGGCGCCCAGCTCGTCCGCGGCGCGCTCGCAGGCCGGAAGCTCGCGCAGCAGCGGCCAGCGCTCGCTGATGTAGCCCTCGATGCGGGGCTTGTAGCGGTAGAGCGCCGGGCCTCGTCCGGCGCCCTCGTCGAGCACGTCGAACTCGATCTCCGCGCCCGCGCGCAGCGCCTCGGTGAGCAGCGCTGCGGACTCGAGCGCGAAGTCTCTGAGCGCATCGTGGAGCATGCGGTTGCGCATAGGGGGCGGGTTCGCGCCCGCCGGTCCTGATCCTCTATCCGTCATCCTGGCGTAGAACCCATATGGCCCACAGCACCATCGCCCCCGAGCTCGGCGCCTCCTACGAGCACTGCCGGCGCCTTCACCGCCGATTCGACCCCACCTATTACTGGGCCACGCGACGCCTGCCCGAGGACGTGCGCCCGGCGGTGCACGCGCTGTACGCCTTCGTCCGCACGGCCGACGAGATCGTCGACGGCCCGGGCCGCCCAGCCGATCCGCAGGCGCGGCGAGCGGCGCTCGACCGCTGCGAGGAGGAGCTCGCGCTCGCCCGCGCGGGAGACCGCGCCCGGGACCCGGCGGTGGCCGCCCTGGTGGATGCCGCCGAGCGCCACGAGCTGCCGCTCGGCGAGCTCGATCTCTACTTCGAGTCGATGCGCGTGGACTGCGGGCCGGTGCGCATCGAGACCTGGAACGAGCTCGAGGGCTACATGCAGGGCAGCGCCGGCTCGGTGGGGCGCATCCTCGCCGTGCTGCTCGACGTGCCCTCCCAGCAGCGCGACAGCTTCGTGAGCCTGGCGCTGGGCTTCCAGCTCACCAATTTCATCCGCGACGTGCGCCAGGACTGGGAGCTCGACCGGATCTACCTGCCGGCCGAGGATCTCGAGCGCTTCGGGGTGTCCACCGAGGAGATCGCCCGGCGCGAGCCGAGCCCGGGCTTCCGGCATCTGCTCGCCCTCCAGGTCGGGCGGGCGCGCGGCCTCTTCGCCGAGAGCTCGCCCGCCGCCCAGGCCGTGAGCCCCGGCGTGCGGCGCGGGATCTTCATGGCGCGCAGCGTCTACGGAGCCGTGCTCGACCGCGCCGAGCGCCTGAACTTCGACGTGCTGCGACACCGCACCGAGCTGCCGCCCTGGCGTTTGGCCGAGGCCGTGGCCCAGGGCCTCAGGGCCCGGACGTGACCCGCCGCGCGACGCTGCGCGGCTCCGAGCGCACGCCCATCGAGCAGCGCGACGCGGACGTGCTGGTCTGCGGGGCCAGCTTCGCCGGACTGGCGGTGGCGCGCGAGCTGCACGACAGCGGCGCTGACGTGCTGCTGGTGGATCGCTACGAGATCGGCGAGCGCCAGACCTCGGCCTGCGCCGCGCCCTTGCCGTGGCTCGAGGCGCTCGGGCTGACCGCCGCGGTGCGCCAGGAGATTCCCTACATGAGCTTCCACACCCCGCACGGGTCGGTGCGCTACCGCTTGCCGTGGAGCTGGGCCGCGTTCGACTACCGCGAGCTGTGCGAGCTGATGTTCGAGGCCTGCGACGCGCGCTTTGAGATCGCCAAGGTGGCCGGCCGCCGCGGTGACCGCGTGCTGACCGACCGCGGCGAGCTCAACGCCCCGCTGGTGGTGGACGCCCTGGGCTGGCGGCGCGTGCTGGCCAGCGACGGCAACCAACCGCCCGAGGCGCCGCTGTCGCGCGGCCTGGAGGTCCATCCCGACGGCGGCGGCGACGATCTCGACGTGTGGATCGAGCGCTCGCTGGTGCGGCGGGGCTATGGCTGGAGCGTCCCCGCGGCGGGTGAGCAGCGGGTGGGGGTCGGCTCGTACGAGCCGCGCGACCACGTCAAGCAGCCCACGATCGCCCTCGCCGGGCGCCTCGGCCGGCCGGCCGTGCGCTACCAGGGCAACTGGTTTCCCCACCGCCTGCGCCGGGCCGCGCAGGACGGCGTCTTCTTCGTCGGCGATTCCGCCGGACACTGCTTCCCGCTGTCCGGCGAGGGCATCCGCACCGCCCTCTACTTCGGGATCGCCTGCGGCCGCGAGCTGGGCGCCGTGGTCGCGGGACGACGCACGCGCGACGAGGCGCTGCGCCGCTACGCGGCCTTCAGCGCCGGCCACGCGCGCGCGTTCGGGCTGGCCCTGCGCCTGCAGGGCCTAGTTCCGCGGCTGCCTCCGCGCCTGCTCACCGCCGGCCTCAAGGCCCTGGGGCGCGGGCCGCTGGTGCGGCGCTCTTTCTCCTGGTACCTGGAGCAGGCCCCGCCGGACTACGCGAGGGCAGCAGCGGTGGGCGCGCAGTCGCGCACGCCGAGCCACTCGTTGCCGTAGGTGCGCATGTCCTCGATCAGGGGCACGAGCGCCTCACCCTTGTCCGTGAGCGAATACTCCACTCGCGGCGGCACCTCGGGATAGGTGTGACGCTCCAGGATCCCCTGCTCCTCGAGCCCGCGCAGGCGCAGCGACAGCGTGCGCGGGCTGATCCCGGCCAGGGACCGCTCGAGCTCACAGAAGCGGCTGCGGCCCTCGGCCAGGTCGCGGATGAGGAGAATCGTCCACTTGCCGCAGATGATCTCCGCGGTGGCGCAGACGGGACAGGTCGGGTCCGGCATGCACCCGATTCTACCTAAGACTTCACAGAATGAAGTATCAGCCGCTCAGGCTGTTGAGCAGGCCGCCCCCGCCCGAGCCGCCGCTGGCCGGCGTGCCGTACACGCGCCCCTCGCTCGGCTGAACCAGCACCCAGCCCGCGCCCGCGAACGCCATCTGGATCGACTCGCCCGAGCCGCGCCCGATGAAGTTCTTGAGCTTGACGTCGGTCTTGATGCTGGTCTGCACGCTCGAGGCCCAGGTGATGGCCGCCTGCGGATCGGCGAACGTCGGTGCGTCCCCGGTGTTGAGCAGAACCGGAGGGCCGTCGGAGATGATCGCCACCCAGCCGCTGCCCTGAAGGGCGGTGTTGAACAGACCGCCGCCCATCATGCCGCTCGCTCCCTGGACGCGCTGGATGTCCCAGTCGATCCCGGAGTCGAAGGCCAGGAGGTTCTGGCCGTTGACGGTGATGGCGTCGTTCTCGAGCTTGAGGAGGTGGATCTCCTGAGCGGTGTCCGCCAGGAACACCTCGCCCGTGCCGGACATCTTCATGAGGGTGGTGCCCTCGCCGGATACCGCCTTCTTGAGCATGCGGCTCATACCGCCCGAGCCCGCATGCTCGAAAGCCACATCGCCCTGGTAGGCGACCATCGAGCCGGCCTTGGCCTGGATGGTTATCTGGTTGAGGCTCACCTTGAGCAGTTTCGAGTTCTGAAGTGCGAACGCTTCCTGTGACGCCGTCTCCTGGAACTCAGCGAGTGTGCTTTGCAAGTCGGGCTCCTTCTCGAATTTGCGGGCCTACCCAATGTTCGACAGAACGATGGCAGTTCTGAAGGGCGGCGGCGATCAGGCCGCGAACATGGAGTCGACCGACGTGCTGCGCTGGCCGTCGGAGCTCACGAGCAGCTTGAAGTCGTGGGGGTGGGTGGCCGCCTTCATGGCGTCCTCCATGGCCACCCGCCCGGCCTGGACGTGGTGAAGCAGCGCCTGATCGAAGGTCTGCATCCCGTAGAAGGCGCCCTCGGAGATGACCTCGGGAAGCTTGCCCGTCTCCTCCGGATTCATGATCATGTCGCGCACCCGGCCGGTCATGCGCATGATCTCGCAGGTGGCCACCCGGCCGGCGCGGTCGGGCGTCGGCACCAGGCGCTGAGACACCACGGCCTTGAGCGTGCCGGCCAGCATCGCGCGGGCCTGGCGCTGCTCGGTCTGCGGGAAGAAGTCGATGATCCGATTGACCGACTCCGCGGCGTCGACCGTGTGGATCGTCGAGAGCACGAGGTGGCCGGTCTCGGCGGCAGACAGCGCGGTGCGCACGGTCTCCTCGTCGCGCATCTCGCCCACGAGGATCACGTCGGGGTCCTGGCGCAGGACCCGGCGCAGGGCGCGGGCGAACGACGCCGTGTCCTCGCCCACCTCGCGCTGGTTGATGATCGACTGCTTGTCGCGGTGCAGGAACTCCACCGGATCCTCGATGGTCACGATGTGCTTCGCGTGGTTGGAGTTGATGTGGTTGATCATCGCCGCGAGCGTCGTCGACTTGCCCGAGCCGGTCGTGCCGGTGAGAAGGATCAGCCCGCGCTCCTCTTCGGCGATCTCGTCGATCACGGCGGGCAGCATGAGCTCCTCGGCCGTTTTGATCTGAAAGGGAATGGCGCGACAGACGATCGAGACCGAGCCGCGCTGGACGAAGGCGTTCACGCGGAAGCGAGCGACCCCGGGGATCGAATAGGAGAAGTCGACCTCGCGCTCGGCGCGAAACGACTCGAGCTTGTTCTCGTCGGTGAGCATGTGGAACAGCGTGCGCTCGGTGTCCTCGGGCGACAGCGGCTCGACGTCGGGTATCGACACGAGCTTTCCGTGGCGGCGGATGATCGGGGGGGCGGGAACCTTGAGATGGAGGTCCGAGCCCTCCGTCTCGATCACCTGCATCAGGGCAGCGTCAATGTCGAACATGCCCTTGGAATCGGCAGGGTAGCCCCGGCGCTGAAGGGCTCGCCGGCCGGCCTGGACCGCCCATGGCGAGAACTAAGCGCGGCGAGAACTAAGCGACGTCGCGCAGCTTCTGCGCTTCGGCCAGCGACTGCAGCTTCTTGAGCGACTGGTTCTCGATCTGGCGGATGCGCTCGCGCGTGACGTTGAACGTGCGGCCCACCTCGTCGAGGGTGCGTGGGTGCTCGCCGCCCAGGCCGTAGCGCAGCTCCAGCACGCGGCGCTCACGGTAGGAGAGGTTCTCGAGCGCCTCGCGCAGCGCTTCCTTGGTCAGGATCTCCGCCGCGCGCTCGTAAGGCGACTCGGCCCGCTCGTCGGCGATGAACTGGCCGAACTCGGACTCCTCCTCGTCGCCCACGGGCTTCTCGAGCGATACCGGCGCCTGGGCCGAGCGCTTGATCGACTCGACCTCGTCGGGCTCGATCCCCGTGTGCTCGGCGATCTCCTCCGGGGTCGGCTCGCGACCGAGCTCGGTCACCAGCTTGCGCTCCGCGCGGCCGATCTTGTTGAGCTTCTCGACCACGTGCACCGGAATGCGGATCGTGCGCGCCTTGTCGGCCAGCGCACGGGCGATCGCCTGGCGGATCCACCAGGTGGCGTAGGTCGAGAACTTGAAGCCCTTGCGGTAGTCGAACTTCTCCGCCGCGCGGACCAGGCCGAGCGTGCCCTCCTGGATGAGGTCGAGGAAGGGCAGGCCCTGGTTGCGGTAGTTCTTGGCGATCGAGACCACCAGGCGCAGGTTGGACTCGACCATCTTCTGCTTGGCGTCGAGGTCGCCGCGCTCGATGCGCTTGGCCAGGTCGACCTCCTCCTGCGCGGTGAGCAGGCGGACCTTGCCGATGTCCTTCAGGAACAGCTGAAGGGAATCGGTGGTCATGTCCGGCTTGAGGTCGATGGCCGCCTTCTTGCGGCGGCTGCGCCGGTCGACGGCGCGCTCGACCTGCGGCTCGGCGGCGGTGGGATCGTCCTCCACGAGGTCGATCTCACTCTTCTCGAGGTAGCCGTGCAGCTCCTCGATATCGCCCTCGTCCACGTCGACCTCGGCCAGAGCGGTGGCGACCTCGGCGTAGGTCAGCACTCCGGTCTGCTTGCCCTTGGCCAGCAGCAGTCGGACCTCTTCAAGCTCTTGCAGTTCGGCTACAGACATCTCTTTCCCACGTTAAAGCTACACACGGCGAAGCGAATCGACCGAGAGCGGAATTTCCGGGCACCACGATAGCCCGCCACAGCGTCTTTGTCCCCTCCTCTGCTCATGGCCCAAACCTCTTGACCCGCGACCACCGCCTCTAGACTGCGCGCTCATGGACGACGACGGCGGCGTACTCGGCAATCTTCCCCGTTCTCGGCCCGGGCAGCGCAGCGCCAAGCGCGACGCCACGAGCAGGACGGCGGCCAAGCCCCGGGCGAAGGCCGTCCGCAAACCGGCAGCGCCCGTGAGCAAACCGGCCCCGCCCGTGCGCAAGCCGGCCCCGCCCGTCCCAGAGGAGCCCGCGAGCACCGGAGGCAATCCGGTCGACAAGGTCGTGGGCGCCGTCTCGTCGGTTGCCGGCGGCGGCGCACGCGCGGCCACGGGGGTCGCGCGTGAGGTGCTGCGCCGCCTGCCACGGCCCTAGACCGGTCTTCTAGCCGGGCGCGCCGCCCAGTGGCCGATCTCATCTCCATCGACGAGGCCCGCCGCCGGGTGCTCGAAGCCGTGCGCCCGCTCGAAACCGAGGACGTCGTCCTGTCCGACGCCCTCGGGCGCGTGCTCGCGCGCGACGTGGAGAGCCCGATCGACGTGCCGCCCTTCGACAACTCGGCCATGGACGGGTTCGCCGTGCGCGCCGGGCCGGTCGCGGAGCTCGAGGTGGTCGGCGAGTCGCGGGCGGGCCGCCCCTCGCCGCGCGGCGTCGATCCGGGGACGGCCATCCGCATCTCGACCGGCGCGCAGCTGCCTGAGGGCGCCACGGCCGTGGTGCCGGTGGAACGCGCCCGGACCGGGGAAGGCTCCGACGCCCGCGTGCTCGTGGAGGCCGCGGCCGAGGGCGCCAACGTCCGCCGCGCCGGCGAGGACGTCCGCTCTGGAGACCGGGTTCTGGCGGCGGGCACCTCGATCGGTCCCGCCGAGCTCGGCGTGGCCGCCTCGATCGGGTGTCATGTCCTGCCGTGCGCGAGAAGGCCCAGGGTGGCTTTGCTCCTGACCGGTGACGAGCTGATCGAGCCGGGAGACGATCTCGCGCCGGGCCAGATATACAGCTCCAACGCCTACGCGCTGGCCGGCCTCGTGGAGCGCTTCCACGCCCAGCTCGTGTTCCGGGCGACCGTGGGCGATTCAGCCGAGGCGACCCGCGAGGCCCTCGCGCGCGCCCTCGACGAGGCGGACGTGGTCTGTGTATCGGGCGGCGTCTCGGTGGGCCCGCACGATCACGTGAAGCCGGCGCTGCACGAGCTCGGGGTGAGCGAGCGCTTCTGGGGCGTCGCTCTGCGCCCCGGCAAGCCGACCTGGTTCGGCTCGCGCGACGGCACCCTCGTCTTCGGGCTTCCCGGGAACCCGGTCTCGGCCATGGTCACCTTCCTGCTCTTCGCGCGGCCCGCGCTGGCCGCGCTGCAGGGCAACCACCCCCCTGCCCCCCGCGTCTCCGCGGTGCTCGACGATCCCGTCCGCCTCATGCCGACCCGAGAGCAGGCGGTGCGTGTCGGGCTGTCGCTGGCGGCCGACGGCTGGCACGCGGCCCCCACCGGGGCGCAGGAGTCGCACCGCCTGACCTCGATGCTGGGAGCGGCGGCGCTGGCCATGGTCCCGCGCGGCGAGGGCGAGGCGGCCCGCGGCACCACGGTCGAGGTCGAGCTGCTGTGAGGCCACGCGATCCCCGGCGCCTCCTCGAGCGCCGGCGCCGCGCGCGGGCGCGCGTGAACATCGTCTCCGTCGAGCAGCCCAGCTACGACAGCGACGGCAGCGTCGGCTCGAAGCAGGTGGCCGAGGTGACGCTGCCGCGAGCGGAGTTCGACAAGCTCTGGTCGCCCGAGTACCTCGAGCGCCTCGCGCGCACGTACTGGCACTTCCTCTCGCGCATCTCGCTGGGAATCCTACGGGTGCTCTACACGGAGACCTCGCGCGAGGTGGTGGCTTTTAGGAGGCCCTTCGTGCTGTTGCGCTTTCGCGCTCCGGAGTACCACACCGAGGACCTGTGCGGAACGGTCACCTGGCCGATCGACCGGGGCATACTGGTGGCCCCGAGCGGCCGCAACCGCGGCTACCTGCGCCTGACCGTCCGCCGTCCTGCCGAGGTGGACGGGGGCGCGGAGGTCACCGCCACGGTCACCTCTGAGGTCTCCAACTTCTACCCGCTGCTGGCCGGCTGGGGGTGGTACGCGCGAATCGGCAGGGTCATCTACAACGAGACCCAGCTGCGCATCCACGTGATCGTGACCTACGCCTTTCTTCGCTCGCTGGCGAACCTCGAGCTCGAGCCGTCGCCCGTGGGCTCGCTCAGGCCAGCCGCTCGCCCACGATCTCCCGCAGCTTCGCCCGGTCGTGGCGAGCCGTGATGGTGCGCACCGTGCCCGAGCGCGAGCGCATCGACACCGACTCGGTGGTCGCGCCGCCGCGGGTGAAGTGGACTCCCTCGAGCATCTCGCCGTCGGTGACCCCGGTGGCGGCGAAGAACGCGTCGTCTCCGGACACGAGCCGGTCGCGGTCGAGCACCTCGTCGAGGTCGTAGCCCGCGTTCAGCGCGGCGCTTCGCTCCTCGTCGGAGCGGGGCCACAGCCGCCCCAGGATCTGGCCGCCGGTGCACTTGATGGCCGCCGCGGACAGCACGCCCTCGGGCGTGCCGCCGATGCCGTAGAGCAGGTCGACCGCCGAGCCCTCGGTGACCGCCGCCAGCGCGGCCGAGACGTCGCCGTGGGGGATGAGGCGGATGCGCGCGCCCACCTCGCGGATCTCGGCCATCGCGTCCTCGTGGCGCGGGCGGTCGAGCATGATCACCACGATGTCGTTCACGGCCACGCCCTTCTCCTTGGCCATCAGCTGAAGCGTGTCGCCCAGCGGGCGGTCGAGATCGAGCAGGTGGGCCATGTCGCGCGACGTGGCCATCTTCAGCATGTAGACGCAGGGACCGGGGTCGAACATCGTGCCTCGCTCGGACAGCGCGATGGTGGCGATGGCGTTGGGCAGCCCCTTGGCGCAGAGCTCCGTGCCCTCGAGCGGATCGACCGCCACGTCGACGTCGGGCGCCGAGCCGTCACCGACGTGCTCGCCGTTGAAGAGCATCGGGGCCTCGTCCTTCTCCCCCTCGCCGATCACGACCAGGCCGTCCATGGTCACGGTGTCGAGCAGCATGCGCATCGCGTCGACCGCGGCGCCGTCGGCGCCCTCCTTGTCGCCGCGGCCGATCCAGCGCGCGCAGGCGATCGCCGCGTACTCCGTGGTGCGCACCAACTCCATCGCCAGGTTGCGATCCGGCCCCGTGCCGCCGCCCGACTCCATCAGATCGTCCCCGGGGGCTTGCGCGGGTCGCCGTACACGGCCTGGCGCAGGTAGCCGGCCACCAGCATTCCCGCCGAGGCGATCAGCGCCACGAAGTAGCCGATACCGAGACCGATGTCCACCGCGTCGCCCGGCCGGCCCAGGATGATTCCGTTGCAGAGGATGAGCACGAAGGCGGTGATGCCGACGATCATCGTCACCTCTCCCGGCTTCCACGTGAGCCGGTGCCCGCGGGCGATGATCCAGGACAGGATGAACGGCGCGGTGGCGGCCAGCACCAGCAAGAGGTCGAGCGTGCCGAACACCTGCCAGGCGTTCACGCCGTCGCCTCCACTCGCTCCGGCCAGGCGCGAGTTCGGGTTGTCGGCGCTCGTGTTGAACCAGGGGAGCCAGAGCGACAGGAACAGGACGAGCGCGGCCCCCATCCCCAGGTACTCGCCCGGGGAAAGCCGGGAGCGGTCGAGATATCCGGCCGTCGTCTGGGCGCTCGAGGCCTCCACGCGGGGGAAGCTAGTAGCTCAGTAGGCTCCGTACAACCCAAGTCGAGGAGGACATCCGTGGCGGTCACGAAGATCATCGAGGTTGTGGGCAGCTCGCCGGACAGCTCGGACGGAGCGGTCAAGGCGGCACTCGATGACGCCCGCCAGTCGCTGCGCAACATCAAGGCAGTCGACGTGGTCTCCACCGGCCTGCGCGGCGAGAACCTGGACGAGTGGCGGGCGCTGGTGCGCATCTCGTTCCTCGTCGAGCGCGTTTCGGAGTAGCGCTCTCACCTCGCGATGCAGCTGAACGGCGCGGGCGCCCTGGTGGCCGGCGGCGCGTCGGGGCTGGGCGAGGCCACGGCCCGGGAGCTTGCCGCTCGCGGCGCGCGCGTGACGGTCGCCGATCTCAACGAGGAGGCGGGCCAGGCGCTCGCGGCCGAGTTGTCCGGCACGTTCGTCCGGGCCGACGTGACCGCCGAGACGGAGGTCGAGGCCGCGGTCGCCGCGGCCGAGGGACTGCGCCTGGCCGTGTCCTGCGCGGGCATCGGCTGGGCCGAGCGGACGGTCAATCGCGACGGGCCCGCCGCGCTGCGGCCGTTTGAGACCGTGGTGCGGGTGAACCTGATCGGCACGTACAACGTGCTGCGACTGGCTTCGGCGGCGATGGCGGCCAACGAGCCCGACTCCGAGGGCGAGCGCGGCGCCGTGGTCATGACCGCGTCGATCGCGGCGTACGACGGGCAGATCGGGCAGACCGCCTACTCGGCGTCGAAGGGCGGCGTGGTGGGGCTCACCCTGCCGGCGGCTCGTGACCTGGCTCGCCTGGGCATCCGCGTCTGCACGATCGCGCCGGGGCTGTTCGACACGCCGCTGCTGGCCGGCCTCCCCGAGGAGGCGCGAGCCGCACTGGGCGCCCAGATCCCCTTCCCCTCCCGCCTCGGACGTCCCGGGGAGTACGCCAAGCTGGCCTGCCACGTGGCCGAGAACACCATGCTCAACGGCGAGGTCCTGCGTCTCGACGGCGCGCTGCGGATGGCGCCGCGCTAGGTCCCGGTCAGGTCAGGGCACGAGCTCCGGCACATCCGGCGGCGGCGCGGCGCGAATCTCGCCCTCGCTGGGGGTGACGGGGGTCGCAGGGACCTCGACCTCTACGTCCGCCTCGGGCGGGGGCGCGGGTTCGGGCGGCGGCGCTGGCTTGGGAGTGGTGGGCGGAGCGGACACCGAGGGCGCCTCGGGAACCGCCTCGGCCGGGGTGACCTGCGCGGGGGCGGTCGACTCCTCGACGCTTTCCGTGGCGCCCGCCTGCCCGTTTCGCTCGCGAGCGGTCAGGCGCTTCTTGGTCTGTCCCTTCTTCTTCTTCTTCGCCGCGCCCTGGGCGCCGGAGGGCTGGGCGCCGGCCCCGGATGCCTGAGGCTCCTCGACCGCGGGAGCCGGATTGGACTCCGTGGGCGTCGAGGCGGAGTCCTTGTCGCCGCCTCCTCGCAGGCCCTCGAAGCCGGCCACTCCCGCGCCTCCGATCACCAGAGCGGCTGCGCCCACCTTCACCGCGGTGGCGATTCCTCCGCCCGCGGCGGCCCCGCCCGCGGCCGCGGCACCACCGGCTGCGGCGCCACCGGCGCCGCCGGCCGCGGCACCGCCGGCACCACCCGCCGCCGCGGCGGCTCCACCGGCCAAGCCGCCCACGGCGGCCTCGAGCATGCCCTCCTTGAGCGCGAGGGCGATCGGGACCGGAGGCAGCAGCAGGGCCACGCGCCGGCGCTGCTCGTGGACGTCCTCGCGGAAGGCCGTGCAGTCCGGGCAGACGGCGAGATGGCGCGTCAGCCAGGCGCGGCGCAGCTCGGGGCCACGGGCAACGGATAGCTCCTCGCGCACGTCGCGGCAGGAGATCGAGCGCGCCTCGCGCCACCCGCCCAGGGTCGTGCGGGCCTGGAACACGAGCGAGCGGACCTTGTCGGGCGGACAGCCGATCACCTCGGCCACCTCGGCGTGCCCGAGATCCTCGATCTCCGCCAGTACGAGCGCCGAGCGCTGGTCGTCGGGCAGCCGTTCGATGTCGGAGAGCAGGTCACGCAGGTCGCTGCGGCGCTCCACCTCCTCGGGCATCCACACGGCCGCCTCCGGGATGCTGTCCCGCGGCAGCTCGCGCCGCGCGCGGAGCATGCTGTAACAGCGGTTGCGCGCGCTGGCGTACAGCCACGCCCTCAGGTGGTCTGGCGGCCCGTTCTCCACCAGCTGGCGGTAGGCCGCGGTGAAGGTGTGCTGCAGCGCGTCCTCGGCCTCCTCCTGGGAACCGAGCAGGTGGCGGCTGAAGGTGAGAAGGCCACGGTGGTGGCGCTCGAAGATCGCTTCGAAGGCGGCCTCGTCGCCGTCAGCGGCGAGAGCGGCCAGCCGCCGATCCTCCTCGTGCTCGAGGTCTCCGGGCGACCTGCGAGCGGTCGGCCTCCACGGCGCGCGAACGGCCATCTCCCTGACCGATTTCCGTTTTGCCCACCTCCCAAACCGCGCTTGTTTCCAACATTCGGCCACCTGGCACGTCTCAACGGCTGGTCTCGAGTTCTCCACCCTCCCCAGGACGGGCCGGGGGAAGCAGCAGGGGCTCGGGCCTGCGTCGCGGGACGGGAGGGTCGGTAGCGCGGAGTGGGGCGTCGCCTGGACGCGCCCCCTCCGCGGACCCTCCCGTGCCGCAGCGCGATGGTAGGTAGGCTCTCCGCCATGCCTGAAGCAGTGATCGTCGACGCCGTTCGCACCCCCATCGGACGGGCCTTCAAGGGCTCGCTCGCCCAGCTGCGACCCGATGAGATGGGCGCGTTCGTGGTCGATGCGCTCCTCGAGCGAAACCCCGGAGTCGACCCGAGCCTGATCGAGGACGTCGTGTGCGGCGTCGGCCTGCCACAGGGGCTTCAGGGCTTCAACATGGGCCGCATCATCGCGCTGCTCTCCGAGCGCCTGCCGCTCGGCACCAACGGCGTCACGGTCTCCCGCTACTGCGCCTCGTCGCTGGAGTCGATCCGCCAGGCCGCCAACTCCGTGGTCGCCGGGCAGGGCGATGCCTACATCGCCGCCGGCGTGGAGTGGGTATCGCGCTACAACGAGTCCGTGGAGGGCGCGCGGCCCCAGGATCAGAACGAGCACCTGCAGGGCAAGAACGGCGACCCCGACGCCTACATCTCCATGGGCCTGACGGCCGAGAACGTTGCCGACCGCTACGAGGTCAGCCGCGCCGACATGGACAAGTACGCCCAGCGCTCACAGGAGCTGGCGGTGCAGTCGCAGGAGGACGGGTTCTTCGACCGCGAGATCGTCCCCGTGACCCTTCCCGACGGCACCATCATCGCCAAGGACGACGGCCCGCGCGCCAGCTCGACTCTCGAGAAGCTGTCCCAGCTGGACCCGGCCTTCAGGGAGGACGGCGGGAAGGTCACCGCCGGCAACTCGTGCCCGTTGAACGACGGCGCCGCGGCGGTGCTCGTGATGTCGGACGCAAAGGCGAAGGAGCTGGGGCTCGAGCCGCGGGCGCGGATCATCACCTCCGCCACGGCCGCGATCGAGCCCGAGTACATGGGCGTGGCGCCGATCGGAGCGATCGGCAAGGTGCTCGAGCGCGCCAAGATGACCATCGACGACGTGGATGCGGTCGAGCTCAACGAGGCCTTCGCCGCCCAGGTGATCCCGATCATGAGCGAGTGCGACATCCCGCTCGAGAAGCTCAACCGCCACGGCGGCGCGATCGCCCTGGGGCATCCCTTCGGCATGACCGGCGCCCGCATCATGACCACGCTGCTGAACGGCCTCGAGAGCGACGACGGCACCGTCGGGCTCGAGACGATGTGCGTGGCCGGCGGGCAGGGCCAGGCCATGCTGGTCGAGCGTCTGAGCTAGGCGGCGGTTTATTGCGGCCGGTTCTTTCGGCCGAGCGGTTGACGTGGCGTTTACCGCGGCTAAGAGGGGTGGGCCGGACCCGCTGCTCGACTCTCAGCGGCGAAGGTGCGATTGAGCCCCACTATGGGGCCGAATCGCACCCTCGTCGGATCTCGAACATCGCAGGCCCTGGTTGCTGTCGTTGAAGACGCCCGCCGTGGCGGGGCGCACCCTCGCGTCAGCGCAGGGCGGCCTCTACCACCGGGTTGGCGGAGGCTTCCAACCCCGCCCACCGACACCACGACCTCGTCGCCCGGCTTCAGGCTGCGCTTGGGGTCCATGAACTCGCCGCAGCCCCAGGGGGTGCCGGTGAGCATCACGTCGCCCGGCTCCAGCGTGAAGGACGCCGAGCAGAACTCGATCAGCTCGGCCACCCCGAACACCATCTCGGCGGTCGACGACTGCTGCATCACCTCGCCGTTCACCGTGGTCTCCAGCGACAGCGCCTGGGGATCGGGCACCTCGTCGGCCGTCACCACCAGGGGGCCGAGGGGGCAGAAGCCGTCGAAGCTCTTGCCGCGGGTCCATTGGCCGTCGGCGAACTGGACGTCGCGGGCGGAGACGTCGTTGCCCACGGTGTAGCCGTACACGGCGCCCAGGGCGTCGTCGCGCGACACGCGCCGGGTGCGGCGCCCGATCACCACCGCCAGCTCGACCTCCCAGTCGACGCGCTCGGTCAGGGCGGGATCGATCTCGATCGGCGCGCCCGGCCCGATCACGCTGGAGGGAAACTTGGCGAACACCAGCGGGCGCTCGGGCAGCTCCATGCCGGTCTCGCGCACGTGATCGCGGTAGTTGAGCCCGATGGCCACCACCTTCCCCGGGCGCAGCGGGGCCACCAGGGCGCCAGGATCGACCGGCTCGCCGCTCGGTCCCGAGTCGATCAGCTCGGGGTCGCGCATGGCGTCGATGAGCGTCACGCCGGGGTCGGACACCGCCGTCAGGCCGCCCTCGCCCTCGACCACCAGACGCTCGCTCCCGCCGACCAGTGCAGACCCGATCCTCATAATGGCCGGGCATCATATGGTCACTCGAGCCGCCGTCCTGCGCGCCTTCGGCGCCCCGCAAGTAATCGAGCAGGTGCAACTGCGCAGCCCCGGGCGCGGCGAGGCGCTGGTCAGGCTCACCGCGGCCGGGGTGTGCCACAGCGACGTCGGTCAGGCCGACGGCGAATGGGACTACCCCCTGCCCGCGGTGCTCGGGCACGAGGGCGCCGGTGTGGTGGAGGAGGTGGGCCCGGGCGTGGCGATCGAGCCCGGGACGCGGGTGCTGCTCAACTCGGCGCCCGGCTGCGGGCGCTGTGGCCACTGCCTCAGTGGGCGGCCCATCCTGTGCCAGGACTCCCTCGACGCGATGGGCGCGGGCCGGCTGACCACCGGCAGCTCGCCCATCACCAAGGACGGGGAGGCGATCAGCGCCTACTCGCTGCTCGCCTGCTTCTCACACCACGCCGTGGTGGCGGAGCGCAGCCTGATCGCGCTGCCCGACGACGTGACCGACGAGGTCGGAGCGCTGCTCGGGTGCGCGGTGCTCACCGGCGTCGGCGCGGCCATCGCGAGCATCGAGGTGCCGGCCGGCAGCCGCGGCGCGGTGATCGGCGCGGGCGGAGTGGGCATCAACGCCATCCAGGGCGCCCGCGCTCGCGGGGCCACCAGCGTGCTGGCCGTCGATCCCTCCGAGGACCGGCGCGACTGGGCGCGGCGCTTCGGCGCCACCGAGGTGCTCGACTCGGGCGCGCGGGAACAGCTCGATGCCCTGCGCGCCGCCGCCCCGCGGGAGGGCTTCGACTGGACGATCGTGACCTCGGGACACGCCGACGCGATGACGCTCGGCGTCGAGCTGCTGCGGCCGGGCGGCACCGCCGCGATCGTCGGTCTCGCCCCTCAGGGCCGGCCGGTGGGGGTCGACATGCTCGACCTGGTGACCTACGAGCGCCGGATCGTCGGCTCCGCGTACGGAAGCCTCAGTCCGGCCCTGCTGGTGGGGCGCATTCTCGATCTCTACCGCGCGGGGACGCTCGAGCTCGACGCGCTCGTGGGCGAGCGCTTCGCACTCGAGGACATCAACGAGGCCTTCCACGCGTCGCGGACGGCGCGCGGCCTGCGCACCGTGCTCAGAACGTAGCCGTGAGCCCGCCGTCGATCGTCACCGTCTGCCCGGTCACGTAGGTGTTGCCCGGGCCGGCCAGCCAGAGGATGCACTCGGCGATCTCGGTCGCAGTGGCGCTGCGCCGCATCGGCACGCGGCCCTCTTCGACGTAGGAGCGGCGCAACGGCTCGCTCTGGAGCACGTCGACACCCTCGGCAGAGCCGCCCATGCCCGTGGCCACGAAGCCCGGCGCCACGGCGTTGGCCAGCACTCCGTGCGGTGCGAGCTCGATGCCGAGCGTGCGCGTGGCTCCTTCGAGGCCGGCCTTCGAGGCGTCGTAGGCCAGACCCTCGAGCGCGGACACCCGGGCGTGCACCGAGGTCACGCTGACGATCCGCCCGTAGCCGCGGTCGGCCATCCCGCGCGCCGCCGCGCCCGCCAGCAGCACCGGCGCCTCGAGGTTCACGGCCAGCGTGTGCCGCAGCCCGGCGACGGACAGCTCGAGGACGGCCTCCGGCTCCCAGATCCCGGCCACGTTGACCAGCGCGTCGAGCGGCCCGACGAGCTGCTCGGCCTCGGCGACCAGCCCGGGCAGGGCCTCGGTTTCGCCCAGGTCGGCCACGATGGCCGCGCCGCCCGTCGGTGTGGGGCTCTGCTCGCGGTCGAGCGCGCACACGCGCGCACCCGCTTCGGCCAGGCGGGCCGCGGTGGCCCGGCCGATCCCGTTGGCGGCGCCGGTCACCAGCACTCCGCGCCCCTCGCGCATCAGCCCGGCTCGCCCGCCCAATGCTCGGCCGCGGCCAGCAGCAGGGGCCCCTGGCCCCACGGCACCACGGCACCGAGCGGCACGTTCGCGTAGTGGGAGGCCGCGGTGCAGGCCCAGACGTTGGCCGAGACCCCCCGAAGGATCCCGTCGGCGCCGACGTTGCGAGCGGTGCTCGCCCAGGCAGCTCGCGCGGGCGCCGAGTACTCGGGACCCAGCAGGCCCGATGTCACCGCCCGGGCGAAGCCGGCGGCCACGAACGCGGCCGTCGAGCTCTCCGGGCCCGAGGCGGGATCGCCGATCACGGCGGGCCAGGAGCCGTCGTCGCGCTGGGTCGCGCACAGCGCATCGGCCAGCCCGGCCAGCGCGCGCTCGAGCGACCCGCGTCGCGGGTGGCCGGCGGGCAGCTGCTCCAGCACGTCCACCAACCCCAGGAGCGCCCAGCCCTGCCCGCGCCCCCAGCCGTAGCCGTAGGGCTCTCCGCTTCGCTCGAGCCAGAAGTGCCAGAAGGCCCCGGAGTCGTCCTGGAGCAGGTCGACCAGGGCCTGGGCCTGGCCGGCGCCCTCGTCGGCCAGTTGCTCCGAGCCGGTGAGCACGCCCAGGTGCACGAGGAAGGGCGGATCGAAATGGAGGGGATCCACGAAGACCCCCGGGCCCGGATCCTCGAGCAGGGCGCGATCTCCGGAACCGAGCCTTTCTCCCCGCACGGCTCGCGCAGCGGCGCGCGCTCGAAGGGCAGCGCCACGCCCTGGACCGTGCGCCGGGCGGTGAGGTGGGCCGCGGCCTCGAGCGCGGCTTCGAGCAGCAGCTCGTCGCCGTGGCGCTCGGCCAGCTCGCACAGCACCTTGCCGGGCAGCGTGTTGTCGATCTCCACGAAGGGCCGGCGGCGCGCGGCCCAGCCGCGCAGGAGGCCGTGCACCCAGGCCTCATGGCCCGGCTCGCCGAGCAGGGCGCCGATGCGCAGCAGGCCCTCCAGGCCGACCGACTCTCCGTAGTGCCAAACCCGGAAGGGGTAGGCCCGCAACACATCGGCCGCGGCGCGCAGGTGGGCGCTCGACACGCTTTCGGCGGCCTCGGTGGCGGGGCTCACCCAAGGACCTCGCTCGACCAGCGCCCGTCGCCCAAGAGACTGGAGCGCCGCCGCCGCGCGCCGTCCAGGTAGCCCTCGGTCAGCTCCAGCCCGTGCCCGGCCGCGCTGGCGGGACGTGCCGCGCCGCCCGCCAGCTCCGGCACTCCGGTCACGATCTGCGGGTAGATGTCGCGCACGTAGGGCCGCACGCACTCCTGGATCACGGCGTTGGGCAGGTGCAACGCGGTGTGGACGGCGCTGGCGAAGACCACCGGCCCCGCGCAGTCGTGGAGGATCACGCCGAGCCCGCGCGCCTCGGCGTAGGCCGCGATGCGCACCGCCTCGGTCGGCCCGCCCACCCAGCCCAGGTCCATGCGAACCAGGGAGATTCCGCCGCGGTCGATCATGTCGATGTAGCTCGGCAGGCCGGAGCGGTAGTCGTAGCCGGCCAGCGGCATCGTCATCGCCGTGCTCAGCTGACCGAGCGAATCCAGCGCCGAGATGCGCAGCGGATCCTCGAGCCACATCAGATCGAACTCGGACAGTCCGCGCGCGATCTGCAGTGCCGGAGCCAGCGTCCACATGTTGACCAGGTCGACCGCGAGATCGAGCCGATCGCCCACCGCCTCGCGCACGGCCCGAAACGGCTCGAGGTTCGCGGCCAGCTGCGCCGGCGAGATCGACAGCCCGCCCGTGGCCTCGGCCAGCCGGACGAAGGGGAAGAGCTTGAGCGCCGTGAACCCCTCGGCCACCAGCTCGCGCGCCAGCTCAGCGGGACGCTCGAGCGAAGCCGTCCAGTCACGGTGCGCGCTCTCCTGGGTGCCGCCCAGGCCCCAGTCGTCGTGATCGGGATCGGCGGAGGTGACATAGACGCGAATCGCCTCGCGCACCTGCCCGCCGAGCGCTTCGTGCAGGGGTAGGCCGAGCGCCCGGGCGCGCAGGTCCCAGGCGGCCAGGTCGAGCGCCGACGTGGCGCCGGAGTCCACCGACATGGCGCCGCTGTAGGGCCGGCGCCCGTCGGCCGGGTCGCCCATGCGCTGCCACAGCTCGGCGACGTTTCCCGCCGGGGCGCCGACCACCCGCGGCGCCAGCTCGGAATGGATGTGGGCCTCGACGGACTCGGGGTGGTAGAAGGTCTCGCCCAGCCCGCTCAGGCCGCCGGTCGCGTGAAGGAGGACGTGCGTGAGCTGGGGGAACTCGGGATGCCTGACCGTCTCCAGCGCCTCGATGCGCCCGAAGGACCCCACGACCAGCCTCAGACCGGCCGCACGGTCATGGCCCAGGACATCGACTCCCCGCGCGCGAGGCGCCGAGCCTGCCCGGCTTCCAGCGCCGCTTCGAGGCCGAGCAGGTGCGGCACCGAGCACGGCTCGATGCAGAGCACCTCGGTGGCGTTGCGCCACACGCCGCCCGTGGCGCGGGTCTCGTGCCACACCAGCAGGTGGGGCAGGACCTCGGCCGTCCACTCGATCTCCACTCCGTGGCCGCGCACCGGGTTGCGCACCTCGGCGCGCCCCTCGGGAACGTCGCGCACCACGTAGACGCGGCCACGCTGCTCGTCGAGCGCCCAGCGGTCGCCCCTCTCGACCCCCCCGCCGGCAAGCGCGATCTCCGGCCAGCGCGGTGCCTCTTCGGCCGGGATGGCGGGACCGAGCGAGTCGTCGAGCTCGGACGCGGGCCCCGCCGGCAGCTCGATCTCGACTCCGGGCTCGATCAGCTCGAGGCCGAGCGAGAGATGCTCGAGCGCCAGGAGTGGCGCCTCCTGGTCGAGAGCGGTCACCTCCGTCGTGATGGTCAAGGCGTTCGAGACCTCCATCCGCCGCTCAGCGGCCAGGCCGTGGCCCTCCCATCGTACGCCGCAGGCGCTCGTTTCCTCGTCGACCACCCGCCACGGATCGTTGGACGCGCGCCCGTGGAATCCGTGGCCGACGCCGTCGACCTGGCAGGCGGTTCCCGCGTTGGGCAGGCAGCCCTGCCAGCCGCCGCGCCAAGCGGCGGTCCAGGGATCCTCGCCAAGGTCACCCGCCAGGGGCGGCTCGGAGCCGAAGGGCGGGCGGCCCAGCAGCTGGCGGCCGCTGCGCAGCTCCACCAGATCGAGCACCTCCGCGCCGTGCGAGGGATCGACTCGTACCAGCAGCTCGCCTGAGCGCAGGACGAGCAAGGGTCAGGCGTGCGCGCGGGCCGGAGCGCCCGCCGCGGCCAGCGTGTCGCCGCTCTCGGGGTCGAAGAAGTAGAGGCGCTCGGTGCGCACCGCGAGCTCGATCTCCTGGCCCGGCTGGATCGCCGGGCGCCCGGCCAGCCGTGCCGTGAAGAGCGAGCGATCGTCCTCGGCCAGCAGCTGGTCGTCGTCGGAGGCCTGCGCCTCGGCCGCGGCGCGGGTGGACTCGGTGTCCACGCGCGGCGCGTCGACGGCGAAGATCACGTTGCTCTCCGAGCCGAGGCCCTCGACCACCTGGACCTCCACGCGCAGGCGCGGCAGGGAGGGCTCGGACCCCGGGCCGGGCAGCTCGAGGTCGCTGGGCCGCACGCCGGCGATCACGTCCCGGTCCTGGCCCGCGAGCGGCGAACGCTCGGGCAGAGCGAGCGAGTGAGAGGCGAAGCGCAGCGAGCCGCCGGACACCCGCCCGGCCACCAGGTTCATGGCCGGCGAGCCGATGAAGGCGGCCACGAAGAGGTTCACGGGGTGGTCGTAGACCTCCTCCGGGGCGGCGCACTGCTGCAGCACCCCGTCGCGCAGCACCGCCACCCGCTGGCCCAGCGTCATGGCCTCGACCTGATCGTGGGTCACGTAGATGGTCGTGACCCCGAGGCGCTCGTGCAGGCGGGCCAGCTCGGCGCGCATGGCCACGCGCAGCTTGGCGTCGAGGTTGGAGAGCGGCTCGTCCATGAGGAAGGCCGCCGGCTCGCGCACCATGGCGCGGCCCATGGCCACGCGCTGGCGCTGGCCGCCGGAGAGCGCCGCGGGCTTTCGCTCCATGAGCGACTGAAGGCCGAGAACGCGCGCCACCTCGTCGACGCGGCGCTCGCGCTCGCTCGCCGAGATGCGCTTCATGCGCAGCGCGAACCCGAGGTTGCGCCGCACCGTCATGTGCGGGTAGAGCGCGTAGTTCTGGAAGACCATCGCGATGTCGCGGTCGCGCTCGAGCACGTTGGTCACGTCCTCCCCGCCGAGCCGGATCGTGCCATCGCTCACCTCCTCGAGGCCCGCGATCATTCGCAGCAGCGTCGACTTCCCACAGCCCGACGGGCCCACGAGCACGATGAACTCACCGTCGGCGATGTTGAGATCGACGGCGTCGACAGCACGAACGCCGCCGTCGAAGACCTTCGTCACGCTTTCGAGGCGAACCTCGGCCATCAGGCTCCGGGGTGGAGGAGGATCTTGGCCGTGGCGTCGGGAGCGTCGGCCAGCCGCGCGAACGCGGCGGGTCCTTCGGCCAGCGGCATCACCTCGAGCCACCCCGCGGGCAGGCCATCGGCGCTCAGCAGCGCGAGCGCCTCGGTGAACTCCTCGCGGGTGTAGGCGAACTGCCCGCGCAGGCGGATGCTGCGCCGTACCAGCTCGGCCACGGGCACGGCGCCGTCGGCCTGGGCGAGGCCAACGATCACCACCTCGCCGCCCGCGCGCGTGCCCGCGATGGCGGGCCGCCAGGTTCCCTCGGCGCCCACCGCGTCGACGGTGAGTTCGGCGTCGAGGCCCACCGCATCCTCGGCCGCCGCCAGGGTGCGCGACGCGCCCAGCCGCGCGGCCCACTCGCGCCGGGCGTCGACCGGCTCCACGGCCACCACCTCCGCGCCTCGCCGGGCCGCGAGATGGACGCACAGGAGCCCAATGGGCCCGCAGCCGATCACCAGAACGCGGCTGCCCGGGCCGAGGCTCGCCGAAGCCAGGGCGCCCACGCACACCGCCAGCGGCTCCACCAGCGCGGCGCGCTCGTCGCTCAGGCCCTCGGGAACCGCGAGCAGCGAGTCGCGCGGCACGGCGACGCGGTCGGCGAACACGCCGGGACGATGAAGGCCGAGCAGCTGGCGGTGTGGACACAGGTTCTCGCGCCCGGCGCGGCACTCCCGGCAGGTCCCGCACACCACCAGGGGGAACACCGACCAGCGCCCGCCGAGCCCGTCGACCGTGCCCACCACCTCGTGCCCGAGCACGAGCGGCGGGGTTCGCGGCCCGTGGTGGCCCTTGAAGGGATGCAGGTCCGATCCGCAGATCCCGGCCAGCCCTACGTCGAGCACCACCTCGCCGGCCGAGGGCTCGGGCTCGGGCAGTTCCTCCATCACCAGGTTGCGGCCTCCGTGCCAGACGAGCGCTCTCATTGACAGGTGTGCGAGCATAACACCGGTCCAACTGCCGAACCGCCATTCCGTTAATCGGAACGCACACAAGGAGTACAGCATGCCCCAGCTGCGGAGCCTGGCCGCCCTGATCGTCACCGTTCTCGCGCTGTTCGCGGGTGCCTGCGGAGGCGACGACGAGGAATCGAGCTCCAGCGAGAGCGACTCGGGCGGCGCGGTCGCCAAGGCCAAGCCGGGCACGCTCGACCTCTGGGTGGGCGGCAACTTCGCGGGCGCCACCCCCGGCACGCCCTACCGCGAGTGGCTCGACTCGCAGATCGACCGCTTCAAGACCGAGAACAAGGGCTCGGACGTGAAGATCACGCTGCTCTCCACCGACAACGAGCAGGTGGCGGCGAAGCTGCAGGCGGCCTTCCAGGCGCGCAAGGCGCCGGACATGATGCTCTTCTACTCGGGCGGCTACACCTCGCCGTACATCAACCAGCTGCTCGAGCTCAACCCCTACTTCGACGAGACGCCCGGCTTCTTCGACTCGCTGTCGGGCATGGACCTGTCCTGCGAGAACCTCGACTGCGACGGCGGGCAGGGCAAGATCATCGCCGTGCCCCAGGACTTCGGCACCTACGGGCTCTTCTACAACAAGGCGATGTTCAAGGAGGCGGGAGTCGAGGCCCCGATCGAGAGCTGGGACGACCTGCTCACCGCCTGCACCGCGCTCAAGGAGTCCGGCGTCACCCCGATCACGTTCGGCGACCGCGACGGCTACTCCACCGACAACTGGGTCACGCTGATGTACGGCTCGTACTTCGACGAGGGCGACGTGGCCAAGGTCAACGACGCCGAGCTGCCCTACGCCGATCCCAAGCTCGTCCAGCCGCTCCAGCAGCTGGTCGACCTGCGCGAGCAGGAGTGCCTCAACAAGGACGCCTCCACGCGCGAGAACTTCGACGCCAACTCGGACTTCACGTCGGGCAAGAGCGCGATGGTCCTGATGTACCCGGCGGTGATCCCGGACTTCAAGAAGAAGCTGGGCAAGGACCTCGGCATCATGCCCATCCCCCAGTCGAGCGACGGCCCGCTGGCCGGGCGCTCGGTGGGCAACGCGTTCTACAACTACGTGGTCACCAAGCAGTCCGACAACCCGGGCCTGGCCTGGGAGTTCATCAAGGTGGCCAGCGACGAGACGGCGGCCGGCGAGCTGCTCACCACCCTGGGCACCCCGCCCGCGCTCAAGGGCGTCGACGAGAGCCTCGTGACGGACGAGTTCGTCCAGTTCTTCGTGGATGCCTCCCAGGACCCGGCCATGCCGGTGCTCGACTCGGTGATCCCGGTGCCCGTTGCGCTCACCTACTACAAGGAGCTCCAGCAGGCGCTCTCGGGCAAGAAGACGCCCGAGGAGGCGATGCAGTCGATGGACGAGCAGCTGCCCACGCTCGAGTAGCCCGGTCGCTGGATGGCCAACCGCGACCGGCTGTGGGGGATCCTCTACGCCCTCCCGGCGCTGGCCCTCGTGCTGGCCTTCATCGCCTACCCGCTGGGTAGCGTCGTCTACCACGCCTTCACCGAGTGGGACGGCATCGAGCCGCCGGTGTGGATCGGGTTCGACAACTTCACCGAGCTGGTCGACGACCCGGTGTTCCGCACCTCGCTGCGCAACAACGCGCTCTTCGCGCTGTCGGTGCCGATCCAGGTGGTGGTGCCGATGGTGTTGGCCTGGCTGATTCACGAGCGCATCCCGGGCTGGCGCTTCTTTCGCTCGACCTTCTTTCTGCCCGCGGTCATCTCGACGGTGGTGGTGGGCCTCGTGGCCCAGGTCGTGTTCCGGCTCGACGGGCCGCTCAACGCGCTGCTGGGGACGGTGGGCCTCGAGGCCGCGCAGCAGGACTGGCTGGGCAGGGCCGAGACCTCGATCCCGGCTGTGCTGCTCGTGCTCGTGTGGGCCAACTTCGGCTACAACACGCTGATCTACCTGGCGGGAATGAGCGCGCTCGACCCGTCGCTCACCGAGGCCGCTCGCATGGACGGGGCGCGGCCGGCGCGGGTGCTCTTCTCGATCGTCGCACCCAACCTCAAGCGCGTGATGGAGCTGGTGCTGGTCACGAGCACGGTCACCGCGTTCGCGTTCATGTTCGCCTACATCTTCGTGATCACCAACGGAGCGCCGGGCTTCGACACCTACGTGACCGAGTTCATGATCTACAAGGAGGCCTTCGCGCTCGGCAACAGCGGATACGCCTGCGCGATCGGCGTGGTGCTCACCCTGATCGCCGCGTCGATCGGGGCCCTGCAGATCCGCATCCTCACGCGCGGGGGAGCGACATGAGCCGCCGCGAGGGCTGGAAGCGCGCGCCGGTGGTGGCGGGGATGGCGCTCATCTCGGCCTCGGCGCTGTTCCCGCTCTACTTCATGCTCTCGAACGCCTTTCGCTCCAACGCGGACTACGACGACTCGAAGGTCGGCCTGCCCACGGTGTTCTCCTTCGACACGTTCCAGCGGGCCTGGGAGGGGGCGAGCATCCCCACCTACATGCGCAACTCGCTGGTGGTGGTGGCGGGCACGGTGCTGCTGTCCATCGTGGTCGCGTCGATGGCGGGCTACTCGTTCTCCAAGCTGCGCTGGCGCCCGCGCTCGGCGGTCTACCTCTTCGTGCTGGCCTGGATCGCCGTGCCGCCACTGATTCTGCTGGTGCCGCTGTACGTGCAGATGGTGAACCTCGAGCTCTACGACACGCCGTGGTCGCTGATCCTGATCTACAGCGCAGTCAACCTGCCCTTCAACACCTACCTGATGACGGCCTACTTCCGCGGGGTGCCCGACGAGCTGGTCGACGCCGCGCGCCTCGACGGGGCCGGTCCGCACGGCGTGTTCGTGCGCGTGATGCTCCCACTCGCGCGGCCGGCCCTGGCCACGCTCGTGATCTTCAACTTCCTGTGGGCGTGGAACGAGTTCATCTTCGCCCTGCTGCTGCTGCCCAGCGAGGAGACCAAGACGCTCACCGTCGGCGTGCTCCAGCTGCAGGGCCGCTTCAACCTCGACCCGACGGCGCTGATGGCGGGCCTGTTCATCTCGACCCTGCCCGTGATCGGCGTGTACCTGATCTTCCAGCGCCACCTGGTTCGGGCGGTGGCGGCGGGGATCGGGCGCTGATGGCCACGGGCACCGACGGCACAGCGCTCACCGGGGCCGACCGCGTCCTGGCCACCTTGAAGACGCTGGCCGGCCACTCGTCCGGGGTGTCGCTCGATGCGATCTCGCGCGAGCTCGACGCGCCCAAGTCGAGCATCCATCGCGCGCTCGCGGCGCTGCGGCGCGCGGGCTTCGCCGATCAGGACGAGCGCGGGCACTACCGGCTGGGCTCGGAGCTGGTGCGGATCACCTTCGACTACCACGAGCGCCGCGACGAGGTCGACCTGGTGCGCCCGGTGTTGAGCACGCTGTGCGAATGGCTGTCCGAGACCGCGCACTACGCTCAGCTCGACGGCCCCGAGGTGGTCTACCTGGCCAAGATCGAGCCCACCGGCCAGGCGATCACCATGACCTCGCGCATCGGCGGGCGCAACCCCGCCCACTCCACCGGAGTGGGCAAGGCGATGCTGGCCCACGTGCTCGGCGACGACGACGCGGTGCGTGAGTACGTGAGCCGGCACGGGCCGCTCGCGCGGCGCACCAAGAACACCCTCGTCTCGGCGCGGGCCCTCGCCGCCGACCTGCGGCTGGCGCGCGAGCGCGGCTACACGCTCGATCGCGAGGAGAGCGAGCTGGGCGTGAACTGCATCGCCCTTCCCGTGTTCCTGGGCTCGGGCCGCCGGCCATCGGGCGCCATCAGCGTGTCGGCGGTGGCCATGCGCACCGACACCGAGCGCCTCGAGGCGGTGGCCGAGCGGATCCGGTCGGTGATCGAGACGGCGCTGGGCCCGGTGACCCGTCCCGCGGCGGGGATCCGGTGAGCGGGCGCCTGGAAGGGCGGCGAGTGCTGGTGACCGGGGGCGGCCGTGGACTGGGCCGGGCCATCGCGCTGGCCGCCGCGCGCGAGGGCGCGGGGGTCGGACTGTTGGGGCGCACGCGGACACACTCGAGGCCGCGGCCTCTGAGGCCCGCGCGCAGGGCGCGACCGCGGCGGTGGCCACGGCGGACGTGGCCGACGCCGCCGCGGTGGAGGCGGCAGTCGAGGACGCTGGCCGGGGCGCTGGGCGGCCTCGACGGCCTCGTGACGGCCGCCGCGGTGGACTGCGCCTGGGCCCCCACCGGCGACATGAAGCTCGAGGAGTGGGACCGCACCATCGCCGTCAACCTCTCGGGCGCGTTCTACTGCTGTCGCTTCGCGCTGCCCCACCTGGTGGCCGCGGGCGGGAGCGCGATCGTGAACATCAGCTCCGTGGCGGGCGAGCGGGCATGGGCCGAGGACGTGGCCTACAACGCCTCCAAGGCCGGAGTGGAGCTGCTCACGCGGACGATCGCGGTCGAGTACGCGTCGCAGGGCGTGCGCGCCAACTGCCTCGCTCCGGGCGTGATCGACGCCGGGATGACCGACGACCTGCCGAGCGGCGAGGAGCGTGAACGGCTGCGCGCCCTGCACCCGGTCGGGCGCTTCGGCACCGCGGAGGAGGTGGCCGAGGCGGCGGTGTGGCTGCTGTCGGACGCCGCGTCGTTCACCACGGGCACGACGCTGCGGGTGGACGGCGGGTTCTTGGCCTAGGGCGTGAGTGGGCGCCGGATAGCGTCGGCGCGCAGCCGGCCAGCCGGCTGCTTGCCGCTTAGGCGCTGATCTCGCCGCGCTTGAGCGCCAGCGCCACGGCGTGGACCCGGGTGGCGGCGCCCAGCTTGTTCATCGCATTGCGCACGTGGGTGCGCACGGTTTCCGACGACAGATAGAGCTGCTTGGCCGCCTCCTCGCCCGAGAGGCCCTCGCTGAGCAGCCCGAGGATCTCGCGCTCCCGCGGTGAGAGCACGTGCACCGGGCCTTCGCCGCTGCCGCGGGCCAGCAGGGGCTTGAGCCGGGGATCGATCCACTCGCCGCCTTCGGCGACGGTGCGGATGGCCTCCTCGAGCTCGTCGGGGTCACCGCTCTTCAGCGCGAAGCCCGCGGCGCCGGCGGCGAGGCCGTCGAGCAGCTGGTGCTCGTCGGCGGCCCCGGTGTAGAGCACGATCCGCACCTCCGGATCCTCCTCGAGCAGGCGCCGGGTCAACTCGGCGCCGCTCTCGCGCGGCAGAGACAGGTCGATCACCGCCACGTCGGGGCGGCGGCGCAGGATCACCGATTCGGCCGACTCGGCGTCGTCCGCGGTGCCCACCACGTGGTGGCCGTGGCGGCGCAGCAACAGCTCCATGCCGCGCCGAAGCGCCACATGGTCGTCGACGATCACCACGTTCAGGGGAGTGGCAGGAGAGATCATGCCTGCTAGTGGTGTCGGCAGACACGATCCCGCCCTTTATACCCGCGTCGGCTGGGACTCCTCCACGAACGCGCCAATCAGGCCGGCCAACCGCTCGGGCTGGTCCTCGGAGGAGAAGGTCCGCGCCCCCTCGATGCGCTCGAAGCGCGCGCCGGGAATGACCTTGGCCAGGCGCTCTCCGTGCTCGATCGGGAAGAAGCGGTCGTTGGCCGACCAGGCGATCAGCGCCGGCCGGTCCCAGCTCGCCAGCTTGAGCGCCGCGTCGATGGTGTAGCTCGGGTCGAGGCCGGCCAGCACGCGGCGGAAGTCGCGCGCGACCTCCTTGCGCGTGAGTATGGGCAGTACGTAGGAGTCCTCGGCGTCGGCCTCGATCTGCTCGTTGGTGAGCCAGCCGTAGGCGATCGGCAGGCGCCGCAGCGCTCGCGCGCGCAGGCCGCCAAAGGCGACGGGGATGGCGCCGGGAATGCGGGCCGGCGCCAGCACGATGCGAAAGAACCGCGGCGGGAAGTTGTCGAAGGCGTCACAGGAGGTCAGCACGAGCGCGCCGATCCGCTCCGGGCGGCGCACGGCGAGGATCTGGGTCAGCCCGCCGCCCGTGTCGCTGCCCACGATCGTCACGTCGTCGAGGTCGAGGGCCTCCAGGGCGTCGGCGATCAGGTCGGTCAGCCCCACCGGGGTCAGGTCGGCGCCCTTGGGCATCGGCTCCAGGTGAGAGCCCAGTGGCAGGTCGAGGGTGACCCGCTTGCAGCTCTCGAGGCGCGGCACCACCTTGCGCCAGAGGTTGGCGTTGACCAGCGCCCCGTGGACGAAGACCACCGTGGGCCCCTCGCCGGTCACGTGCGCCCTGATCCGCCGCCCGGCACCCAGATCGACCACCTGACCCGGGCCCAGTGCCGGTGCTCGCCAACTCGCTCGATTGCTCATGAAGCCTCCATACAGGTTGTATGGAGGTAGCATACAGCTTGTATGTCGAGGGGGGACGCCACCCGCGCCGGGTTGATCACCGTCGCGCGCGAGCTGTTCGCCGAGCGCGGGTACGCGGCCGTGGGCACGGAGGAGATCGTGGCCCGCGCGGGAGTCACCCGCGGGGCCCTCTACCACCACTTCACCGACAAGCGCGACCTCTTCGCCGCGGTGCACGAGCAGCTCGAGGCGGAGCTGGTGGCCTCGATCGGCGAGCGCATGCGCAGCATCGAGGATCCCTGGGAGCTGCTCGTGACCGGCGTGCGTGCGTTCCTCGACGCGTGCACCGACCAGGCCCTGATGCGCATCTCGCTGCTCGACGCCCCGGCGGTGCTCGGGTGGGCGCGGTGGCGCGAGATCGACATGCGTTACGGGCTCGGTCTCGTCTCCTTCGGCCTCGAGAACGCCATGGAGCGCGGCCTCTTCGCGCGCCGGGAGGTGCGGCCGCTGGCCCACCTCCTCATCGGCGCCATGTCCGAGGCGGCGATGGTGATCGCCAACGCGTCCGACCACGCCGCCGCCCGACGCGAGGTGGAGCCGCCGTTGATCGCCCTGCTCGAGGGCTTACGGCAGTAGCACGACCTTGCCCAGCTTGCCGCCCGCGCTGAAGCGCTCGTAGGCCGCCTCGGCGTCGTCGAGGGCGAAGCTGTCCGCCACCGGCACGGTCAGCGCGCCGTCCTCGAAGTGGGGCAGCACCTCCTTCTCGACCAGCCGCGCGCAGATCGCCTTCTCCTCCAACGGGCGCGCGCGCAGGGTCGAGCCGTGGATCCGGGCTCGCTTCTGCATCACGGTCAGCAGGTTGATCTCGCCCACGGGCCCGGTGCCCCCCACGCCGATCACCGCAATGCGCCCGCGGAGGGCGAGCGAGTCGAGGTTCTCGGACAGGTTGCCCACGCCCACCAGCTCCAGGATCACGTCGTAGGGCCCGTTGTCGCCGAAGCCCTCAGGGGCAATCGCGCGGGCGCCCAGCTTCTCCACCTCCGGGCGGTGAGCCTCGTTGCGCACGGTCGCGGTCACGCGCGCGCCCGCGGCCCGGCCCAGCTGGACCGCCGCGGTGCCCACTCCCCCGGCCGCGCCGTGGACCAGCAGGTGCTCCCCGGCGCGCAGCTCGGCCTGGCTGAAGACCGCATCGTGGGCGGTGGTGAAGGTCTCCGGCAGGCCGCCGGCCTGGGCCCAGTCGAGGCCGGCGGGCATGGGCATCGCCGCGCGCTCGTGCACCACGGCCAGCTCGGCCTGGGCGCCGCCCCCCACCACGGCCATCACGCGGTCGCCCTCGGCAAAGCGGCCCGCCGCGGGGCCCGCGGCCACCACCTCGCCCGCCAGCTCCACACCGGGGATGTCGGCGGGCGAACCGGGCGGCGCCGGGTAGGCGCCCATCCGCTGGAGCATGTCCAGCGCGTTGATTCCCGCCCCGTGCACGCGCACCAGAACCTCGCCCACGCCGGGCTCGGGGTCTGGCCGGTCTGCCACGATTAGCTTCTGATCTTCGATGGTTAGGGCCCTCATGCGAGGGAACATATTCGTACAAACGGCATGAAGGGCCCGACCCTCATCTCCCTCGGCACCCGGCCGCCCCTATGGCGGGAGGCCCGCTTTGGGCTGGAGGCGGCTTCGCTGGTGCGCAACCCCGTCTTCCGCGGCGAGGGCCTGCCCGACGGCCGCGGGCAGCCCGTCCTGCTGATCCCGGGCTTCCTGGCCGGAGACGGATCCTTCGGCCTCATGGCCGGCTGGCTCAAGCGCGGCGGCTACCGGCCCACGCGAGCCGGGATGCGGGTGAACGTCGACTGCTCGGGCGCAGCCCTCGACCGCCTGGAAGCGCGCCTCGAGAGCATCGTCGCCGAGCAGGGAATGCGCGCCGCCGTGGTCGGCCAGAGCCGCGGCGGAGGCCTCGCCAAGGCCCTCGCCGCCCGCCGTCCGGACCTGATCCGGGGCATCGTCACGCTCGGCTCGCCCCAGATCGACCCGCTCGCCGTGCATCCCCTGGTGCGCCTGCAGGTGGAGGCGGTCAGCCGCCTCGGCTCGCTGGGCGCGCCCGGGCTGTTCAAGCGCTCGTGCCTCGACGGCGAGTGCTGCGCGAACTTCTGGGAGCAGCTCGCCGCGCCCTGCCCCGAGGGCGTCGGCTACGTGGCGGTCTACTCGCGCAGCGACGGCATCGTCGACTGGCGCGCCTGCCTCGACCCGTGCGCCGACGAGCACGTGGAGATCTCGGCGAGCCACTTCGGCATGGCCGTGCATCCCGCGGCCTGGCGGGCCGTGGCGAACGCGCTGGGCGGGTTCGCGGGCGAGGAGAAGCCGCGCAGGCGTGCGTCGCGTCGCGCGGCTTAAGCCCGCGCCGCGGGCTCCCGCTCGGGCGTCTCTGAACGGCGGCAATAAGGGTGGGTTCGGCCGCTTGGAGGTCACCGTCCTGCTTTGTGGGGCTCCTGGCCCCTTAAGTCAGGACAGCACCCAATCCCGCGGACGCGCGCTAGCCGGCGCCGTTTCGGGCCGCCCGCGCGGGAGCCGGCGTGCGGCCCACCTCGGCCAGCGGAGAGAGGCCGTAGCGGCGGCCCTTGCGCGCGAGCGCGGCGAAGCGGCCCGGCAGCTCGAGCGGGCCCGAGATGGTGGCCAGGCCGTTCCTGGACGTGCGGCCCCGGTACCCGGCGAAGCTCACGCGCGCGCCGCGAACGGGTCGGCCTCCGCGCGTGACGCTCACCGTCACCTGGAAGCTGCCCGGCAGGGCGGCCTCGACCACGGCGGGCACGGTCACCTGGAAGCGCTCGCGGTCGGGCCGGCGAGCGAAATGCAGCAGCGCTCCTGACGGCCCGTAGGTGAGCTCGCAGCCCGGGTCGAAGGGCGCGATCAGCCAGTGCAGGCGCCCGCCGAGCGTGTGAATCGTGTCGAGCCCCTCGGACTCGCCGCACAGGCTGGTCTCGAGCTCGAGGCGACGCGTGCCGCGGTCGGTGTCGATCGACCAGATCTGGTAGGTCCGGCCGACCGAGCCCGCCAGCAGCAGCCGGCCGTGGCGGAACACCGCGCCCGTGATCCCGGTGGGCGGCACCGCCCCCGGTAGGCGTCGCACCGCTCGGATGGGCGCGGCTCCGGGCGCCGCGTTGGCGGGCGAGATGTCGCTCGACCGGTAGGCCAGCAGATCCGGGCCGCTGCTCGTCCACACGAGCGTCCCGTCGGGCGAGGTCTCGGCCCACATGGCCTTGGGGATCTCGGCCGGATCGAGCTTCACGTAGTAGCGCCACGCGAGCGTCGCGGGGTCCGCCACGCCGAACGAGCCGGTGCCGCAGGTGTTCCCGACTCCCGGCGTGTAGCACTCGAGCGGCAGGAGCAGGCGGCCACCCTCCGCCGGGTCCCAGGTCGGATCCCCGATGTGGTCATAGCCCTCGAGGGCCTTCACCTCCGGTGGGATGGCGTTGCCCACGCCGGCGGTCTGGGCCAGCATCGGCGTGGTCTGCCAGAGGCCCTCGAACACCCCGACGAAGAAGACCCGCTCCCCGCCGGGATCCGAGGTCAGACCCTGCCAGTAGGGCACGGGGACCGAGGACGCGCCGGTGAGCATCCAGCGACCGGGGTCCTGGGCTTGCGCCGGCGGGCACGTGACCGCGACGAGGAGAGCCACAAGGGCGATGATCGGCCGCAAGCCGCGCACGCGTGCAGCCTAAGGGCTGGGGCTACAGTGCAGCCATGACCGCAGACCAGAGCGCGGGCAGCGTGGGCACGGTGGGGAGCGCCGGCGTGATCGGCAGCGCGGGCACGGTGGCCAGCGCGGGCGTCATCGGCAGCGCCGGGACCGTGGCCAGCGCCGGCGTGATCGGCTCCGCCGGAGTCGTGGCCAGCGCCGGAGTGCTCGGCAGCGCGGCCATCGTGGGCGGCCTGGGCAACAGCGGCTGCCTGGCCTGCGTGGGCTGCATCGGGTGCGTCGGATGTGTGGGCTGTGTGGGATGCATCGGCTGCGTCGGCCTTCGCGGCGCGGTGGGAGTGGTGGGCGGATCGTGAGCGAGCAAACGCCGATGCAGGTTGAGATCTGGTCGGACATCGCCTGCCCGTGGTGTTACATCGGCAAGCGCCGGTTCGAGGCCGCCCTGGACGCCTTCGAGCACAGCGACGACGTGCGGGTGACATGGCGCAGCTTCGAGCTCGACCCCACGGCGCCGCCCGAGCGCGAGGGCGACCGCGCGGCTCACCTGGCCGAGAAGTACGGAATGACCCACGGCCAGGCGGTCGACATGGAGAACCAGATGACGACGGTGGCCGCCGGCGAGGGCCTCGACTTCCGCTTCGACATCGCTCGCGCGGGCAACACGTTCGACGCCCACCGGCTCGTCCACCTCGCCGCCGAGCACGACCTCCAGGACGCCATGAAGGAGCGCCTGCTCGCGGCCTACCACAGCCAGGGCGAGCTGATGACCGATCGGCCCGCCCTCGAACGCCTGGCCGGGCAGGTTGGCCTGGCGCCGGGCGAGGTCCGCGAGGTGCTGGAGGGCGATCGCTACGCCGCGGAGGTGCGCGAGGACGAGCGCATCGCGACGTCGTTCGGCATCAGCGCCGTTCCCTTCTTCGTGGTCGACCGAAAGTTCGGGGCCTCGGGGGCCCAGGCACCCGAGATCCTCGGAAATCTGCTGGATCGCGGCTGGGGCGAGCGCGTCGCGATCGCCGCCTTCCGGGCATGAACCGGTTCGGCCCCCTCGTCGACGCCGCCTGGCTCACCGAGCATCTCGGCGATCGGGACCTCGTCACTCGTCGACTGCCGCTACACGCTCGGCGAACCGCCGGCCGGCGAGCGGGGCTGGCGCGAGGGCCACATCCCCGGCGCGGCGTTCCTCAGCGTGAGCGCCGATCTCTCCGGCGAGCAGCGCGACGGCGGCCGCGACGGCGGGCGAGCCCCCATCCCCACGGCCGCCGAGTTCCAGGCGTCCGCGCGCCGCGCCGGGATCTCGCAGGACTCGAAGGTGGTGGCCTACGACGAGGCCGGTGAGGGCGGAGCCTCGCGCCTGTGGTGGCTACTGCGCCACTTCGGCCACGAGCAAGTGGCGGTGCTCGACGGCGCGCTGGGCGCCTGGACCGAGGCGGGCGGCCGGCTGCGCACCGGCGCCGAGGAGACCGCCCCGGGCGATTTCACCGTCGCCCGGGAGCGCCACGGCGACACGGTGGACCTCGAGGACGTCCGAGCCGGATCCCTGCGCCTGCTCGACGCGCGCGAGCCCGGAGCGCTTTCGCGGCGACACGGAGCCCATGGACCCGGTGGCGGGCCACATTCCGGGCGCGCAGAACCTGCCCTCGCCCGAGGTGGCCCCCGGCGGCCGCTTCGCCGGCGAGGACGAGCTCAAGGAGCAGCTCGGCGAGGAGCCCTTCGTGGCCTACTGCGGCTCGGGGATCACCGCCACGAACCTGGTGCTGGCCGCGGAGATCGCCGGGGTCGAGGGCCGGCTCTACCCCGGATCGTGGAGCGAATGGTCGCGGCGGGGGCTGAAGGTGGAGACGGGCGAGGGGTAGGGCGCGCGTCCTACCCCTGCGACGCGCGCCAGCACGCCACCGCCTCCGGAGCCAGCCGCAGCAGCGGCCCCGGTGGCGGCTCGGTGCGGTACTGCTCGTACTTCGCCGCAAGGGCCTCGACTGCCTCCGGCGCCTCGCTCAATGCGAGCACCGACACGCTTCCGCGCAGCTCCACCCAGGCGAGGCGCGTCCAGTCGTCGTGGTAGGCGTCCACCAGCAGCGCGGCCTCGGGGCGGCGCCGCAGGCGGCGCACCCGGGCGGGCTCGGCCGAGCGCTTGGGCTTTTGGTCGATCGCGCTCCACAGCGCCCCTTCGAACGCGACGTAGGTGACGGGCAGGACTCGGGGCCGATCGCTCTCGTCGAGGAGGCCCAGACGGGCGACCCGCGCGCTCGAAAGCAGCTCACCGGCCCAGCCGGGTAGGTCCCGTAAGGTCACGAGCCGAGACTACGGAGAGGAACGAGCACATGAAGATCGGAATCGGCCTGCCCACCACGATCGCCGGGCGTCCGGGGCGAGGAGGTCATCGACTGGGCCCAGCGCGCCGAGGCCGCCGGCTTCTCCACCCTGGGGACCATCGACCGCGTCGTCTACGCCAACTACGAGCCCCTCGTCGCGCTCGCCGCCGCCGCGGCTGTGACCGAGCGGATCGGGCTCACGACGGCGATCGCCATCCTCCCCTACCGCCTGAACGCCGCCCTCGCGGCCAAGCAGGCGGCGACCATCCAGAGCCTCTCCGGCGGGCGACTCGTGCTCGGTGTGGCCGTCGGCGGGCGAGAGGACGACTTCGAGGCCAGCGGCGCTCCCTTCAAGAACCGCGGCAAGCGGATCGAGGAGATGCTCGACGACATGAAGCGCATATGGGCCGGCGAGGAGCGCGGCCACGCCGGTGCGATCGGCCCCGACGTGTCGGCCGACCCGCCGCGCATCCTGGTCGGCGGCCAGGTCGACGCCGCCTTCCGGCGCGCGGCCGAGTACGGCGACGGCTGGATCTCGGGCGGCGGCCCGCCCGAGATGTTCGGCGGGGCGCGCGAGCAGGTCGAGGCCGCCTTCCGCGACGCGGGCCGCAGCGAGAAGCCGATCGCCTCCTCGCTCACGTACTTCTCCCTCGACGCCGACCCCGAGGCCCAGGTCCGCTCGACCCTCGGCGACTACTACTCCTTCGCGCCGCCCTACGCGGACATGGTCGTGGAGGGTGCGGCCAAGGGCGAGGACGAGGTGAAGCAACGGGTAAGCGCCTTCGCCGACCAGGGCTGCGACGAGCTCATCTTCTTCCCCTCCTCCTCCGATCCCGAGCAGGTGGACAAGCTCGCCGCGGCGGTGTTGTAGGGCTTTCCGTCCCCGGCGCCCGCCACGATGCCGGTGGATGGCTTCAGGCAAGCTCGTCGCCGGCGGCGCCGCGGCCACCGCCGCCCTGGGCGTGCGCGTGGCTCGGTCGCTCTATGGCCGCTGGCGCATGCTGCCCGAGCGCGACCGCCGGCGTACCGAGAGCCTGGCCGCGGACCTCAAGCACCGGGCGCTCGAGCTGCGCGGAGCGGCGGACCCGGGCCCGGCCGGCGACGGCCTGCGCGCGGCCAACGAGACCCTCGCCGCCGCGCTGGTGGACAGCGCCGAGTCCGACCCCGAGGTCAGCCGCGAAGAGGTGAGCGAGCTGCGCGAAGAGCTCAAGCGGGAGCTCGAACGGGTCTCCGGCGCAGACATTAAGGCTTCGAGAACAGGGCGCGAGACCACGGCCCCACCTGGTTAGACTTTTTTCCTCCTCCGGGAACCCCCTCCCGTGAATACTTCAGATTCCGCCCACACCTCGGGGCCGTCCGCACGCCCCGCCGCAGCCACCCTCGAGTTCAGGGAGGCGACCAAGCTCTACCCGGGGCAGGACGACCCCGCGGTCGACGGCCTCTCGCTGGAGGTCCCGTCGGGCGAGATCTGCGTGCTGGTGGGGCCCTCGGGCTGCGGCAAGACCACCGCCATGCGCATGGTCAACCGCATGATCGACATCACCGACGGCGACATCCTGCTCGACGGCAGCAGCGTCAAGGAGCGCCAGCCGGCCGAGCTGCGCCGCGAGATCGGCTACGCCATCCAGCAGATCGGGCTCTTCCCGCACCTCAGCGTGGCCGACAACATCGCCACCGTCCCGCGCCTGCTGGGCTGGGACAAGGGGCGCATCCGCAGCCGCGTGGACGAGCTGCTCGAGCTGGTCAGCCTCGACCCGCACGAGACGCGCGACCGCTTCCCCGCCCAGCTCTCGGGCGGCCAGCGCCAGCGCATCGGCGTGGCCCGGGCGCTGGCCGTCGACCCGCCGCTGATGCTGATGGACGAGCCCTTCGGGGCGATCGACCCGATCAACCGCGAGCGCCTGCAGAACGAGTTCCTGCGCCTGCAGCGCGAGATCCGCAAGACGATCGTGTTCGTGACCCACGACATCGACGAGGCGATCAAGATGGGCGACCGGATCGCGATCCTGCAGAAGGGCGGCAAGCTCGCCCAGTACGCGCCTCCGGCCGAGCTGCTCATGTACCCCAAGGGTCGCTTCGTCGAGGACTTCGTGGGCGCCGACCGCGCGCTCAAGCGGCTGGCCCTCCAGCGGGTGCGCGACGTCGACCTGTGGAAGGCCCCGCTCGTACGCACCGGTGAGCCCGTGGCCGAGGCGCAGGCAAAGGCCGCCGACAGCGAGGTGCCCTACCCGCTGCTCGTGGACGACGACGGGCGCCCGCTCGGCTGGCTCTCGGACCGGGGCCTGCAGGGCGAGCGCGTGGCCGAGGACCTGCGCTCGCCCGCCAAGCCCGTGATCGAGCTCGACGACATCCTGCGCGACGCCCTGTCCGACCTGCTTCAGGAGGAGGCGCAGTACGGCCCCGTGGTCGACGACCGGGGCGCGGTGTGCGGCGTGCTCTCGATCGAGATGCTGGCCCACGCGCTGCGCACCGACCCCGAGCGAGTGCCGAGCGGAGCGGACGCGGCCGAATGATCGTGCCACTGGCCCAGGGCGGCCTGGAGATCCGCAAGGAGGGCACCGAGAGCTGCGAGGCGGACAACGGCTTCTGCCCCGACTGGATCGCCGACAACTTCGACCGCTACGTCGATCCCTTCTTCCAGCACGTGTTCCTGACCGTGGTGGCGGTGGCGATCGGCTTCGGGATCTCCTTCGCGCTGGCCGTGGTGGCCTACCGCCGGCGCTGGCTGGTCAACCCCATCACCCAGGTCACCGGCGTCCTCTACACGATCCCGAGCATCGCCGCCTTCTTCCTGCTGCTGCCGCTCACCGGGCGCGGCAACACCACCGCGCTGATCGCCCTCGTGGCCTACGTGCTGCTGATCATCTTCCGCAACATCCTGGCCGGGCTCGACAACGTACCCGAGGAGACCAAGGACGCCGGGCGGGGCATGGGGCTGACCGACCGGCAGCTGCTCTGGCGAGTCGAGGTGCCGCTGGCGCTGCCGGAGATCATGGCCGGCCTTCGCATCGCCGTGACCACCACCGTCGGCCTGGCCACGCTGGCCTTCTTCGCCGGTGCCGGCGGCCTCGGCGAGCAGATCTTCGCCGACATCACCTTCAAGTCGAACGTCGTGGTGGCCGGTGGCCTGGCCGTGCTGCTGGCCGCCGTGCTCGACGGGCTGATCCTGCTCGCGCAGCGGGCGGTCACGCCCTGGACGAGGGCGGCGGCGGCCCGATGAGCACCACGATGGCCTTCCTGGGGCAGTTCGGCGACGCGATCGACTTCATCTTCACCGAGCGCGAGTCGCCGGCCGGCGGCTCTCAGGTGGGCGGGCTCGCCGAGCTGTGGGAGCTGATGAGCGAGCACCTCAAGCTGGCCGGCCTGTCGATCCTCGTGGCCTGCGCCATATCGATCCCGCTCGGGCTCTGGCTCGGCCACATCGGCAAGGGGGGCTTCCTGGCCATCAACGCGTCCAACGTGGGACGAGCGGTGCCGAGCCTGGCCCTGATCGCGTTCTTCGTGGCCTACATCGGCGTGGGCTTCACCAATCTCACCCTGGCGCTGGTGCTGCTGGCCATCCCCCCCATCCTCACCAACGCCTACACCGGCGTGCGCCAGGTCGACCGCGACACCGTCGACGCCGCGCGCGGCATGGGCATGACCGGGGCGCAGATCGTGCGCCGGGTCGAGCTCCCCCTGGCCCTGCCGCTGATCTTCGGCGGAGTGCGGATCTCGGCGGTGAACGTGGTGGCCACGGCCACGATCGCCCCGCTGGCGGGGATCATCACGCTCGGCGACCCCATCATCAACGTCAACACCTACGGCGACGACGGGAGGCTCGCGGCGGCCATCGTCGTGGCCCTGCTGGCCGTGGTCACCGAGGTCGTCCTGGCCGCGGCGCAACGCGCCGCCACGCCGCGCGGCCTGAAGCTCGAGGCGAGCGCCACGCGGCGTCGCCTGAACATCCCAACCCGACGAAGGGAAGCAACGACATGAGAAAGCATCGTTGGCTGATGCTCCTGATGCTGCTGGTCGCGGCGCTGACGCTGGCCGCCTGCGGCGACGACGAGGAGGAAGACAGCGGAGGCGGCGGAGAGGCCACCACCCAGGAGGAGGGCACCGGCTCCACCATCCAGGCAAACGAGGCGAACTCCTCGACCACCATCAAGGTGGGCTCGAAGAACTTCACCGAGCAGAAGGTGCTCGGCGAGATCTACGCCCAGGCCTTCGAGGCGGCGGGCTACACGGTCGAGAAGCAGCTCAACCTGGGCGACGAGAAGACCGCGCTCAAGGCCCTCGAAGGCGGCGACATCGACGCCTACCCCGAGTACACCGGAACGGCGCTGCTGTCGTTCTTCGGTGTGGAGGCGGACAAGCTGCCCAGCGAGGAGGCCGCGGCCTACGAGCAGGCCAAGAAGGGCTTCGCCGAGAAGGACCTGACCGCGCTCGAGCCCACTCCGTTCGTGAGCTCCAACGAGGTGGCGGTGACCAAGGAGACCGCCGACGCGCAGGGCCTGGCGAAGATCTCCGACCTGGAGGGCAAGTCGCAGGACCTGACGCTCTTCGGCTCGCCGGAGTGCCGCCAGCGCCTCGACTGCCTGCTCGGCCTGCAGGAGGTGTACGGGCTCGAGTTCAAGAAGTTCACCCCGGTCGACATCGCGCTGCGCCATGAGGTGCTGACCAAGGGCCAGGCCGACGTGTCGATCGTGTTCACCACCGACCCGCAGAACAAGCGCGAGGGCTTCGTCCTGCTCGAGGACGACAAGGGCATGTTCCCGCCCTACAACTCGACGCTGGTTGTGCGCAACGACACGCTCGAGAAGGCCGGTCCCGACCTCGAGAAGGTCGTGGCGCAGGTGAACGAGGGCCTGACCGACGAGGCGATGCAGGAGCTCAACGCCCGCGTCGACCTCGACAAGGAGACGCCGGAGGCGGTGGCCGGCGCGTACCTGTCGGAGACGGGGCTGGTGCAGTAGGGGGAGTGAACCGGCTTCACCATTGGTACTGCAGCCGCGAGGCCTGGAAGCGCCATGTGCGCGAGGACCTCGTGCCCGTTGCCCTGGACGGCCTCGAGCTCGGTGAACACGCGCTCGAGGTCGGCCCGGGCTTCGGGCCGGCTACGGAGGTGCTGGCGCAGCGGGTCCCGAATCTGACGGCGCTCGAGGTCGACCAGGGGCTGGCGGGCTCGCTGCGCTATCGGATGGGCGGGAGCGTCGAGGTGGTGAACGGCGACGGCACCGCCATGCCCTTCGACGACGAGAGCTTCAGCAGCGCCGCCTGCTTCACCATGCTGCACCACGTGCCGTCCAGGGAGGCGCAGGACCGCCTCTTCGCCGAGGTGCGGCGGGTGCTGCATCCGGGCGGCGTGTTCGCCGGCACCGACAGCACCGGGCGCGGGCTGGGCTTCGCGCTGCTTCACATCGGCGACACCAGGGTGGTGATCGAGCCCCGCGGCCTGGGCGAGCGGCTGGTGGCGGCCGGCTTCGCGCGTGCCGAGGTCAGCGCGAGCCGCGACGCAATTCGCTTCCGCGCCTACGCGGGGTCCGGGAAGGCCAGCTCGCCCGCCTGAACTCCCTTCTCGAGGTGGTTCTCCGGCGGAGCGAGCGGGCAGGCCCAGCGGGAGTTGTAGGCGCAGGACGGGTTGTAGGCGTAATTGAAGTCGAGCGCCGCCTCGCTGCCATCCGAGGAGAGCGTGAGCCCCCGGCCGAACGTGCCCTTGACCGTGTCGGTGAGGTAGCGGCCGCCGCCGTAGCTCTCGCTTGGAGAGGTGGCGTCGCGGAAGGGCAGGAACAGGCCCCCGCCGTAGCCCTCCATCCAGAACAGGGTGAGATCGCCGAAGGGCGTGTTCATCCGGCCCACCCGCCGGTAGCGGACCACGCCGTCCTCCCCGCCGGTGTCGATCTCGAGCGGATCGTCGTCCACCGCGGCCTCGAGCGGGCAGCGCACCAGAGCCTCGGCGTTGTAGGGAAAGTGCGGGAGGCCCTGGAAAGCGGTCCGCTGCTCGTCGTTGAGGGGCGCCTGGGGATGCTCGCGAAAGAGCGCGTCGCGGCCGCGGCGAAAGGCCTCCCAGCCCTCCTCACCCTCGGTCGGTGGGGCCAGGTACAGCTCCGCCACGCGCCGGCGCCAGTCGGCCAGTGCAGACAGGCCCGCGGCGGCCGATAAAGAGGAGCGATGCACCAGACGGGCGACCCTACCTCGTGGCCGGCGCCGGAAGCCCCGCGCCCGCCCCAGCATCCTCCCCCGCACCCGCCGCAGGGCAAGACGAGCGGGTTTGCCATCGCGTCGTTCGTGTTCGGGCTGATCGGCGGGGTGATCTTCAGCGTGATCTTCGGCATCGTCGCCCTGCGCCGGATCAGCCGCCGCGGGCTCGGCGGCAGGGGCTTCGCCATCGCGGGCCTGGTGCTGTCGGGCCTGTGGACGCTCCTGATCGCCGTGATCGTTGCCGTCGCACTGCTCACCGGCGCCGAGCGCGACGCTCAGGGGCGGGTCACCGACTCCGGCTCGGAGAGCGTGTTCGACCTGCGCGAGGGTGACTGCGTGAACGACATCGAGGAGACGGCGGCCGAGCTGTCGGTCGACGTGACGCCCTGCGCAGGGCCGCACGACGCCGAGGTGGTGTCGGAGTTCCTCTTGACCGAGTCCGTTTGGCCGGGGCTGGCCTTCGTGGAGCGCCAGGCCGAGCGCCGCTGTCCGCAGGAGGTCGAATCGGCCTCCGCCGGTGCGCCGCGGCCGGACGACATCGAGACGTTCTACTTCCACCCCACCGAGCAGAGCTGGGATCAGAACTACGACCGCGCGGTGCTGTGCGTGGCGAGCTTCCCCAGCCCCCGTCGCGGCGCCCTCTAGCTTTCTCCTCATGGAGTCCGTCTGGGACTACCCGCGGCCCCCCGCGGTGGAGCCGAGCGCCAAACGGGTGCGCGTCGAGCACGGCGGCGAGACCATCGCCGAGTCGGACAACGCGCTGAGGGTGCTGGAGACCAGCCAGCCGCCCGCCTACTACTTCCCTCCCGAGGACGTGCGCAGCGAGCTGCTGACGCCCGACGACCGGCGAACCTTCTGCGAGTGGAAGGGCCACGCGCGCTACTGGACGGTCAACGGCTCCCCCGCCGCGGGCTGGTCCTATCCGCAACCCGACGAGCGCTACGCCGCCCTGCGCGACCACGTCGCGTTCTACCCCCAGAAGGTCGACGCGTGCTACGTGGGCGACGAGCGCGTGGAGCCGAACGCCGGCGATTTCTACGGTGGCTGGGTGACCAGCGACATCACCGGGCCCTTCAAGGGCGGTCCGGGCACGGCCGGCTGGTAGCGCGCGGGCGCCGCAGCGCGAGCTTGCGCGCCATCCAGGCGTCGAGGCGCCTCAGGTCCTTCTTGCCCCACACGAGGGCGTAGACGAGCAGGCCGGCGATGAACAGCGTGTACGCGCTCACGTGGCCGGTATTGGCGAAGTCCCACACTCCGAGCCCGATCAGGCCGGCGGTGTCGAGCACCACTCCGATCACGAAGAAGCGCGTCACGCCCTCCATACCCCAGCGATAGCGGAGAATCAGGAAGGCGGCCAGCATCAACCAGAAGCCGGCCTCGAGTCCGATGGCGAGAATCCACTTGACATCCATGTCTTTATTTATATCACACGTTTGGTTTAAACTCTAGGTCAATGCCCAAGGTGGTAGATCACGAGGAGCGCCGAGCCGAGCTCGCGGCGGCCGTCTGGCGCCTCGCATCGCGCGACGGGCTCGAGGCGGTGACCCTCAGGGGGGTGTCGGCGGAGGCCGGCTGGTCGACCGGGGCGCTGAACCACTACTTCGGCGACAAGGAGTCCCTGCTGCTGTTCGCCTTCCAGATCACCGCCGACCGGGTGGGCCTGCGCCTGGCCGAGGCGGCCGGGGCGGCCGAGGCGGCCGGCGAGCCGATCGAGCTCGTGCGCACGATGCTCACGTGCGGCCTGCCGCTCGACGCCGAGCGCCGCGCCGAGGTGCGCGTCTGGTTTGCCTTTCTGGGCCTGGCCCTCACTCGGCCGGCGCTCGCCCGGGCCCAGCGCGACGCCTACCGCACCTGGCGCGCCATGGTGAGCCGAGCCCTGGCCGAGGCTCAGGAGCGCGGCCAGCTCGATGCGGCGCTCGACCCCGAGCGTGAGGCGGCCGGCCTGGTGGCGCTGGTCGACGGGCTGGCGGTGCAGGCCACCTTCGAGCCGCGCGCCCTCGGCCGCGCGCGCCAGCTCGAGCTGGTCGACGAGCGACTGGCCCAGCTGGCGGCGACATGACGGCCGCGCCGCTGCGCTTCGAGGACGGCGCGCTCCTCGTGCTCGACCAGCGCGCCCTGCCCGCCGAGGAGCGCTGGATCCGCTGCACGGGGCCCGACCAGGTGGCCGAGTGCATCCGCACGCTCGCCGTGCGAGGCGCGCCGGCGATCGGCATCGCGGCGGGCTACGCCATGGCGCTGGCCGAGGACCCCGGCGCCGCCGCGCCGATGCTGCGCGCCGCTCGCCCCACGGCCGTGAACCTCGGCTGGGCCGTGGATCAGGTGCTCGCCGCCGAGAACCGCCTCGAGCGCGCCCACCAGCTGCACCGCGAGCAGGAGCGCGCGGACCGGCGACTCGCCGCCCTGGGCGCCGAGCGCTTCCAGCCGGGCGACCGCGCTCTCACCCACTGCAACGCGGGCGCCCTCGCCACGGCCGGGGTCGGCAGCGCCGGCGGAGTGCTCCAGGAGGCCTGGGAGCGCGGGCGCCTGGCCCACGTGTGGGTCGACGAGACGCGCCCGCTTCTTCAGGGCGCGCGGCTCACGGCGTACGAGCTCGAGAAGGCGGGGATCCCCTTCCGCGTGGTGGCCGACTCGAGCGCGGGCGCCCTGATGGCGCGCGGCCTCGTGGACCGGATCGTGGTGGGGGCGGACCGCATCGCCGCCAACGGCGACGTGGCCAACAAGATCGGCACCTACCCCCTGGCCGTGCTCGCGGCTCGCCACGGGCTGCCCTTCTACGTGGCGGCCCCCGTCTCGACGCTCGACCCGGACACCGCGCGCGGCGAGGACATCCCCATCGAGGAGCGCGATGCTTCGGAGGTGACCGACCGCATGCCGGCGCTGAACATGGCCTTCGACGTTACGCCCGCCGATCTCGTGACCGCGATCGTGACCGAGGCGGGCGTGCTCGAGCCGCCCTACGAGGAGGCGATCGCCCGTGCCCTTGCGCGCTGAGATCGTGGCCACGGCGCACGAGATGCACCGCCTTGGGCTGGTGGCGGGCTCTGCGGGCAACGTGAGCGCACGCGACGGGGACCTCATTTACATCACGCCCGCGGGACTGCCCTACGACGCGACCACGGAGGCCGACCTGGTGACCCTCGATCTCGAAGGGGCGGTCGTCGCGGGGGAGCGCGAGCCGTCGAGTGAGCGCCGCGTCCACGTGGCCGTGTACGCCGCCCGGCCCGACGCCCGCGCGCTCGTGCACACCCACAGCACCCACGCCACCGCATGGAGCTTTCTCGGCGAGCCGCTTGACACCAGCACCGAGGAGCTCGAGCACGCGGCCGGCGGACCGGTCGCGACCGCGCCCTATGCGCCGACCGGGTCGGGCGAGATCGCGGCCTCCGCCGTGGAGGCCCTGGGCGACCGCGCGGCCGTGCTCCTCGGCCTGCACGGAGTGCTCGCCCTGGGCGACACGCCGGCTCGGGCGCTCGTCACCGCCATCGTGGTCGAGCGCCAGGCCCAGCTGGCGTGGCTGCTGCGCGGCGTCAGGCTCCGGGAGGGCTGATGCCCACCTGGCGCGCGAGCTCGCCCAGCGCCGCCCGTGTCGGCGCGTCCAGCTCGATGGGCCCGGCGGCGGCCCGCCGCCGATTCTCGATCTCCCCGGGCAGGAGGATCTCGGCCGTGCCCGGCAGCGGTCGCGCGCTCTTCACCCACTCGGCGAACGCGGGCAGCTGCCGCAGATAGTCGGCGCGGGCCGCGTCGCCCGGGTCGATGCACACGAGCACGAAGGCGTTGGAGAAGGGCGGATCACCGGGACCGCTCATCCCGCCGAGCGTGAGCAGGCCCACCACCATCTCCACCAGCACGATCAGCCCGTAGCCCTTGTGGCCACCCGCGGGAAGCAGCGATCCGCCGGCCAGGTAGTCGGAGGGCTCGGTGCTCGGGGCGCCGTGCGGGTCGAGGATCCAGCCCTCGGGCAGAGCCTCGCCGCGCTCCTGGGCCTGGTAGACGCGGCCCTCCGCGGCCACGCTCAGCGCGATGTCGAGCACCGCCGGCCCGGGGACTCCGATCGAGATCGGGTTGTTGCCCAGCCGCCGCTCGAATGAGCCGAACGGCGCCACCAGCTGGTCGCCGCCCTGGAAGTTGACCAGGAGGATCCCGACCATGCCGGCCTCGGCGATGCGCTCGGTGAAGGCCCCCAGGCGCCCGATGTGACCGGCGTTGCGCACCGCCACCGCGCTCACCGCGTGCCGGGCGGCGCGCTCCAGGGCGAGTCCGGTGGCCCGCTCGCCCACGATCTGCCCGAATCCGTGACGCCCGTCGAGGGCAAGCAATCCGCCCCGTTCCTCCACGACGACGGGATCGGTGTCGACGGCCAGCTCGCCACCCTCGATCCGCTCGACGTAGTAGGGAAGCTGCCTCACGCCGTGGGAGCTTTGACCGCAGCGGTCGGCCTCGACCAGCGCAAAGGCCACCCGCCGCGCCTTGTCGCTCGGGGTCGCGTGAGCGCACAGCAGCTCCGCGACCCAGCTCTCGAGGACTTTTGGGTCGATCACCATCCGTGACCAACCACACACAAGGAAGGGCTCACGGAGGCGAGGCTATATCTGTGCTCAAGCGCCTTCCAGACGGAGCTTCGATCCTCATCCGGCCCATCCGCGCTGACGACAAGCGGATGCTGGAGGACGGGCTGCGGCAGCTCTCCGACGAGAGTGTGCACAGACGCTTCCTAACCCCCAAGAGCAGCTTCAGCCGGACTGAGCTGCGCTACCTCACTGAAGTGGACGGCCGCGATCATGTGGCTCTGGTGGCCGAGTACCCCGGTCATCCGGTTCGCCGCCTGATCGCGGTCGGTCGCTTCGTTCGCCTCCATGAGGATCCCGAGGCCGCGGACGTGGCCATCGTGGTGGCCGACGAGTGGCAGCGCCGCGGAGTCGGATCGGTCATTTCCGACCAGCTCGCCGCCAAGGCGCGCGGCCTGGGCATCCGCCACTTCACCGCCACCATGGCCGCGGACAACGTGGCCGCTCACAAGCTCATGAACAAGCTCACCAGCCAGCTCGAGAGCCGCGGAACGGCTGCCGGGGTGGAAGAGCTCGTGCTGCACCTCGCGGCCTAGCCGCGGCGCGCTAGGAGACGGTCCAGGTGTCGCCCGAGTGGAGCAGCTCCCGCAGCTGCTCGGTTCCGGTCTCGGCGCGGGCCTCGTCGAGCTGCTCCGCCAGGCCCTGCCCGTAGACCGGGCGCCGGACCGAGCGGAACACGCCGATCGGCGTCGGCCCCGTGGGGCGGGCGGCCAGGTGGGCCAGCTCGAAGGCCAGGCTGGGATCGGCGCGCTCGGCGTCGTGGGTGACCAGGGCCTGCTCGCCGACCGCGGCCACCTCCACCAGCTCGAGGCACCCCTCGGCGTTGCGGGCCACGCCGCGCTCGCCCTCGGCTCCGAAGCGGATCGGCTGCCCGTGCTCGAGGCGGATCTGGTTGAGCTCCCTCTGGCCCTTGGCCCGGACGGCGTCGAAGGCGCCGTCGTTGAAGACGTTGCAGTTCTGGTAGATCTCGACGAAGGCCGTGCCCTCGTGCGCGGCCGCGGCTCGCAGCATTTCTGCCTGGTGCTTCTTGTCGGTGTCGACGGTGCGGGCCACGAAGGTGGCCTCCGCGCCCAGGGCCAGCGTGACCGGGTTGAACGGGTGGTCCTGCGACCCGAACGGGGTCGACTTGGTGACCTTTCCCTCCTCGCTGGTGGGCGAATACTGGCCCTTGGTCAGGCCGTAGATCTGGTTGTTGAAGAGCAGGATCTTGAGAGGCACGTTGCGGCGCAGCGCGTGGATGAGGTGGTTGCCGCCGATGGAGAGGGCGTCGCCATCGCCGCTCACCACCCACACCGACAGATCGGGCCGCGACGTGGCCACGCCGGTGGCCAGCGCCGGGGCACGCCCGTGGATGCCGTGCATCCCGTAGGTGTCCATGTAGTAGACGAAGCGCCCCGCACAGCCGATGCCGGTAACGAACACGACCTTCTCCGGGGAGATGCCGAGCTCGGGCATGAACCCCTGGACCGAGGCGAGGATCGCGTAGTCCCCGCAGCCCGGGCACCAGCGCGTCTCCTGGTCGGAGGAGAAGTCGGCCTTGGTCAGCGGCAGCTCGACCGGGCCGTGGCTGAGGTTCTGCTCGCCGGGCTGGCCGAAGCCCAGGTCGGCGTCGACCTCGCTTCCGTGGCCGTTGGTGCTCTCGCTCACGCGACTCGCTCCCGGACTGCCTCCATCACGTCGCGGGTGAAGATGGGCAGGCCGTCGACCTTGGTGTAGCTCTCGATGTCGATCAGGAACTCGGCGCGCAGCAGCCTGGAGAGCTGTCCCATGTTCATCTCCGGCAGCAGCACTCGCTCGTAGGAACGCAGCACCGACCCGATGTTGCCCGGCAGCGGGTTGAGGTGGCGCACGTGCGCAGTGGCCAGCGACACCCCCTCCTCACGCCGCAGCCGGCGCGCCGCTCCCTCGATGGCGCCGTAGCTCGACCCCCAGCCCAGCACGAGCAGGGTGGCGTTCCCATCGGGGTCGTCGACCGCGATGTCGGGCACCTCGATCCGCGCCACGCGCTCGGCGCGCAGCCGCGTCATGTGATCGTGGTTCTCCGGCTGGTAGGAGATATTGCCGGTCACGTCCTCCTTCTCGAGGCCGCCGATGCGGTGCCGCAGGCCGGGGGTGCCGGGCACCGCCCAGGGGCGGGCCAGCTTCTCGTCGCGCAGGTAGGGCATGAAGCTGCCGTCCGCGTTGGGCTCGCGGGCGAAGTCCGGGTCGATCTCCGGCAGCTCGGCCGCGTCGGGCAGGCGCCAGGGCTCGGACGAGTTGGCCAGGAAGGTGTCCGACAGCAGGATCACCGGCGTGCGGTGGGTGACCGCGATGCGCGCGGCCTCGATGGCGGAGTCGAAGCAGTTCGAGGGCGTGCAGGCTGCCACCACCGGCAGGGGCGACTCGCCGTGGCGCCCGTACAGGGCCATCAGCAGGTCGGCGGCCTCGGTCTTGGTGGGCATGCCCGTTGACGGACCGGCGCGCTGGATGTCGACCACCACCAGGGGCAGCTCCATGGCCACCGCCAGGCTGATCGTCTCCGCCTTCAGGTCCATGCCCGGACCGCTGGTGGCGGTCACGGCCAGGCGACCCGAGAAGGCGGCGCCGAGCGCCATGTTGGCGGCGGCGATCTCGTCCTCGGCCTGAATCGTGTGCACGCCGAAACGCCGGTGGCGTGAGAGGGCGTGGAGCAGCTCGGAGGCGGGCGTGATCGGGTAGGAGGCGAGGAAGAGCCCGAGCCCCGACTGGACGCTGGCCGCGATCAGGCCGAGGGCCAGCGCCTGGGTGCCGTTGACGTTGCGGTAGGTGCCGGGCGGCGCGGGCGCGGGCTCGATCTCGTAGTGGACCGCCAGCAGCTCGGCCGTCTCGCCGAAGTTGTAGCCGGCGCGGAAGGCGGCCAGGTTGGCGTCGCGCAGCGGCGGGCTCTCCTCGAACTTCTTCTCGATCCAGTTGACGCTCGGCTCGGTCGGGCGCCCGTACATCCACGACACAAGGCCGAGCGCGAAGAGGTTCTTGCAGCGCTGCGAGTCGCGCGAGGTGATGCCCTCGATGTCCTCGGTCGCGCGCACGGTCATGGAGGTCATGGGCACGCGGAAGAGCTGGAAGTCGTCGAGCGAGTCGTCCTCCAGCGGGTTGCTCTCGTATCCGGCCTTGCGCAGGTTGTGGTCGCTGAAGCCGTCCTCGTTGACGATCACCACGCCGCCCTTCTCCACCGCTCGGAGCTGGGTGATCAGCGCGGCCGGGTTCATGGCCACGAGCACGTTGGGGTGGTCGCCGGGCGTGAGGATGTCGCGCGACGCGAAGTGGATCTGGAACGCCGACACGCCGTGTGGCGTTCCCGCCGGCGCGCGGATCTCAGCCGGGAAGTCGGGGAGCGTGGCGAGGTCGTTGCCCACGACCGCGGTGGCATCCGTGAAGCGGCTGCCGGTGAGCTGCATTCCGTCACCGGAGTCCCCGGCGAACCGGACGACGACGCGGTCGAGCTTCTCGAGGGTCTTCTGTGCCATTGCAGGGCCCGCTTACCCGGCCCTGCGCTGACTATAGCCCTAGCGGCGGCTCACCGGAGGGGGACGCCAGCGGCCGTCCAGCGCGGCGCGCTCGGGCTCGTAGAGGCGCATGATCAGCCGGAAGCGGCCGCGCGGCGCGGGGAGCCAGTTGGTCCTGCGGATGCGCGCCGGAGCGCGGTGCTGGAGATGGAGGGTGAGCGAGCCGTCACGCCCGCGGCGCAGGCCCTTCGTGCGGTCGCCGATGGCGTAGCGATCGAGCTCGTTGGCGTAGAGATAGCCCTCGCTGTCGTACATGGTCAGCGACCAGAAGGCGCCCGCCGGCGGCAGCTGCCCGCGCGGGAAGCGGATCGTGTAGCGGTGGCGCCCGCGCAGCGGCCGGCCGCGGCTGTCGGTGAACGCGGCGGGGTAGATCGTCTCCGCCTCGGTGTTTGCTCCGAGCGCGAACCGGGCCACCACGGCACGCCCAAGGTAGTTGCGCCCGAAGTCGCCGATATAGGAGCGCGGAACGAGCCAGCCGTTGTTGCGCCGGCGGCTGTAGGCGTTGGCCCTCGCGACCGCGCGGCTGAGGATCCGGCGCGCGGCAGGGAGCGCCTCGCCCAGGGCGGCCTGCACCGCCGCCGAGGGCGTGCGGCCCGGGCCGATTCCGACTTTGGCAAACGCGCGCAGCGCGCAGCCGTCCGCCGTCGGCGCCGGGTTGTCGGCCAGGTAGGAGCCGAGGGCGCCGAAGAAGGCCGGGTCATCGGGAAGCTCGAGTGCGGTCTGGTTCGCCGGGAAGGCCGGCAGCACCAGCGGCGACTGGCGCTCGCCGGTGGTCCAGCGAGACAGGGGCGTGACCCGGTAGCCGTTCATGAGCGTGGTCACCGCGGGCAGGTCGGCCGGACCTCGGACCAGCGTCCGGCCCAGCAGCCACACCAGCGGCGTCGGGCTCTCGATTCGCTTCACCCCGGGCGGAAGCGCCCCGCTGAAGCCCGGCGGGACGAGCGCGTACGAGCCGGCGTCGGTGCCCGTGGTGCGCCGGCCGACGTAGCGGAAGGTGTTGGAGTAGGCGTCGAGCAGCTGGAGCACGTAGTAGCGCCCGCGCGTGTCGGGCACGTCGATCACCAGCGGCCCGGCGGCCAGGTTCAGCTGCGCGACGGTGTAGGTGGTGTCGACGTTGGGTGCCACCACCGTCTTGACCTCGGGCTCGACGAGCGTCCCGATGCTGATCATCTGGTTCAGCGGGAAGCGCTGGACGGTCTGGCCGACGCTCAGCGGCGCCACGCCGTACAGGTACGCGGCCACGGCGGTCGAGAAGGCCCGCCGCGCGGGCCGGCTGCCGCCGAAGCGGGCTTCGGCGCGCGCTATCTCCCGCGCCGCGAAGCCACGCAGGTCGCCAACGCTCGTTCCGAGCGCGCAGGCCGGGACGGTGGGGTTCTGCGCAGGCGCGGCGCCCGGGAGGGCGCCCGCCGCCCCGAAAGCGAGAAGGGCCAGGAGTGCGAGGCGCCGGGGCACGGCGCGCAGTGTAGGAGGCTAGATCGCTTCGAGCGGGACGGTGGTCTCGCGCTCGAGCGCCGCGAGCAGGTCGCCCAGCCGCTCGCCCAGCTCGGGGGAGGCCAGGCGACCGTCGCCGGCGAAGGCATCAGCGGCCAGGGCCACGGGCAGCTCGTCGTCGAGCACGTGGGCGCCCGCGTGGCGCAGCGACTTGCGCAGCTCCGCCTGCGCCCAGACCGCGCCGAACAGACCGGTGCTCGTGCCGATCACCGCGGCCGGGCGACCCTGCAGGGAGTTGTCGGGGAAGGGCCGCGAGGCCCAGTCGACCGCGTTCTTCAGCACGCCGGGAACCGAGGCGTTGTACTCCGGCGTGCTGAACAGCAGGGCGTCGGCGCCCGCCACCTGCTCGCGGAGATCCTGCACCGCCTCGGGCACGCCCTCGCTCTCGTGATCCTCGTTGAAGGGGGGGATGGCGCCCAGCTGCTCGTAGGGCACGAGCTCCGCCCCGGGCGGCAGCGCGAGGGCCGCCGCCCGGAGCAGGCGCGTGTTGTACGAGTCGCGCCTGAGCGATCCCGAGATGCCCAGGATGCGCATCGGGCTAGGCCTGCTCGCCCTCGGCCGGAACGAGCGGCAGGTTCACGCTGAGCGTGACCTCGTAGTCCAGGGCGATGCCGCCGCCCGGGAGCTCCATCTGCCACTCCATGCCGAAATCGCGCCGGTCGAAGCGCGCCTCGAGCTCGATGCCGGCCTTCTCCCCGCCGGGCACCGGGCGCTGCTCGAACCATGTTCCCGTGGCCGTCACCGGCTTGGTCGTGCCGGCGATCGACAGCTCACCGTCAACGCGGGCCGTGCCGTCGTCGGCGAGCTCGACATCGGTGGAACGGAAGCCGACCGTGGGGTGGTTGGCCACGTCGAAGAACTCGGGGCCAAGCACGTGCGCGCGGAACTGCGGCGGGTTCTGGATCGAGATGGAGTCGACCTTGGCCTCGCCCTCGAGTACCAGGCCGGTGTCGCCGGGCGTCAGGCTGGCGCGAACATCGCTGAGCGTGCCGCGATAGTCCGAGAGGCCCGAGTAGCGAACGGCGAACCCGAACGAGGAGTGGATGGGATCGGCGTGGTAGGTGCCGGTGAAGGGCTGGACTGCGGTGGTCATGACGGCTCTCCTTGATAGTGGTACATAACCAAGATGGTACACTACCACAGATGTTCACCGTTAACTTAGACCCCGTGACGAAGGCGGTCGCGGGTACGGGAACACGGCTCCCCTCCGGGGTGCTGCTGGCGCGGTTGGGGCAGGAGGCGACCGCGCGTTTTCGGCGTGCGCTGCGGCCGCTGGGTCTGGGCGCGCAGCAGTTCATCGTGCTCAAGCAGCTCGAGGCCATCGGCTCGACGTCCCAGACCGCCCTGGCCGACGCGATCGGGGTCGACTACAGCAACCTGGCCGCGGTGGCCGGCGAGCTGTGCGACAAGGGGCTGATCGACCGCCGGCGCGAGGACTGCGACCGGCGCCGCTACGCGCTCGACCTCACGGACGAGGGCCGCACCCTGCTGGCCGACGCCGACCGCGCGATCGGCTCGGGCGAGGACGACATGCTGTCAGCCCTCGCCGAGACCGAGCGCGCCGAGCTGTGGGCCCTGCTGCAACGTGTGGCCGACTCACTCGAGCTCTGCCCGGGCAGCGAGGCCCAGGCGTGCGCCGAGGCGAGCACGCCGCGGTAGCGCCGCGGCGGTGATCGCCCCGAGCAGCGACAGGCCCGCGGCCAGCCCCACGGCCGCCGCGAAGCCGTGGCTGAACTCGGTGGGCGAGGCGTAGCTCCCGGCCGCGGCGAACACCGCCACCACCACCGCTATCCCGAACACGCCGCCCAGTTCGCGCATCGTGCTGTTCGCTCCCGCCGCCTTCCCCAGCTCGGCCACGTCGAGCGCCCCCATGGCCGAGCTCTGACCGGCCGGGACCGCCATGGACACGCCCACTCCGGCCACCACCAGCGGGATCACGAGCTCCGAGTAGGCGGGCGCCGGGCTCGCGATCAGGGCCACCCACAGTAGGCCCGCCGCCTGTATGAGCAGGCCGGCCAGCAGCAGTGGCCGCTCGCCGATGCGGTCGGCCAGCGCCCCCGCCGCCGGCGCCACCAGCAGGAAGGTGATCGTCCACGGCATCAGGCGGATGCCGGCCTCCAGCGGGCTGTAGCCCAGCGAGGTCTGCAGGAACTGCGCGAACAGGAACACGCAGCCGAAGAGCGCGGCGAAGGTGAAGAACACTGCGCCGTTGCCGGCCGCGAAGGTGCGGTTGCGGAACAGGCTCATGGGGAGCATCGGCGCTCGAGCACGTCGTTCCCAGGCCACGAACAGCGCGCCGAGCCCGACCCCACCCAGCAGCGATGCGATCACCTCGAAGCTCGTCCAGCCGGCCTCGTTGGCGCGCACGAGGGCCCACACCACGCCCAGCGCGGCGCCGGTGATCAGGGCCACGCCGGGCACGTCGAAGGCCCGGTCGGGACCGAAGCTCTCCTCGAGCTTGGCCAGGGCGAGCGGGGCCGCGACCAGCCCGACGGGCACGTTGAGCCAGAAGATCCATTCCCAGGCGATGCCGTCGACCACGGCCCCGCCCACGAGCGGGCCGCACGCCACTGCGATGCCGGTCACCGCGCTGAACATGCCCAGCGCGGCCCCTCTGCGCTCGGGCGGGAAGGCGGCGGTCAGGAGTGCCAGGCCGAGGGGCATGAGCATGGCCGCACCGGCTCCCTGCAGCGCCCGCGCGGCAATCAGGAATCCGGCATCCGGGGCCAGCGCGCACGCGGCGGAGGCGAGGGCGAAGACGATCAGCCCGGCCGCGTAGAGGCGGCGGCGCCCGAACCGGTCGCCGAGCGCGGCGCCGGTCACCAGCAGCACCGCGAAGCTCAGGTTGTACGCGTTCACGGTCCATTCGAGCTGCGCCACCGAGGCGTCGAGATCGAGCCGGATGGTGCTGAGCGCGGCGGCCACGACGAGCGTGTCCAGGGCGGCCATGAGCGAGCCGATTCCGGTGAGGGCAACGGTCCAGCGGCGGACGGAGGGTGAGGTCATGCCCGTTTAGACCGTTCGCCCACCGGTGAACTCACCGATTAGTTTCCGGGCTGCTCTTCGTCTAACCCAGATGACGACCGTGCGCAGCGCAACCGAGACAAGCGAGCAGCGAGGCCTGATCGCCGCCGCCCAGGCGGGCGACGAGCGGGCCTTCCGCGAGCTGGTGGAGCCGCACCGCCGCGCGCTCGAGGTTCACTGCTACCGGATGCTGGGATCGCCTCAGGACGCCGAGGACGTGGTCCAGGAGACCCTGATGCGCGCCTGGAAGACGCTCGACCGCTTCGAGCGGCGCTCGGCGATCGAGACCTGGCTCTACCGGATCGCCACCAACGCCTGCCTCGACGAGCTCGAGCGCCGCCCGCGCCGGCCTCAACCCGTGCATCCCTACCCCGACGAGCGCCTGGAGGAGGCCGCGGCCCCCGTGGTCGACCCCGCGGCCCGCTACGCGATGCGGGAGGGCATCGAGCTGGCCTTTCTCACCGCGATCCAGAAGCTGCCGGGCCGCCAGCGGGCGATCCTGATCCTGCGTGACGTGCTGGGCTGGACCTCCTCCGAGGTGGCGGAGCTGCTCGATTCCACCGTTGCGGCGGTGAACAGCGGGCTGCAGCGCGCCCGGGCGGCGATCGACGGTGAGCTGCCCGCGAGCTCGCGCACCGCGGCTTCGCCCCGGCACCGGAAGCTGCTCGCGGACTACATCGACGCCTGGGATCGCGTCGACATCGACGGCCTGGTGGCCCTGCTGCGCGACGACGCGGAGCTGCGTATGCCCCCGCAGCGCTCGGTCGCCGGCGCCGGCGCCATCGGCGAGTTCTTCCGCGGCGGCCCCTGCAGCGGCCGGCACGGCCCCACCCTGCTCACGCCCACGCGGGCGAACGGGCGGCCCGCCGTGGCCATGCACCGGCGCGAGGACGACGGAGTGCTGGCACCGCACGGGGTGATGGTCTTCGAGGTCGAGCGCGACCGGATCGTCGCGCTCGACGCCTTCATCGACGGGCGCCTCGCGGCCCTGTTCGGGCCGGCCTGAGCGGGTTCAGCGCTCGCTGTCGAGCTCGGCCATCATGGGCTCGGCGTAGCGCGACCCGGCGGCCGCGCCCTGCGGCACCGCGCTGTCGATGGCGGCGAGGTCCTCCGGGGTGAGGGTGATCTCCAGCGCACCCAGGGCCTCGTGCAGGCGCTCACGCCGGCGCGCGCCCACCAGGGGGACGATGTCCTCGCCGCGCGAGAGGACCCAGGCGATGGCCACCTGGGCCACGGTCGCGTCGCGCTCGCCGGCCACGGCGCGCAGCGAGTCGACGAGCGCGAGGTTGTGCTCGAGGTTCTCGCGCCGAAAGCGGGGGCTGAACGAGCGGAAGTCGTGGTCTGAGAGCTCGCGCTCCGGGCTCCAGTGGCCGCTGAGCAGCCCGCGTGAGAGCACGCCGTAGGCGGTCACGCCGATGCCGTGCTCCCGGGCCGCGGGGAGGATGTCGTCCTCGATTCCGCGCGACAGCAGCGAGTACTCGATCTGAACGTCGCTGATCGGATGCACCGCCGCCGCTCGGCGGATCGTGTCGGCGCCCACCTCCGAGAGGCCGATGTGCCGCACGAAGCCGGCCTCGACCATCTCGGCGATCGCGCCCACCGTCTCCTCGATCGGCACGTCGGGATCCACCCGGGCGGGGCGGTAGATGTCGATGTGCTCGGTGCCCAGGCGGCTCAGGGTGCCGGCCAGGAAGTTCTTCACCGACGCGGGACGGCCGTCGTTTCCGAGCCAGCCGCCGGCCGGGTCGCGCAGGGCGCCGAACTTCACGCTGATCGTGACGTCGTCGCGGTTGCGGCCCTTCAGCGCCTCGGCGATGAGGAGCTCGTTGCGGCCCGAGCCGTAGAAGTCGCCCGTGTCGATGAGCGTCACGCCGGCGTCGAGCGCGGCGTGGATGGTGGCGATGCTCTCGTCGTGATCGGCGGGCCCGTAGAGATCGGACATCCCCATGGCGCCGAGGCCGATCGCCGAGACGGAGGGTCCTGCCGAGCTGAGGTTTCGAGTGTCCATGCCCGTCATCATGGGTCAGATGAGAGCCCGAGTGAAACGCCTGTGGGGAGTGAAGTCACTCCCTCGCGGCGTGAGCGATGCCTGAGCTGCGACAGCTGCGCGCGTTCGTGGCCGTGGCCGAGGAGCTGAACTTCACGAGGGCCGCCGAGCGGCTGCACCTGGGCCAGCAGGCGGTGTCCAAGACGGTGCAGCAGCTGGAGGATGAGCTGGGCGTGGCGCTGCTCGAGCGCACGACGCGCGAGGTGAGCCTCACGCCGGCGGGCCGCGCGCTGCTGCGTGACGGGCGCGAGGTGCTGGCGGCCGCCGATGCCGCCTTCGAGCGTGCCGGCGGCGTGGGCCGCGGCCTGGACGGGACGGTGCGGGTCGGCGTCTCCCCCGCCACGGGGCAGGCCGTCCGCGATGAGGTGGTCGAGGTCCTGCGCCGGGGAGCGCCCGAGCTGTCGGTGGCCCTCCACGAGGTGCGCCCCGGCGAGGTGGCTCCGCTGCTGCGCGATCGCGAGGTCGATCTGGTCATCGCCCGCACGTCACCCGACGCGCCGGAGGTCGAGAGCGCCGCGCTGCGTCCCTCTCCGGCGATGCTGTGCCTGGGCGCCGGGCACCGGCTCGCGGCCGCCGGCGCGGTGCGGCTGGCCGAGCTCGACGGCGAGCGCCTGCTCACCTGGAGCCCACCCGGCACCCCGTACACCGACCTCCTGCTGAGCCGCCTGTCGGCGGCAGGGGCGAAGGTGGAACCGGTGCAGGCCCGGGTGACCGGCGGAGCGGAGCTGTCGGAGCTCGTGGAGTACGACGCGGTGGCGCTGGTCCCGTCGGGGTGGCCGCGCGGAGGGGACATCATCCAGCTGCCCCTGGAGGACGACGTCTCCCTTCCCCTGCTGGTGCTGTGGCTGGCGGGGTACCCCTCGCCCGCGGTCGAGCGGATACGCGCGGGAATGTCGAGCCGGTAGGATGCCGCGCCCCCGGTGAACGTCTCCGTACCCAAGGAATCCGCGAGCGGCGAGCGGCGCGTCGCGCTCGTGCCGGAGGTGGTCGAGCGCCTGGCGAAGAGTGATGTCGAGGTGACCCTCGAGGCCGGAGCGGGCGAGAGCGCCAGCCACCCCGACTCGGCCTATGAGGGCGCGGGAGCGACCCTGGGCGACGGCTTCGCCGGTCCCGTGGTGGCCAAGGTGGCGCCTCCCAGCGCGGAGGAGATCGCGCGGCTGGGGAGCGGTTCGGTGTTGATCGGGTTCCTGGCGCCGCTGACCGCCCACGACACGGTGCGGGCGCTGGCCGAGGGCGGGGTCACGAGCTTCGCCATGGAGGCCATCCCGCGCATCACGCGTGCTCAGTCGATGGACGCGCTGTCCTCGCAGGCCACCGTGGCGGGCTACCGGGCCGCCCTGATCTGTGCCCAGGAGCTGCCGCGCTTCTTTCCCATGCTCACCACCGCGGCGGGCACGGTGCGCCCGGCCAAGGTGATGATCCTGGGCGCCGGAGTGGCCGGCCTGCAGGCCATCGCGACGGCGCGGCGCCTGGGCGCGATCGTGTCCGCCTTCGACGTGCGCTCGGCGGTCAAGGAGCAGATCGAGTCGCTGGGTGCGCGCTTTCTCGAACTCGACATGGGTCTCGAGGACGCCGAGGCGGCGGGCGGCTACGCGCGGGCTCTGACCGAGGAGGAGCAGGAGAAGCAGCGCGCGCTGCTGGCGGAGGAGATCGGCAAGGTCGACGGCGTGATCTCGACCGCCGCGGTCCCGGGCCGGCGTGCTCCGCTGCTGGTGACCGAGCAGGCGGTGAAGAACATGAAGCCCGGTTCGGTGATCGTGGACCTGGCCGCGGAGACCGGCGGCAACTGCGAGCTCACCGAGGCGGGCGAGACGGTGGTGCGCGAGGACGTGACCATCGTCGGGGCGGTCAACCTGCCCTCGACCATGCCCGACCACGCCTCCTCGCTCTACGCACGCAACGTCCAGGCGCTGCTGGAGCTGATGGTGGCCGACGGGGAGCTGTCGCTCGACTTCGAGGACGAGATCATCAAGGGCGCGTGCATTACCCACGAGGGCGAGATCGTGCACGAGGGCGCGCGAGAAGCGGCGGCGGCCTAGACATGGATCTCCTCACCGAGCTGACCATCCTCGTGCTGGCCGCGTTCGTCGGCTTCGAGGTGATCTCGAAGGTGCCCAACACGCTGCACACGCCGCTGATGTCGGCCACCAACGCGATCCACGGGATCGTGCTGCTGGGCGGCCTGCTGCTGATCGGTGAGGCCACCGGCTTCCTGAATGAGCTCCTGCTGGTGATCGCGATCGCCTTCGGCACGATCAACATCGTCGGCGGCTTCCTGGTCACCGATCGGATGCTCGAGATGTTCAAGCGCCGCGACTGATGTACGTCGCCTCGTTCTTCTCGGACCCGGACTTCATCCGCGTCCTCTACCTGATCGCGTTCGCGGCGTTCATCTTCGGGCTGCGGCTGCTCAATCACCCGCGCACCGCGCGCCGAGGCAACATCGTCGCCGCGGTGGGCATGGCCATCGCGGTGGTGGCCACGCTGCTCTACGACTTCGTCGGCGACTACCTGCTGATCGCGCTCGGCATCGCCATCGGCACTGCCGTCGGCGTGCCGGCGGCGCGCAGCGTGAAGATGACCGCGATGCCGCAGATGGTGGCGCTGTTCAACGGCGTCGGCGGCGGAGCGGTGGCACTGATCTCCTTCGTGGAGTACCGCGAGTCGGTGTCGCTGGGCTTCAACCCCGAGCTCGAGACGCTGATCCCGATCCTCTTCGCGGCCATCATCGGCTCGATCTCCTTCTGGGGTTCGAATATCGCCTTCGGAAAGCTTCAGGAGATCCTGCCCGGGCGGCCGATCCAGCTGCCGGGCCAGCAGGTCATCAACATCGCCCTGCTCGTGGTGGCGATCGGCTGCGCGGTGGTCATCGCCGCCGGCACCGAATCGCAACTGCTGTTCCTGGTGATCCTGGTGGCCGCGGCCGCGCTGGGCAACATGTTCGTGCTCCCGATCGGCGGGGCCGACATGCCGGTGGTGATCTCGCTGCTCAACGCGTTCACCGGGCTATCGGCCGCGGCGGCGGGCATGGCGCTCGACAACGTGGCGCTGATCGTGGGCGGCATGCTGGTGGGCGCGTCGGGCACGATCCTCACCACCCAGATGGCCGAGGCCATGAACCGGTCGGTGGTCAACGTGCTCGTCGGGGGCTTCGGCGGCGTGACCGTCGTGGGCGGCACCGGCGACGACGGCGAGGCCAAGCCGGTGCGCTCCACCGACGCCTCCGACGTGGCCATCCAGCTGGCCTACGCCTCCCGCGTCGTCGTGGCCCCCGGCTACGGGATGGCCGTGGCCCAGGCCCAGCACACCGTCCGCGAGCTGGCGAGCGAGCTCGAGAAGCGCGGCGTCCGCGTGGACTACGCCATCCACCCGGTCGCCGGCCGCATGCCCGGCCACATGAACGTGCTGCTGGCCGAGGCCGACGTGCCCTACGACCAGCTCAAGGAGATGGACGAGATCAACCCCGAGTTTCCCGCAGACCGACGTGGCGCTGGTGATCGGGGCCAACGACGTGACCAACCCCGCCGCCCGCGAGAACGAGGGCTCTCCCATCTACGGGATGCCGATCCTCGACGTGGACAAGGCCGGCCAGGTGATCGTCCTCAAGCGCTCGATGAACACCGGCTTCGCCGGCATCGACAACCCCCTCTTCTACAACGAGAACACCGCGCTGCTGTTCGGCGACGCCAAGGAATCGGTGGCCTCCGTGCTCGCCGAGGTCAAGCAGCTCTAGAGGAGCGATTCCTGGCCGGCCGCCGCCGTGCGGCGGCGCCGCGGAATGCCGGCGGCCTCCGCCAGCGCCTGCTCGACGTCGATCATGATGGCCCGCTCCGAGCGCGAGGCGACGATCGGCTCGCTCAGGCCGTCAACGTGCACGTAGGTGCGCCGGCCGTCACGACGATCCGACCCCTCGAGCGGAACCAGGGCGTACACACGATCGGCCCGGACGAACTTCCCGTAACCGAGGTGAACCATGCGGGGGTCGCGCTTGGGCATGCCGTCCGTGCGGACGATAGCCGCCGCCCCGGCCGCCAGTCCGGGGGCGAAATTGAGCGGCGTCCTGCTTTGGTGTCGTAGTGCGACATCAAGCCAGGAAACCGACGGTCGAGATGGAGCTGGCGCGCATGGCGTCAGCAGCCCACGGGTTGGTGACCCACCAGCAAATGGTGGCCGCGGGCGTCACGTTGGGCGAAATCCGCTGGCGGCTTCAGACCGGTGCCCTGCTCCGCGAGCATCGCGGTGTCTATCGAGTCGGGCACCGGGCGCCGAGTGTGGAGGCGCGCTACCTCGCCGCGGTGCTTGCCTGTGGAGAGGAGGCGGTGCTGAGTGGCCGGGCGGCTGCCTATCTGTGGGGGCTGCTGAGGGGATCAGCGCCACCAGCAGAGGTCACCGCGCCGACCCAGCGGCGCGTGAAGGGGGTTAGGACCAGACGCGTACAGCAAGCAATGAGGGAGAGCACGGTCTGGCGCGGCATCCCGATCACCACCGTCGCGCGGACCCTGGTCGACCTGGCTGCTGCCGTAGACGAAACAGAGCTGGCGCGCGCCTGCCATGAGGCGGGGGTGCGCCATCACACCACACCGCGGGACGTCGAAGCTGTGCTGGCTCGGTGCCCCAGCGCAAAGGGAGCCGCCACGTTACGGGCGGTTCTAAGCGGAGAGGTCCGCGTAACGCTCAGCGAACTCGAGAGACGCTTTCTGCGACGTCTGCGAAGCGCCGAGCTGCCGTTGCCCCAAACCAACCGGCTGGCCGGCAGCAAGCGCGTCGACTGCCGGTGGACCGGCCTCAAACTGACCGTCGAGCTGGACAGCTACCGCTTTCACAACTCTCGCCACGCGTGGGAACAAGATCACCGGCGCGAGCGCGAGGCCCGAGCCCGCGGCGACGAGTTCCGCCGCTACACCTACGGGGACGTGTTCGAGCATCCGCGGCTCATGATGGCCGAGTTGGGTGCCCTGCTCGAGCCGCGCCGTCCTGCCTAGATGTCGTAGTACGACAGAAAGTCAGGAAACCGTCGGAGAGCGATCCCGCGCCGCCGCGCCGCCCGCCCCCACCGGCGCCGAGGCCTCCTCGACGCCGCGCTCGCTCACGTCGTCGCTGAAGAGGCGGTCGGCCTCGGCCGCGCGCTCGTAGGAGATCCGGTCGAACAGTGGGGCCAGCGCGGTGCGCAGCACCAGCAACGCTCGGGTCCAGCCCGGCACCACCACCCATCGCCGGCGCTCGGCGATGCCCGCGGCTATGGCCTCGCCGGCCGCGGAGACCGGGTAGGTCTTGCCGAACGGCCCGGGTATCTCGCCGCGGAAGTGGCCCAGCGTCGGATGGGCGTCCGCGCCGCGGACCATGTCGGTGTCGATCCACGAGAAGTAGCCCACCCCGACGTCGACGCCGAGGTGCTTGACCTCCACGCGCAGCGAGTCGGCGAAGGCCTCGGCCCCGGCCTTGCTGGCCGCGTAGGGCGCCATCCCCGGGCCGTGCATCGCGGCGGCGAGCGAAGCGATCACGAGCACGTAGCCGCGGCGCTCGACGACCTGCGGCAGGCACGCCCGCACCGTGCGCCACACGCCGAGCAGGTTGATCTCGACCGTTCGCTCGAACGCGGTCGGGTCGGTCGAGCGCACCATGCCCGCCGGCGCGATACCCGCGTTGGCCACCACCACGTCGATGCCGCCGAAGCGCTCCACCGCGCCCTCTACGGCCCGATCGATCGCGTCGGAGTCCCTCACGTCGCACTCGAACCATGCCGCGTTCGTGCCGCACTGGCGCGCCACGCGCTCGAGCTCCTCGGGCTCGAGCCCGGCCAGAGCCACGTTGGCGCCCTGGGCCGCCAGCCGCCGCGCCGACTCGGCGCCGATCCCGCGCGCCGCCCCGGTGATGAGCACGGTCTTGCCTCGCAGATCCATCCGGGCAAGCTATCCCAGCTCGCGCACCAGCCGCCGGTAGGCACCGAACGCGGGCTTGCGCTCGCCGCTCGACTCGAGCAGGCCGAAGTGCTGGAAGAGCAGCGGCGACTCGGTGTTGCCGTCGCGCAGGTTGAACCAGCGGTAGTCGCTCACGTTGAAGGCGCCGCGGAAGTCGTGCACGGCGCGCACCATCTCCTCGAGCCTGTTCCGCCTGCTCGCGGTAGCCGCGCAGCGGCGGCGCGGTGGGCCAGCCGTTCTCCTCGACCTTGATCGGCACGCTGCGCGGGATGCCGGCGCGGCGCGCGAAGCAGCGCAGCGATGCCAGTGCGCTCACCATCGCGTCGCGCGAGTCCTCCAGCGCCAGCGGCACCGGGAAGACCGTGCCCGGGTAGGCGTCGAGCCCCACCCAGTCGACGGAGCGGGCGAAGCGCGGCCCCCCGCGCTCGCGCAGCTCGCCCCAGAAGCCGCGCTCGGTCGCCGGGTCGAGACGCCAGTACCAGTTGAAGCCGATCTTCAGCTGCCGCAGGCCCAGGCGGCGCACCTCGCGCTTGGCCGCGATGACCCCGGCCACCAGCGCGGCGCGCGCATCCGCGGTACGCGCCGTCCGACGAGTCGGGCGAGAAGGTGAGATTCACCTCGTTGGCGATCTGCAGCGCCACCACCCGCCGGATGCGCCCGAAGCGCCGCACCACCTCGCGAACGTGCGCGCGCCAGGCGGCAAGGTCGCCCTCCTGCGAGGGGGCGGGGTGGTAGCGCACCTGCAGCTCGACCTGGTAGCCGCGCCGCGCGAAGCGGCGGGCCAGGCCGAGATAGCGCCTGAAGGCCGCCTCGCCGTCAGACCAGAAGAAGCGGTTGAGCCGCAGAACGAAGGGTCGGTCGCGCCCCCGTAGGGCGTCGAGCGCGGCGTGGGTGACCTCACGCTGCTCGGGCACCGCGGGCGCCGGGTTGGCGCCCACCTGCCCCGCCTGCACCAGCGGTCCGATCCCGAAGCGAAGCGGGGGCGCTTTATTCGGGGTGGGAGTGACCTGCTCCGCGCTCAGGCTGCGCGTGCACGGCTGCGCCGCCGCCGCCGAGACCGGCAGCAGAAGCAGCAGCAGCGCGCAGAGCGGGCCCAAAGAGCGCCTCACCGCTCGAAGTATGGCCAAGCGCCAGCAGCTCTCCCGAGGGTGTCGAGGAACGCGTCGAGCACCACCGGATCGAACTGAGTGCCCCGCCCCATGCGGATCATCTCGAGCGCCGTGGCCAGCGGCATGGCCTGCCGGTAGACGCGATCGTGGGTCAGGGCGTCGAACACGTCCATCACGGCGGTGATGCGGCCCTCGATCGGGATGGCCTCACCCGAGAGCCGGCGCGGATAGCCCGAGCCGTCCCAGCACTCGTGGTGGGTCCAGGCGATGGTGGCGGCCGTCTCGAGCAAGTCGCTCCCCGAGCCGGTGAGCAGCCGATAGCCGATCTCCGCGTGCTCCTCCATGCGCGTGCGCTCGGCGTCGGTGAGCGCATCGGACTTCAGCAGGATCTCGTCGGAGATGCCGATCTTGCCGACGTCGTGGAGAGGAGCAGCGAGGCGGATGAGCTCACAGCGACCGGGGTCGAGGCGCATTCGACGCGCTACCAGCGCGGCGCCGTTGCCGATGCGCTCAACGTGCTCGCCGGTCTCGCGGCTACGGAACTCGATGGCCAGCGAGAGCCGGCGGATCGTCTCCTCGCGCGAGCGCCGCAGCTCCTGCGTGCGCTCCTCCACCCGCTGCTCGAGCAACGCGCGGTGGTCGCGATTCTCGAGCTCGAGCCGGCGCCGGCCCAGCGCGTTGGCCACGTTGATCTGGACCTCGTGACGCTTGAAGGGCTTCACGAGGTAGCCGTACGCCCCGAGCTCGAGGACCGACTGGGCGAGCTCGGGATCGTCGATGCCGGTGGCCATCAGCACCGCCACGTCGGAGTGGTGCTCGCGGATCCAGCGGGTCAGGTCTGTACCGGATTCGCCCGGCATGTTGACGTCGCAGATCACCACGGAGAAGCCGTCGCGCGCCAGCAGCACGCGCGCCTCCGCCGCGTCGGCGGCGGTCTCGCACTCCCATTCGCCGCCCGAGCTGACCATGCGCGCGATCATCGCCCGCACCGGTTCCTCGTCGTCGACGATCAGGACCCTCTCGATATCGCCCGACCAACCCATCGCGCTTCCGGTGAAGCTCACAGCGACACCCGGGCGCGCTGTATGCAGTCGGCAACCCTTCCCAGGAGCTCCTCGGAGCTGAACGGCTTCTCGAGCACAGCCACCTCGCTGTCGCGCGGGCCGTGACGCAGCACCACGTCGCTGGTGTAGCCCGACATGTAGAGCACCTTGGTGTCCGGGCGCAACTCGAGCAGCCGCTCGGCGAGCTCGGCCCCCGACATCACCGGCATGACCACGTCGGTCACCAGCAGGTCGATGTGCTCCGGATGAGACGCGCTCTGCTCGAGGGCCGCCTCGCCGTTGGGAGCCTGGATCACGTGGTATCCGTGCCCGCCCAGGATGCGGCTGGTCAGCGCCCTCACCTGTGGCTCGTCCTCGACCACGAGAATGGTCTCGCCGTGACCGGACGGCGGGCCGGCGCACGCGTCCTCGCCGGGCTCCTGCGCCACCTCCTCCGCGGCGGGCAGCCATATCGAGACCGTGGTCCCCTTCCCCACCTCCGACTCGATGCTCACGTCACCGCCGGCCTGGCTGACGATCCCGAAGACGCTGGCCAGCCCCAGCCCGGTGCCCTGACCGTGCGGCTTGGTGGTGAAGAAGGGGTCGAAGGCCTGCGTTGCCACGCTGTCCGGCATGCCGGTGCCGGTGTCCTCGACGGTCAGGTGCACCCAGCGCCCGCGCGGGAGGTCGGGCGGCGCCACCTCGGTGTTGCGCGTGCGAATCGTGAGCCGGCCGCCGTCGGGCATCGCGTCGCGCCCGTTCACCGCGAGGTTCACGAGCACCTGCTCGAGCTGCCCCCCGCCGGCGAGGGTGGGCCAGAGCCCGGGCGCCGGATCGCTGCACAGCTCGATGTGCTCGCCGATCGTGCGGCGCAGCATCTGCTCGGTGCCCGCGATGGCCTCGTTCACGTCGACCACGCGCACCTGAACCGGCTCGCGGCGGCTGAACACCATGAGCTGGCGAGTGAGTCCGGCGGCCCGCTCGGCCGCGCGCCTGATCTGGTCGATGTCGGCGTGCTGGCTGGAGTCCTCGTCGGCCTCGTCGAGGGCGAACTCGGCGAAGTTGAGGATGACCGCGAGCAGGTTGTTGAAGTCGTGGGCCACGCCGCCGGCGAGCTGGCCGACGCTCTCGAGGCGGCGCACGCGCTGCAGCTGATGCTCGAGCTGCTCCTCGCGCTCCCGGGTCACGGCGGCGCCCAGCACGTTGGCCACGGCCGACACGAAGTTGAGGTCGTCGGCGGTGAAGCCGCGAGCCCTTTTGGTGTGCACTCCGAGCAGACCGAAGGCGCCGTCCTTGCCGGGAATCGTCACCGACACGCCGCTGCGAACCCCCCGCTCCAGCAGGGCCGGTGGGGGCACGAACCTGCTCTCGGCGGCCAGCTCTGAGATCACCACCGGTTCGTCCTGGTCGAGCGTGAACGCAGGCAGGCCCTCGTTGGCCGGAAGACGCAGGTGCCCCACGACCTCCGCGTCGGCGCCCGCGGCCGCTCGGAGGAGGACCTCGCGACGCCCCGGCAGCAACTCCATCACGCTCGGGTATTCGGCGCCGAGCGACTCCTCGAGCACCTCGACCGCACGGCGCATGAGGGCGTCGGTGCCCGCGCCGGTGAGACCGAGCCGGCCCAGGTCGGCGACCGCGGCCTGCTGCTCGGCCCGCCGCGCGAGCTCGGTGGCGATGCGCTTGCGCTCGGTTATGTCCACCGCCACTCCCACCATCCCCAGCAGCTCACCGTCGTCGTCGCGGACGGGCGTGGCCGTGAGGTAGGCGTCGAAGCGACTGCCGTCGCGCCGCGTGAGCCTCAGCTCGACGTCGTGGTTGTGTCCCTGTGCCACCCGCGCGCGCACCCCGGGCAGCGTGGCCGCCGCGCGCGGCCCGAATCCCTCGAGCTCCTCAGCGCGCCGGCCGAGCGCGTGCTCGGCGGTCCAGCCGAGCATGCGGGTGGCGCCCTGGTTCCAGTGGGTCACGATGCCGTCGAGGTCCGTCGCGACCACGGCGGCGTCGACCTGATCGAGCAGCTTGGCCTGGAAGCGCAGCGCGCGCTCGGTTTGGATCTCGCGGCTGGGCCTGGCGAACGGGCGCACCACTTATCTGCTATCGGTCCTCACGCCGGGACCTTGAGCTAGTTTTCGGATGCCTTGACCGACGCGGCCGACAGCGAAGAGGAGATCTCCCCCCGGCGAGCGGCTGAGCTGGTGGCCGGCGGGGCCCAGCTGGTCGACGTGCGCCAGGACGACGAGTACGCGGCGGGGCACATCGAGGGGTCACAGCACATCGAGCTCGATCGCCTGCCCGGCGAGGCCGCGAGCATCGATCGCGACCGTCCGGTGGTGTTCTACTGCCGCGTGGGTTCCCGCTCCGCGCTGGCCACACAGGCGTTCAACGCCGCGGGCTACGAGGCGCACAATCTCACCGGCGGTCTGGTCGCCTGGCAGGAGAGCGGGCTTCCGCTCGAGCCGCCGGACGGCCGCGTGGCCGGCCCCCAGGCCTAGGCGCGCAGCTGCCCCTCGAAGGGGCCGCGACCGGTGAGGCATGCCGCGCCGCAGCGCGCCGCGAGGAGCGCGGCGTCGGCGATGGTCATCCCCGCGCCGAGCCCGTAGGTCAGGCCCGCGGCGAAGCTGTCACCGCACCCGTAGGCGTCGCTCACCGGGCCGGGAAGCGGCGTGGCCTCCCAGCGACCGGTCTCGCCTCCCGGGGCCTCGAACTCCCCACCGACCGCGCCGTCGGTGCGGACCACGTGGCGGGGGGCGGGGTCGAGGTCGCCCGTCGAGTAGCTCTCGCCCGGATCGTTCGTGCTGGCCACCAGTGCGTCGAGCTCCACTCCGGACTCGGCGATGGTCTCGAGCCCGCGTGCCGTGGAGACCATCGCCGCGGCTTGGCGAGCGGCCCGGGCCGCGGCCGCGTCGCCGGCGGTGAAGTAGACGGCGTCGATGTCGCGCAGCTCATCCCACGGCAGATCATCGGCGCCCACCGGGCCGAGCCGGTTGCCGATCACCGTGATCGTGCGCTCGCCCCCCTTGTCGACGTGCACGAAGCCGCGCCGCTGAGCCTCGGGCCGAAACACGGCCTCCACCCGCAGGCCGAGCCGCTCGAGCTCCTCCTTGGCTCGATGACCGAGCTCGTCGTCGCCCAGCGCGGTGTAGAGCGTGGCGGAGCCGGCGAGCTTGCACAGCTGCACGGCGGCGACGGCGCCACCGCCCGCGGCCTCCTGCCAGGACTCGGTCACGTGGACGATCTCGCCCGGTGCGGGAACGTGGTCGACCCGCCCGAACTCGATCCACTCGACATGGCCCACCACCGCGGCACGCATGCGCGGCAGTCTCCCACTAACCACACATCCAAAACGGCGGTCGCTGCGAAGGAAGAGCGTAACTCCGGTCGAACCGAACCGTCAGGTAGGCATGACCCCCACCACGCAGACCATTCGAGACCAGGCCTTCCGCGCACTCGAGTGCGACATCCCGGACGGGATGACGATCGCCCAGTATCGCGCTGGGCGGGCGGCTCAGCCGGCCCCTCCGCGGCGCCGCCGCCGGCCGCGGCTTCGCCGCCGCTGACGCTGCGCACGCACTAGCGTGCGACTCGATGAGCTCCCGGCTGCACATCGCCCGTGATCTGGAGCTCCCCCTGTCCGAGGTCGAGCTGCGGGCGAGCCGGTCGTCCGGGCCGGGGGGACAGCACGCGAACGTGACCGCGTCGCGGATGGAGGCGGTGTTCGACGTCGAGGCCTCGCGGGTCTTGGACGAGGAGCAGAAGCGCCGCATCCGGGCGCGTCTCGGCCCGACGGTGCGGGCCACGGCGCAGGACACCCGCAGCCAGGCTCGCAACCGCGAACTGGCGCTGGAGCGCCTGGCCGGAAGGCTGGCCTCCGCCCTCGTGGTGCAGCGGCCGCGGCGGGCCACCAAGCCCTCGCGCTCGGCGCGGCGCCAGCGGCTAGAGGGGAAGCGCCGGCGCAGCGAGCTCAAGCGCGAGCGGCGGCGCCCCGAAGCCGGGGACTAACCGTCGCCGGAAGGCGGCGCCACCGCGCCGCCGCCCTCGCCGCCCTGCGGCGGTGCGGGCGCGGGAGTCGTGGGGACCGGTTCGGGCGGCGTGGTGGGCACCACCGTCCCCCCTCCGCTGCCGTCGACCGGCGGCGTGACCGGAGCGGCCGGGGTGGTGTCCGTGTCGGTCTCGTCGGTCTCCGTCCGGTCGGTGTCCGTGCGGTCGCTCGGGGGCTCTTGGACGGTGGGCACACCGAGATCGGCCGGGTTGGTCTTAGGCTCCTCGTCCTCCCCGCCGCTCGCGCCGGCGATCACCACCACGAGCAGCAACAGGACGATCGCGGCCGCACCGGCGGCCACCATGCGACGGCGCATGTAGACGGAGTCGGGCTCGCGGCCGCCACCGCCCCCATCCCCGGATTCGCCATCGGGCTCACGCGGCGGCCCACCCGGCGGCCGCCCTCCGCTGTCGAGACGGCGTGTGGGCTGGTCCTCCAGAGCAACTCAACGTAGCACTTGCGCCCGCGCGCGGGGAGGGCATGCAAGGCTCCGTCCGAAGCTCCTACCAGCTCAGACCCGCCCACGCTCAGGCGTAGTGCAGATCGGCCGACTCGTCGTCCACCGGTCGCTCGCACGTGGGGCACCACCAGCGCACCTCCACCGGCGTCCCGCAGGCCTCGTGCCGGGGCGGCTCGCCGGCGTCGCGATCGCGCGCGCCCCAATCGGCCAGCAGCCGCAGGGCCCCCGCCAGCTGGTGGCCCGGCGCCGTGAGCTCGTACACGAAGCGCGGGGGTCGCTCGGAGTAGGGCTGAGCCACCACGATGCCCTCGCTCTCGAGGCGTCGCAGGCGCTGGGAGAGGATGTTCGGGGCGATGCCGGCGAGCGTGTCCTGCAGATGACCGAAGCGCTGTGGCCCGTCGAGGAGGGCCTCCACAACGAGGAGCGTCCAGCGATCCCCCACGCTGTCGAGCGCGGCGGCGAGCGGTGTGGGCCCTGGTACGGTACTCACTAGCAATCTGCAAGTTACCACGGAAGGACCTGCACGGTGCACTCTCTCACTGCACTGCAGCACACGATCGGCGAGGCGGCGCAACGGGTGGGACCGTCGGTGGTTGGTCTCGGCCGCGGCTGGGGCCTCGGCAGCGGCGTGGTCATCAGCCCGGGACACGTGCTGACGAGCGCTCACAACCTGCGCGGCGCCGAGGTGACGGTTGGCTTCGCGGACGGCGGCCGGGCACGGGCGGAGGTGGCGGCAACTGATACCGACCTCGACGTGGCCGTGCTCGCGGTGGATACCGGCGATGCCCCGGCGGTCACCTGGGAGCCCCGCGGCCACCCCGGCCTCGGGGCGCCCGTGCTGGCCGTGGCCAATCCGGGTGGTCGGGGCCTGCGCGTGACCCTCGGCTTCGTGTCCTCGGGCGAGCGCAGCTTTCGCGGGCCGCGCGGCCGGCGCATCCGGGGCGCCATCGAACACACCGCGCCGCTCCCGCGCGGGTCCTCCGGAAGCCCGCTGGTCGACCCCGAGGGTCGCCTGCTGGGAATCAACTCCCTGCGGCTCGAGGGCGGGCTGATTCTCGCGGTGGCAGCGTCGGCCGCGGTGCGCGAGCGCGTGCTCGCCATGTCCCGCGGCGAGGCCCCGGCCTCGATCCGGCTCGGCGTCGCGGTGGCGTCGCCCCGCGCGGCGCGCAGGATGCGCCGGGCCGTGGGGCTCCCAGAGCGCGACGGCCTGCTCGTGCGCGGCGCCGAGTCCGGCGGACCGGCCGACACGGCCGGGATCGAGAGCGGCGACCTGCTGGTGGCCGCTGCCGGGCGCGATCTCACCGGCGTCGACTCCCTCCACGAGGTGCTCGACGGGCTCTCGCCCGGCGATTCCGTCGACCTGACCGTGGTGCGGGGCACCGAGGAGCGCAGCGTGACCGCCCGATTCGCGGCGGGCGGCGGCGAAGGCGAGGAGCGATGAGCGCCGTGCTCGAGGGGCCGCCCCCCGTGGAGCCCAGCGAGGCCGAGGCGCTCGACGCCTACTCACGGGCCGTGGTCGCGGTGGCTCAGAGCGTCGGCCCCGCCGTGGCGAGCCTCAGCGTGATGCGCCGCGTGCGCGGCGGCCAGGTGCCCACCGGAGCGGGCAGCGCGGTGGCGCTGACCCCCGACGGCTACCTGCTCACGTCGGCCCACGTGGTGGGCCGACGCGCGCGCGGTGGGCGAGCCACCTTCGCCGACGGGCGCGACGAGCGTTTCGCGGTGGTGGGCCAGGACTCGCTGTCCGACCTCGCCGTGCTTCGCGTCGAGGGCCAGCCCCTGGAGGCCGCCACCCTGGGCCGGGCGGAGGACCTGCGCGTGGGGCAGCTCGTGGTGGCCATCGGCAACCCGCACGGCCTGGGCGGCTCGGTCACCGCTGGAGTGGTGTCCGCCCTCGGGCGGTCGCTGCCCGCGCACTCGCGTGGCACGGGACGGATCATCGACAACGTGATCCAGACCGACGCCTCGCTCAATCCCGGGAGCTCGGGCGGCGCCCTGGCCGACTCCCGCGGCCGGGTGGTGGGGATCAACACCGCGGTGGCCGGCGTGGGCCTCGGCCTGGCCGTGCCCATCAACGACTCCACACAGACGGTGATCGCCGCCCTCATGCGCGAGGGCCGGGTGCGCCGCGCCTATCTGGGGATCGCCGGCGGCCCGCGACCGGTGCCCCCGCGCGCCCGGAGCCTGGCGGGCGCCGACAGCTGCGTGGAGGTGGTGGACGTGGTCGAGGGAAGCCCGGCGGCGAAGGCGGCCATCCGCGCCGAGGACCTGATCCTCGCCGTGAACGGCACCCAGGTCACGCGGGTGGAGGACCTCCAGCGGCTGATGGTCGCCGACCTGATCGGAGTCCCCGTGACGGTGCGACTGCTGCGAGCGGGCCGCCCGCTCGAGGTCGAGCTCGTGCCCGTGGAGCTGGGTTAGATGAGCGAGTCGACGCCCACCCTGTACGAATGGGCCGGCGGCACGGAGGCCTTTGAGCGCCTGACCGAGACGTTCTACGAGAAGGTGAGGCGCGACGACCTGCTCGAACCGGTGTTCCGGGGCATGGACGAGGACCACCCCAAGCACGTGGCCTGCTGGCTCGCCGAGGTGTTCGGCGGCCCGAGCCGGTACACCGAAGAGCGAGGCGGCTACCCGAACATGCTCGAGAAGCATCGCGGCCGGGCGCTCACCGAGGAGATGCGCCGCCGATGGGTGAGCCTGATCTGCGACGCGGCCGACGACGCCGGGATGCCCAGCGATCCCGAGTTCCGCTCCGCCTTCGTGGCCTACATCGAGTGGGGAACGCGCCTGGCGGTGTCCAACTCGCAGCCCGGCGCGCAGCCGCCACCGAAGGCGCCGGTGCCGCATTGGGGCTGGGGCGAGGCCCCGCCCTACAGGCCGGGCACGTGACGCACGGCAAAGCCCGCGGTCGACACCGGGTCCTCCTGCCAGCGGGTGCCCGCGCGGCCCTGTCCGCTGGTGTCGAATCGCAGGCCGGCCACGACCATGAACACGTGGCCGCCGTTGGCGTAGATGGTGATCCAGCGCCCGGTCCCCTCGCGGCCGTAGCCCGCGAGCAGGCCTGATGTGAGCGGGCGGTCGAGCAGCCCGGCGCCCGCCAGGGCGAAGGACACCGATCCCGAGCAGTCGTAGCCGTTGTCGCGCCAGGCGCCGTGGCCGCCGCCCCACTTGTAGGGGAACTTGGCGATCTGGTTGGCCGCGAGGATCACCCGCTTGACCGGCTCGGGCGCATTCTCGGGCGCCACCGCGGTGCCGTCCGGGAGCACGCGGGCGCGCGGGCCGGTGCGCAGGAAGGCAGTGGTGTTGAGGTACTGGCGGAAGCGGTCGAGGGAGGCGCGGGCCTCGCGCAGCTCGGTGCGCACCTCGGCGTCGGTGGGAGCGCCGGGGCTCGGTGCGTCGTCGGCGGGGTCGATGCCGTCGAATTGCGGCTCGGCTCCAGCCCCCTGCAGCTCGACCACCCGGGCCTGGGAGGCCGAGCTGGGACCCTGCTCGCGCAGCCGCGCGCGCCCCTCGGTCGCTGCTTCGGGCGTGAGCACGACCTCGTCCTCGGCCGCGGTGGCGGTGTCCTCGCCTCCGCCCCTCCCGCAACCGGCCACAGCCAGCAGGCACAGGCCCAGCGCGCAGACGCGGGCTATTTCTGGTGGCGCGATTTCCACTCCTCGTAGGGCATGCCGTAGACGATCTCTCGCGCCTGAGGGTCGCTCAGCTCGAGCCCCCGCTCCTCGGCCGCCTCGCGATACCAGCGCGAGAGACAGTTGCGGCAGAACCCGGACAGCTCCATCAGGTCGATGTTCTGTACATCGGCTCGTTCGCGCAAATGCTCGACCAGCCGCCGAAAAGCGGCGGCTTCCAACTCGGTGCGGTCAGCTCCCTCCATCGATCTGGAACCATAGGGAGGTGACCCATAGCGAAGAGCAAGAGCCGCCCCACGACATCCTGGCCGCCGACGAATTCGGCATCGGAGCGCGCGACGAGCGCCTACCGCCCGATCCCTCGGGGATCAACGAGCCGCACGACGTGCTGGCGGCGGAGGAGTTCGCCATGCCCGCCGGCGGCGAGACGCAGTCCGGCGGGCAGAGTCCAATCCCCGAGCCGCGCACGCTGGTGCCGCTGATCGTCCTGGCGGCCTTCGCGGCTCTGCTGGTGCTGCTCGCCCGCCGCCGCGCCTGAATGGCCGAGCTCTCGGCTCAGAACCGGATTGCGGTAAATGTCGATCGCGCGCTGTGCATCGGCTCGGGCGACTGCGTGGACACTGCACCCGACGTCTTCCAGCTCGACGACGAGGACAAGGCGGTGGTCGTCGACCCCGACGGCGCTCCTACGGACGACGTGATCGCCGCGGCCGGCAACTGCCCCGTCGCCGCGATCTTCGTGACCGGCGAGGACGGCGACCTGTACCCCTGAGCCGCGGTCAGCGGCGGTTCACGAACGCGATCATCCGCTGGATCAGCTTGGTCTTGCGCGACGAGTAGGGCAGCATGTGCAGGTCCCTCTTGGGCGCAAACCGGGTTACGACGAGCGCCTGCTTCTTGGTGTACTTGCGGATGCCCTCGGCGCCGTGGCGCGAGCCCAGCCCCGATGACTTCCAGCCCCCCATCGGCAGCTCGAGCGTGACGTAGTTGATCTGGGCGTCGTTCACCGTCACCGCGCCGGCCTCGATCCGGCGCGCCAGGCGCTCGCCCTTGGCCACGTCCTTGGTCCAGACCGACGCCTGGAGCCCGTACTCGGTGTCGTTGGACAGGCGCACGGCCTCCTCCGAGTCCGCGACCTTCATGATCGGCAGCGTCGGGCCGAAGGTCTCCTGGCGCATGCAGTCCATGCCGTGGTCGACATCGACGAGCACGGTGGGCTCGAAGAAGTGCCCGTTCTCGTCGCGGCGCTCGCCGCCGGTGACCACGCGAGCTCCCTTCTCGACGGCATCCTTCACGTGCGCCTCGACGATGTCGGACTGCGGCGGGTGGATCATCGCGCCCACGTCGACGCTGCCCGCCTCTCCCGGAGGGCCCACCCGCAGCTCGCGAACCTTGTCCGTGACCAAGCCGACGAACTCGTCGTAGACGGGCTCCTCCACGTAGACGCGCTCGGTCGAGATGCAGGTCTGGCCCGTGTTCTGCATCGAGTAGTGAACGGCCGCGTTGGCGGCGCGCTGGAGATCGGCGTCGGCGCAGACGATCATCGGGTCCTTGCCACCCATCTCGAGCGCGACGGGCGTGAGCGTCTGAGCGGCGCGCGCCATCACCTTCTTGCCGGTGGCGGTCGAGCCGGTGAACATGACGAAGTCGGCCGCGTCGATGAGCGCCGCGCCGGTCTCCCCGAAGCCGGGCGCCACCTGGTAGACGCCCTTGGGCAGGCCGCACTCGCGCATCATCTCGCCCATCAGCATCGAGGTGAGCGGCGTGACCTCGCTGGGCTTGAGGATCACCGCGTTGCCCGCGGCCAGGGCGGGGATCGCGTCGCCGAAGGAGTTGCTGAGCGGGTAGTTCCAGGGGCTGATCACGCCGACCAGGCCGACCGGCGCGTAGCGGACGGTCAGCTTGCGTCCCTTGACGAATGGCGCAGCCGTCCTGACCTTCTCGTCGGCGAGGAACTTCGGGGCGTTCTTGGCCCAGAAGCCAAGCGCGCCCGCGGCGTAGTTGACCTCGGCGATGTAGGCCTCGTCCCAGGCCTTGCCGGTCTCCGAGACGATCGTCTGAACGACTCGGTCGGTGTTGTCGATCATCCACCGCTGGGCCCGCTTGAGCACCGCCGCCCGGCCCTCGAAGCCGAGCGCCTCCCAGCCGGGCTGCGCCGCGCGGGCGCGGGCCACGAGCTCGCCGAGCTGCTGGCGCGGAGACCACGTCGACGCTGGCGATCACCCGTCCCGTGGCCGGGTTCTCGACCTCGATCTGGTTCGGCGTGGCGGCGGCGCCGCCGTTGTCCTGCACCTCGGGAATCGCTGTGGCCACGTCTTCTCCTGGTCGAGTTCCCGGCGAACCCTAACGCCGCTTCGACCGCCGTCGCTCACCCAACTTGCGCAGCGGCTCGCCCGCGACCACGGCGTGCCGGCCCGCGAGCGCCGTGGCGCGCGCGACCCATCCGCGCCAGCGCGGGATCACCAGCACCAGGCGCTTCGAGTCGATCAGCCCGACCACGGCGTCGGCCACCTCCGCGGCGGAGAGCATCCGGGGCGCCGACCAGATGATCGCCGAGTCGGGCTCGGCCGCGCGCTCGCTGGTCATGTCGGTGTCGGCGCCGTCGGGGCACACGGCGTGCACGCGGATTGGTAGCCCCGCCGCCCTCAGGTCCCCGGCCAGCGACGCGGTGAAGCCCAGCACCGCGTGCTTGGTCGCCGCGTACACGGCAAGACCGGGTACCGGCGCCAGCGCGGACAGCGAGGCCAGGTTGATCACGTGCATGTTCTGGCCGCCGCGCTCGCGCATGGCGCCGATCGCCGCCCGAGAGCCCCAGATCACCCCCATCACGTTCACCTCGGCCAAGCAGGCGCACCTCCTCGTCGCTGTGCTCCCACACCTTTCGGGTGCGCAGGACGCCCGCGTTGTTGACCCAGACCTCGAGCGGCCCGCGCTCCACGGCTATGCGCGCCGCCTCGCGGTGGGCCTCCGGGTCGCGCACGTCGAGCCGGGCCGAGAAGCCGCCCACCTCCTCGGCGGTGCGCGCCGCCGCGTCGCCGTCGATGTCGGTGGCCAGAACCGTGTAGCCGCGCCCCGCCAGGCGCCTGGCGATCTCGCGCCCGAAGCCACGGCCCGCGCCGGTCACGACGGCCACGCCGGGCATCTCTACGCCGCCCGGGCGGCCTCCCGCGGCCGCTCGCGTCCGGCGGGCAGCGCGCGCTTCACGCCCTCGCGGCGCTTTCGCTCCTTGCGCAGCAGCCGCATGTACGGGTAGTAGTCGACCTGGATGGTGTGCCGGGTCGAGGCGACGTAGCGCTTGCGCATGGCCGCCTCCTCGGTCTCGATCTCGCCCTTCATCGCCTCGGGCTCGGGCAGCGCCGCCCTGCCCTGCAGGAGGTCGGCCACCCACTCCGCCTGGAGCTCGGCGATCGGCATGATCGCCCCAAGCGGCTGCACCAGCCCGATGAAGTAGAGCCCGGCGGCCTCGGGATGGACCACGCGGCGGAACAGGGGCACGCGATTGCCCTCCGCCTCCATCACCTCGCCGCGCAGGAAGGGGAACGTGATGCGGTAGCCCGTGCACCACACGACGATGTCGATCGCGGCACTGGTGCCGTCGTCGAAATCGACGCGGTCGCTCTCCATGCGCGCGATGTTGGGCTTGGGGGTGATGCGGCCGTGGCCGATGCGTGCCAGCAGATCGGCGGAGATCGTTGGGTGCGCCTGTCCCAGCTTGTGGTCGGGCTTGGGCAGGCCGTAGTTCTCCATCGGGCCCTGCACGTGCTTGAGCTCGCGCATGAACAGGGCGCGGGTGACCCAGAAGGGCAGCAGGCTCAGCCACTTCGGGCCGAGCTGGTCGGTGGGTGTGCCGGCGATGTACTTGGGCAGGACGTGGGCTCCCCGGCGCATGGCCAGGTAGGTCATTTCCGACACGCGCGAGGTCTCCACCGCGATGTCGGTGGCCGAGTTGCCGATGCCGAGCACGAGCACGTTCTTGCCCGCGAAGCGCTCGTCGGGCTCGCGGTAGTGGTGGGCGTGGATCTGCTCGCCGGCGAAGCGCTCCTGCCCCGGGAACGGAGGCTCGGGGTACTTGGGGTTCCAGTGGTGGCCGTTGGCCACCATGACCGCGTCGTAGACGTTCTCCTCGCCGTCGTCGAGCGTCACCCGCCAGCGCCCCGGGCCCTCGGGTTCGACGGCCGTGACCTCGGTCCTGAAGCGGATGCGGTCGCGAAAGCGGAAGTGGTCGACGTAGCTGTCGAAGTAGCGGGCTATCTGGCTGTGGTGCGGATAGTCCGGATAGTCCGCCGGCATCGGGTAGCTCGCGTACTCCATCATCTGGCGCGAGGTGTTGATGAACAGCGACCGGTAGGCCGACGACATGCCGTTGTCGTTCTCGTAGCGCCAGTTGCCCCCGACCCCCGAGCCCTTCTCGAAGCAGTCGAAGTCGATGCCGCGCGCGTGCAGCACCTGGCAGGCGGCTATACCCGAGGAGCCCGCTCCGATGATGCAGACCTTGCCGCCCACGAGGGCGAGCGTACCAATCCTGGCCGGCTGGCCAGTTTCCGCTGAACCGGCCGATCCAGCCGGTCTAGCCGAAGGTGAACGCGTACCCGCTCACACCGGTGGGCAGGCGCAGCGTCAGGCGGCGGTCCTCGACCTGGTCGAGCTCGACCAGGCGGTAGAGGCGCTCGCCGGTCACCGTCACGCGCCCGCCGCGCACGTCGGCGCCCGCCTCCGACGCCGGCACCGGCCGCCCGTCCAGCAGCACCTCCACCTGTCGCGGCAGCTCGTCCTCGGAGCTCAGCACCAGGAAGACCTTGCGCGCGGTCACGCGCGCGTCGATCTCGGCGCCCGCCACGGCCTCGGCGGCTTCCTTGGTCACGTTCCAGGTGCCCGACAGCGCGAAGCTCACCGGCGGCAGCTCCTCCACCCCGGGATAGCGCCCCACGCCGGGGCGCAGCGGGCCGGGCAGGAAGCCCTCGGCGCGCTCGTAGCCGAGGTAGGTCTCCGGTGTGGAGAGGTCGCTCGAGGCCGTCTCCACGCTGGCCCGCGCCGGGGCCCCGAGGCGGTCCCGCCCGGCTTCGGCCAGCAGCGCGCGGATCGCCGAGTCCGTCTCCTCGTACTTGCCCTCGCCGAAGTGGGCGTAGCGCACGCGGCCGCGCGCGTCGATCAGGTACTTGGCCGGCCAGTACTGGTTGCCCCACGCCGTCCAGGTGGCGTAGTCGTTGTCCTGCACGACGGGATAGCGCAGCCGGTTCTGGTCGATCGCCTGCTCGACGTTCTCGGAGTCGCGCTCGAAGGCGAACTCGGGCGTGTGCACCCCCACGATGGTCAGGCCGTTCTTTCGGTAGCTCTCGTCCCACGCGCGCAGGTAGGGCATGGTGCGCAGGCAGTTGATGCACGTGTAGGTCCAGAAGTCGATCAGCACCACGCGGCCCCTCAGCGCCTTCAGGTCGAGCGGCGCCTGGCCCTCCGTGTTGAACCAGCGACCGTCGCCGGCGAAGTCGGGCGCGGTGCCCAGCACGGGAAGGCCCGCCGTCGCGGAGGCCTCCTCGAAGCGTGAGCGCCCACGCAGCTCGGTAAGGCGGTCCTCCACCGACCCCGAGCGCTCGAGGGCGCGGGTGGGGTTGGTCACGAAGGCGGGGAACTCGTTGGCCAGCGCCGTTTGAAAGCGCACGTCGAGGTCGGCGGCCACCGCCACCGCCGTGGCCACCATCACGGCGCCGAGCGTCCGCTGCACGAGGGGGCCGCGTCCCGCCGCTCGCAACCGGCCGATCACCTTGCGTCCCCCGTACGCGATGGCCAGCAGCACCACGGCCGAACCGGCCGCGTAGCCGAGCGCCACCGCCACGAGCTCCCCGGACGCCCCCTGGGTCGCGGAGACCGAGACCACCGCGGCCAGGATCGGGCCCGCGCAGGGGGCGTACACGAACCCAAGGCCGCCGCCCACCACCAGTCCCGACCAGAACCCGTCGCCGCGCCCGGACGGCCCGAAGCGCGCCAGCCGGGTGAGCGGCGCCTCGATGCGCGCCGCCACCGAGGGCACGAGCAGCGACAGCCCGAACACGAGCAACACCACCACGGCAAGCGTCCGCACCCCGCCGTCGGGCAGGCCCACCCCGTCGATCAGGGACGCCAGCGCGACGATCGCGACGGTGTGGGTGATGGTCAGCCCGAGGATCACCCCGAGCGGCCTCCGGCGTCCGCCGGTGCCGGCCGAGGCCAGCAATCCCGGCAATACCGGCAGCACGCAGGGCGTGAGCGCGGTGCCCGCGCCGGCCACCACGGCAAAGAGAACGAGCAGGGTCATCCCATCACATCATTCGCCAGAGAGCTTGCGATCGGATGACATTGCCTAGTCTGCGGACCATGCCGACCATCGAAGCCAACGGCCAGGAGCTCTACTACGAGGTGCACGGCGAGGGAGAGCCACTGCTGCTCGTGATGGGTCTGGCTGCGGACACCCTGGCGTGGATGCTCCAGGTGCCCGCCTTCTCGGCTCGCTACAAGACCGTCATCTTCGACAATCGCGACGTCGGCCAGTCGTCCATGGCCGATGGCCCGTACGAGGTCACCGACATGGCGCAGGACACGCTCGCCCTCGCCGACGCGCTCGACCTGGAGTCCTTCCACCTCGTCGGCGTGTCGATGGGCGGCGCAATCGCCCAGGAGATCGCGCTGGCCGTGCCGGATCGCGTGCGTACCCTCACGCTCGCGGTGACCTGGCCGCGAGGGGGCGCCTGGGCGGCCAAGCTCAGCGAGCTCTGGAGCGCGCGCGTGGCGAAGATGTCGCGTGAGCAGCGGGTCGACGAGCTGATGCTGCTCACCCTGTCCGAGGGCTTCTTCGAGAACGCGGAGGCGGTCGCCTGGCTGCGCGACCTCATGCTGCAGAACCCCAACCCTCAGCCGGCGGACGCGTTCGCCCGCCAGCTCGACGCGTCGAGTCGCCACGACACGGTCGACCGGCTCGGTGCTCTCGAGGTGCCCACCCACGTCATCGGGGCCGAGCACGACGTGCTCGTGCCGGTCTGGAAGTCGGCTCAGCTCGCTGAGCTGATCCCCGGCGCCCGGCTGAGCGTGATCGAGGCCTGCCCGCACGGCGCGCAGGTCGAGCAGGCCGAGGAGTTCAACCGGCTGGTGCTGGAGTTCCTCGAGGATCAGTCGCGAGACAGCTCGGCCACGGCGTCCTCGACCGTCTCGTAGATCGGCGCCGCGCGGTCGAACTCCACCAGCTCGAGCACGCGCTGCACGGGCGCGCCGGCCCGAGCCACCACCCGCAGCTCCTGGCGGCGGCCGTTGAGCTTGCGAGCCAGGCTGAACATCATCGCGATCCCGCTCGAGTCGATGAACTCGAGACGGGTGAGGTCGACCACGAGGGCCCGCGCCGACGTCGGCACGGCTTCGGAGATGGCGTCGCCGGTGGACGACGCGCCGACTATGTCGAGCTCGCCCGTCACGTGGGCGACCACGATGTCCTGCGCCCCATCCTCGATCTCGAGTCCGACCAGGTCCACCGACCCCTCCGTTCAGCGTCCGTCCGTGGCTATTCCAGCGTCCGCGACAGGCGCACCGTAGTGCCCTGTCCAGTCGATGTTACGTCGAGTTCGTCCACCAGCGCGCGCATCAGCACCAGGCCGCGTCCGCCTTCGCCGTCGCGAGGGGGCCGCCAGACGCCCCGATCGCGCAGGGTCAGCTCGACCTTTCGGCCCACCAGGCGGCCGCTGAGCTCGCAGGAAGTGCTTGCCGGGGCACCCGAGTGCTCGATCGCGTTCGTGGCCGCCTCGCCGCACGCGGTCACGATCTCGGCCAGCTCGTTGTCGTTGGCGCCGGCGTGGCGAAGCCAGCGCCGCAGGAGCTCGCGCATGGAGGCGAGCGATTCCGGCTGGGGCGCGAACTCGACGTCGAAGTGGTCGGTCATGGGAACCGTGCGCAGCGCCAGGAGGGCCACGTCGTCGGCCGGCGCGCCGTCGGGAACGAGCGAGCGCAGCAGCAGGTCACAGAGAGCGTTGGGGTCGCCGCGCTCGCCGTTCACGAGCTTCGCCAGGCGCTCCAGCCCCAGGTCGATGTTCTCGCCCGGGCGCTCGATGAGACCGTCGGTGTAGAGCACCACCGTCGAGTCGGCATCAACCTCCACCGAGCTCGCGCGGAAGCTGGGAAAGGGGAGCACTCCGAGGGGCACCGAGGTCTCCCCCTCCAGGAACCGGGGCGGCTCGCTGCCCGTGGCCAGCAGCGGCGGCGGATGGCCGGCGTTCACCCACTCCACCCGGCCCTCTGCGGGGTCGACGACCACGAACAGGAGCGTGGCCATCTGGCCCTCCTGCGCCTCGGCCCAGATGAGGCGGTTGAGCCGGCCGACGGCGAGGTCGGGCGTGTGTCCCTCCAGCGCGTAGGCGCGCAGCGCGCTGCGCAGGCGCCCCACCATCGAGGCTGCGGCCAGGCCCTTCCCGGCTATGTCGCCCATCACCAGGCCGACCCGGCCGCCGGGAATGGTGAGCACGTCGTACCAGTCGCCCCCCACCTCGGCCTCCGCCGCGGCGGGGAGATAGCGCGCCGCCACCTCCAGGCCGGGAAGCCCTGGCAGGCGCTCGGGGAGCAGGCTGCGCTGGAGGGTCTCGGCGATCTTGAGCTCACGTTGGTAGAGGCGCGCGTGATCGATGGCCAGCGCCACGCGGTCGGCGGCCAGCCGCAGCAGGTTGAGGTCGTCGGAGCTGAACTGACGAGGCGCGGCGGCGCAGACCACCAGCACACCGGTCAGCTCCCCGCCGGCCAGCAGCGGCACGCCGATCATCGAGTCGTCCTCGGGGTCGCTCAGGATCGCCTCGCGCCGCTCGGCGACGCGGCCGGCGAAACTCCGGCCCGGGGTGCCTCCCGACGACGCGGCCGGCTCGAGCTGATCGCGCTCGTCGGCGAGGTAGATGGCGGCGGCGTCCGCCTTGAGCACCGCGTGCAGGCGAGCGGCGAGCACGGGCAGGATCTCGTCGAGCGATCGGTGGGCGAGCGCGGCGTCCACGAGCTGCTGCATCCCGCTGACCATTCCCGCCACGCGCTCAGCCTCGGCGCGAGCGGCCTGCTCGCGCACCAGCGCCTCGCGCTCGGCCTCGCGGCGCAGCCGGTCGGTGGAGTCGCGCAGGAAGCCGGCCGCGAACACCTCGCCGCGCACGGTCACCCGCGAGGCCCTCACCTCAGCCGGGAAGCGACTGCCGTCACGGCGCTGCAGCTCGAGCTCGAGCACGCGCGTGGCATCGGCTTCAGCCGGATCCAGGAGGTTGCGGCGCAGCTGGTCGTTCTCCTCGCGCAGCTCGGGCGGGATGATCAGCGTGCGCAGGGGCTTGCCCACCGCCTCGGCCGCCGACCAGCCCAGCATGCGCTCGGCCGCCGCGTTCCACGTGCTGACCACCCCGTCGCGATCGATGGCCACGAAGGCGTCGGGCGCGCTGTCCAGCACGATTCGCGTACGGGCCTCGTTCTGCTGGAGGAGCACCTCGCGCTCACGGGTGTCGACCCTCTCAGTACGCACCTGTTGCAGCAGCCGAGCGATCAGCAGGCCCGCCACCGTCGGGGTGCCGATCGCGAGCAGCCACCGCACGTACGGGCTGGGCAGCTCCCCCGTGGCCAACACGATCACGTAGGCCACCCCGGCGAGCGTGACGTGGGCTATGGCCGCGGAGCGCTCGAGGAAGTAGAACGCGTAGAGGATCGGCCAGCTGAAGAGCAGCGGGTAGAGAGCCGTCTGACCGGTGAAGTCGTTGGCCAGCGCCACCATCACCGTCCCCGCGGCCAGCGCCACGTGCAGCTGCCACATGGCGGTCCGGCCGGCCCCGAGCAGCAGGGCAAGGCCCAGCAGCGCCGCGCCCACGCCGATCAGGCCCAGGCCGGTGTCGTCGACCGAGGCAGCGTGGGGCAGCACGATCGTGAGGCCCGCCATCAGCGCGCCGGCGCAGAACAGGTAGGCGAGCGAACGCGCTCTCAGGCGTTGGCCGAAGAGCTCGGGGGGGCGGGTCAGAGTCCGCTTCCGCGGGCCGACAGGCGAGCCAGCGCCTCGTGACACTCCATCACTCGCCGTTTGACCACATCGTCGTCGCCGCGGTCGTGCACGAGATCCCACGTCTGGTCGGCGGCGTCCCGCGCAGTCTGCGGAGTGGCCTGCGCGCACAGCATGTCCACCAGCTTGAGCTCGAAGTCCTCGAGCTGGCGCTCCGGCTCGCCGGGCGGCATGCGCGGCAGCGGATCGTTGGTCGCCTGGCGCCACATCTGCGTGGCCATGACCAGGCGGTTGCGCAGCTTCATCTGGTCCACGAGGGGCGCAGGCTAACGCGCCCGTCCGGCGAGCACGCGCAGCATCGGCAGGGGGTCCAGAGGCTTGCCCGTGGTTCCCCGGCCCTTGCGCATCTCGAGATGGAGGTGGTCACCCCAGCAGGAGCCCGTGCAACCCACCGCCCCTATGCGCTCGCCGGCCTCGACCTGCTCGCGCTTCCTCAGGCGGGTGGGCGCGCGCATGTGGAGGTACACGAAGGTCGACTCGACCTCGGGGCTCCATATGGCTATGTAGTTGCCCCGACCGCCGTCGTTGCCGGTCTCCACCACCGTGCCGTTGCGAATCGACACCAGCGGCGTGCCCGCCTTGGCGAACACGTCCTGGCCCTCGTGCGCGCGCCCGTACCTCGACGCGCCAAAGCGCGCGTCGGCCTCGCCGAAGTCGACGATCCCGCGCACCGGGAACCAATCCACGGGCCGCGGCGGCTCCACCCGCAGCTCCTGAGCGCTGCGGGTAACCGACTCGAAGATGGATGAGAGCTCGGGGGCGGCTTGAGCGGGGGCGGCGACGGCCAGCAGCAGCGCGAGCGCCGCGAGGGAGGCGCGGAGCATCGCGACAACCTACTCGGCTCGCATGTCGGCAGGGCTCCCCCGGCGCTGCGCGAGTGCGGCCGACCAGCGTCGCTAACTGCGGCGCCAGGGTCACGTCAGCTACCCGATGACGAGCTTCGACGGATCGTTGGCGTCGACCCTCACGCTGAAGCCGGCCCCCGGCTGGAAGCGAGCCAGCGCCGAGTGGGCGATCAGCTGGCGATGCTTGACCGCGTAGGGCTCCCTGCCCGGCACGGTCACGGTGAGGTCCAGCTCACACACCGGCGCCATGTTGATCTGCGTGCCCGTGTCGCTGATGGAGTTGACCACCGCCATTCCCGGCGTGCCGGACAGGTAGGTGTTGCCAAATGCGGCCGGGTCGGCCATGCCCGCCTGCTGGGCGATCACGGCGTCGTCGTAGGCCGCGTTGGCCATCTTCACGCCTTCGAGCATGCTGCGCTTGGGCTGAGCGTCCGCCTTTTTCTTGAGCTCCTTGAGCTCGTCGCTGCGGACGGTTTGCATCATGTCCTTCATGTCGCGGAACATCCCCATGGAGGCGCCCCTACATGAACGGCTTCTCGCCGAAGGCGATCTTCTGCAAGTCGGCCGGGTCGATCCGGCAGGCCAGCGACGTGCCGTCGCCGTAGTAGCTCATCGACGCCGAGGACACGATCTCGCGGTGCTCCACGGTGTAGGCCGCGCCGCCCTCGGGCGAGACCTCGAGATCGAAGACCCAGACGGGATTGCCGGCCACGTTCTCACCGGTGTCGACGTGGCTCTTGATCAGCGCCATGCCGGGCTGGCCGACCGAGAGAATGCGATTCTGCTCGTGCGCCTGGCCCTGCAGCGAGTCGCGCGCGGCGACGCCGCCGGCCACGTCATTGCCGTTCAGGCCGCCCGCCTGCTGCTGGTACTGCTGGGCCTGGCCCATTGCGTCCTTCATCTTTCCTAGAAGCCCCATTGGCTCTCCTTCGGTAGCTCAGCCCTCCAGTTCGGCCCGGCCGGGCCGAACTTGAGTCCTCTAGGAGTAGAAGTTGCGCGGCCAGCGGTGGCGGTGCAGCGCCTCGCGCTCCTCGGTGCCGAGGCGGGCCCCGTCTGACACCGCGACGTTGCGCTCGACGTTCCGCTTCGAGCGCATGCCTGGGATCACGCTGGACACGGCCGGCTCGCTGAGCACGTAGCGCAGCGCGGTACCCGCGACCTCGTCCTCGCCGATGCCCAGATCGGAGGCGATCGCCTCCACCCGCTCGTGCACCTGGCCCGGGCGGTCGCCGCGGAAGTAGTCGGAGCGGTGATCGTCCTCGGCGAACTCGCTGTCGGGCTTGATCGTCCCGGTCAGTCCCCCCTCGTCGAGCGGCACGCGGGCGATCACGCCGATGTCGTGCTTGAGGCACGCCGGGAACAGCTCGTCCTCGGGCGACTGGTCGAAGACGTTGTAGATCACCTGCACGGTGTCGACCGCCCCTGACTCGATCAGCCGCAGCGCGTTGGCCGGCTGGTGGTCGTTGATGGACACGCCGAAGAACCTGATCGCGCCGGTGGAGCGCAGGTCGTCGATGGCCTCCCGCCAGTCGCCCTGATCGGTCCAGGCGTCGTTCCAGACGTGGAACTGGAGCAGGTCGATCGTCTCCAGGCCGAGGTTCTCGAGGCTCCGCCGGGCACATTCGCGCACGTGGTCGGCGGGGAACGCATCCTCCGCACGGGCATCGTCGGGGGCGGGCCAGATCTGGTTCTGCGGGGGAACCTTGGTCGCCACGTGCACGGTCTCCGAGCGCGAGCGCACCACCTGGCCGACGAGCCGCTCGCTGCGCCCTTCGCCATAGGCCAGGGCGGTGTCGATGAAGTTGAGGCCGAGATCGATCGCGTGATTGAGAGCGGCGATCGACTCGTCGTCGTCCGCGCCACCCCACTGCGCCCCGCCGATGCCCCAGGCGCCGTACCCGATCTCCGACACCTCGACGCCGGTACGGCCCAGCGTGCGGTACCTCACGCCGCGACCTTTCTCACTCCGGGGGCGGACTCGAGCAGCTCGTAGGGGAAGGCCGCAACCCGGTTGCCGTCGCGGCCCGCCATCGCGTCGGCACGGCAGAGCGCGTTGAGGATCGCCTCGTGCACCACCTCGCCGGCGGCTTCGAAGAGCTGGCGCAGCGCGGCGGAGTCGTCACGCAGCAGCCGCAGGTCCTGCACCGGCGAGCTGGCGGTGTGGGCCACGCGGTGGGCGGTGGAGAAGGCGATCACGTACTCGCCGCTTGCGTTGGTGGCGAACGAGCCGGCCCGGCCGAGGCCGAAGGTGGCTCGCGCCGCGAGCCGGCCCAGCTGGCGCTCCGACAGGGGCGCGTCGGTGGCCAGCACGACCATCGCCGATCCGCCCTGGGACGGTGGCTCGGGCTCCGCGGAGGAGGCCCGCGCCGCGGCGTCGAGCCCGACGAGCACGTGCAGGTCGCGCCGGGCGCCGTAGTTGGGGTTCACCAGGCAGCCGAGGGTCAGGCCGCCGGCGCGCCGCGAGGCGTGGCCGATCCCCGCCTTGAAGCCGAAGGTGGTGGTGCCCGTGCCCGCTCCCACCGCGCCCTCGCTCGTCTCGTCGGGGGACGCCGAGGAGATGGCCTCGAGGGCGTGCTCGGCCCGGACGGGGAGAGAGCGGGCATCCGATAGCCAGCCGTCGAAGCACTCGCCCACCATCACGTTGAGCGTGTCGGCATCGCGAGCCGCCTCCGGGCTCTGGCGCAGCAGGTGCATGAGCCCACCCTCCCAGACCGGCCCCACCGACAGCGTGGATGTGAGCAGCAGCGGGCTCTCGATCGTCCCCAGCTCCGCGAGCTGCGAAAGCCCGGTCGCCTTGCCGTAGCCGTTGATCACGTGGCACGCGCCGAGCACCTTCTCCTCGTAGACGTTGCCCTCGTGGGGCAGAACGGCCGTCACCCCGGTGCGCAGCCGCTCGCCCTCGTTCAGCGTGCAGTGGCCGACCCGGACGCCGGGCACGTCGAGCAGCGCGTTGCGCTCGCCGGTCGGAAAGCGGCCGACGGTGTACCCGAGCTCACGAAGGCGCCTGCGCACCGGCGCAGCATACGAGCCCGTCGACAAAGCGCTCGAGAGTCGCGCCGTCCTCGGCTCCGTGCAGAGGATTGAGCTCGGTGACCGTGACTGCGCTCAGCCGTTCGCCTGACAGCAGTACCGAGAGCGCGGCGAATGCGGCGTCGAGGGCGAGGCCCTCGTTGCGCCCGGTGTTCTCCGACAGGGGAGCGTCGGTGAAGTCGACGACGTCCACGTCGAAGTGGACGAGCAGGCGGTCGAAGCGAGCGCCGAAGCCTTCGATCACCCGCGTTGCGGCGCCGCTGGGGTCATCGGCCACGTCGGCGAGGGGCACGTTCTCGATCCCGCGCGCCAGGATCTGCTCGTGCTCGAATGGCCGGGCCTGGTCGCGGCCCCACCCGAACAGGAGCACCTGGTCGTCGGTCAGCAGCGGGGTGCGCGAGCCCACCCCGCTCACCACCGGGTCCACGCCATCCACGGCGAGCATGTGGGCCACGCCCATCCAGTCGAAGGCACCGTCGTGGACGCTGTGGGGGGTGTTGAGGTCGGGATGCACGTCGAAGTAGACGAGCCCGACGCGCTCGCCGCGGGCCACGTGGCCGGCCACCGTGCCCAGCCCGACCGTGCAGTCGCCGCCGAGCACGAGCAGGGGATCGCCGGCCTCGACAGCGCGCTGGACCCGTTCGGCGGTGTCCCGGGCGATATCGGCAACCGCGTCTCGGTTCTGCGCGCGCGGATTCTCCGGGTCGGGACGCCAGCGCCACACCGGCGAATCGCCGAGATCCTCGACCTCGACCCCCGCCTCGCGCAGGCGCTCGACCAAGCCGGCGGCGCGCAGCGCCGCCGGCGCCTGCTCCTGGCCGGGCGCGAACGCGCCCGCGCTGGTGGGTACGCCGAGGAGTTTCACGAGGGCGTCAGCCGCTCGGCGCCAGCGCCTTGAAGCGCTTCATGTTCTCGGTCATCGCCACCTCGGTGGGCAGGCGCTCCATCGAGGAGGCGCCGAAGAAGCCCGCGATTCCCGTGGTGCGCTCCAGCACGTAGGCGGCGTCGTCGGGCTCGGCCAGCGGGCCGCCGTGGCAGAGCACCAGCACGTCGGGGTTCACCTCCACCGCCGCGTCGCGCATGGCCTGGATCAGCTCGACGCATTCGTCGAGCGTCTTCGCCGTGTGGGCTCCGATCGCCCCCTTGGTGGTCAGGCCCATGTGCGGCACGAGCACGTCCGCGCCCGCGCGGGTCATCGCCACCGCAGAGTCCGGGTCGAACACGTACGGAGTGGTCAGCAGCCCGCGCTCGGCCGCCGCCCCGATCATCTCGACCTCGAGGCCGTAGCCCATGCCCGTCTCCTCGAGGCCCTGGCGGTACTCGCCGTCCATCAGGCCCACGGTGGGGAAGTTCTGCACCCCCGCGAAGCCCGCCTCGTCGACCTCGCGCAGGAAGTTGGGCATGATCCGAAACGGGTCGGTGCCGCACACGCCGGCCAGCACCGGCGTGTCCTTCACCACGGGCAGCACCTCGCGCGCCATGTCCATGACGATCGCGTTGGCGTCGCCGTAGGGCATCAGGCCGGCCAGCGAGCCCCGGCCCGCCATCCGGTAGCGCCCGGAGTTGTAGATGATGATCAGGTCCGTGCCGCCCGCCTCGGCGCACTTGGCCGACAGCCCCGTGCCCGCCCCCGCGCCGATGATCACGCCGCCGGAGTCGACCGTCGCCCGCAGCTTGGCGCGCGCCTGCTCGCCGTTCATGAAGCCTCCTTCATGTACTCGTCGAGCTTGGCCACCATCGCGTGCGCGAACTCGGGCTCGTTGATGTTCATGTCGAGCTCCACCAGCTCTACCCCGTCGCCCACCTGCCGCAGCTCCTCGAACAGCGCCGCGTCGGCGTCGGGATCGTGGAACGGCTGGCCCTCGGCGTCGATCATCGAGACCCCGCCCAGCGGCAGGAACAGCGCCGTCGGCCCGGTGGCCGCCGACAACTTGCGCGCGATCCGCCGGCCCAGCTCCGCGTTCTCCTCCTCCGTCGTGCGCATGAGCGTGATCGACGGGTTGTGGACGTAGAGGTTGCGCCCCTCGAACTGGGCCGGCACGGTGTCGCGGGCCCCGAAGTTGACCATGTCGAGCGCGCCCACCGACACCACCTGCGGGATGCCGAGCCGTCCCGCCATCTCGAGGCGTCCGGGGCCGGCGGACAGCACGCCGCCCACCAGGTCGTCGCACAGCTCGGTGGTGGTGGCGTCGAGCACTCCCTTCAGGAAACCCGACTCCATCAGCCCCTCCATCGCCATGCCGCCCACGCCCGTGGCGTGAAACACGACCGGCTCGTAGCCGAGCGCCTCGAGCTCCTCCCGCGCGGCCGTTACGCACGGCGTCGTCACGCCGAACATCGACGCCCCCACGAGCGGGCGCTCGTCAGACAGCTCGATCGCCGGAGCCTGCACCATCCCCGCCATGGCCGCCGCCGCGTTGGCCAGCACCCGCGCCGACACCGCGTTCAGCCCCGCCACGTCGGCCACCGAGGCCATCATCGCCACGTCACGGGAGCCCACGTAGTCGCGCGTGTCGCCCGCGGCCACCGTGGACACCATCAGCTTGGGCACGCCCACGGGCAGCGCCTGCATGGCGCGGGTGGCGATCGCCGTGTTGCCGGACCCGCCCGCGGCCAGCACCCCGTCGATGCGGCCCTCGTCGTGCAGCCTCTTGGCCAGCACGGCCGCGGCGTCGGCCATCGCGGTCACCGCCGCGCCGCGGTCGCGGGCCTCGGCCAGGGCGCCGATGTCGGCGCCGGTGCCCGCGGCCACCTCCTCGCGCGAGATGTCGGCCTCGATGCGGGGCGCATCGAGGCTGCCGACGTCGGCCACCAGCACCTCCACCCCGGCGTCGCGCAGGCGATCGCGCAGGAAGCCGTACTCGTCGCCCTTCGTGTCGAGGGTCCCGATCAGCAGGACCGTGGGCGCGCTCACGGCGTTCAAGCCTGCAGGGACCAGTCGGGCCCGGCGCCCTCGCGAAAGTCGGGCAGGTCGCGCAAGGCCTTCTCCGAGCCGCCCGGGTTGTAGATGGCCAGCAGCCGCAGCGGCTGCCAGCCCGTGTTAACCGTCGAGTGGAACATCGCCGTGGGCACGTAGATCGTGTCGCCGGCCTTGATGGGGAAGCTGTTCTCGCCGCCATCGTCGAGCATCTGCTCGCCCTCGCCCGCGAGCACGTAGAGGATCTCCTCAGCGTCGGGGTGGTTGTGGCGGTCGTGGCCCTTGCCCGGAAGCAGCACCACCTCGCCGAACGTCAGGTTCGCGCCCGCGGTGTCGTCCGGGGTCACGTACCACTTGATAACCCCCCAGTCGAAGGACTGGACGGGCTTTGAGGTGTGGTCGACGGCGTTCATGACGAAAGAGGCTCCACTCCCAGGTAGCGACGCTGGGCGTCGGGGTCGGCGTTGAGCTCGGCCGCCGTGGTCTCCACGGCGATCTCCCCGCCAACCATCACCAGTTGGCGCTCGGCCAGGGCGGTGGCCACGCCGAGCTTCTGCTCCACGACCAGCAGGGCGGTGCCCTCCTCGTGGAGGCTGCGAATCGTCTCCAGCAGGCTCTCGACCACGGCCGGGGCGAGCCCCTCGGAGGGCTCGTCCATGATCAGCAGGCGCGGGTTGAGCAACAGGGCCCGGGCGATGGCGAGCATCTGCTGCTCGCCGCCCGAGAGCTGGGCCGCGCCGTTGCCCTTGCGCTCCTCGAGGCGGGGGAAGGTCTCGTAGATGCGCGCGGGGTTCCAGCGCTTGCCGTTCCCACGCCCGGCCACCAGCCGGAGATGCTCGTCGACGGTGAGCGAGGGGAACAGGCGCCGTCCCTGGGGCACGAAGCCGATGCCGCCGGCGGCGATCTTGTAGGCGGGGGTGCCCATGAGCTCGCGGCCCTCGAAGCGAACCGACCCGCGGGACGAGCCGAGCAGCCCCGTGAGCGCGGCGCACAGCGTCGACTTGCCCATGCCGTTGCGCCCGATCACCGCCACGGGCTCGTCGCCCATCGAGAAGCTCACGTCCTGAAGCACGTGCGACGGCCCGTAGTAGCCGTTGAGCATCTCTACCTCGAGCAGCGCGTCAGGCATGTCCCGCCTCCCCGCTTCCCAGGTAGAGCTCGTGGACGGTCTCATTGGCGCGGATCTCGTCCGGGGTGCCCTCCACCAGCACGGTCCCGTTGTGCATCATCGTCACCCACTGGGCCACGCCCAGGGCCACGTCCATGTCGTGCTCGATGAGGATCAGCGTGATCTCGGGATCGAGCTCGCGCAGCAGCTCGGTCAGCCGCACGCGCTCGGCGCGCGACAGCCCGGCGGCCGGCTCGTCGAGCATCATCAGCTTGGGGCTGGTGGCGCGGGCCATGCCGAGCTCGAGCTGGCGCTGCTCGCCGTGGGACAGCTCGCCCACCTCGCGGTCGAGCACCTCCTCGAGGCCGACCAGGCCGGCCACCTCGTGCGCGCGCTCGCGCATCTCCGTGTCCTTGCGCGATCGCACGATGCGCAGGTGCCCGTCGCGTACGCCCAGCAACGCGAGGTAGATGTTGTCCTCGACGGTCATGCCGAGGAAGAGCTTCGAAGTCTGAAAGGTGCGCGACAGCCCGAGCCGGGCGCGCTTGCGCCCGGGCTCGGCCGTCACGTCTCGCCCGAACAGCTCGATCGACCCCGCGGTGGGACCGAACTCGCCGGAGATCACGTTGAACAGCGTGGTCTTGCCGGCGCCGTTGGGGCCGAGTATGGCCCGGCGCTCGCCGGGCCTGACCTCGAGGTCCACGTCCCTTACGGCGTGAACCCCACCGAAGCGCCGGCCGACCCCCCGCAAGCGGAGGATCGGCTCGGCACCTTCGGTGGTTTGGGCTAGTTCAGCCACGTGACTCCAGCAGGGTCAGCCGATCTCCTCGGCCTTGCCCACCCACGGGACCGTGCTCGCCCTTCACGCACTTCGGGTTCTCACGATCCGGAGACGGTGTCTCCGTCGAGAAGATGCCACCGAACTGCTGGTCGGTGTCCGGAATCTCCCGAATCGTCTTGACGTCCTGAACGCCGTCGCCGTTGGTGTCCGGCACGACCTGCTGGACGTAGTTGCTGCTGATGGCACTGCGGTTCTCGTCCAGCTTGATGGGCCCATAGGCCGCATCGAACTCGACGTTGGCCAGCGCCTCCTGCAGCGCCTTCTGGCCACCCGAGATGTCGCCGTTGACCTCCTCCATCGCCAGGGCCAAGGCCTCCATGGCGATGTAGTAGTGGTAGACGAACACCGAGGAGGCGAGCGGAGCGATCTCCGGATACGCCGCCTTGATCTCGCCCACGTACTCCTTCGCCGCCGGATCGGTCGAGTCGCCCGACGTCGGGCCCGCGGTCACGCCGCCTTCCAGGCGGTCGCCGACCTCCTTGAGCACGAGCGGATCGGGCCAGAACACGTTGCCCATGATCTTGTCCGTGTCGATCTTGCCGCGCTGCTGCTCGTACTGCTTGATGAACGAGATCAGGCCCGAGCCACCGACGCCGACGTAGAGACCGTCAACGTCCTCGGGGATCTGCGAGACGAAGGACGAGTAGTCCTTCTCGCCCAAGGGCGGCCACACGCGCTTGGTGACCTTGCCACCGAGCGAACAGAACTCGGCGACGAATCCCGCCAGCGACGTGTACGGGAACGAGTAGTCGTCACCGATCACCGCTGCCGTGCGCCAGCCGAGCTCCTCGTAGGCGTATTCGCCCAGGCCGGCCGAGAACTGAGCGCCGTCCGTGTTGTAACGGAAGAAGTTCGGCGCCTGCACCTTGAGCGACGCATCCTGGGCACCTGCGGCGCCGTTGATGAACGTCTTGTCGGGATGCTCCTTGGCGTAGTTGGCCACCGCGATGCTCTCGTCGCCCGACAGCGGGCCGATGAGGATGTCGGCGTCCTCCTGCTCCATCAGGCGGCGCGTCTCCTCGACCGCCTTGTCGGCCGTGTCGTCGGAGCAGCCATAGCCGACGATCTCGACGTCCCTGCCGCCGAGCTTCGCACCGGTGATGCCGTCACTGGGCTTCTTGGGGTTCTCGACCTTGGCGCCACGGTTGATCAGCGGCACCTGTGCGCCGGCGATGTCCGGCTCGTAGAACGCGCCGAACGCTCCCTCGCAGTCGGACAGGATGGCCACCTTGACCGGTCCGCCCCCACCCGAGGTCTGACCTCCACTGTCGCCGCCGCCGCTGTCGCTGCTCTCTTCGTCATCGTCGCCGCACGCGGCAACGGTGAGGGCGAGGCACAGCGCCATGACCGCGGCAAGAAGCAGGCGGGTCCACCGCCGGCTTTCGTTCTTGCTCGTCATCTGTCTCCTCTCTCCTACACGTCGATGTGACACTTCTACGACTTCTGACCCCTTCACTGAGCTCCCTCCGCCGTCGGTCCGGCGCGGGATCTTCGGCCCCCGGACGACGGTCCAAATCTTTCCCTGCCCTTCTCCCAGAGGCCGACGAGGCCCCCCGGCGAGGCGAGCACGATCACCAGAAAGACGATTCCGATGAGAGTGTTGAAGCGCTCGGGGCCGAGGATGTCTCCGATCTCCGGCGTGTACTCGCGCGAGTAGTTGTCGAGCAGCGCGAAGAAGATCGCCCCCACCCAGGCGCCCTCGAGCCGGAACAGGCCGCCGATCACGGCGATCACCAGGATGTCGATCGTCTGGCCGAGCGCGATGGAGCCCGGCGAGATGCGCTGGTTGTACCAGACCGACAGCACCCCCGCGACGGCCGCGATGAAGGCTCCGACACCAAAGGCAAGGGTCCGGTGCAGCGTCACGTTGAAGCCCAGCGCGCGCATGCGGTCGGGCTCGTCACGCAGGCCCTGCATCGTCAGTCCGAAGGGCGTGCGGACCAGATAGCGAATGCCCACGAAGACCAGCACCGAGGCGGCAAGCGTCACGTAGAAGAGCGGGACGGGATCGCTGCCCGGGTTGCCTATGAGCGACGGCAGCTGCGGCGAGTTGACGCCGCCGAAGCCCGACAGCTGGGTGACCTGCGCGAAGAAGTAGTAGACGAGCACGCCGAGAGCGAGGGTGATCATCAGGAAGTAGATGCCCACGCTGCGCGAGGCCACGGCGCCGAACAGGACGCCGGCCAGGGTGGCTATCAGCAGCGCTGCGATCACCGCCACCCACGGGTTCCACGCGGCGTCGAGCCCGCCGTCGGCCGACACCAGGTTGGCGAACATCATGCCGGCGATGGCGTAGAGCCCGACCTGGCCCAGCGAGACCATGCCCGCGTAGCTCGCGAGGAAGATGAGGCTCGCGGCCGCGATGCCGAGCCAGAGCGCCTTCGTGAGGATGACGCCGACGAAGTAATCCGTGAAGATCAGCGGAGCGAACACGACCAGCAGCAACGCCACGCCGACGATCGCCAGCGAGATGGTGTCGTAGGTGCCACGCCGCTGCGTCAAGCCGGTCTCCCGTAGAGCCCCAGCGGGCGCACCGCCAGCACGGCCACCAACAGGGCGAAGGTCAACAGAATCGAGTAGTTGGTGAGGTCGGTGCTGCCGAAGACGAGGTACACGTCGGCGTACGCGTCGACGAGCCCGAGCAGAAGCGCTCCGATGGCCGCTCCACCGAGGCTGCCCATGCCGCCGATGATCACCACGATCAGGGAGTTGAGCAGGAACGAGGTGTCCTCGCCCGGCTCGAGGGAGAGCATCGTGCCTCCGAGGACTCCGCCAAGGCCGGCGAGCATCGCGCCGATGAAGAACGCGGCCGCGAACACGATCGGGATGTTGATCCCAATCGCCGAGACCATCTCGCGGTCGTCCACGCCGGCGCGCACGATCAGCCCGAAGCGCGTGCGCTTGATCAGCCACCACAGGAACAGCCCGATCGCGAGCGCGGCGCCGGTGACGATCACGAGCCGGAAGAAGCCGTACTGCACGCCGAAGATCGTCACGCTCTCGGGCCAGCTCGAGGGCGGCTTCACGTCCTTCGCGATTCCGCCGAACTGAGCGAGCATCTGGTCGGCCATGATCACGGAGATCGCGATCGTGATCAGCGCCTGGCGCAGGTCCTCGCCCTGGTTCCAGCGCAGGAAGAGCTGCTGAATGACCACGCCGAGCAAGCCAATTACCAGGCAGGCGAGCACCAGCGGGACCAGCCACCCGAAGAGCCCGTACTCCGACGCCGAGCCGGTGGGCGAGGCGAGGCTGAGATTCAGGCCCTGGGTCTCCTCGGTGAACCACCCGGCCTGAATCTCGAAGGCCACGTAGCCGCCGAGCAGGTAGAGCGAGCCGTGGGCCATGTTCACCACGCGCATGAGGCCGAAGATCAGCGTGAAGCCGCTCGCCACCACGAAGAACAGCGCGGAGAGCGTGATCCCGTTGAGCGTGACGACGGCGAACTGGTTGAGGTCGCCGGCCCCCTTGACGAGCAGCCAGCCGACCACCAGAAGGGCGGCGGCGCCAAAGAGAACCGTGGACACGCTCTGCGTTCCGGGAAGAGCTTCCACGGAGGGATCAGCGGTCGTGGCTTGGTTACGCCGAAGCGGGATACGCATAGGCTTGACACGTATTGAAAACTGATGAAATGATCGTTGTCAAGTCTTGACGCTTGATGACGGGACTTGCAAAGGAGCGCTTAACACTGCATACCTCCACCGTCACCGATCAGTTCCGGTCTGATCTGAGCAGCGAACTCGGCAACGGGGCGGTCAGCGATTCCCCCGACCGCCTCGACGCGTATGTGACGGACACGTACTGGCTCGGCCTGCACGCACAGGCGGAGGGCGACCCGCTCGGCCGGCCCGAGGTGGTGGCCCGCCCCACGAGCCAGGACGACGTGGCGGCCGCGATGCGCGTGGCGGCCGAGCATCGCGTGCCCGTGGTGGCCTGGGGCGGCGGGTCGGGCACCCAGGGCGGATCGGTGCCCGTGCACGGCGGCCTCGTGATCGATCTCACCGGTCTCGACCGGATCGTCGAGATCGACGAGCGCTCCTACACGGTCACCTGCGAGGCCGGCGTGAACGGAGACCGCCTCGAGCGCGAGCTGAACGCGCGCGGCCTCATGCTTCCCCACTACCCGGCTTCGTCGCAGTGGGCGACCGTCGGCGGCTACGTGGCCGCGCGCGGCTCCGGCGTGCTCTCCACCCGCTACGGCAAGATCGAGGACCTGCTGCTCTCGCTGCGCGTGGTGCTCGCCAGCGGCGAGCTGATCGAGACCGTGCCCGTGCCGCGTCATGCCGTGGGCCCGGAGCTGACCCAGCTCTTCGTGGGCTCGGAGGGAACGCTGGGGGTCATCACGCAGGTGACGCTGCAGATCGTGCCACTTCCCGCCGTGCGGCGCTTTGCCACGGTGCGGTTTCCGACGGTGGGCGCGGGCGTCGACGCCATGCGCCGCGCGCTGGCCGCCGGCGCGCGCCCCTCGGTGATCCGCATGTACGACGACGAGGCCACCCGGCTCGCGCTCTCTCCCGTGGTGGGCGAGGACCTCGACGGCGTCTGCACCGTCCTCTGCTTCGAGGGCGAGCCGGGCACAGCCGAGGCCGAGGAGACCGCCACCCTGGCGCTGGCCCACGACGCCGGTGCCACCGAGCTCGACCCGGCCCTGGCCGAGACCTGGTGGGACCGGCGCTATGACTTCTACGTGCCGCCCCACCAGCCCGTGCTGCCGTCGGTGTGGGGCACGATCGACGTGGTCGCCACCTACGCGAAGATCGAGGGGGTCTACGACGCCCTACGCGCCGCGGTCAAGGAGCCCTTTGCCGACGTGGACCTCCAGCTACGGATGCATTTCTCTCACTGGTATCAGTGGGGGACGATGATCTACGCCCGCTTCGTGGTCCCCGACGGTGGCGGGGGACCGGGCGCTGTGGAGCTGCACGACCGCATCTGGGCCAACGGCCTGGAGGCCGCCTTCGGCGCGGGCGGCGTGATGAACGACCACCACGGTGTCGGGCTCAAGCTCGCGCCCTACATGGAGCGCCAGCACGGAGCCTCGCTGGAGGCCATGCGAAGCATCAAGCGGGCGCTGGATCCCGACGGGATCCTCAACCCAGGAAAACTCGGACTGTAGGAACGAAGGAGAGGAGAACCTTTGAAGTTCGCCATGCACAACTGGATGCGCGCGGAGCCGATCGGGGACACGATCGAGCGCCTCGGCAAGAGCGGCTACGACGCGATCGAGATCTCGGGCGAGCCCGCCGTGTGGGACACCGACGAGGTCAAGGGCCTGATGGACAAGCACGGAGTGGGCTGCTGGGGCTCCGTCACGCTGATGACCGGCGGGCGCGACCTCGTGCACGAGGACAAGTACGTGCGCCAGGGCTCGGTCGACTACGTCAAGGACACGATGAGCCAGATCGCGGCCTGGGGCGGGGAGATCATCACGATCGTCCCCTCCACGGTGGGCAAGGTCGTGCCGATGGGGTCGCCCGAGGACGAGTGGCAGTGGGCGATCGAGTGCCTCAAGGAATGCCAGGCCCACGGCGAAGAGCTGGGCGTGCGGATCGGCATCGAGCCGCTCAACCGCTTCGAGACCTACTTCATCAACCGCACCGACCAGGCCCTCGCGCTGGCCGAGGACGTGGGCGGCAACTGCGGCGTCAGCCTCGACATCTTTCACATGAACATCGAGGAGGCCGACTGGGCGGAGGCCATCCGCAGCGCCGGCGACAGGCTCGTGGACTTTCACGTGGCCGACAACAACCGCATGCCGCCGGGCCAGGGCTCCGTGGACTGGGAGAAGCTCATGCAGACCCTGGACGAGGTGGGCTACGACGGCTGCGTGACGGTCGAGTTCGTGGCCACGGTCGACCGCAGCCGCATCTCCGAGCGCACCGAGATCACGGACGCGTCGGAGAGCGAGGGCTCGCAGGGCATGGAGCAGTTCCTGCGCGACCACGGCACCGGAACCGTGCCCGCCGCGCTCTACGACCAGTACGTGCAGGACTCGATCGACCGGCTCAAGAAGGCGGCGGAGTCGGTGGGCCAGGCCGTTTGAGCGATTCGCCCCGGATCGCGCTGATCGCCACCCTCGACACCAAGGGCGAGGAGACGGCCTACGTGCGCGACCGCATTGCCGCGCTCGGCGGCCAGGCGATCGTGATCGACTCGGGCATCCTCGGCGAGGCCCTGGGTTGCGAGGCCGACGTTCCGCGCGCCGAGGTCGCCCGAGCGGGTGGACGGGAGCTAGACGCGGTTCGCGCGGCGGGCTCCCGCGGGGCGGCGGTGGAGCAGATGCAGGAGGGCGTCCGCGCGGTGCTCGAAGGCCTCTGGGCCGAGCGCCGCGTGGACGGCGCCCTGTGCCTGGGCGGCGCCGAGGGCGCCCTGCTCGGCGCCGCCGCGATGGCCGCGCTGCCAGTCGGCGTGCCCAAGCTGATCGTGTCCCCCTCGGCCTCCGGACGCCGGCCCTTCGGGCCGTTCGTGGGCGAGGGCGACACGCTGGTGATGCACTCGGTGATCGACATCCTCGGGATCAACCCGATCTCGCGGGCCATCTTCGACAACGCCGCCGCCGCGGTGGTGGGAATGGCACGCGACGCCGGGCGCCCCGCCGAGGCGCTCGGGGAGCGGTGTGTGGGGATCACGATGCTCGGGCACACCACGCCGGCCGTGATGCGCATGCTGCCCACGCTCGAGGCCGGCGGCCATCAGCCCGTCGTGTTCCACGCCAACGGCGTGGGCGGGCCGGCCATGGAACGCCTGATCGAGGCCGACGCGATCTCCGGAGTGATCGACTTCACGCTCTCCGAGCTGGCCAACGCCATGCATCCCACCGGGATCCACGCCACCGGCCCGCGGCGCCTGACCGTGGCGGGCGAGCACGGCCTCCCCCAGGTGGTGGTGCCCGGCTGCGTCGACTTCTTCAACCAGGGCGCGCGCGAGGAGCTGCCCGAGCGCTACCGCGACCGCAAGCAGTACTTCCACAACCCGGTGGCCACGCTCGTGCGCCTGACCGCCGAGGAGGAGGCCGCCCTGGGACGTGTGGTCGCCGAGCGGCTCGCGGACGCGCGCGGCCCGGTGCGGGTGATCTGCCCGACCGGAGGCTTCTCGCTGGCCGACGTGCCCGGCGGCGACCTGTGGGACCCCGAGGCGGACGCCGCCTTCATCGAATCCCTGCGCGACGCGCTGCCGCCCGAGATACCTCTCGAGGAAGTGGACGCGCACGTGGACGACCCCGAGTTCGCCGACCTCGTCGCCGAGCGCTACCTCACCCTGGCCAAGGAGACCTGCGTTGTCTGACCAACCCGTATCGAACTGCCTGCTCGACCTTGCCCCACCGGACATCGAGTGGTTTCGCGAGCGCTCGGACATCATCCTGATCCCGATCGGCTCGTGCGAGCAGCACGGCGCTCATCTGCCGCTGGGCACCGACACGATCACCGCGCTCGAAGTGTCCAAGCGGGCGGCCGAGAAGGCCGAGGTGCCCTACGCCCCGCCCTTCTGGGCCGGCTATTCCCCGCAACACATGCGCGAGCCGGAGACCGGCGTGGGCACGATCACCTTCCGGGCCTCGACCGTTGTCGAGGCCTGGTACGACATCGCCCGCTCCCTGATCCACCACGGCTGGAACAAGCTGATCTTCGTGAACGGGCACGGCTCCAACACGAAGGTGATCGATCCGCTGCTGCGCAGGATCAAGTACGAGACCGGCGCGATCGTCGGGCTCTACAAGCCGTACGCCGAGCGCTACATCGGCATGCTGGAGGACCTGCTGGAGAACCCGCCCGAGGAGACTCCGGGCTGGCACGCCTCCGAGCTCGAGACCTCGCAGGTGATGGCCCACAACGATGCGCTGGTGCGCATGGACCGCGCTGAGAGCGACCGGGCCCAGGTGCCGAAGTGGCTGCCGCAGTCCTTCGTCAAGCGCGACGGCGCCCCCGACGTGGCCTTCCAGGGCTACCAGTACTTCACATTCCCGATGGACCACAACGAGTTCTCGCGCACCGGCGTGATCGGCAACCCGATGACCGCGACGCGCGAGAAGGGAGAGGAGGCCCTCGACCGCTTCGCCGACCACCTGGTGGCCGCGATCGACGAGTTCCGTCCGCTCGAGACCGACATCAAGCGGCGCGAGTTCGAGGACCGCGTCTGAGGTGAGCCCGACCGTCCCACCCGCTCTGCGCCGGGCGCAGATGCTGGAGCGGATCCGCCGCGAGGGAGGCATGTCCATCGCCAACCTCGCCGACGCGCATGACGTGTCGGCCATCACCGTCCACCGCGACCTGGCCGAGATGTCCGCGGAGGGCCTGATCGAGCGTGTGCACGGGGGCGCGCGCGCGATCAACGGGCATGTCGGCGAAGAGCGCATCGAGACGGCCTGGGACGGCCGCGTGGCCCAGAGCCGCGAGGCGAAGTCCGCCATCGCCGATCACGCGGCCCGGCTGGTCACCGACAACGCGACGATCTTCCTCGACTCGTCCTCCACCTGCCTCGCCCTGGCCCGCGCACTGGAGGCGAACCCTCCCCAGATGCTCACGCTGGTCACCAACTCGCCGGCCATCGCCTTCGAGATGTCGGCCGAGTCGATCCACGTGATCGTCACGCCCGGCGAGGTCGACCCCCACATGAAGCTGATCGGCGGGCGCTGGGCCTACGAGTTCCTGTCCGGGCTGAACATCGACCTGGCCTTCATATCCGCTGCCGGGATCACGCTGCAGCAGGGCCTCACGACCTCGCGCCGGCCGCTGGCCGACGTGGTCAACGCGGCACGCGGGGTGGCGCGCACCTGCGTGGCGCTGATCGACTCCAGCAAGTTCGGTCGCTCCTCCCTCCTGACGATGTCGCGCGCCGACGAGCTCGACCTGCTGATCGTCGACTTCGGCCTCCCGGCCGCGACCGTGGACGAATACCGCCGTGCCGGCGTGCCCATCGAGGTGGCCGGCGACCCTGAAACCGCGAACTGAGAAAGAGAGCGACGATGGCACGACCCGTCACGCTGTTCACCGGCCAGTGGGCCGACCTGCCGATCGAGGACCTGGCCGCGAAGTGCGGCGAGTGGGGCTTCGACGGCCTCGAGCTGGCCTGCTGGGGAGACCACTTCGACGTCGACGCGGCGCTGGCCGACGACGGCTACGTGCGCGCCAAGCGCGAGCTGCTGGAGCGCAACGGCCTGGAGTGCTGGGCCATCGGCGCGCACCTCGTCGGGCAGGCCGTGTGCGACCCCATCGATTCCCGTCACGGGGCGGTGCTGCCCCCCGACGTCTGGGGCGACGGCGACCCCGAGGGGGTGCGCCGGCGCGCCGCCGAGAAGATGAAGGACACCGCGCGCGCCGCGGCCAAGATGGGTGTGGGCGTGGTCACGGGGTTCACCGGCTCGCCGGTGTGGCACATGCTCTACTCCTTCCCGCCCAACGACTGGGACGAGGTGCAGCGCGGCTACGAGGACTTCGCCGAGCGCTGGAACCCGATCATCGACGTGTTCGACGAGGAGGGCGTGAAGTTCGGCCTCGAGGTGCACCCCACCGAGATCGCCTACGACTTCCCCACCACGGAGAAGACGCTCGAGGCGATCGGCCGGCGCGAGGGCTTCGGCATCAACTTCGATCCCTCTCACTTCGCCCACCAGTTCCTCGACTCGGGCGCGTTCATCGAGCAGTTCGCCGACCGCATCTACCACGTGCACGTCAAGGACTCGATCAAGCGCCTGGACGGGCGCCGCTCGATCCTGGGCTCGCACATCGACTTCGGCGAGCCCGAGCGCGGCTGGACCTTCGTCTCGCCGGGGCACGGCGATGTCGACTTCGAGGACATGTTCCGCGTGCTCAACCGGATCGGCTACGACGGGCCTCTGTCGATCGAGTGGGAGGACTCGGGGATGGACCGCGACTGGGGCGCGCCCGACGCCCTGGCCTTCGTGCGCGCCACCGACTTCTCGCCGTCAACCGTGGCCTTCGACGCCGCGTTCGCGCGGGAGGACTGAGCACATGGCCGACGTGGAGGAGATCGGGATCGGCATGCTGGGCTATGCCTTCATGGGCAAGGCCCATTCCAACGCCTACAAGACGCTGCCCTACATGGCCTGGCCGCCGCCCTACGTGCCGAAGCTGGTGGCCATAGCCGGGCGCAACGAGGAGGCGGTGTCCGAGGCCGCGCAGCGCTACGGCTTCGAGGGCTACGTGACCGACTGGCACGATCTGGTGGCCGACGACCGGATCCAGGTGTTCGACAACTCAGGGCCGAACAACCTGCACACCGAGCCGTCGATCGCGGCCGCGGAGGCGGGCAAGCACGTGATCTGCGAGAAGCCGCTGGGGCGCGACGCGGATGAGTCCCACGAGGCGTGGCAGCGCGTCGACGCCGCCGGGGTCAAGCACATGTGCGCGTTCAACTACCGATTCGTGCCCGCGGTCCGGCTCGCGCGACAGATCATCGAGGCGGGCGACCTCGGCGAGATCCGGCACTTCCGCGGGCGCTACCTGCAGGAGTGGGGGGCGATCGAAGACGAGGTCTGGCGCTTCGAGAAGGCGGCCGCGGGCTCAGGAGCCCTCGGGGACCTCGGGGCGCACGTGATCGACCTGGCGCGCTACCTCGTGGGCGAGATCGGGTCGGTGGCGGCCACCACCGCGACCTTCCAACCCGGGCGCGAGGTCGACGACGCGTTCGAGTCCGTCGTCACCTTCGACAGCGGCGCGGTGGGCACGATCGAGGCGTCGCGCTTCGCCACCGGGCGAAAGAACGCCCTGAGCTGGGAGATCAACGGCTCAAAGGGATCGATCGCGTTCGACCTCGAGCGCCTCAACGAGCTGCAGGTGCACACCGCCGGATCGACCCCGACGGAGTCGGCCCAGGGCTTCCGCACCGTGCTCGTGTCCGAAGCCGACCACCCCTTCTGGGAGTGGTGGTGGCCGCACGGGCACATCATCGGCTGGGAGCACAGCTTCGTCCACGAGCTGCACCACCTGCTGAGCGCGATCCGCGACGACACCGACGTGGCCCCCCACGGGGCGACGTTCGAGGACGGCTACCGCTGCGCCGAGGTGTGCGACGCGATCCTGCGCTCGGCGGAGACGGGGGCGCGCGAGGAGGTCACCTACCGGGACTGATGGGCGGGTGTAGGGTCCGGCGCGCTCATGTTCGCCGTCTACGCCGCCCGCACGAACGCCGACGATCCGCTCTCTGGACTGGAGTCCGGAGAGCGGCCCGACCCCGAGGTGCCGGACGGCTGGACGACCGTGACCGTGAAGGCCGCCGCGCTGAACCACCACGACCTGTGGTCGCTGCGCGGGGTCGGCCTGGACGAGGAGAGCCTGCCGATGATCCTCGGCTGCGACGCGGCCGGGGTCGACGAGGAGGGCAACGAGGTCGTGGTCCACTCGGTCATCTCGAGCCCGGGCTGGCGCGGCGACGAGACGATGGATCCCAAGCGCTCGCTGTTGTCGGAGCGACATCCCGGCACCCTGGCCGAGAAGGTGGCCGTTCCGCTCGGCAACCTCGTGCCCAAGCCGCCCGAGCTCAGCTTCGAGCAGGCCGCGTGCCTGCCCACCGCATGGCTCACCGCCTACCGCATGCTGTTCACCCGCGCGAGCGTGGCGCCCGGAGCCACCGTGCTCGTCCAGGGCGCGGGCGGCGGCGTGGCCACCGCGCTGATCGCGCTCGGCCGCGCGGCCGGGCTGCGGGTGTGGGCCACGAGCCGCTCGGAGGACAAGCGCGCCCGCGCGCTCGAGCTGGGAGCGGACCAGGCCTTTGATTCCGGCGCCCGGCTGCCCGAACGGGTCGACGCCGTTCTCGAGACGGTGGGTGAGGCCACCTGGGGCCACTCGCTGCGCTCGCTCAAGCCCGGCGGCACGCTCGTGGTGTCGGGCGCCACCAGCGGGCAGGCGCCGCCGGCCGAGCTCAATCGGGTCTTCTTCCTGCAACTTTCGGTCGTCGGCTCGACCATGGGCACCCGCGACGAGCTCGTACGCCTGACGCGCTTCTGCGCCGATACCGGCACCCGGCCGGAGATCTCCTCCGAGCTCCCTCTGAAGGATGCACGGCAGGGCTTCGAGGAGATGCTCGCCGGCGACCTGTTCGGCAAGGTCGTCTTCACTCCTTAGTTCAGGCTGTCGGCCGCTGCGCCATCCGCTTGATCCACGCGCCGACGCGCGGGTGGCCCGACACGTCGATCCGCTCGTTGAGGATGCGGTGAAAGGGCTCGTCGTCGCTCGGGCTCGATGTGCACGGCGTAGCGCAGGAAGGGCCAGGCGATGCAGTCGGCGGCGCCGAACTCGCCGAACAGGTAGTCGCGCTCGTGGAGTAGGGCCTCGAAGAGGTCGAGGCGCCGCTGCATGCGCTCGCCCCAGCGCGCCACGGCCTCGGCGTCGCCGGCCTGGTCGGCGATCAGGTTCGGCTCGCGCTTCCAGACGCGGTTGAACCAATCGAGGAATATCTCCACCTCGGCGGCCCGCGCCGGGTCGCCCGGGAACAGCGGGGGATCCGGCTGCAGCTCCTCGAGGTGGTGGAGGATCCGCGTGGAGTCGGTGATCACCAGGTCACCGTCCTCGAGCACGGGCACGAGCTCCTGGCCGCTGGCTTCGCGGATCGGCGTCCGGTCGGCCGGGTCGACATCGATCCACTCGACCGCCATGCCCTTGTGCCCCAGCGCCAGTGCCACGCGCTCGACGTTGGTGGAGTAGGGGATGCGGTAGACGCGCAGCATTTCGGCGCGCCACAATAGCCGCGCCCCGTTGCCGCCAGGAGGAGACCATGAGCACGGACACCGCCGTCGAGCCCGCCAGCGCCGTTGACCAGTGGCTTTCGGACTTCGACCAAGCCCTGACCGAAGGCGACAGCGCCGCCGCCGCGGAGCTGTTCGCCGAGGAGAGCTTCTGGCGCGACCTCGTCGCCTTCACCTGGAATCTCAAGACGGTGGAGGGCCGGGCCGGGGTCAGGGACATGCTCGATCACACGCTCGAGCAGGTGAGGCCGCGCAACTGGCGCACCAGCGAGCCGCCGGCCGAGGCCGACGGCGTGATCCAGGCCTGGATCGACTTCGAGACCGAGGTGGGCCGCGGCCACGGGCACCTGCGGCTCAGGGACGGCATGGCGTGGACCCTGCTCACCACTCTCGCCGAGCTCAAGGGTCACGAGGAGCCGGCTCGCTCAAACCGCCGCAAGGGCGTGGCGCACGGACCCGAGCCCGAACGCGAGACCTGGCTCGAGGAGCGCGAGCGCGAGGCCGAGGAGCTCGGCTACACCACCCAGCCCGAGGTCGTGATCGTTGGCGGCGGACAGGGCGGCATCGCCCTCGGCGCTCGCCTGCGCCAGCTCGGCGTGCCCGCGATCATCGTCGAGCGCAACGCGCGACCCGGCGACTCCTGGCGCAACCGCTACAAGTCGCTCTGCCTGCACGATCCGGTCTGGTACGACCACATGCCGTACATCAAGTTCCCGGACACCTGGCCGGTGTTCTCGCCCAAGGACAAGATCGCCGACTGGCTGGAGATGTACACGCGGGTGATGGAGCTCAACTACTGGGGCTCGACCGAGGCCAAGAGCGCCCGCTATGACGAGGACGCCAAGGAATGGATCGTGGCGGTCGAGCGCGCCGGGACTCAGCACACCCTGCGGCCCAAGCAGCTGGTGATGGCCACCGGCATGTCGGCCAAGCCGAAGATCCCGGACATCCCCGGCCGGGACGTGTTCAAGGGCGACCAGCACCACTCGGCCGACCACCCGGGACCCGATGCCTACGCCGGCAAGAAGGCGGTGGTGATCGGCTCCAACAACTCGGCGCACGACATCTGCGCGGCGCTGTGGGAGCACGGCGCCGACGTGACCATGGTCCAGCGGACCTCCACGCACATCGTGCGCTCGGAGACGCTGATGGACATAGGGCTCGGAGCGCTCTACTCGCAGGAAGCCGTGGAGTCGGGTGTCACGACCGAGAAGGCGGACCTGATCTTCGCCTCGCTGCCCTACCGGATCTTGCCCGAGTTCCAGATCCCGCTCTACGACCAGATGCGCGAGCGCGACGCCGACTACTACAAGCGCCTGGAGGACGCGGGCTTCGACCTCGACTGGGGCGAGGACGACTCGGGCCTGTTCATGAAGTACCTGCGCCGTGGCTCGGGCTACTACATCGACGTCGGCGCGAGCGAGCTGGTGGCCGACGGGAAGATCAAGCTCCAGAACGGGCAGGTCGACCATCTCACCGAGGACTCGGTGGTGATGGAGGACGGCACCGAGCTGCCGGCCGACCTGGTGGTCTTCGCCACGGGCTACAGCTCGATGAACGGCTTCGTGGCCGATCTGGTGTCGCAGGAGATGGCCGACAAGGTCGGCAAGGTCTGGGGCCTCGGATCAGACACCAAGAAGGACCCCGGCCCCTGGGAGGGCGAGCAGCGCAACATGTGGAAGCCGACCCAGCAGGAGGGGCTGTGGTTCCACGGCGGCAACCTGCACCAGTCGCGCCACTACTCGCAGTTCCTCGCGCTACAGCTGAAGGCGCGCGCGGAGGGCATCGACACCCCGGTCTACGGCCTCCAGGAGGTCCACCACCTCAGCTGACGGGAACCGCCGCGCGCTGCACGAGCGACTCGGCCACGGTGGCCAGCTCCTCGGCGTTGCGCACCACCTCGACGCGGTCGCAGATCGGCTCGTAGCGCGGCATGTCGCAGCCGCCCAGCGTCCAGCCCCACTTGGGCTCGGGCGTGATCCAGATCAGCTGTCGCGCCCGCGCGGCGATCCGCTCGAGCGCCGCCTCGTTGGGCGGGCGGCCGTTGTTGCGCCCGTCGCCCAGCACCACCACGGTGGTGCGGCGGTTGAGCGCCGGCGCCACCCCGGTGACCATCTGCTCCGCGGCGCGGCCGAAGTCGCTGTTCTCGTCGACGTCGATGAGCTTGCCCGAGAAGATCGCGTCGACCGCGCGCTCGAGCGGATGTTCCTGGAAGAGCTGAGTGACCTCGATGGCGTCGGCCACGAAGACGAACGTCCGCACCTTCGAGAACAGGTCCTGAAGGCTGTAGACGAGGTGCAGCCAGAAGCGGGCCAGGTTGCGAGTGGACAGGCTGACGTCGCACAGCACCACCAGCCGCGGGCGCTGCTCGCGCCGGCGGCGCAGCACCGGCTCGAAGGGCACCCCCTCGTAGGCCAGGTTGCGCCGCAGCGTGTGCGCCACGCTGATCTTCCCCACGCGGTCGCGCCGCAGCCGGCGCGCTCGGGCGCCGTGGATCTGGCGGCCCAGGCGCCGGATCGCGGCCTCGAGCTCGCGCTGGTCGCGTGGGGACAGGTCGAGCAGGCGGCGCAGCGAGCGCCGCGTGATCTCCTCGTCGGCCAGCGCATCCTCGGTGAGCTTGCGCCGGCGCTCGAGCATCTCCTCGAGCAGGCCCGGCAGCGCGTTCAGGATGTCGTCGGCCTGGGCCATCAGCGCCCGCACCAGCCGGTCGTCGACGCCGAGCTCGCGCAGGTCGTCGGCCAGCTCCTCGAGCCCCGCGGCGGGCAGCTCGATGGGCAGCTCATCGGCGCCGGTCTCGGGCGCCACCGCTCCCGGGCTGAACGAGCGCGCGCGCTTGACCTTGAGCTGGTGGGTGGCCCGCTTGAGCGCCTGCTGCAGCGCGTCGGGGTTCTTGTTGAGCATCAGCTGCTGCCCGAACACCGAAAGCCGCAGCCGCTCGGACTCGCCGTGGATGTCGTGTGAGGGCCGCAGCTGCTCCTCGTCGAGGAAGCGGCGCAGGTCGATCGGCTCGGGGCCGGCGTGCGAGTGATCGTGGTCGCCGTCGTCGGGGTCGCCCTCCAGGTCCTCGCCGAAGCGCAGCTCGGTGGCGGTGCCACCCGGGTCGTGCACGTGCGGGTGCAGGTGCGCCGGCGCCGCCGGCTCGGGGGTGAGCCCGAAGAACAGCTCGAACATGCGCTCGAACGTCTCGAGGTCGTCGGTGCTCTTGATCAGCGTCGCGCGCAGCGTGTCGCGCACCCCCTCGCGCTCGGCCAGGCCCACGTGGCGCAGCCCCTCCAGAGCGTCGAGGCCCTCGGCCGGCGACACGCGCACGCGGTGGCGGCGCAGCAGGTCGACGAAGTCGTTGAGGACCCGGTCCACGGGTGGTGCTCAGTGGTGGTGGCTGTGGGCGGCCGCGGCGGGCTCGCCATCGTCGGCGGCGAGGCTGCTCAGCGCCTTCTCGGCGTCGCGGTCGTACTTGATGATCACGCTGAGGGTCTCCTCGATCAGCTCCTTGCTGAGGTGGTCGGCGCCGAGCACCACGAGCGCCTGGGCCCAGTCGAGCGTCTCACCGATGCTCGGGGCCTTGCGCAGCTCGAGGCCGCGCAGGCGCTGGATCGTGCGCACGAGCTCGTCGGCCAGCTCCTCGCGGATACCGGGCGCCTTCAGCCGCACGATCTCGAGCTCGACCTCGGGGCCGGGGTAGTCGAGCTGGAGGTGCAGGCAGCGCCGCTTGAGCGCCTCGCTCAGCTCACGCGAGCGGTTGCTGGTGAGCACGACGATCGGGATGCTGCGCGCCTCCACCGTGCCGATCTCCGGGATCGAGACCTGGAAGTCGGAGAGGAACTCGAGCAGGAACGCCTCGAATTCCTCGTCGGCGCGATCGATCTCGTCGAGCAGCAGCACGGAGACCTCCTCGGAGCGCAGGGCCTGCAGGATGGGTCGCTCGACCAGGAAGTTCTCCGAGAAGAACACGTCCTCCTGGCCGCGCAGCGCGGCCGCGGCCTCGTGCAGGTCGCGCGTGGGGCCGATCAGCTCGCCGATCTTCTCCCGCAGCACCTGGGTGTAGAGCAGCTGCTTGCCGTATTCCCACTCGTAGAGCGCCTTGGCCTCGTCGAGCCCCTCGTAGCACTGCAGGCGGATCAGGTCCACCCCGAGGGCGCCGGCCAGCGCCTTGGCCAGCTCGGTCTTGCCCACCCCGGCCGGCCCCTCCACGAGCACCGGCTTGCCGATCCTCGTGGCGAGGAAGACGACGGTTGCGAGCTGCCGGTCGCAGACGTAGCTCTGCTGCGCCAGCCGCTCGCGAACGTCGTCGATCCCCTCGAAGAGCGGCACTCAGCGCTCAGCCGCCGGCCATGTGCGATTCGCTGCCGACCGTGGCGCCCGGAGGCAGCTCGTCGGTGCCCAGCCGCGGAACGGTGGCGCCGGTGCCCCCGTGCTGCGGGCGCCCGTTGAGCGGCTGCCCGGCCTTGCTGTCCATGCTGTCGAACGCGCAGTCGCGCAGGATCTCCCTACAGGTGGCCACCGTCACGTTGCGCGGGTTGGCCGGCGTGCAGAGGTCGTTGAACATGTGCTCGGCCATGTTCTGAAGCACGTCGTCGTCGGGCTCGATGTCGGTCGGCTTGTTCTCGTACCAGCCCTTGCCGATGCGCGACTTGGGGTACTCGGGCGCGCTCTGCCAGTTCTCGGGAATGCCGCAGTCGCGCGCCAGTCGGATCACCGCATCGATGGCCGCGTCGGCCTTCTCGATGCGGCTCATCCCAGGCGTGGTGGCGTGCATCGCGTCGGCGATGTCGGCGAAGCGGTCGGGCGTGGCCTGGACGTTGTAGGTCCACACCCGCGCGATCCCCACGCCGTTGTTGAGCCCGTGATGCACGTCGTAGTAGGCGCACACCGCGTGCGAGAGCGAATGGATCAGGCCCAGCAGTCCCGACGAGAACGCCTGAGCGGCCATGTACTGCGCCCACATCATGTTGTTCATCGCGAAGTAGTTGTGCGGGCTCGCGGTGGCCTCGCGCAGGTTGTCCTCGACCAGCTGAACCGCCTTCAGCGCCTGAGGAAGCGCGCCCACGTACTGCACGCGGTTGGTGTAGCACTCGGAGGCGTGGGCCAGCGTGTCGAAGCCCGTGTAGGCCACGTACTCGGAGGGCTGGGTCATCATCAGCGTCGGGTCGTTGATGGCCAGCGTGGTGGTGGCGGCCCTGTCGAACCCCACCCACTTGTGCGGCGCGTTGTCCGACGTGGTGTCGGTGATCACGTATGCGGGCGTGGTCTCCGAGCCGGTCCCGTTGGTGGTGTTGATGGCGATCTGGGGCGGGTTCTCGAGCTTCTCCGACATGTTGATGCCGGCGAACTCGTTGGTGTTGCGCCCGTCGTGGGCGGCCACGATGCGCGCGCCCTTGGCCGCGTCGTGCGAGCTTCCGCCGCCGACTGACACGAACCCGTCGCACTTCTCCTCCGAGAAGAGCTGGTAGGCGTCCATGACGTTGTAGTCCTTGGGGTTGGACTCGACCTTGTCGTAGATCGTCACGGCCACGCCGGCGTCCTTGAAGTTCTGCTCGACCTCGTCGACGATGCCGGTGCCGGCCAGGCCCGAGGTCACGAACAGCACGTGCTCGAGCCCCATGGCGGCGGCCTCGGGGCCTCCTGCCTCCCACGCGCCGGGGCCCAGCAGGCAGCGCGGCTGGCGCCAGTGCTCGAGGACCGGGTACTCAAAGACCTTGGTGGTTTCCACCTCTGCTCCTCCTGTTCGCCGTCTGCGGAGGCCCTACCCATTGCCGTGCGCGCCATAACCGGCTATGTGACCGACCTCACGGTCCTTTCCACCGAGCCGCGTAGCTTCGCTCAATATGTCCGCGCGCACAGCTCATGTCCAATCGGGATTCAAGGTCGATGCCGACGAGGGCGCGATCGTCCGATTCGGCGAGGTCGAGGTGATCGTGCGCGCGACGGCGCAGGACTCCGGCGGTGCTTTCTCGCTGTTCGAGGAGGTCGATCCGGCCGACACGCCGCTCCACGTGCACGAGCACGAGGACGAGTTGTTCTACGTCCTCGAAGGCGAACACATCTTCCGCGTGGGCGACGAGGAGTTCCGGGTCGGCCCCGGCGGCTTCGTGTTCGCGCCCCGGGGCGTGCCGCACGCACAGCGGCGCGTCGTGCCCCGCACAGGCAGAGAGTTGGTGCTCGCCTCTCCGGGCGGTCTCGAGGGCTTCTTCTTCGAGCTGGCCGAGGCGGATCGAGCAGGCGACCTGGGACCGGACGCCTACGCGCGCGCCTCGAAGCGGTACGGGATCACCTGGCTGGACGAGTAGCCCGCTAGGGAACCGCCCGCAGCTTGGGCTTGCGCTTGGGCTTCGAGACCTTGATCGAGAAGGCCCGAAACGCGTTGGAGGGGTTGATCTGATCGACCTTCATGGCGATCAGCCGCACGTTGTGGACGCCCGCGGGCCACTTGCCCCCGGCGTACTGCAGGCAGGTGAGGGAGATCTTGTTCGAGTTCCCCTGGAAGCTGTGGAGCACGTTCGCGCTGACCGTCTGGTACGCGCTCTGGTGGTTGGCCCCGGCGATCAGGTTCGCTCGCCCCAGATCGCTCGATTCGCCGGCCTGAACGGCGCACCCGAAGATGGTGGCGGCCAGCCTGCGCTCGTTGTGCTGGAGGTTGCAGAGGACGACCTCCGTGCCCGGCTGGCATGAGTACCCGGGCACGCTGAGCGCGCCCACGGCCTTGCCGAAGATCACGTAGTTCCCGCGCGGGACGGTGAGGGAGAGCACGGTCTTCGTCTTGCCCGGGTCGGGCAGGTCGACCAGCTGAGCCTTCGACTTGCCGTAGGTGGTTCCCAGCCCGGGGGGTCCCTGCGGCCCCGCGGGACCGGGAGCTCCCGGCTGGCCCTGCTGGTTCCAATCCAGCGCGGTCTCGCCGCCCCGGCACACGCCGCTCGCCTCGGTGTCGATTACGCGCACCGCTCCGGTCAAGTTGTCGTAGCAGCTGTGGATCACCCTGCTCTGATCCGGGATGGCGCTGTAGGCCACCCCGCCGGTGGCCGCGAGAGCGACCCCCAACGCCACGTAAGCCACCAGATTGCGCCGAGCGTGCGATTCAGCCGTTGTTCGAGACATGGGACTCGCCTTTCTGCGGAACGAGGCATTGGACCTGGGAGCCGGCGCCGAGCGCCTCGAACTCGATCGGCACGCTGCCGCCGTAGGAGTCGTTCTCCGTGTCCCCGGTGCTGGTGACGTGGTAGTGCAGGTGGGCCGTGGAGGAGTTGCCGGTGTTCCCCACCTTGATCACCGGGTCGCCACGCTCGACGTAGTCGCCCTCCTTGGGTGTCACGCCGTTCTTCTTCATGTGGGTGTAGAACGACGTCGTGCCGCTCTGGTGGCGGATCAGGAGCAGGTTGCCGGGCAGCCATGTCTCCAGTCCGTCCTTCACCTTCGAGGGGTTCGACGTGGCGTTGCGGTTCTCGACGACGAGGGTGACCAGCCCGCCGCGGGTCGCGCGCCCCACCGTGTCCGCCGGCATGATGAAGTCGAAGGCGAACTTCTGGCCACCGGTATGTGTGAGGGAGCCACTGTTGCCCTGCGCGGTCGACTCGGACGTGTTCGCCTTCCAGGGCAGCCGGTAGTACCCGCAGCCGGGAAGCCCGTCGGTGACCAGCGCCGGGAGGCCCGCGACATAGTGGTAGGCATAGCCGTCGTGGAAGCCGTTCGCGTAGGCCCAGAAGAGGCCGTGCGGGTCGGCCTCGGTCGGCACGTCGTCGTGGACCGCGAAGCTCTGCCCCTGCAGGATGAAGCTGCGCTGCGGCCAGGCCGATGCGCCTCCCTGCACCGCGTAGCCCACCCCGAACACGCTCGCGCCCGGCAGCTGAGGCGCATCGAGCCCCGTGAGCTGCGCGACATCGAAGTCGGTGGCGGATCCGTCCTCGACCTCGAACTTGTAGCCGTCGTAGTTCGCGTCAGCCCAGTGGCCGTCCGGGCGCACCGCGGCCGGGTTGGTGCGCTCGTAGATGAGCTGCCCCTCGTCACAGACCTGGATGTCCTTCGGGAAATCGCAGTCGAGGCCGTACAGGTCGAAATGCAGGCGAACGCTCGCGGGCAGATCGTCGGGGACGAACAGCGGGGCCTCGAAGCCCAGCGTGCCGCGCAGGACCCCCAGCTGTCGAGTCTCCGCGTTGTTCTTCGGCCCCCAGCTCGCCGACACGTGGAGTGCGTAGTCGTCCTTGAGAGTGCACCCGGAGCGGGTGGCGCCGAGCCGCATGCCGTGCTCGAGCCGGTAGACGCCGTTCCAGGAGAACGCGCGCGCGTCGTCGAACACGATCTGCGCGAAGCCGACCGAGAAGTCCTGGACGGGCGCAACCTGGAGCCTGAACTCGCACGGCGCGAGCTCGTCGTTCAGGATCACGCCCTTGGCCTTGAGGTCGGACGCGAGGAGGACGCCTCCGTCGAGCCGGCGCCCTGTCGCCGCCACCAGGGTGCCGGGCGCGAGCCCGGCCACGTCCTCAGCGGCGCCGAACGCGATACGGCGCCCGCCGGTCAAGGTGGCCAGCGTGCCCGTGATCGACTTGATACGACCGCGCACGCGCGCCCGGCCGTCATCGGCGGCGCACGCGGCGGCCAGGAGCGCGCGCAGGCGCGTGGCGTCGCCCGCAAGGTCTTCCGCGCGCTCGCGCTTGGCCAACAGGCCCGCGATCTGGCCGTCGCCCACACCGGCGTCCCCGCCGCCGGCCTTGCGGCCCCACGCGCGGCCGATCGCGCGGGTGCGGCGGGTGACTGCGCCGTCGAGACCGCCCAGCCCGCGCTGCAGCGTCCGGAGGGCGGCGCCCGCGTCGGCGCTGGCTCCGCACGGGCCGCCCGGAAGCGCCAGGGCCGCACGGCGCAGCGCGGTGATGCCGCGGTCGAGGCGGCGCAGCGGGGCCTTTCCCCCGGGCAGGCCGCGCAGGCCGAGACCCCGGAAGGTGTCGGGACCGCCCAGGCCCTTGGTGTCCGGGCCGCCCAGCAGCCCGATCACCGCGCGCGGCGCGGTCAGCGCGTCGAGCACCGAGCAGCCGCGCACCCGCGCCGGTAGGCCGGAGGCGGTGTCGGGACAGGCGTCGCGGGCGGTGGGCAGCCGGTCGCCGTCGTCGTCGGCGCCGGCCGCGGGCGGGACCGGAAGAGCAGGACCTATTCCGGGCGGCGGCACCCCGGGGTCCGCGGTGGGCCCAGGAGCCCCGGCCACGGTCACGATCTGCCGGGCGAATGAGGTCGTGCCACGCGGGTCGCGGACTCGCACGGCCACGAGGAAGCGTCCGCCATCGGGGAACGCGCGCCGCACCTGAGTGACGAGTGGGCCCTCGGGCTCGGCGTCGCGTGCGCCGTAGGAGCCGTCGCCGTCGAGATCCCACGCGTAGTCGAGCACCGTGCCGGTCACGGCGGCGCTGAACTGGACCTCCGACCCCTGGGCCACCGAACACGCCGGCGAGCAGGCGATCGTGACCTCGGCCGCCGAGGCCGTCGCGGGGAGCACCCCGAGCAGCGCAACGGTCACGAGCGCCGTGCGCAACACAGGTCCTCAATTCCCCGAGTGGTAGTAGCCATCGAGCGGGATCGCCGTGATCTTGCGCTGGCGCACCCACGTCTGCTTACCGGTGTAGTTGCTGCAGACCAGCCGCATCTTGCCGCCCTCCGGCAGGTTCACCAGCCGCTGGACGAACACCGTGCTGGCCACCCTCTCCTCCTGGCCACCGCCGAAGCCCTCGTCGAGGACCGAGGCCTTTCCGGCCCTGAACAGCTCGCAGTCGTAGTTCGGCCCCTCGATATTCGCTTTGGCTATGACGAGATACCGCCCTGGGGGAAGGAGCAGGTTGAGCACCACCGGCTTTCCCTTCTCGATCCACTGGAATGGGGTCTTCGACGCTCCCTGCGCGAGGCCCGAGCCCTTCGGTCCCGGGGGGCCGGGGGCACCGGGTGGCCCTTGCATCGACCACGACCTGGCGACGGAGCGCTCCGGGCAGGGCAGTTCCGCTTCCGAGACGATCCGCGTGTTCGGCCCGGTCGGGGTGTCGAAGACGCACGCATGGATGACGCTCCCGCCGCTCTGCGCTCCCACGAGCGTGCCGTCGGCCAGGAGGCCCACGGCGACACCGGCCGCCAGCAACCCGATCATCCACCTGGGGCACGCTTTGCTTCTCATGCTCCGGGATGCTCTCGTGGCGCATCGCCGCTGTCAGTGCCACCCGGGTCTCAACCGAGTGTCAGGCGCCTACATGAACGGCCTGTCGCCGAAGGCGATCTGCTGCGGATCGTCGGGGTCGATCCGGCAGGCGATCGTCACGCCCGCGGGGAACCCTCCGGTGACGGCCGAGGAGACGATCTCGCGGTGCCGGACCCGGTAGGGACGACCGCCGTCCGGCGTCACCTCCAGCTCGAAGATCCAGATCGGGTGGCCCTCGATCCGCTCGCCGGTGTCGAGGTGGCTCTGCACCCGGGCCCGGCCCTCAGCGCCGATGCTCAGGATGCGGTTGAGCGCCTCGGCCTGGCCGTGGATAGTCGATTCCCCGCTGCCCACGGCCACGACCCTAGGCGGAGCCCGGCGCCTGCGCAGTACCACTCCGGTCCCGGCTGGGTGTCAGGACGGGTCGCCGGCGCGCACGTAATCGGCCACGCGGTGAGTAGCGGTCTTCAGGCGCCGGAAATACGAAGAACGGCTCATGTGGAGCTCGTCGGCCGCGGCTTCCTGGCTGGGCGCGGGGTCGAGATATCCGCGGATCAACACCCGGCGCAAGAGGCGCTCGTCCTCGCTCTGGCCAAAAGCTCGGTCGGACGCCTCCGCGAGCAGGCTCTGCACGTAAGCCGCGCGCTGCTCGGTCCCGTCGCCGCGCGCCAGCTCGCTGGCCGCCAGCCGGTGCGGGAGCTGAAGGTTGCGCAGCGCCTCGCGCACCGTCTCGTCGGGAATGGCGGTCTGCGGGCTGGGCGCCGCGGGCCGCGGAGGCGCCAGCCCGAGCTCGGCATAGACCACCGCGCGCTGGGCGCCGATCAGGCCGCCGGGCCCGTAGTCGATCACGTGGCACTCGATCTCGACGCCCCCGATCTCCAGGTCGAGCTCGCTCAGGTGCGCCGCCCCCAGCGCCGCGCTGAACTCGAGCGCGCCGGGCAGTCGCGGGTTCACCGGCAGATAGGCGAAGCGGGGGTTCTCGAGGCCGGAGCGCAGGATGCTCGCCATCCCGAGCAGCGCCTGGACGCGGGCGCGCGGGTTGTCGGTGAAGTCGATCGACACGCTGCACAGGATCGCCTCCTGCCCGTTCGCCCGAGCGCGCGCGTGCGCGAGCCAGGGACCGAGCAGCGGGTGGCCCTCGGCGAACGGCGGCGCGTTGCGCGGCGTGACGGTCACCTGATAGCCACACAGCCGGTCCGCGCTGTCGCGCGCTACGGCCACTCGCTGTGGCGCCTGCTCGAAGAAGCCCCGCGACTGGGCGAACCAGCCTCCGTGTCCGCGCTCCGCGAGGAGGGCCTCGATCGTCGCGGCGTCCCCGCCGCGCAGGTCGTCGATGCGATGGTGGACGCTGCCCTCCCAGCTGTAGCCCCAGCGGATCGCCTCGCTCTCAACCAGGTGAGCGAGATCGATGGAGAGCAGCAGCCGGCCGTCGATGGCCCGCTGGTGGAGGTGATCGGCGATCAGGCGCCGCAGTACCCGCTCGCGCTCGGGGTCGCGGCGCCGGAGGTCCGCGTACATCGCCTTTCTGACCAGCTCGTGCAGTGTCAGTCCGTCCCCGAGCGGCTCCGTGAAGCTCCGCGAGGCGAGCCAGTCGAAGGCCGCGACGGGATCGTCGCCGGGCAGCACGTTCCGCAGGAGGTCGACGGTGGTCACGCGAGCGGTCGCCGCGACCCCCAGCGCGCCCACATGGGCGGCGTCGAGCTCGGTGTCCGCAAGCCTGCGGATCAGCGACTGCAGGATGTGTGGGCGCTCGATCGCGTTGTGCGGGCTCCAGGCCGGTGAGCGAGCCACTGTGTCCGCCCCGAGAGCCAGAGCGAGCGGCGAACCCTCGGCCCAGGCAATCAGCTCGGCGACGATGCGCGGCTCGACCACGCCGTGTGAGCGCAGCAGCTCGAGCGACTCGCGCTCGGACAGCGGGCCCAGCTCGAGGTCGAGCGTGAGGTTCTCCCAGCCGCCCTCGAACCAGGCTCGTTCCGGCGGCCGGCGCCCGGCGATCACCACCAGGGTCCGTTCGGGCAGAGAGGGCAGGAGGTCGCGGCGCAGGTATCCGCCCAGCGCGCTCATGCGCTCGTAGCCGTCGAACATCAACAGGGGGCGCTCCTGACCTCGTACCGCCTCCACCGCACGGTCGAGCGCGTCCGGCACCGGCGCCAGCTCCGGGCCCTCCACGAGCGTCGTCGTGAAGCCGCGCCGCTCCGCGCGCCGGGCCACCTCGCGCAGCAGCGTGCTCTTCCCGATGCCTCCCGGGCCGTGCACGAGCACGACGCTGGCGGGCGGATCTTCTACCAGTAGCTCGTCGAACACCGCCAGTTGGGAGTCGCGTCCCACCAAGCGGCTGGCTGTCGCGCTGCGACAGCCGGGTGCCCAGGGTGGCCTTCATGCCCCATACAACGGGCCGAGGGCGGCCCGAGTTACGGTCAGAGGCCGAGGATGAGATCCACCGAAAGCTGATCGATTCGCTCGTTGCGCGTCTCGCGGGCGCCCAGCGCGTCGATATCGAACTGCGAGGCCAGTAGCTCGTCGACCTTCTCACGCGAGTACGGCCCGACCGTCTCCATGGCCAGCTCGGGCACCTTCGCCTCCTCGAGGGCGGCCTGTATCCCGGCGTCGCCATGCCACTCCTCGGCCTTCGCCTTGAGCGCCAGGTAGGTGCGCATGCAGCCCGACGCGAAGTCCCAGATCCCCTCCTCGGACTCCACGCGCAGCGGCCGCGCATCGAAATGGCGCGGGCCGTCGTAGCCCGAGTCCTCCAGCAGCTGGACGAGGAAGAAGGCGTCCTTGAGGCCGACCGCCCCGAAGCGGAAGTCCTGGTCGTAGCGACCAACCCGCTGGCCGTTCAGGTCGATGTGGAAGAGCTTGCCCGACCACATCGCCTGCGCCACCGCGTGCAGGAACGAAAGCCCGGCCATCGTCTCGTGTGCCACCTCGGGGTTGACTCCCACCATCTCCGGGTGCTCGAGGCGCTCGATGAAGGCCAGCATGTGTCCGACGGTGGGCAGGAAGATGTCGCCGCGCGGCTCGTTGGGCTTGGGCTCGAGCGCGATGCGCATGTCGTAGCCCTGGTCGCGCACGTACTCGCACAGGAAGTCGAGTGCCTCGCGGAAACGCTCGAGCGCGTCGCGGGCCGGCTTGGCGGCGTCGGCTTCCACACCCTCGCGGCCACCCCAGAAGATGTAGAGCGGAGCGCCCAGCTCGGCCCCCAGGTCGATGCCGCGCATCGTCTTCTGGATCGCGTAGCGGCGGACGTCGCGGTCGTTGGAGGTGAACGCCCCATCCTTGAACACGGGGTGCGTGAAGAGGTTCGTGGTGGCCATCGAGACCTTCATGCCGGTCTCGTCGAGAGCCGCCTTGAACTCGCTCTTGATGCGCTCGGCCTCGGAGTCATCGGTGCCGAGTGGGATCAGGTCGTTGTCGTGAAAGCAGACCCCGTAGGCCCCCAGTTCGGCCAGCTTGCGCACGCTGTCGGCGGGGTCGAGACCGGGCCGGGTCTCGACGCCGAAGGGATCGTTGCCCTTGTGGCCGACCGTCCACAGGCCGAAGGTGAACTTGTCCTCGGGGCGCGGGGTGAGGTCAGCCAACTCTCTCTCCTCTTGCAATTGGTGGGGGTGCGCAACACACTGCGCGGGTGGCCGACCCTAGTCAATTCGTGGCCGGCGTGGACTGCTCGACCCAGGCCACCAAGGTGTTGGTGGTCGACCCCGAGGACGGGTCCGTGGTGGCCGACGGCCGCGCCCCGCACGAGGTCACCGGCTCGGGCGGCGCGCGCGAGACCGAGCCCGGCGGTGTGGTGGGAGGCGCTGCGCCGCGCGCTGGCCGAGACCGGCCGGGCCGCCGAGGTCGGCGCGATCTCGGTGGCTGGGCAGCAGCACGGCCTGGTGGTGGGCGGCGAGGACGGGCGGCCCCTGCGCCCGGCGGTGCTCTGGAACGACACCCGGTCGGCGCCCGACGCCGAGCGGCTCAGGGAGGAGCTCGGCGCGGAGCGCTGGGCGCATGAGGTCGGCGTGGTGCCCGTGCCCTCCTTCACGGTCACTCGCTGGGCCTGGCTGCGGCGCACCGAGCCCGAGGTGGCGAGCCGGACGCGGTCGATCCGGCTGCCGCACGACTGGCTGACCGAACGCCTCTGCGGCCGCGGGGCGACCGACCGCGGCGACGCTTCGGGCACGGGCTGGTGGTCGACCCGCGACGAGGAGTACGCCGGCGAGGTGCTCGGGCTGCCGGGCGTCGAGCTCGACCCCGCGTTGCTTCCGGACGTGCTCGGCCCGGGCGAGGCGGCCGGCGAGGTCGGCGCCGAGACCGCGCGCGGAGCTGGGCCTGCCCGCGGGCGTCCCCGTGGGGCCCGGGACGGGCGACAATATGGGTGCTGCTCTGGGGCTGGGCCTCGCCCCCGGCGAGCCGGTGATCAGCCTGGGCACGTCGGGCACCGCCTACGCGGCGATGAGCGAGCGCGCGGTCGACCCCAGCGGGATGATCGCGGGCTTCGCCGACGCCACCGGCGGCTTTCTGCCGCTGGCCGCCACGCTCAACTGCACCCTGGCCGTCGACCGCGTGGCGGAGTGGCTCGGCCTCGACCGCGAGGCGGTGGCCGAGAGCACCGAGGTCACGGTGCTGCCCTACCTCGACGGCGAGCGCACGCCCAACCTGCCGCGCGCGGCGGGAACCATCACCGGGCTGCGCCACGACACCACCCGCGAGCAGCTGCTGCTGGCCGCCTACGAGGGCGCGGCGGCATCGTTGATCGAGGCGCTCGAGCTGCTGGCCTCGGTTGGCTCGGGACTGGACGCCGACGCGCCGGTGGTGCTGATCGGCGGCGGAGCGCGCGGGCGCGCGTGGCAGCACACGGTGGCCCGCCTGGCCGGGCGCGCCGTGCAGGTGCCCGAGGCGGAGGAGCTCGTGGCCCTGGGCGCGGCGGCCCAGGCGGCGGCATGTCTCAGCGGCGAGCCGCCCGAGCAGATCGCCCGGCGCTGGGACGGACGGCGCGGCGCGACGGTGGAGCCGCCGGAGGAGGTGGACACCCGAACGCTGGCGCGCATCCGCGCGGTCCGCGAAGCGGCCAGCGATCTGCTCGACCCATAGGCTGCGCCCGAGCGTGTCGGACCGCTACGAGCAGACCGAGGTCACGAGCCGCGAGCAGTGGCGCGAGTGGCTGGGCGCGAACCACGACAGCTCGCCCGGAGTGTGGGTGGTCACCCACAAGAAGGCCGCCGGAGCCCGGCACGTGCCCTACGACGACATCGCCGCGGAGGCGATCGCCCACGGCTGGATCGACAGCCTGGGGCGCAAGCTCGACGACAAGCGATCGCAGCTGCTCGTGACGCCCCGAAAGCCCAAGAGCGGCTGGTCGCGGGTGAACAAGGAACGCATGGAGCGCCTGCGCAAGGACGGCCTGATGACCGAGGCCGGCGAAGCGGCCATCGACGTGGCCAAGAAGAACGGCGCGTGGAGCGCGCTCGACGACGTGGAGAACCTGGTCGAGCCCGACGAGCTGCGCGCGGCGCTCGACTCCGATCCCGCCGCGCGGCGCCACTGGGACGAGTTCCCGCGCTCGGCAAAGCGCGGGATCCTCGAGTGGATCTCCACCGCGAAGCGGCCGGAGACAAAGGAGAAGCGCATCACCGAGACCGCCGAGAAGGCGGCGCAGAACATCCGGGCGAACCAGCCTCGGCAGCCCAAGGGGCGCTGAGCCGGGCGCTGGGACCGACGCTTTACGGCAGCAAAGAGAGCCAGGTGAGTGCCGCCGATGCGCCGTCACGCCTGTGGCGGTTCGGTAACACTCGCCACTCAGACGGGGCCGCGCGGCCGCGGATTCGGGTGCTGTCCTGCTTTGACCCTCGTATAGGGGGTGAAGTCAGGACAGCGACTTCCAAACCGCGTTACAGCAACGCGACAAAGGCAACAGCCCGGCCGAACCCACCCTCATGGCTGCCGTTCAGAGAACGCCCGAGCCCGGCGCGGGCTGGCTCGCACCCCGCCGGCCGAACAGCGACCCGCCCACGAACAGCACCGCCACCACCAGGGCGGCCAGCGCCAGGAGCGCCACCAGCCGAAACGACCAGTTGAGGCCGGAGACGAAGGCGTCGCGCACCACCTCGAGCAGGCGGTCGCCCGCCTCCCGGCCCTGGCGGGCGATGATCTCCGCGGCCGACTCGGTCCCGGCCAGCGTGCCCTGGATCTCCTCGACCTCCTTCTCGCTCAGTTGCTTCGCATCGCGCTGGAGGCGGTCCTGCGAGGCGGTGGTGAACACCGTCGTCGTCAGCCCGAGCCCGACCGAGCCGCCGGCCACCTGGAACATGTAGACGATCCCCCCGGCCAGGCTCGAGCGGGACGGGTCGACCGCCGTGACCGCGGCCGTGGTGATGGCCGAGTAGAAGAGGCCGATGCCGATCCCGGTCACCACCATGCCGGGCACGAGCGCCGCCCAGCCGGAGTCGATCTCGATCAGCGAGATCAGGAACATGCCGAGGCACACGAACGCGGTGCCCGCCGTGACCGTGACCTTCGCTCCCACGCGTTCGTACAGCGGCGCCGCGCCGAAGGAGGTGATCGCGAACACGCCCATGAGCGGCAGCAGCCCGGCGCCGGCCTCCAGCGGCGAGTAGCCGAGGATCTTCTGCATGAACTGGGGCAGGAACAGCAGCACCGCGAAGAAGACCGCCGACATGAAGAGGGTGGTCAGGCAGGCGGCGCGGAACGCCGGGTTGCCCATCACCTCCCGCGGGATGAGCGCTCGCGCCCCGGCGCGGCGCTCAACCAGCGCGAACGCCGCCAGCAGGAACACGAAAACGGCGAACAGGCCCAGGATGCGCGGGTCGGTCCAGCCCCAGGTGGTCACCTGATCGAGCGCCAGCAGCAGAGCCACCAGGCTGATCGAGAGCGTGGCCACGCCCGGCACGTCGATCCCCTCGTCGGCGCCCGCGCCGGTGCTCTCGTGCACGCTCCGCCAGGTCACGAAGCAGGCGAACGCGGCTATCGGCAGGTTCACGAACAGGATCCATCGCCAGCTCAGCACGTCGGTGAGCACGCCCCCGAGCAGCGGGCCGGCCGCGTTGCCGAAGCCGGCCGAGCCGATGATGAGCCCACCGGCCAGCGCCGCGCGGTCGGCGGGCAGGATGTCGTAGGTCATGCCCAAGACCGCAGGCCACATCATGGCTCCGCCCACGCCCATCAGCGCGCGACAGGCGATCAGCCAGATGTCGCTCTGCGCGAACCCGCCCAGCACGGAGAAGGCGGCAAAGATGGCCGCCCCGATGAAGAAGATCCGCCGGCGTCCCAGCATGTCGGCCAGTCGCCCGCCGGTCACGATGAGCACGCCGAAGACCAGCGCGTAGGCGCTCACCACCCATTGGATGGTCGACACGTCGGAATCGAGGTCCTGCTCGATCTGGGGCAGGGCGACGCTCAGCGCCGTCAGGTCGTTGGCGATGACGAACACGGACATCGCCATCGCTCCCAGGGCCAGCCAGGTGCCGCGCGTCACGGCGCGATCCTACGGGCTCAACGCGAGAGGCGCAGCCGACGCTCGAGCGAGGCGCGGTTGCCGCCACGGTCGACGGCCACCACGCGCACCCGGTAGGAGCCCGGGCGGCCCTTCAGGCGGTAGAGCAGCCGAGCACCACCCACCGCGCTCACGCGGCGGCCGTCGACGAACATCGAGAGCCGCTTCACCGTGCCCGCGTCCCGGGCCCGGGCAACCAGTGCGACGCTGCCATGAGCCGCCCGCCTGTGCTTGAGGCGAATCACCGGCGGCCTGCGGTCGCCGCTCGGCCTGCGCGTGGCGGCCTCCGCGATCGAGACGACGTGGGGCGCCGACGAGGCGCTGCGGTTGCCCGCGGCGTCCTCGGCAAAGACGGTGTAGACGTGCTGCCCTGCAGGCGCGCCGGGGTCGTCGACCTGGGTCGAGGCGCTGGTGGCGATCTGGGCTCCGTCGCGGAAGACCGCGTAGCCCTGGACTCCCCTGTTGTCGCTGCTCTCGGTCCAGGTAAGCCGAACGGTCCGTCCGGCCATGACTGTGTGCCCGATCGCGCTGGGCGCGGAAGGCGCTCGGGTATCGGGCAACGGCGGACCCATCACCACCTCCACGGCGGCCGCACCGCCGTTGGCCGAGACCGTCGTGATGTTCACCTGGCCGTCGCTGAACGTCTCGCCCGGAGCCAGCGGCGCATTGGCGATGCCGCCCGAGTTCGGGTGGGCGTCGAGGAGCTTGGAGCGCGTACTGAAGGCCGGGTCGTCGTTCACGCGGATGCTCACCCCGCCAAGCACCGGATCGCTGAGCGAGAAGTCGTCGAACACGCCTCCGCGCGCGCGTATCTCCAGGTAGTACCAGTCGAGCACGTCGCCATCCGAGTCGCGCGTGCGCGGGATGCGCAGCGTGGTGGGCTGGGCGGTCGGCGCGAGCGCCGAGGTCATCAAGTACGTGCCGGGCGCGGTGATGGTCTTCACGTTCGAGGGCTGGAGCACCCCCAGCCGCTCGAGGTGCCAGCCGTGGCTGTGTCGATCACCTGAGCTGCCCATGTTGTCGAACGGGTCGTTGTACTCGCTGACCGTGCAGGTCGAGGACAGCGTCACCGGCGCGCCGCCGCTGGTGCAGTTCCAGCTGCCCGCGTGGTTGAGGCCCAGGTTGTGCCCGATCTCGTGGCCCGTCACGCGCACGGTCAGATCGCCGTTGATCCACGACTCGCTTCCCGGCAGGTAGGCCAGGCCGGCCCAGTTGCACGCGCTCCGGCCGGGGAAGACGTACATCACGTGCTGGTAGCCGGCCGCGGCGAAGCCGTCGGCCGCGGCCGCCGCCTTGGCCTGACTCGCCCAGCTGTTGAAGTTGCAGCTGCTGCCGCCGGCCGGCAGCGTGTAGTAGCCGTAGACGTCACCGTCGACGTTGCCGGTCTTCCCGGTCAGCCAGAGCTGCTCGTGGCTCTCCTCCCGGAAGAAGGAGCTCGTGGACTCGGTGCCGGTGAACACCCGCTGGCGCACCACCGCCGGCGTCCACGGCTGGCGGGTGTCGTCGGCGAAGTTGAAGACGATCACGGCGGTCTTGCGCCCGCCGAGCGTAGGCGTCGCGGCGAGCGCGGCGGGGCGCACCGCGCCCACGACCGTGTTGCCCTCGCGCTCGCCATCGACCTCGACGTAGTTGCTGCCCGGTGCGAGCGCGGGCAGCTCGGTGGGCAGCACGGTCAGGGTCTCGCGGCCGGTGTCGAGGCGCCAGCGCGTGTCCGATTGCCCGGAGTCGAAGTCGTCGGAAACCAGGCCGCTCAATTCGCCGTCGATCGCGTATGCCGGACCCGCGAGCACCGAGAGAAGGGCCAAAACGACGCTGAAGCTGGTGAAGAGAGGGCGCAGCCGCACCCACTTCCTACTCGGGTGCGCGCGGGGCGTTCTGAACGGGTGCGCCCGAAACTGGCCGTTTATTCGGGTTCGTCGTCGCCCTTGATGTCCTCCGCCACCCGCTCCTTGAAGGGCCGCAGCTTCTCGTAGAGCTCCTCGGGGGGAACTTCCTCCCGCGGCTCGGACTCCCCGACCAGCCACGGCGCCGCCTCCACCGCTGTGCGCCAGGCGGCCTCGTCGGGATCGGTCCGCCCGCCACCACCCTCATCGGCCGGTTGCTCGGGCGCGGCCTCCACCTTGTCGAGGTAGACGTTGGTGTACTGGCCGCGCTGGTTCTCGTGGTATTCGATGCGCACCCGGGCACCCTGGAGGCGCTTGGCCTCGTCGCCGATCCCCTCGCGGAATGTCGTGTACTCATTGCCCTCGGAGTCCTTCATCACGTAGCGAACGTTGCCGCCCCTCGTCTCGAAGGTCCGGACCTCGGCGATCTCGACCACTGCCTCCATGCCGTTTGGTTGATACCCACCCGGCATACACTGCACGCACCTTGCGCCGCCTTGCCGCCCTGACCCTGGTGCTGGCGCTCGCCCTCGCGGGCTCCGCCCAGGCGCGTGACTTCCCCCGGAGCTTCCTCTGGGGGCCCGCCATCAGCGCCTTCCAGACCGAGGCGGGCGGCAGCCCGGCCAACACGGACCGGCGCAGCGACTGGTGGGTGTGGTCGCACGACGCCCAGAACATCGCCACCGACCGGGTGAGCGGCGACCGGGTCGAGCGCGGGCCGGGACACTGGCGGCTGTACGGGCGCGACGCCAGCCTGGCCCGGCGGCGCCTGGGCGCGAACGCGTTTCGCTTCTCGATCGACTGGAGCCGGATCTTCCCGCGCTCGACCGCCGGCGCGAGCACGCCGCGCGAGCTCGACGATCTGGCCAACCAGGCCGCCGTGCGCCGCTACGGGGCGGAGCTGCGGGCGATCCGGCGCCGCGGCATGACGCCGGTGCTGACCCTCAACCACTTCACCCTGCCTGTCTGGCTGCACGATCCGATCGCCGTGCGCGACGCCTTCGCGGGCGTGGGCCCCGACGACCCGCCGCCCGCGGTGAAGCGAGGGGGCTGGCTCAACCGCTCGACGGTGCGCGAGTTCGGCAAGTTCGCGGCCTGGGCGGCCTGGAAGTACCGTCGCCAGGTTCGGCTGTGGGTGACGGTGAACGAGCCGATGGTGGTGGCGGTCAGCGGCTACGCGAACGTGCCCGGCGCCTTCGCCGGATGGTTTCCGCCGGGCGTGTTCTCCTTCCCAGGGGCCATTCGCGTGGTGCGCAACCTGGCCAAGGCCAACGCGGTGGCCTACGACGCCGTGCACCGCAACGACCCCCGGGCCCGGGTGGGGCCGGTGCACAACATGGTGGCGTTCACCCCCTCCGACCCGGGTTCCGCGCTCGACCGCCGTGGTGCCCGGCACGCCGACTACATCTTCAACCGCGTGTACCTGAACGCGGTGATACGGGGGTTCGACGACCGCGACGTGGACGGCGTGCTCGATCCCGGGGAGCGACGCCCCGACCTGCGCGGGCGGGCCGACTTCATCGGTCTCAACTACTACTTCCGCAGCCGCGTGAGCGGGCTGGCGGCACCGGCCAGCACCACCGTTCCGCTGTTCGACTTCCTGCCCACCAACACCTACGCCCATCCCCAGAACCCGACCGCCCCGCCCTGCCCCACCACCTGCACGGACTTCGGCTGGGAGATCTACCCCGAGGGCTTTCGCCGGGTGCTCGGGATCACCGGGGGTTACGGCAAGCCGGTATACGTGACCGAGAACGGGCTGGCCGACGCCGACGACGACCTGCGCGCCGGCTACCTCGTCGACCACCTGCGTCAGATGCGCGCGGCCATGCGGGCCGGCGAGGCCGACGTGAGGGGCTACTTCGCCTGGTCGCTGGTGGACAACTTCGAGTGGGCCGCCGGCTACTACCCGCGCTTCGGGTTCTTCGGCTACAACCCGCGCACGCTGCAGCGACGGGAGCGCCCGAGCGCTCGCGTGTTCCGGCGCATCGCCCGCTCGGGCGACCTGCCGGGCCCCTAGAGCTCCTCGGCCGAGAACGTGTCGCAGGCGCCGGGATCCCCGGTTTCGCGGCCCTCGTTGAACCAGCGCGCGCGCTGCTCGGAGGAGCCGTGGGTGAAGGAGTCGGGATTCACGCCCCCGCCCGCCCCGCCCTGGAGGCGGTCGTCGCCCACCGCCTCGGAGGCGCCCACGGCCTCGCGGATGTCGCCGCGCTCGAGGTCGCCCGAGTCGTAGACCGTCTTGGCCCAGACACCCGAGTAGCAGTCGGCCTGGAGCTCGAGGCGCACCGACAGCTCGTTGGCGTCCTCGGGGTTTTGGCTCTGCAGGCCGCGGACCTCGCGGCTCGTGCCCAGCTGGTTCTGGACGTGGTGGCCGATCTCGTGGGCGATCACGTAGGCCCAGGCGAAGTCACCGGGCGCGCCCAGCTGGCGCTCCATGTCGCCAAAGAAGGAGAGGTCGAGGTAGACGCGCTGGTCGGCCGGGCAGTAGAAGGGCCCTACGGCGGAGGAGGCGCTGCCGCAGCCCGTCGACACCCCCTGGCGATAGAGCACGAGCTGCGCGCGTTCGTAGTTGCGGTTGGCGCCGGCGAAGATCTCCTCCCAGCTGTCCTGCGCCCGCGAGAACACGTAGGCGCTGAAGTCGCGTAGATCGCGCTCGGGGTCCTGCGCGGCCGGTATGCCCTGAGCGTCCGCGGCCGCCGGCGCCTCAGTGGGGAACCCGCTGTCGACCCCGAACGCCCCAGGGCCCCCGCCCCCGCCCAGCTGGGAGATCAGCAGGTAGACAATCAGGCCGACGATGCCGATCGCCCCGCCGGCCCCCGCCCGGCCCCCGGGGAGGCCTCCGCGCGGGCTCATTCCCCCGCCGCGCGCGTCGATCACGTCGCCGCTGCGGCTGCGCCGTTCCCATCTCATGGTGCAGTCTTACCCGCGAGAAGTAGGTTCGCATGCCTTCTGGCGGGGAAAGAGGGATGCGACATCGTCGCCACCCAAAGGAGGCTGTCGTGTACATCGGAATCGGAACAATCGTCCTGATCCTGATCATCGTCCTGCTGATCGCTTTCGTCTTCTAGACGCGTTCGGCTTCACAGGTCGGGGGGCGGCCGCGCTCAAAGCGCGGCCGCTTCTCACGCTTCGGGGCTGTATGTGCCGAACGCCCAGACGTTGCCCTCGGGGTCACGCACGGCGAAGTCGCGTGATCCGTAGTCCTGATCGGTGGGCTCCATGACGACCTCTGCGCCCGCCTCCTTCGCGCGCGCGAAGAGCGGATCGGGATCGCCCACGACCACGTAGACGGTGGTCCGCCCTGCCCCCTGGTTGAAGCGGGGATCGCCTTCGCTCACGGAGCTGAGCCCGATCACCTCGCCGGCGTAGGCCAGCTCGGCGTGCGCCACCCCTCCGTTGTCGCCCTTGTGGACCTCCTGGCGCTCGAACCCGAAGGCGCGCTCTAGGAAGTCGATCGCCGCGGGGGCGTCTTCGTAACTGAGTACCGGATGGAATATCTGCATGACCGGCACCCTACGACGGCACCGCGGACGCCGTCTTGGACGGAATTTACCCCGCGACACCGCCGCCGGGCGGCAGCCGCCGGGCCAGGTACTCGCCCGGAGTGGTGCCCGCGAACTGGCGGAAGTCCCGGTTCAGGTGGGCCTGGTCGTAGTAGCCGCAGTCGAAGGCGACCTCGGCCAGGCGGGGTTCCTCCACGTCTTGGAGCAGCCGGGAAACGCGCTCGAAGCGCAGCACGCGCCCGATCGCCTTGGGCGGTAGGCCGATTCCCTCTCGAAAGCGATCGATGAGGCGGCGGTTGCTCCAGCCGAGCTCGGTGGCCAGCGCGCCCACGCGAGCCCGCCCGGCGCTCGAGCGCAGGCGCCCCCAGGCCCACGAGAGCTCGGGCTGCGGCGGCGTGGCGCGCTGGGCGCGCGCCGCGAACGTTGCGTCGAGGATGGCGAAGCGCCGCTCCCAGCCGTCGGCGTCCCAGAGCCTGTCGATCAGCTCGTGGGCGCGGCGGCCGAGCAGGTCGTCGAGCTCCACGACGCGGTTGGTCAGCTCGTGCATGGGGACGCCGAACAGGGCCCGCGCTCCCAGCGGAGTGAGGTGCACCTCGATGCCCTCCTGCCGGCCCTCGTGCTCGACCAGCGTGTGCGAGTCGTGCAGCGCCGCCACGAAGGAGGTGTGGCGGCCCTCGGGCAGGCGCAGCCTCGTCTCGGGGCTGAGGATCAGCGTCACGTCGCCGCTCGGAACCTCGCGCCGGCACAGGGGCTCGGCGCTGCGCTCGACGTAGCCCGTGTAGTTGCGCACCAGCCCGTGCAGCGGGCGTCCCGCGGCCGCGGTGACCATCTCCCACGAGAGCTCGGGCGACTCGTGGCGGGACACCTCGCTCATCAGCGCGGGAAGGGCAAAAAGGCCTGCTCGGCCAGGTTGTCCAGGCTGTTGGCCTCGAGCCCGAGCTGGGAGAGGGTGAACAGGCGCCCGCCCACCACGAACGACCGCTCGACCGGCCAGGGATAGCGGTCGGTGTCCTCGTCGTGCGAGGCACGACCGCGCTCCGCGATCCCGCTCGTGCGGTCCACCCCGAAGCCGATGGCGCCGCTGAACGGCGGCGCGTCGTCGAAGTCCTCGTAGGAGTGGACCGGCATCACGGCGAGCTTCGACGGGCCCCACCAGAGGAAGGCGTGGTGGTCGTACTCGACGTCCGAGCTCGAGTTGCGCTCCACGGTCAGCTGATGCAGACGGCGCGGCCGGGCCGGGTCGCCCACGTCGAACAGCGAGAGCTGGGTGCCGAGCCGGCTTCCGCGCGCCGTGGCGTCCTGGCCGACGCCCAGCAGGAGGTCGTCATCGACGGGGTGCAGGTAGGCCGAGTACCCCCGGATCTTCAGCTCGCCCGCCACCGTGGGCGCCGAGGGCTTGGAGAGGTCGAGCGTGTACAGCGGATCGGTCTCGCGGAAGGTGACCACGTAGCCGCGCTCGCCGATGAAGCGAACGGCATAGATGCGCTCACCCTTGCCCAGTCCACCCGCGCGCCCGAGCTCGACCAGCGCGCCCGAGCGCTCGCCGAGCGTGGTCACCCGGCTCTCGCTCTCGTCGTCGGTCGGGCCGGTCCACCACGAGGGCTCCTCGGTGCTGGCCACCCTCAGGACGCCGTCGTGCTCGGACATCGAGAACTGGTTGAGCAGGTAGCCGGGCACCCTCCCGCTGGCGCTGTAGGTGGTGCTGCCGGGCTTCGAGATGTCGAAGCGGTGGATCAGCGTCCCCGCCCGCTCGGGGGGGTACTCGGAGCCGTCGGGCGTGGGTATCCATTCCGTGGTGGCCACGTACAGGCTCGAGGCCGACGCGTAGGCGATCTCTCCCCCGCTGAGCACGGCGTCGGAGTCGACGGCGGGCAGGCCCTTCGACAGATCGACGGTCAGCACGGTGAGCGTGTCGGTGCCGGAGAAGCTCGCCGGGCGCAGTACCTGCCGGCAGCGCGCCGCCTTGCGGACGCTGTGACGGCTCGTGACCCGGCTGCGCATCACCCTTCGCGGAAGCCAGCCGCGCAGGCGGCTGCGAAACGCGGGCTCGAGGGCGGCGCGGGGGCGCGACCACACGACCACGCGTGCTGTGTGGCCCGTGAGACGTGCGCTCACGTGGACGCCGCGGATGCGCTCCGTGCGCAGGATCGTCATGGCCGCGGGGTCGCTCACGTCGACCTCGGTGAGCACGGTCACCTCGTCGTAGCTGCCCGGGTAGACGTCCCTCTCCCTGGTGCCGAGAGGCGCCTGCTGCGAGATCACCAGCAGCTTGTCGCCCGACAGCAAGAGCTCGTGGCCCCAGCCCTCGAGCTCGACCGAGTCCAGCATGCTCGGCCCGGCGGAATCGACGGAGTGGAGGCGGTCGCCGGCCACGGCGAAGATGCGGCCGCCGGCGGTCTTGACGATGTCGGGCTCGTCGACCCCGGCCTCCTGGACGTTGGTCCCCGAGTCGCCGGTCTCGCTTCCGCCCGCGGCGCTGTCCTCCTGCGCCAGGGGCTGGGCCGGCGCCGGCAGCGGCCCACCATCGGGCGCGCGCAGCAGCGGGGGTGGCGAGAAGGCGAAGTCTTCGACGAAGGGCTCCTGCGGCCCGGCGCCCGGGCCGCGCTCGGAATAGCGCCGCCCGTAGCGGATCAGCCCGGTGCACGAGTTGAACGACTTCAGCCGCAGCAGCTTGGCGGCGCGCGTGCGCTTGGACACCGCCTCGGCGTCGGGAGAGGCGGCCGACGCGCTGGCGGGGGCGAGCGCCACGACGGCGAATACGAGCGCCGCGATGGCGCGTTTGACCATGGGATGAGCGTACATGCGCCTACTACGCGCGGTCCGGCAAGCTGTCACGGCGCGCTCAGGACACGGCGCGCAGCAGCGCGGTCACGCCCGCCGCCACCACCACACAGCCCACCACCGACTCGGTGCGCCAGGCCACGAGCGCGCCCGCGGCCACGCCCGCCGTGTCGGGGCCGATCGCCCACTCGTCGGCGTCGGCCAGCGCCGCCGTCACCACCAGCGCCGCCAGCACGGCGGGCGCCATGAGGGCGATCACTCCGGTCAGCCGGTCGGGCAGCTCGCGCCCGCCCAGCGCCACCGGGCCGACGGCCTTGATGGCCGCCGTGACCAGCGCGCAGCCGGCGATCGCGAGCGCGATGGTGCTCATGTTGCCCTGCGGTGCAGACCCACCAGCGATGCCACGCTGGCCACCATCACCGGCACCCCGGCCGGCGCCACCGGCACCAGCGCCAGGGCGATCAGCGCGCCCAGGGCCGCGACCCCGATCGCGCGCCGGCTCTTCATCTCGAGCAGCAGCAGGGCCACGAAGAACGCGGGGAATATCGCGTCCAGCCCGAGCGCTTCGGGGTCACCGAGCTTCTCCCCCCAGATCGCACCGGCGATCGTGCCCAGAGTCCACGCGCAGTACCCGATCGCCGACGAGCCGAAGAGCATCATGCGGTCGAAGCTGCCGTCGCCCCGCGCGGCGAGCGCCCACGACGCGTCGATCACCGCCTGGCCCTGCGCCGCGCGACTGACCGCGCCACCGCGCAGGGAGGGCCCGAGCGCCGCACCCATCGGCAGGAAACGCGAGTTGACCAGCGCGGCGGCCACCACCACTGCCCCGGCGGTCCCGCCCTGGGCGATGATCGCCACGGCGGCGAACTGGGCCGAGCCGGCGAACACGATCGCCGAGAAGACGATCGCCGCAATCTCCGAGAACCCGGCTTCCTGGGCGACCACTCCGAAGGAGATCGCGAGCATGAAGCCCGCGACCGCGTAGGGGACCCCGGCGCGAACGCCGTCGGCGAACGTTGATTCCTCGACCTGGGTGTCCACGCGCGAAGACTCTAGGCGGCGTCATATAACTCTGGACATGCGACACGACATCGTGGTGATCGGAGCCGGCCTGGCGGGCCTCACGGCGGCGCGTGGGCTGGCGAAGGGAGGCGCGGACGTCGTGGTGCTCGAGGCGCGCGGGCGCCCGGGCGGGCGCGTGGAGCAGACCGAGCTCGCCGACGGCCGCCTGGTGCAGCTGGGCGGCGAGGTGGTCGCCCCGTTCCACACCGCCTACACCCGCCTGGTCGAGGAGCTGGGCCTCACGATCGTGCCCGGCTTTCCCTCGCTGCCCGGCCAGGAGACCTTCGTGCTCGCCGACGGCGACCGCCTCGTGGGCGAGGGCTTTCCCTTCCTCGGCGACGAGGACCGCCGCAGCTACGAGGAGGTGGAGGCGGCGTTCGCGCGCCTCGCCCGTGAGGTGGATCCCGACGATCCGTGGTCTCACGCGCGTGCGCGGGAGCTCGATTCCGTGTCGGTCTCGCGCTGGCTGCGCTCTCAGGGAGCCACGCCCAACGTGGTGCGGGCCCGCGAGCTGGTGGCCGGCGCCCTGGCCGCCGAGTCCAACGAGCGCACCTCGCTGCTGTCGGAGCTGCGCAAGGAGGCCGCCGCGGGCGCCCACGGGTTCTACGACTACGACGTGTGGGAGTGCCAGCGCGTGGCCGAGGGGTCGGCCACGGTGGCCCTGCGCGTGGCCGCCGAGCTCGGCCACCGGATTCGCTACGCCACGCCGGTCACCGAGCTCAGGGTGGGCTCGGGCGGCTGCACCATCCTCACCGCCACGGGCGAGCGCTTCGAGAGCGAGGCCATGGTCTGCGCCCTGCCCGTGGGCCCGCTGCGCCAGGTGCGGGTGGAGGGGGTATCCGCCGAGCGCCTGGCGTCGCTGCACCGCCAGAAGAACGCGCTGGTGGCCAAGCCGGTGTTCGTGTGGGCCGACTCCTTCTGGGAGTCAAACGGCCAGAACGGCGACCTCTACGCCGAGACCGGGCTGATCGGCGGCACCTGGACCCAGCGCGAGGGCATCATGTCCGCGCTCGTGCCCCCAGAGCGCTTCGGGCCCTTCCTGGCCACGCCCGAGGAGGAGCTCGAGGACACGCTCATCGAGGAGATGGCCGTCGCCTACGGCGAGGAGGCCCGCGAGCTGCAGGCCTTCTACCTGCGCCGCTGGGGCGCCGACCCGTGGACGCGCGGCTACATCACCTCCTGGCGGCCGGGCGACGTGATGGGCGTCGGGCCCCTGCACGGAACCCACGAGCCGCCCTTCTACGTGTGCGGCTCGGACCAGTGGGTGTGCGGCTACATGGAGGGCGCGGTGCGCACCGGCTCGAGCGCCGCCGAAGCGGCGCTGGGCTAACAGAAGACGGCCAGGTGGAAGGCGGGAGTGCCGGGCGTTCCGTCGAGGTTGGTGGCCCTGATGATCAGGCGGTCATTGCGGGCCGCATCCGCGGAGGAAACACCCATGAGTGTGTCGGGCGAGGGACTGGCGTCCGTATTGCCAGTGCCGACCACCCAGGCACACTGCCTCACGGGGGAATCGAACTGCAGCACGATCGAGTTTGGATTCACGGCGACAAGACTCACGCCGGGAGTGGAGCGATCGAGCCCGTCGCGGTAGACCGCCCAGTACTTCGCGTCCACGGGTCCCTCTGGTCCCTGCGGGCCGGCAATCCCCTGAGGTCCTGCCGCCCCGGTCTTGCCTTGCAGCGAGGCCGGCCGCTTGAAGTCGCGGAGCGCCAGCGAGCGGTTCTTGACCTTGGCGCTCGTGACCGCGCCGTTCCTGATGTCCTTGGTGCCGATCTTCACCGCGGCGTAGGCACCGCCGCCGAGGGGCCCGGTGATCGACACCGGGCGATGAGGCTGTTAACTACTGAACGGCGGCCGCGGCCGGCGTGTGACGGTAGAACTCGACGTCCTCGGCCGCCAAGGGCGTGTTGCCGAGGATCAGGTCGGCCGACTTCTCGGCCGTCATCATCACCGGCGCGTAGATGTTGCCGTTGGTCACGTAGGGGAACACCGAGGCGTCCACCACGCGCAGGCCATCGGTTCCGTGCACCCTCATGGAGCGCGGGTCGGTCACGGCCAGGCCGTCGGTGCCCATGCGCGCCGTGCACGAGGGGTGGAGGGCGGTCTCGGCATCCTTGGCCACCCATTCGAGGATCTGCTCGTCGGTCGCCACCTCCCGGCCCGGTGACAGCTCGCCGCCGCTGTACGCAGCGAAGGCCGGCGCGTCGAGGATCTCGCGCGTCTTGTGGATCGCCTCGACCCACTCGCGCCGGTCGTTCTCGGTCGAGAGGTAGTTGAACCGCAACGCCGGGTGCTTGCGCGGATCGCGGCTGACGATCTTGCACGTGCCGCGCACGTCGGAGTACATCGGCCCCACGTGCACCTGGTAGCCGTGCCCGCCACCGCCGGGCGGCAGCGTGCCGTCGTAGCGAACCGCGATGGGCAGGAAGTGGTACATGAGGTTGGGGTACTCGACCTCGTCGTTGGAGCGGATGAAGCCGCCGGCCTCGAAGTGGTTGGTTGCCCCGGGCCCCGTCTTTCGCAGCAGCCACTCGGCTCCCACCTTGGGGCGGTTCTTCATCGCGAAATACGGCGCCATCGACACCGGCTGAGTGCTCGAGTGCTGCACGTAGACCTCCAGGTGGTCCTGGAGGTTCTCGCCCACGCCCGGTAGGTCGCTGATCACCTCGATGTCGAGCGCGCGCAGCTCGCTCGCCGCGCCGACGCCGGAGAGCTGCAGGAGCTGCGGCGAGTTGATCGCGCCGCCACAGAGGATCACCTCTGCCGCGTGAGCCCGGGCCGTGCGCCGGCCGGGCCGGGCGTACTCCACGCCGACCGCCCGCGAGCCGTCGAACAGCACTCGCGTGGTCAGCGCGAAGGTTTCGACCGTGAGGTTGGGCCGCTCCATCACCGGATGCAGGTAGGCCTGGGAAGCCGACAGGCGCTTGCCCTTGTGGACGTTGCGGTCGAAGGCGGCGAACCCCTCCTGGCGGTAGCCGTTCACGTCGGAGGTGAGCGGGTGGCCCGCCTCCTGTACGGCGGCGAAGAAGGCGTCGAAGAGAGGCCCCTTGGCCGGACCGCGCTCGAGCACCAGCGGGCCGTGGTGGCCGCGGAAGGGATCGTCGCGCGCCGCGGCCAGGCAGGTCTCCATGCGCTTGAAATAGGGGAGGCAGTGGGCGTGGTCCCACGTGCCCATCCCCTCGCCCGACGCCCAGCGCTCGTAGTCGAGCGGGTTGCCCCGCTGGAAGATCATGCCGTTGACGCTGCTCGAGCCGCCGAGCACCTTGCCGCGCGCGTGGTAGATGCGCCGGCCGCCCATGTGCGGCTCGGGCTCCGACTCGTACTTCCAGTCGTAGAAGCGGCTCCCGATCGGGAAGGCCAGCGCTGCCGGCATATGGATGAACACGTCCCACGACCAGTCCGGGCGCCCTGCCTCGAGCACGAGCACGCGGTTGGCCGGATCCGCCGAAAGGCGGTTGGCGAGCACGCTGCCCGCCGAGCCGCCACCGACGATTACGAAGTCGTACGAGGTGTCCATACCTGCGCATCATCTCCATTCAGGGGCTCGCCGTCCACCATCGAGCGAAACCAGTGGTAGGGGGTCACCGGAGCGCGCCCGTCGAGGTCCGGTGCGCCCCGGCCGTGCTCGAGATCATCTCGGTTGACCGTTCGCAGCTCCACGCTCACACGCGCCTCCTCAGACATGTTGGGCACGCTGGCGTGCATGTGCGCGCCGGAGAAGCACAGCAGGTCGCCGGGCTCGATCACCATGCGCAGCTCGGCATCGGTGGACACCGGCTCGGTCGGCTCGGGGACGATGGGCAGGTCGTCGATCGGCTGCCCCGCCCGGCGGCGCGCCACGATCTCGGCGAGATCCCACTCCGCGCTCGTGTTCGCGATCGGCTTCGACCAGTACTCGGGGTAGAAGGCGATCGTGCGCTCGCCGGTGAGCGGCCGAAGCGGCAGCCACCAGTTCGTCTGCGCAAGGAGGTTGGACCCCCAGGTGTCTCGGTGAAATCCGATCGTCCCAACCCGGTGCCCGGAACCCGGCGGAACGATGCGCAGACGGGGCGAGTCCCAGTACGTGCGGCCGGCCGCCACTCCCACCTGATCGAGGGCCGAGCGCATCAGGCCATCGATCCGCGGGTCCTCGGTGAACCGGCTCTTGGCGTCGTCGATCTCGTCCTCGCCCGGCGCGGCCGGGACCAGCTCGTCGCCCACCCCAGCGGCCTCCACGAGCGCGGGGACCCGCTTGAACACCAGCAGGTCCCCGCGAAAGATCAGCTCGCTGCGCCGCTCGTCCTCCAGCGGCCCCGAGAGGACGTGGAGGGCGGTGCTCAGGAGGGGTCGGCGGCGCCCGCCGTGACCTCCTGCTTGGGGGTCTCCTTCTCGGGATCGACGAACGGCTTCTCCACCGCCACCGCGCCGACTGTCTCGTCCGGCTTCTCGATCTCGAACTCGTTGCCGAGCTCCGAGTGCTCGGTCGGCACCATCGCGAAGCCGATGTTCTTCTCCAGGCGCGGAGACCAGCAGGCGGAGGTCACCTCTCCGATTTGCGCGCCGTCCTTGTGAACGGGGAAGACATCGATCATCGCGCCGTCGTTGAAGGAGCCGAGGTTGGCCCCCTCGATCTCCACTCCGATCAGCTGGCGCTTCGGGCCCTCCTCCTTGATCTTGTGCAGGGCCTCCTTGCCGATGAAGTCCGCGCCCTGCTCGAGGTCGACCATCCAGTCGTAGCCCATGCCCACCTCGTAGGGGTTGGTGTCGAACCACATGTCGCAGCCCAGCGCGAGGATTCCTCCCTCGATGCGACGGATGTGACACGGGCCGATCACCGATAGGTCATGGGGCTTGCCCGCCTCGAGCACCGCGTCCCAGAGCTTGACGCCGTTCTTGCTCGCCTCGTAGAGGTAGATCTCGTAGCCCAGCTCGGCCGTGTAGCCCGTGCGCGACACGAGCACCTTCATGCCGTCGACCTCGAAGGGACGCATGAAGTAGTAGGGGATCTCGAGGATGTCCTCGCCGAAGAGATCCACCATCACGTCCTTCGACTTGGGCCCCTGCACCTGCAGGGGACCGACGTCGATTTCCTTCACCGTCACGTCGTAGTCCGTGCCGTAGGCCACCCCGCGCGCCCACAGCTCGACGTCGCTGTCGGCGAGCGAGAGCCAGAAGCGGTTCTCCTCCACGCGCAGCAGCACGGGGTCGTTGATGATGCCGCCGTCGGGCAGGGTGTTGAAGACGTACTTGCACTGCTCGACCTGGCACTTGTTCAGGTCGCGCGCGACGATCAGGTTGGTGAAGTCGAAGGCGTCCGGCCCGCTGATCTCGATCTGCCGCTCGGCCCCGCCGACGTCCCACAGGGTCACGCCGTTGAGCAGCTGCCAGTACTCCTCGACCGGGTCGCCGTAGTGGCGCGGGTGATAGCGATGGTTGTAGGTGCTGTACAGCTGCACGCCGTGGCGGCGCGACGCGTAGAAGTACGGCGACTTCTTGATCCGGGGGTAGAGCAGCACTCCCGGGTTCTCGTTCACCTGTGCCAAGGGGTCTTCCTTCCGGTCAACTTGCGGGGCAGGGCGCTGATATATCAGTTCAGGAGGGCGCCAGCAACTTGAGCGCCTCGTCCAGGTCGATTCGGCGGTAGGTCTCCACCGGGACGCCGCTCTCTCGCTCCGTGCATCCCTCCTGTCCGGAGCGCTCCACGACCGTCTGCACGTACCCCTCGACCACAGGGTTGGCGGTGACCTGGACGTCGGCATCGGGGACCCGCCCAGAGGCCGAGTAGGCCATGCAGCTGACGACCCGCGCGCGCACGCTGGCCAGCGTCTCGTCCTCGAGCGCCGCGTCGGCGGCGGCGCCGTCCTCCACCACCAGCCGCGTGATCCCCCGATCGGCGATGGCCTCGAGGATCTGCTGGGGCTTCTCTCCCACCACCACCTCCTTGCGCGCGGGCCAGATGTCGAGGCGGGAGTGATTCCCGAGCCGGCGGCCGACGTGGAAGAGGTAGTAGTCGGGATAGATGAAGAAGTCCGCCGTGCGTTCGCGCTGGATGTCGTAGAACGCGGTGATCGTGGCCGTGATCAGGGCGCTCGCACCGAGCGCCGCGCACGGCCGGCTCATCACCAGGCCCAGGCGATCGTGCTCGCCGAAGCCCTCGAACAGCTCCTCGAGGCGGGCACGCCGGCCCGCCACTTCTATCTCGAACATCGAGCTGCGGAGCTCCCGCGCCGAGTGCACAGTTGTGATATATCAGAGCACTCGCCCGCTCCCTACCGCGAGGTGACCCTCGGTGGAAAATTCATCCGCTCGCGCCGTCGTGATCGGCGCCGGCATCGTCGGCAACAGCCTCGTGCACCATCTGGCCCGGCTCGGCTGGACCGATCTCGTGCTCGTGGACAAGGGTCCGCTGCCCAACCCGGGTGGCTCCACCGGGCACGCCTCGAACTTCATCTTCCCGGTCGACCACTCGCGCGAGATGACCGCGCTCACGCTCGACTCCATGCGCCAATACGACGAGCTCGGCGTGACCACCACCTGCGGCGGCATCGAGGTGGCGCGCACCGAGGAGCGCATGGAGGAGCTGCGCCGGCGCATGTCCTCCGCGGCCTCGTGGGGGGTCGAGCCGGTGTCGCTGGTCACCCCGGCCGAGATCAAGGAGCTGGTGCCCTTCATCGACGAGAGCGTGATCATCGGCGGCTTCTACTCGCCCGACGTGTCGGTGGTCGACTCGCTGCGCGCCGGCACGCTCATGCGCGAGCGTGCGCAGGAGGCGGGCGCGCTCACCGTGTCGGCCAACACCGAGGTGCTCGGCATCGACGTCGAGGGCGGGCGGGTGAGACGCGTGCGCACCGACCGGGGCGACTTCGAAACCGACACCGTCGTCATCTGCTGCGGTGTCTGGAGCCCGCGCATCGCGCGCATGGCCGGCGCCTCGATTCCGCTCACGCCGGCGGTGCACCAGATGATCGACATCGGCCCGGTGCCCCACTTCGCCGACGCCAAGAGCGCGATCGACTTCCCGATCGTGCGCGACATGGACACCAACATGTACGAGCGCCAGGACGGCGCCGGCCTCGAGGTGGGCTCCTACGCCCACCGCCCGATCCTGCACGACCCCGACGAGATTCCCTCGATCGAGGAGTCGGCGCTCTCGCCCACCGAGCTGCCCTTCACCGAGGACGACTTCGTGGAGCAGATGGAGCACGCGCTCGAGCTGATGCCGGAGATCGTGGGCGACGAGTCGGTGGGGATCAAGTACGCCATCAACGGGCTGCTCTCGCTCACCCCGGACGGCCAGCCGATCCTGGGCGAGACGCCCGAAGTCGGCGGCCTGTGGTCCGCGGCGGCGGTGTGGGTCAAGGAGGGGCCCGGGGTGGGACGGGCCGTGGCGGAGTGGATGGTCGAGGGCGAGCCCGAGATCGACCTGCAGGCCTCGGACATCGCGCGCTTCTACGAGCACCAGAAGAGCACCGCGCACGTGAGGGCGCGCGCGGCGGAGGGCTTCAACAAGACCTACGGCATCGTGCACCCGGGCGAACAGTGGGGATCGAACCGCGGCGTGCGCCTCTCGCCCTTCAACGCCCGCGAGGAGCAGCTCGAGGCCGTGTTCTACGAGGCGGCGGGCTGGGAGCGGCCCCACTGGTACGAGTCCAACCGCGGCCTCTTGGAGGACTACGGCGCGTCGGTGAACGGGCGCGAGGCGGAGTGGGACTCGCGGTGGTGGTCGCCCATCATCAACGCCGAGCACCTGGCCATGCGCGATCGCGCGGCGATGTTCGATCTCACCGCGTTCTGCATATTCGACATCGTTGGCCCCGGCGCGCTCGAGGGCGTACAGCGCGTCTCGGTGCGCCAGATGGACGTGAAGCTGGGCCGCGTGGTCTACACGCCGGTGCTCACCGCACGCGGGGGCTTTCGCTCCGACCTCACGATCATGCGCCTCGGCGACGAGCACTTCCGCGTGGTCACCGGCGGCGCTCACGGCATGGCCGACCTCAAGTGGTTCGCCGACCACCTGCCCGAGGACGGCAGCGCGCAGGTCTTCGACCTCACGTCGAGCTGGTGCACACTGGGGCTGTGGGGCCCCCGCGCCCGCGACATCCTGGCGAGCACCACCGGCGCCGACCTGTCCAACGAGGGCTTCCCCTTCGCCACCTGCGCCACGATCGAGCTGGGCTCGCTGCGCGTTCTCGCGTCGCGCATCTCCTACGTGGGCGACCTCGGCTGGGAGCTGTACGTGCCGATCGAGCAGGGCGCGAAGCTCTGGGACATCGTCTGGGAGGCGGGCGCCCCGCACGGAGTGGTGCCCGCTGGGATCGGCGTGTACGGCACCACCGGCCGCCTCGAGAAGTGCTACCGCGCCTTCGGCTTCGAGCTCGACGGCGAGTACAACGTGGTCGAGGCCGGCATGGCCTGGGGCAAGGTCAAGGAGCAGGACTTCGTGGGCAAGGAGCCCTACGTGGGCCACCGCGAGAGCGAGCCCGCAGCCGTTCTCTGCACGCTGACCGTCGACGAGCACAGCGTCAACGGCGGCCCCCCGCGCTTCATGCTGGGCGGCGAGCCGGTGCTCGGCCGCGACGGCGCGCCGCTCACCGACGCCCACGGTCGCCGCTCGTTCGTGACCAGCGCGGGCGCGGGGCCGTCGGTGGGCAAGCACATCCTGATGTCCTATCTGCCGCCCGAGCAGGCCGTGGTCGGCGAGTCGCTCCTGGTTCAGTACATGGGCGAGCGCTATCCGGTGACCGTGGCCACCAACGACTCGACGCCGCTGTTCGATCCGGACAACGAGCGCGTGAAGGCATGAGAATCCTCGTGTGTGTGAAGCGCGTGCCGCTCACCGGCGGGCGGATGGTGCTCACCGCCGACGAGCAGGCCATCGAGACCCGCCATCTCGGCTTCACCATCAGCCCCCACGAGGAGTGCGGCGTGGAGGAGGCCGTGCGGATCGTGGAGGCCCAGGGCGGCGAGACCGTCGTGCTCACGCTCGGCCCGCCCGAGGCCGAGGAACAGGTCCGCGAGACGCTGGCCACCGGCGCCGACCGCGGCGATCCTGCTGGCCATCGAGGGCGAGGAGTGGGACCCCCAGGCCACCGCCGCGGCGATCCTGGCCGCCGTCGAGGCCGAGGAGGCCGCGGGCGGCGCGTTCGACCTGATCGTGTTCGGCAACGAGTCCGCCGACTCGGGCAACTTCCAGGTGGGCATCCGGGTGGCTCACGCGCTGGGGCGCCCCGTGGTGACCGGGCTCAAGGGGCTGACGGTCGAGGATGGCCGGGCGCGCTGCGAGCAGGAGGTGGCCGGCGGGCTCGACGTCTACGACGTGCCCCTGCCCGCCGTGGTCACCGTGCTCGAGGGCATCAACCTGCCCCGCTATCCGTCGGTGCCGGCCAAGCTGCGCGCCCGCCAGAAGCCGATCGAGCGCAGCTCGCCCGAGCGACCCGGCTCGCGCCTGGAGAAGCTGCGGCTGGTGGTGCCGGGCGGCCCGGGCAAGCAGGCGGAGATCCTGGGCGAGGGCCCCGACGCGGCGCCTGCCGTGGTCGGAGTGATGCGCGACCTGGGGGTGGCGCCGTGAGCGTTCTCGCGCTGGTCGAGCACGAGGGCGGCCAGGTCGACGAGCTTTCCCTGCAGGCCCTCTCGCTCGCGCGCGAGCTCGCGGGCGGCGAGCCGCTGACCGCCTTGCTGATCGGCGAGGGCGGAGGCGACGCCGCCGCTCAGCTGGGCTCGCACGGCGTCGCGCAGGCGCTGGTGGCCGAGGACGAGCGCCTCGGCGCCTACGCCCCCGGGGCCTGGGCGCGCAGCGTGACCGACGCGCTCGAGCGCACCGGCGCGGGAGCCGTGGTGGCCGCGGGCACCACGCGCGGCAACGAGGTGCTGAGCCACGTGGCCGCGCGCCTCGACCAGCCCTTCGCCGCCAACTGCATGCGGATCGATCAAGGCGAGCCCCTGGAGGTCACGCGGGTGCGCTGGGGCGGCAGCCTGCTCGAGGAGGCTCGCGTGCACGGCTCGCCCGCGTTGCTGTCGGTGGCGCCCCACGCCGTGGCGGCGGCCACGGTGAACGGGGCCGACTCTCCGGCCGTCGAGTCCTTCACGCCGGAGCTCGACGAAGCCGACCTGCTGGTGCGCGTGAGCGAGCACGTCGACGCCACCACCGCCGGGATCTCCCTGGCCGAGGCCAAGGTCGTGGTGAGCGGCGGGCGCGGCGTGGGCTCGGCCGACGGCTTCGGGATCCTGGAGGAGCTGGCCGAGATCCTGCACGCCGCGGTCGGCTGCTCGCGCGTGGTCACGAGCGCCGGCTGGCGCCCGCACACCGACCAGGTGGGCCAGACCGGCACCAAGGTCGCGCCCGACCTCTACATCGCTTGCGGGATCAGCGGCGCGACCCAGCACATCGCCGGCTGCAAGGGCGCGAAGAAGATCCTGGCCATCAACTCCGACGCCGAGGCGCCGATCCTGGCCAGCGCCGACTACGCCGTGATCGGCGACCTGACCGAGATCGTGCCGGCGATCACCGCCGAGCTGAAGAAGGAACAAGGGTCATAGACATTCTCGCCGGAGCGGTGGCGCTGGCCGCGGTCCTCGCGATCAGCGGCCTGCTCTTCGCGCGCCGGGCCAAGCTGCTCGTGGACCTCGTGCAGATGGGCAAGCCCAGCGACCGCTCGGGCCACATGCCACAGCGCGTGCGCAACGAGGCCGAGATAGTGCTGGGCCAGCGCAAGCTGCTGCAGCGCCTCGTGCCCGGCCTCATCCACGCGGCCATCTTCTGGGGCTTCCTCGTCCTCTTCCCCACGATCGTGATCGCGATGATCGGCGCCGTCGACCGCGAGGCCACGCTGCCTTGGCTGGGCGAGCAGGGCTGGTTCGCGCTGATGGTCGACGTGTTCGCCGTGCTCGTGCTGGCCGGCGTGATCGGTGCGGCCTACATCCGCAAGGTCGTGCGCCCGGCGCGCTTTCAGGGCAGCCACTTACGAGAAGCGGACCTGATTCTCGCCCTTATCGCCGGCATCGTCACCACGCTGCTGCTCTGGCACGCGTCGCGGATCGCGCTCGGGCTGAACGAGTGGCCGGCCGGCTGGTCGCCGGTGTCCGACGCGCTATCGAACCTCTTCGGCGACGGCAGTGCGACCGAGGTGCTGGAGCGCGTCTTCGTCTGGGCCCACGTCCTGATCATCCTCAGCTTCCTCGCCTACCTGCCCCACTCCAAGCACCTGCACATCGCCACCGCGGCGGTCAACGTCTTCTTCGGGCGCACGAGCGCCCCCGGCCGGCTCGAGCCGCTGCGCTTCGACGGCCCCGAGGAGGACATGCGCTTCGGCGCCGGCACGGTCGCCGACCTCACCTGGAAGCAGACCCTCGACACGTTCTCCTGCACCGAGTGCGGGCGCTGCCAGGACGTGTGCCCGGCCTGGACCACGGGCAAGGAGCTCTCGCCCAAGCTGCTCATCATGGCCCTGCGCGACCAGGTCTTCGAGGAGGGCCCGCCGCTGGTGCGCGGCGCGGAGGGCTTCGAGGCCACCGCGCTCGTGCCCAATGCGGTGACCGACAACGTGGTCTGGGACTGCGTCACCTGCGGCGCCTGCGTGCGCGAGTGCCCGGTGTCGATCGAGCACGTGGACCACATCGTCGACCTGCGCCGGCACCTGGTGATGATGGACTCCCGCTTCCCCAGCGAGGCTGAGACGATGCTGCGCGACGTCGAGCGCGCATCCAACCCGTGGGGCAAGGCCCAGTCCGAGCGCGCCGACTGGGCCGAGGAGCTGGGCGTGCGGGTGTTGGAGCCGGGCGACCCCGCGCCCGAGGTCCTCTACTGGGTGGGCTGCGCCGCCTCATTCGACGAGCGCGCCCGCGCCTCGGCCCAGTCGACGGCCAGGCTGCTGCAGGCCGCCGGCGTGGACTTCGCGATCCTCGGTCCGCGCGAGTCGTGCACGGGCGACCCGGCGCGGCGCATGGGCAACGAGTACCTCTTCCAGGCCCACGCGGAGCAGAACGTGGGCACGCTCAACGACGCCGGCGTGACCAAGATCGTGGCCAGCTGCCCCCACTGCTTCAACACGCTCGGCAACGAGTACGGCGACTTCGGGGGCGACTACGAGGTGGTTCACCACACCGAGCTGCTGGCCGAGTTGGTGAGAGACGGCCGCCTCGAGACCGACAAGAACGGCGGCACGATCACCTACCACGACTCCTGCTACCTCGCCCGCCACAACGACGTGCTCGCCGACCCGCGCGAGCTGGTCGAGGCGGTGGGCGAGCCGATCGAGATGAAGCGCAGCGGCAAGCGCACCTTCTGCTGCGGGGCGGGGGGCGCGCACATGTGGATGGAGGAGCGCGGCGGCAAGATCAACGAGGAGCGCGCCCGCGAGGCCGCCGAGACCGGGGCCGACACCCTTGCCGTGGCCTGCCCCTTCTGCACGGTCATGCTCGACGACGGCGTGCGCCAGCGCGGTGACGACCTGCGCGTGGCGGACGTCTCGACCCTGCTGGCCGAGAGCCTGCCGCCCACCCCGCCGCCGCCGAGCGACTGAAGCCCGCCCCATGCTCGAGCTGACACCCGAGCAGCGCGAGATCCAGCGCGTGTGCCGCGACTTCGCGGCGCGGGAGATCCGCCCTCTCTCGCTGGCCGTCGACGAGGCGGACGTGGAGGTGCCGTGGGACGTCTGGCACAAGGCGGCGGGCATCGGCCTGACCTCCTTCATGCTGCCTGAGGAGGTCGGCGGCGGTGGGCTGACCGACTGCCTGACGGGATGCCTCGTCCAGGAGGAGCTCTCGCACGGCTGCGCGGGCATCGGCAACCTGATCACGTCGAACGGCTTTTTCGCCGAGGCGGTGCTGGCGCTCGCCGATCCCAGCCAGCACCACCGCTGGCTGGCCCCGCTGGCCGGCGAGCGGCCCCCGCTCACCGCCCTGGCCACCACCGAGCCCGAATCGGGCTCCGACGCCGCGGCCATCCGGACCGCGGCCAAGCGCGCCGGCGACGGGTACGTGCTCAACGGCCAGAAGAGCTGGATCTCGAACGGCGGCGTGGCCGATTTCTACGTGGTGTTCGCCACGGTCACGCCGGGCGGCGGTCACCGCGGGATCACCGCCTTCCTCGTCGAGAAGGACGACGAGGGCCTGTCGTTCGGCCGGCCGATGCGCAAGATGGGGCAGCGGGCGATCGTCAACTGCGAGCTCTTCCTCAACGACGTGTCTCTGCCGGAGGATCGCCGCATCGGCGGGGAGGGCGAGGGCTTTCGCGGCCTCATGCGCACCTTCGACCGCTCCCGGGTCACGCTCGGCGCATCGGCCACCGGCCTCGCGCGGGCCGCCCTCGAGTACGCGACCGCCTACGCGCGCGAGCGCGTCCAGTTCGGCAAGCCGATCGCCGAGCACCAGGCGGTGGCGTTCCGGCTGGCCGACATGGCCCTGAGGGTGGACGCCTCGCGACTGCTGGTCTGGCGCGCCGCGAAGCTCCTCGACGCCGGGGCGAGCGCCACGGTCGAGGCGGCCATGGCCAAGCTGCACGCTTCCGAGACGGCGATGTGGTGCACCTGGGCGGCCGTGCAGACCCTGGGCGGCTGGGGCTACTCGCGCGAGCATCCGGTCGAGAAGTGGATGCGCGACGCGAAGCTCGAGGAGATCGAGGAGGGAACCTCCGACATCCAGCGCATGATCATCTCGCGCGGGCTGGTGTGAGCCGCCCCATCGCCTCCTGGCGCCAGCGCTCGGTCTTCGCCACCTCGTTGAAGGTGTAGAGGTGGAAGCCGGCGACGCCTAGGCCGGGATCGGCCACGGCCGGCGTCAGGTCGCGCAGCAGCGCGTCGGGCTTGAACTGCCGAACCAGCAGGCGGGATATCCAGTTGCCGTGGTGGCGCAGGAAGCGGGTCGACTCGCCCAGCCCGATCTTCATCGATATCCGCATCAGCTTTGCGCGGTCGACGGTCCCCGGCATGCCGATCCAGATCGGCAGGTGGGTGCCCCGGGCCCGCACCTTGGCGATCCAATCGAGGATGGTCGGAGCGTCGAAGCAGATCTGGCTGATGATGTGGGTGGCCATGGGCGCCTTGGCGAACATGGCCTGGATCGTCTCCTCGTCGGAGATCAGGTGATGGCTCTCCGGGTAGCCGGTGATGTCGATCTCGGTGAACTCCGCGCGCCGCGGGCCGATCGCCTTCAGCAACTCGATCGCGCTCTCGAACTCGCCCGCCGGATGCTCGGCGTCGCCGGCCGGCACGAACAGCTCACGGATCCCGGCCTCGAGAAGGCGATCCAGCAGCTCGTCGAGGTGGGCCTGGTCGCGGACGAGCCGCGCGGAGAGGTGCGGGACCACCCCGTACCCCGCGCCCACGAGGCGCTCGCTGAGATCGACCGTGGCCTCGAGCCCCTGGCTGGGCGACGCGGTCACGGTCAACTTCACGTCCTTGCCGAGGTGGCCGAGCACATCGCGCTCGATGTCTCCGACGGGCAGGATCTCGAAGCGCGAGCGGCGCAGGAGCTCGGCAACCTGGGCTTCGCGAACTGATATATCTGACTCGGAGATGGCCACCGAGATTTCGAGCATAGCCGCGCCCGAGAGCCCCTCTCCGGCGCTGGTGGCCGAGCGCGCCTACCTGGAGCTGCGCGACCGAATCGTCACCCTTCGACTGGCGCCGGGCACCGCCCTGCGTGAGGACGAGCTCATGCGTGCGATGGACATCGGGCGCACGCCGCTACGCGAGGCGGTCAAGCGCCTGGCGCACGAGAACCTCGTCGCGGTTCAGCCCCGGCGGGGCACGTTCGTGACCGCGGTCGAGGCGGCCGACATCGTCAACATCACCGAGGTCCGCGCCCAGCTCGAGAGCTACGCCGCCGGGCTCGCCGCCGAGCGCATGGACCCGCCGTCGCGCGTGGCCGCCGAGGCGCTGCTCCACGAGGTCGAGCACCTGAGCCGGCCCGAGGACCAGGACTGGCTCATGCGCTTCGACGAGCGGATTCACCACTTCACCTGGGAGCTGTCCGGCAACCCGTACCTGATCGGCACGCTCGAGCGCTACTGGACCCACTCGCTGCGCATCTGGTACCTGGTTCTCGACCGGGTTCCCGGGTTGGGCCATGCCGTGCACGACCAGACCCAGCTGGTGCAGGCGCTGCTCGATGGCGATGCACAGTCCGCGCGCACGATCATGCGCGAGCACATCCTCGCCTTCCAGGCCGACGTGCTGGCCGCCTTCAGCCAGGAGGACGCCACAGCTCCGAGCCCCTGAGGCGGCGCTGCGCTGCGGTGAGCGCCGCCGGAGTCGAGCGCCCGTAGCTCTCGAGGTGTGTGGCCAGGCCCAGGAACACCTGAGCGGTGGTGAGGGCGTCGCCCTCCGCCTCGTGCGGACGGTGGGAGGGCAGGCCCAGCGCGCCGGCCACCGCCCCCAGGTTGCACCAGCCCGGATCGTCCTCCCCGCGGTCGAGGCACAGCAGCCGCCACAGCGCCGCTGTGTCGGCGATCCTCCGCGGAAACGAGCCACCCAGGGCTTCGAGCGGCGGTTTGAGGAAGGCGCGCTCGACCCAGGCCGCGTGGGCGACCGGGATCCGCCCGCGCAGCTCGGCGGCGAGCGGAGCCAGCGCCTCGGGGGGCTGCGGAGCGTTCTCCAGATCGGCGGCGCGCAGCCCGTGGATCTCGATCGACTCGGCGGGCGGGGCCACCCGCGGGCGAACCAGGCCGCTGATCGCTCCGCCCGACACCACTCGCCCCTGCTCCACGGGCACGGCGGCGAAGGAGATGATCTCGTCGGCGCCCGCGTCGAGGCCGGTGGTCTCGATGTCGACGGCGAGGAAGCGCGCCGCCCGCCATGAGCCACGCCACGCCACGGTCAACGCGGGGCGAACCCGAGCTGCAGCGCCACGCCGCGCTGCACACGGGCCACCGCCCGGAATGCTTCCTTGAGCGCCGTCCGCGTGAGCGGCGGGAGGTCGCGCGGATCGATGAGGTTGTCCGGAGGCCGGCCGGCGCGCAGCTGCTCGACCTGGTGCTCCATCCGCAGCTCGCTCATGAGCGTGAACGCGTCGCGCAGGATCGCCACGTCCTCCGCCCCCAGCGTTCCCGCCGCCTCGGACGCGCGCAGGCGCGCCGGAGTCGAAGCGGCGCCCACTCCCGCCACCATGGCGCTCCACCGCGCCAGCGACTCGACGGGAAGCAGCCCGCCGTGCTTGATGTCGAGCACGCCCTTGCGGTCGCCGCTGGAGTGCAGGACGAAGTCCCGCAGGAAGCCGGTCGGCGGGCGCTCGTGCAGAGCGGCGGCGGCGAGCCGGCGCAGCAGGAGCTCGCGGTCGGGCGCGCGGGCGAACGCGCGCGCCAGGCGGTCGGCGGCGCCCGCCGCGCCCCACACGGCCTGGCTCTCGACGGCCACCGAGCAGAGCATGAGGCCGCGGTCGTGGTCCGGGTCCTCCACCCAAGTGCGGGCGGCGTCCTCCCAGCCGGCCATGGATCGGGCGAACAGGAGGCTCGACGCCACGGCGCCGTTGCTGTCCGGAGGCAGTCCGGCCGCTGCCAGGCCCTCGAGCACCCGTTCGGCCAGACCGGTCATCGTTCCGATCAGCTCGGGATCGTCGTCGGCCCCCTCCCAGGCGATCGCGCAGTCGACGTCGGACCCCGGGAAGGGCTCACGGCGCCCGAAGCTGCCCATCGCGAGCCAGGTGTAGGGGCGGGGCGGCGGGCCGAGCTCCTCGTGAGCGAGCTCGATCAGCCGGCGCACCACGGTGTCGTGCACGCTGGCGATCGCGCGGCTGATGGCCGCGGTCTGCAGTCCGCCGTCGTGAAGGGCGATAACGGTGTCGGGCAGCTCCCGGGCGACCCGGGCCACGCCCTGGGAGTCGGAGGCCTGGGCTATCTCGGCTCGCAGGCGAAACGGGGCCCGCCGCTCGCTGGCCATCAGATCCACGTCGTCCAGCACGCCGAGGAGCCGGCGCCCGGTGTCGAGCACGGGGAGGTGACGCACGCCGTGCTCGAGCATCAGCAGCAGCGCCTCGGTGCCGGTGCGGTCGGCCGCGATCGTCCAGGCGGGCCGGGTCATGACCTCGGCGATCGGCGTGTCCGGCCCCGCCCCCGCGGCCACCACGCGCGTCCTCAGGTCGCGGTCGGTCACGATGCCGAGCTCGTCGCCAAGGTCCACCACCACACAGGTCACGCCGGTCTCGGCCATCTGCTCAGCGGCGCTGCGCACGCTCGTATCCGGAGGGCAGAGCAGCGGAGTGGCCCGAGTCAGGTCCCCCGCGCGGCGCGCGCTCGGCGACTCCAGCGGCTCCGGGCTCTGCCCGGCCAGCAGGCGCACGCCCTTGTTCATCGAGTGGGCCACGAAGCGCACGGCAGCCGGGCGCTCCAGCACCGGCCGGATCGACTCGGCGGAGAAGCGGTACACGAGCGTGTCCTCGGCCGCCCGCGCCACGAAGCCGAGCGGGCCCTCGTCCAGCAGAGACGCGAAGCCGAACATCTCACCCTCGTGGAGCAGATCGAGCAGCCGGTCGTCGATCAGCAGCTCGACCGAGCCTCGGCGCACGACGTAGGCGAACTCGGATCGCGCGGCGGCGCGTTCGAGGATGAGCGCATGGGCGGCGTGGAACTCGATCTCCACACCGGCGCTCACCCGCTCGAGCTCGCCGGGCTCCAGGCTGTCGAACGGCGGGTGGCGCCGCAGGAAGTCGGCTATGTCATGCATTGCTCAAAGCTGATATATCACCCTCGCCGTCAACGCTCACCGAGGAGAGGATGCGCATGGCCACCAACACGGTGGACGACAGCTCTGACGATCTCGCCGAGTTCGGTTACTCGCAGTCGCTCGACCGCAGCATCGGCAAGTTCGCGAGCTTCGCCGCCGGGGTCAGCTATATCTCGATCCTCACCGGAACGTTCCAGCTCTTCTACTTCGGGTTTGCCTTCGGAGGACCCGCCTACTGGTGGAGCTGGCCGATGGTGTTCCTCGGCCAGGTGATGGTGGCCCTGTCGTTCGCCGAGCTGGCCGCCAATTTCCCGGTGGCCGGATCGATCTACAACTGGGGCAAGCGGATGGGCAGCGCCACAGTCGCCTGGATGGGTGGCTGGATGATGCTCACCGCCTCGATCGTCACGATCTCCGCCGTAGCCGTCGCCCTCCAGATCACGCTGCCCCAGATCTGGTCGGGGTTCCAGATCTACGGCGACGGCAGCGGCAAGTACGACGCGGCCGCCAACGCCGTGATCCTGAGCGCGGTCCTGATCACGTTCACGACGGTCATCAACGCCCTGGGCGTGAAGCTGATGTCGCGCATCAACAGCACCGGCGTGTTCATCGAGCTGATCGCCGCGGTGCTGCTGATCATCCTGCTCGGCGCCAACATCACTCGCGGACCCGAGGTTCTGCTCGAAACCCAGGGCACGGGCGAGGGCCACGAGTGGGGCTACTTCGGCGCCTTCCTGGCCGCCTCGCTCGCCTCGGCCTACGTGATGTACGGCTTCGACACGGCCAGCTCGCTCGGACGAGGAGACCATGAACCCGCGCAAGACGGCCCCGCTGGCGATCATGCGCGCGGTCATCGCCTCCTTCCTCCTGGGCGGCCTGATCCTGCTGTTCGCGATCCTGTCGGTGACCAACATCAACTCGCCGGAGATCGGCGTCGGCGGCCTGCAGTACGTGATCCTCGACGTGCTCGGCAACACGGTCGGCAAGATCTTCCTGGCCTGCGTGGTGATCGCCATCACCGTCTGCTGCCTGGCCGTGCACACGGCCACGATCCGGATGGCGTTCGCCATGGCGCGCGACAACAACCTGCCGGGCGGCGAGCGGATCGCGACCATCAACCCCAAGACCAAGACGCCGATCGTGCCGGCCGTGATCATCGGCGTGCTCGCGATGCTCGATCCTCGTGGTCAACATCCGGCAACCGCAGATCTTCACCGTGATCACGAGCATCGCGATCATCATGATCTACATCGCCTATCTGCTGGTGACGGTGCCGATGCTGGGCAAGCGGCTGCGCGGCGAGTGGCCTCCGAAGGACGCCAAGGAGAAGGGCTACTTCACGCTGGGCAAGTTCGGGCTGCCGATCAACGTCCTCGCGGTGGGCTGGGGCGTGTTCATGGCCATCAACCTGATCTGGCCGCGCAAGGACGTCTACAACGCGACCGAGCCGTTCCACTGGTACCTCCAGTACGGCGCGATCCTGTTCATCGGCGTGGTCTTCTTCGGCGGCCTCATCTACTACCGGCTCGTGCAGCGCCACAAGACCGGCGTGCTGGCCTCGCACGCCTTCGAGTCGTCCTCGCCCGCGGTGCCCGACAACGAGCCCGAGCCCGCCACGTGAACACTCGGATGTTCATCGACGGCGAGTGGTGCGACGCGGCGAGCGGCGCCACCGTCGAGGCCACCAGCCCGGCCACCGGCGAGGTGCTGGGGCCGGTGGCCGAGGGCAATCGCGAGGACGCGCGGCGCGCCATCGCCGCGGCCAACGGGGCGTTCGGAGCGTGGAGCGCCCGGACCGGCTACGAACGGGCCGAGCTGCTGCACCGCGTGGCCGACCAGTGCGAACGCCGGGCCGACGAGCTGGCGCGCGTGCTCACGCTCGACCAGGGCAAGCCGCTCAAGGCCGAGGCCGAGGGCGAGGTCGGAGAGCTGGTCGAGTTCTTTCGCATGGCCGCGGAGGACGGCAAGCGCGTGGAGGGGATCGTGCCGCAGAGCGCCGCGCCGGGACGGCGGGTGCTGCTGCTGCGCCGGCCGCTCGGCGTGCTGGGCCTGATCACGCCCTGGAACTGGCCCTACACGATGCCCGCCGAGGTGCTGGCACCGGCTCTGGCGTGCGGCAACTGCGTGGTCTGGACCCCGGCCCCCTCCACCGCGGTGTGCTCGGGCCTGCTCGCCGAGTGCGTGGCCGAGGCCGACCTGCCGCCCGGCGTGTTCAACTTCGTGCTCGGCCCTGGTCCCGAGGTGGGCGACGAGCTGGCCGTGAGCCCGGGCACACACGCCGTGGCCTTCACGGGCTCGACGCAGACCGGGCTTACCGTCGCGCGCCAGGCCGCCGGCAAGGCCCAGCTGCTCGAGATGGGCGGCAACGGTCCCTTCGTGGTGATGGACGACGCCGATCTCGCCGCGGCCGCCGTGGCGGCCCGTGAGGGCGCGTTCCTGGGCGCCGGGCAGAGCTGCTCGGCGGCGGAGCGGCTGTTGGTTCACGAGGAGGTGCGCGAGGAGTTCGTGGGCCTGCTGGCCGGCGAGGTCGAGCGCGAGGTGCACCTGGGCGACCCCTTCGACGACAGCACCACCATGGGCCCGGTCAACAACGAGCCGGGCGCGCTCAAGATGGACGAGCACGTGGCCGACGCCGTGGAGCGCGGCGCCACGGTGGTTACCGGCGGAAGCCGCGCGGGCGGGTTTCCCACCGCCCTCTACTGGCAGCCGACCGTGCTCGACGGCGTGCCCGCCGAGTCGATCGCTGTGACCGACGAGACGTTCGGGCCGATCGCCCCGATCGTCAGCGTCGGCTCGCTCGAGGAGGCGATCGAGCAGACCAACGCCCAGACCTACGGGCTGATGGCGGCCATCTTCACCGCCGACCTGGCGGCCGGCCTGCGCTTCGCGGACTCGGTGCACATGGGCCTCGTGAACCTCAACGAGACCACCAACTACTGGGAGCCGCACCTGCCGTGGGGCGGCAGCGCACGCTCGCAGAGCGGCATCGGCCGCGTGGGCGGGCGCTATCCGATGGACACGCTGACCGAGCTCCAAACGGTGCTCATCAAGGGCTAGATGGCGGCCGTGCGCGCGTCGTTTGGGATCGGCGCCGCCGTGACGCTCGAGGAGCTCGACCGCGACCCTCATCCTGTGCTCGCCCGGCTGCGCGCGCGTGAGCCGGTGTCGTGGCTGCCCGCTCTCGGGGGCTGGCTGGTCACGCGGCGCGACCTCGCGCTGGAGGCGATGCGCGACGACGAGGCCTTCACCGTCGACGACCCGCGCTTCTCCACCGGTCAGGTGGTGGGGCCGAGCATGCTCAGCCGCGACGGGCGCGAGCACGCCCGCCACCGCGATCCGTTCGCGCGGCGCTTTCGCCTGGACGCGGTGCGCGAGCGGTTCACCGCGCTCGTGGGGTCCGAGACCGATCGGCTGATCGACGCCATCGAGCCCGACGGGCGTGCGGAGCTGCGCCGCAGCCTCGCCGGGCCGCTCGCCGCGACGGTGGTGGCCGAGGCGCTCGATCTCGAGAACACCGACACCGGCCAGATCCTGCGCTGGTACGAGGCGATCGTCGACGCGGTCACCGGCGTGACCGCCGGCGAGCCCGTGTCCGCCGCCGGGCGAGAAGCCTACGAGGCGCTCAGCGCGAGCGTCGGGCCCATGGAGAGCGGCGACCTGGCGCCCGAGGAGGTCGTTTCCAACGCCGCCGTGCTCATGTTCGGCGGCATCGAGACCACCGAGGGCATGATCGCCAACGCCATCCTGCACCTGCTGTCCCACCCCGATCAGCGAGCACTCGCGCAGGCCGACCCCGCCGTGCTGGTGAACGCGATCGAGGAGTCGCTGCGGCTCGAGCCCGCCGCCGCGGTGATCGACCGCTACGCGACGCGCGACGTTCGCCTGGGCGGGGCGTCGATCTCGCGCGGCGACCTCGTGACCATCTCGATCGCCGGCGCCAACCGCGACCCCGAGGTGTTTCCGGAGCCGGATCGCTTCGACGTGACCCGCGAGAACGCGCGCCTGCAGGTGGCCTTCGCGCACGGCCCGCACGTGTGCATCGGAATGCACCTCGCGCGCATGGAGGCGCACAGCGCGGTCGGGCGGCTGCTCGACCGCCTCCCCGGCCTGCGCCTCGACCCCGCGCGCACGGCCGCACCGCGCGGGCTCGTGTTCCGCAAGCCCCCGACGCTCCGCGTCCTCTGGGGCGGCACGTGATCCTCGACGGCCGCACGCTCACCCCGGCCCAGGTGGCCGCGGTGGCGCGGGAGGGCGAGGAGGTGCGCCTGGGCGACGATGCGCGCGGCCGCAACGCGGCTGCGGCGGACGCGCTCGTGGCGCTCCTGGAGGCCGGCGCCCCGGTGTACGGGGTGACCACCGGGGTGGGCGCGCTGAAGTCGCGTGAGCTCGAGCCCAGCGAGCGCTCGGGCCAGCAGCTGCGGCTGCTCCGCAGCCACTCCTGCGGCGCCGGCCGGCCTCTGCGGCCGGAGCTGGTGCGCGCGGCGATGGTGGTGCGCGCCAACCAGATCGGGGCGGGCGGGGCCGGGGTGTCGGACGGCCTCCTGCAGGCGACCGTCGACGCGCTCAACGCCGGAGTGGTCCCCTTCACCCGCGAGCTGAACTCACTTGGCACAGGCGACCTGTCGGTGCTGGCCGACATCGCCCTGGCGTTGCTCGGGGAGGGCCGCGTCTGGCGCGACGGCCGGGCCGGGGAGGCGGGGAGCGCGCTCGCCGAGGCCGGCCTCGTCGCTCCGGCGCTGGGAGCACGGGACGGGATCGCCTTCATGAGCAGCAACGCCGCCGCGATCGGGCACGCCGCCCTCGTGGCGGTGGACGCCGAGCGGCTGTTCGCGGCGTCCCTCGCGGTGGCGGCGCTTTCCTTTGTCGCGGCGGGCGCCGACCCGGCGGTGCTCGACCCGCGAGTGCACGAGGCCCGGGCCCACCCGGGCCAGGTGGCGGTGGCGGCGCGGCTGCGCGAGCTGCTGGCCCCAGACGCGGCGCCGCCCCGCGCGGACGCCCGCGCCGCCATTCACGACCCCTACCCCTTCCGCGCCCTCGCGCAGGTCGAGGGGGCGATCCACGCCGCCTCGGACGAGCTCGACGCCGTGCTCGCCGTCGAGCTCAACGCGGCGGGGGAGAACGCGCTGATGGCGCTCGACCCTCCCGCCGCCCTGCCCAGCGCCAACTTCCACGCCGGGGCGCTGGCCGGAGCCCTCGACCGCCTGCGCGGCGCGCTGGCTCAGTCGTCCTCCCTGGTCGCCTCCCGGGTGACCGCGCTGCTGGATCCCGGGCTGATGGGACTTCCCGCCGCCCTGGCGGTGCGTCCCGGTCAGGACTCCGGGGCCATGATGCTCGAGTACACGGCGCACGCGGCGGCCGCCGACGTGCGGCTGCGGGCCGGGCCGGTGGCGGCGCAGACCGTGACCGTGGGCGGCGGGATCGAGTCGCACGCCTCGCTGGCGCCGTTCGCCGCTCGAGCGGCTGAGGAGGTGCTCGAGTCGGCGGGCGTGGCCGTGGCCACCGAGCTCGTGGTGTCGATGCGCGCGCTGCGCATGCGCGGCGCCGCGGCCCCGGGCGGTGAGCTGGGTGAGCTGTACGCGGCCGCGGAGGGACAGCTGGACGGAGACCTGAGCGACCGCCGGCTGAGCGGTGACGTGGAGGCCGCCCGGGGGCTGTTGTTCCCGTCGTATGGTGCATAATAAGCAACCGTGGTTGCGAAAAGTGGCAGCGTGGGACGCGCGCTCGAGGTTCTGCGGATCCTGGGCGACGGCGAGGCGGCGGACAACGGCGGCCTCGGAGTGGTGCGCGTGGCCGAGCTGCTGGGCCGCGACAAGAGCCAGGTCTCGCGGACGCTGAAGACGCTGGCGGAGCACGGCTTCGCCGACCGCGACGCGGACACCCTGGAATACCGCCTGGGATGGCAGCTGTACACGCTCGCCGCGCGTACGGGGCGCAGCCGGCTGCTCGCGCTCGCGCCGGCCCACCTGCGCGGCTTGGTCGACGGGCTCGGCGAGACGGCCCACCTGTCCGTCCTCCAGGGCGACGAGGTGCTGACCCTTCTCTCCGAGCGCTCCCCCCGGCTGGTGCAGGCCACCGACTGGAGCGGGCGCCGGGTCCCGGCACACAGCACCTCCTCGGGCCGCGCCCTGTTGTCCGACGTCGGCGAGCTGGGCTACGCCGCCGTCGACGGCGAGTTCGAGGCCGGCCTGGTCGGCGCGGCGGCGCCGGTGCGCGACTTCCGCGGAGTGATCGTGGCCGCACTCAACGTCTCGGGGCCGAAGTTTCGCCTCGGCGACCGGCTGGACGAGGCCGGCGCGGCGGTGAAGCGCGCGGCGGACGAGCTTTCGGCCCAGATGGGAACTACTGATCGATCCGAAGGAGAAACAGATGGCTGACCTGATGGAGCGCCTCGAGCACGGCCCGGTGATCTGTGCCGAGGGGTACCTGTTCGAGCTCGAGCGGCGCGGATACCTGCAGGCCGGGGGCTTCGTGCCCGAGGTCGTGCTGGAGAACCCCGACAAGGTCGCCGAGCTTCATCGCGAGTTCGTGCACGCGGGCTCCGATGTGGTCGAGGCGTTCACCTACTACGCCCACCGCGAGAAGCTGCGGCTGATCGGCAAGGAGCACCTGCTCGAGGAGATCAACCGGCAGGCGCTCGACATCGCCAAGGAGGTGGCCTCGGACACCGGCGCGCTGCTGGCGGGCAACGTGTGCAACACCAACGTCTACGGCGGTGAGGACGCGCGCGACACCGTCCGCGGCATGTTCACCGAGCAGGTCGGCTGGGCGGCGGAGGCGGGAGTCGACTTCGTGATCGGCGAGACCTTCTCCTGGCTCGGGGAGGCCCTCGTGGCCACCGAGGTGATCAAGGCGGCCGGTCTGCCGGCCGTGGTCACGCTCATCGCGCACAAGGATCCGGACATGCGCGACGGGGCGTCGCCCGCGGAGGCGTGCAAGCGGCTCGAGGCGGCCGGCGCTGACGTGGTCGGGCTCAACTGCGGCCGCGGGCCGGCGACGATGCTGCCGCTGCTCGAGGAGGTATGCCGCGCGGTGTCGGTGCCCGTGGCGGCGCTGCCCGTGCCCTACCGCACCACCACACAGCAGCCGAGCTTCCAGTCGCTCGAGGATCCTCACGCCGGGACGCTCCCCGAGGGCCGGCCCTTCCCGACCGCGCTCGATCCCTTCACCTGCAACCGCTACGAGATTGCGGAGTTCACGAGGGCGGCCTACGAGCTGGGCGCCCGCTACCTCGGCGTGTGCTGCGGCGCCGCCCCCCACCACGTCCGCAGCATGGCGGAGGCGCTCGGCCGCACCCCGCCCGCGAGCCGCTACACGGCCGACATGTCCAAGCACGCCTACCTGGGCAGCGACCCGAGCCTGAAGGCCGAGTACCGCGAGTATGCCGAGCGCCTCTAGCCAGACCGTCCGGGTCGGCCTGGGGCAAGCCGCGCCCGCGCTCGGGAACATCGCCGAGAACGTGAACCGCAGCCACGAGCTGCTGGAGCGGGCGAAGTCAGAGGCCGTGGACCTGGTGGTGCTGCCCGAGCTCATGCTCACCGGCTACTCGCTCGGCCAGGTGAGCGAGGACGTGTCCCTCCCGGTGGGCGCCGCGGAGATCGAGAAGCTCGCCGAAGCGGCCGAAGGGATCGCCTGCGTCGTCGGCTTCGCTGAGGAGGGGCGGGTGCACACCTACAACAGCGCCGCCTACCTGGAGGGCGGCGAGGTGCGCCACGTGCACCGCAAGCTGTACCTACCCACCTACGGCATCTGGGAGGAGCGCAAGCACTTCACACCGGGGGACGCCATGCGCGCCTTCGATACCGCCATCGGCCGGGTCGCCATCCTGATCTGCAGCGATGCCTGGCAGCCGGCGCTCGCTGTGCTCGCCGTTCAGGACGGAGCGCGCGTCCTGATCGTGCCGGCCAACAGCACCAGCCGCCGCGGTGAGATCGAGGCGGAATGGCGCGACATCAACCGCTTCTACGCCCGCATGCTGGAGACCTACGTCGTCTTCGTCAACCGCGTGGGCGACGAGGGCGAGCTCTCGTTCTGGGGCGGCTCCCACGTATATGACCCCTGGGGCGAGCTCGTGGCCGAGGCTCCCCTCGATGAGACTGCCTTCCTGACGGTCGATCTCGACACCACGGCCGTGCGCCGGCGCCGGCGCGAGATGCCGCTGGTCAAGGAGGCGCGGCTCGCGCTGCTGAGCAGGGAGCTCGATCGCCTGGCCGCCGAGGGCGGCGACCTGTAGCTCAGGACGGCGCCGTCACGCCACCCCCAGGTAGCGCATCGCGGCGACGGCGATACCCTGCGTGCAGGCCAGGAGATCCTGTACGGGCACGTGTTCGCGCACCCCGTGCGCCAGGTGAACGTCCCCCGGCCCGTAGCAAACCGCGGGAATGCCCGCCTCCACCGTGAGCATCGCCCCGTCGTGCCAGTTCTCCATCCCCCCGATGGTCCCCGGCCGGCCCAGATCGCGTTCCGCGCCCACCAGCGCTGGACCACCGGCTCGCCGGGCGGGACCTCGGCGGGAGGCACCCCGCCCACCCGCCACTCGACCTGAGGCGGATGTGCCGCCAGCCACGGGTCGGCCGCGGCCGCGCGCGCGATGCACTCCTCGAGCTCGCGCTCGACGAGCGTGCCCCAGCCCTGCTCGTCGGCCTGTCCCGGCAGGTACTCGATGTGGCAGTCCAGCCGGCAGCGCGCCGGATAGCTCACGATCCACTCGCCGCCGCTGATCATGGTGGGCACGCATTCGGCCGCGGACAGGTGGGGGTGCCCGGCGCGCAGCGCCCAGTCCTCCCGCAGCCGACGCAGCGCCTCCAGCAGGTAGACGGTCTTCTCGATGGCGTTGACCGAGCCACCCTGGTCGGGATGACGCGGAGGGATGCCGGCGTGGCCCGCCCGCCCCTCAACGGTGATCGTGGCCAGCAGGGAGCCGCGGCAGGCCACCAGCACGGCCAGGTCGCTGGGCTCGGTGACGATGGCCGCGTCCGCCTGGAGGGTGCGCGCGGAAGCGAGCCCGCCGGCGCCGCTCGATTCCTCGTCGGTCGTGGTGTTCACCATCAGCTCGCCGGCCAGCCGGACGCCGAGCTCGGCCAGCGCCTCGGCCGCGGAGACCATGCAGGCCACGCCGCCCTTCATGTCACACGCCCCCCGCCCCCACACCGCGCCGTCGCGGACCACGGCGGTGAACGGGTCGCTCGCCCAGAGGTCGCGCGGCTCGACGTCGACCACGTCCACGTGCCCGTTGAGCAGCAGGGTCGGGCCCTCGCCGGCGGCCGGGAAGCGCGCCACCAGCTGAGGGCGCCCGGCGAAGGTGAAGCCCTCGGGGACGATGCGGTGCCGGGCCACGAGGGCGGGATCGGGCTCCTCGACCGACACCTCGGCGCCCCGCGCCGCCAGACGCTCGGCCAGGAACCGCTGAAGCGCCTCCTCCTGGCGCGCCGCGGCGCCGGGGGTGTGGGTGACGGTGTCGAAGCCGATCAGCGTGCTCAGGAGGCTCACGATCTGCGCCTCCCGCCCGGCGATGTGCTCGCACACACGCCGCTCGAGCGGGGAGAGCCCGCGCGCGACCCCGGCCGTCCCGCTCATCGCAGGGGCCGGCCGGCGAGAGCCGGCACCGGATCGCCCTCCGCGCCCCCCGCACCGGCGCCCAGCCCGTCCGGCTCGGCCTCGAGCGCCGCTCCGGCCGCCGCACGCCCGGACTGGATCACCAGCCAGATGCGGCCCTCGTCGAGCAGCAGTTCGGGCTCGTCGAGCGGGTCCCCGTCGACCACCACCAGGTCGGCCGCCCTTCCCGGAGCGATCACGCCGATGTGGTCGGAGAGGCCGCAGGCCCGCGCGCTGCCGGCGGTGCCGGCGACGATGGCCTCCATGGGCGTGAGCCCGGCCCGGGCGAGGCGAACCAGCTCGAGCGCGTTGCGGCCGAGAGGCTGGGAGTCGAACCCCATGGCCATCACCACGCCGGCGCGGCGCGCTGCCTCGACCGTGCGGTGGGCCTCCTCGAGCTGTTCGTGAGCGAGCTCGACCAGGCTGGGCGCCCATCGGGCGTCTTCGTTCTCGGAGATGTGGAAGAAGCACGAGAGGGTGGGGACCAGGACGCGCCCGGAGCGAGCGAGCTCGTCCAGCAGCTCCGGCGCCCGGTGCAGCTCGAGTCCGTGCTCGATCGTGTCGACCCCCTCCTCGACCGCGAGAAGCGTGCCGTCGAGGCCCTCGCAGTGGGCCGCCACCCGGTAGCCCATCCGATGCGCCTCCTCCACGATGGTGGCGATCTCGGCCCTCGTGATCTGGGCGGGTGAGCTGTTCTCGAGCTCGCAGGAGCGCGCGCCCGTGGTCATGATCTTGATGAAGTCCGCCCCGCGCCGGAACTGCTCGCGCGTGGCTTTGCGCATCTCCTCGGGGCCGTCGGCCTCGCGGTACATCCCGTCGAAATGCCGGCCTCCCGCGGAGGTCGCGGAGACGATCCGTCCACACGCCAGGATCCGCGGCCCGGGTATCACTCCCAGCCGGATGGCCTGCCGGGCGTGCAGGAGGCCGTCGCCGAAGCCGCCGACGTCGCGTGCTGTCGTGATCCCCATCCGCAGCATCCGGCGCAGGCCCTGTGCGATCAGGTGGTGCCCGACCTCCGGCGCGACCGCCTGCTGTCCCTTCCGCACTCCGGGCATGTCGAACGCGTTCACGTGGACGTGCGCGTCGACGAGGCCCGGTATCAGGGTCCGGCCGCCCAGATCGAGCTCGGCCGCGCCCGGGGGCACGGGGCCGGCGGCCGCGTCGATGCTGCGCACGCGGCCGTCCTCGACGACCACGGTCGCGCGGTCGAGGACCGGGCCGCCGGTGCCGTCGATCACCCGCGCGGACGTGAGGTGGAGCGCCTCGGCCGTCACGGCGCGCCCGCCAGCTCGGCGTCGAGCACCGCCACGGTGCGGGCGCCCTCGCCGCGGCGCAGCCGCCCGAACGCGGCGTCGATTCCGTCGAGGTCGGTGAAGTCGGTGACCACGTCGGCCACGGGAAAGCGCCCGTCCTCCACCAGCCGCGCGAGCAGGCCGATCTCCACGGCGGGGTTCGATGAGCCGTAGTAACAGCCCTTGAGGCCCTTCTCCGACAGGAACTCCAGGGCGGGGAGCGTGACCTCGGCTCCAAGGGGGGCGATGCCTACGACTATGCCCGTCGCGCCCGGTCGCAGAACGTCCCAGGTCAGGCGGATGGTGGCCGGGGAGCCGACCGCCTCGAACGCGTGGTCCACGCCTCCGGGCACGAGCGCCCGTACCGCGGCGGCCGCGTCGCCGTCGGACGCGTCGACCGTGTGGGTGGCGCCGCGCGCACGGGCCAGCTCCAGCTTGGCCGCGTCGCGCTCCACGGCGATGATCGTGCCCGCCCCGACCAGCCGAGCCGCGGCCACGATCTGGAGGCCGATGCCGCCGCAGCCGATCACGCACACGCTCTCCCCCACCGCCACGCGCGCGGCGTTGCGCACCGCGCCCACCCCGGTCACCACACCGCAACCGAGGAGGGCGGCCTGCCACAGCGGCAGCTCACGCGGGATCGCCACAGTGGCGGCGGCGGGGACCACGCAGTGCTCGGCGAAGCAGGACACGAAGATGAAGTGGCGCACCTCTTCGCCCCCCGGGAGGCTCAGCCGCGTGGTGCCGTCGAGCAGGTTGCCGGTCCACGCGTGCGCCGCGGCCGTCTCGCACAGGTTGAATCGCCCGGCGCGGCAAGCGCGACACGCCAGGCACGAGGGCACGAAGCAGAACGCCACGTGGTCCCCCGGGCCGACGTGGTCGACGCCTGGCCCGACGGCCTCCACCACCCCCGCCCCCTCATGGCCGAGCACGATCGGGAAGCGCCCGGTGCCCAGGTGGCCGTCGGCCAGGTGAACGTCGGAGTGGCACACGCCCGCCGCCGCCACCCGAACGAGCAGCTCGCCCGCGCGCGGGGGCTCGAGCGTCACCTCCTCCACGCTCAGGGGCGCGCCCGGCTCGTGCTGCACGGCGGCCGCGACCTGCATCATCCGACGCGGTAGCGCTCGAGCGCGTCGAGATCGGGCTCGACCCCCAGGCCGGGACCGGGCGGCGGGGCGATCGTGCCGTCGGCGGCGATCTCGAGCGGTGCGGGCAGCAGCCAGTCCCGCCGTGCTGGGGTCCACGCCGGCGGATCGAGGGGCACCTCGACGTACGGACAGGTGGACACCGCGAGCGCGAGGTGCAGGTTGACGAGTAGGCCGAGCCCGTTCGACCAGGTGTGCGGCGTGAAGGCGCGCCCGCACAGGTCGGCGAGCGCCGCGATCCGCCGGCAGCCGCCGAGCCCGCCGGCCAGCACGGCGTCGGGCTGGATCACGTCCACGCCGCCGCGGAGGATCAGGTCACGCGCCTCGAACGCCCCACGCACCATCTCCCCGGCGGCGATCCGCAGCGAGGTGAGCCGGCGCAGCGTGGCGTAGCCCTCGACGTCGTCGGTGCGCAGCGGCTCCTCGAGCCAGTAGACGCCCAGCGGCTCGAGCGCACGCGCGCACTGGCCCGCCGTCGCCGCGTCCCAGCGGGCATCGCGGTCTCCGGCCATCCGCCAGCCCTGGTTGGCGTCGACCATGAGCTCGACGTCGGTGCCGACCGCGTCGCGCACCTCCTCCACCACCTCCACGTCACGGCGCCAGTCGGCCTGGTGGAAGCGCAGCTTCACGGCCTTCACGCCGGCGTCGCGCAGCGCGATCACCCGCCGCGCGCGCTCCCCCGCGTCGGCGAGCTCGCCACTCGAGGCGTAGGCGAGCAGGCGCTCCGAGCGGCCCCCGAGCATGCGCCAGAGCGGCACGTCGAGCGCGCGGGCGGCCAGGTCCCAGACCGCGGCCTCGGCGGTCCAGGGACGGCCGCCGTGGAAGTCGACCGTCTCGCAGAGCTCGCGCACCACCTCGGTGCGCAGCGGGTCGAGGCCCTTCAGCAGGCGCTCGAGCAGGGCCGCGTCGGGGAGGTGATCGCCGCTCGCGTAGCCGCTCAGGCCGTCATCCGAGCGCACGATCACGAGGCTCGCCTCGGCCTCGGTGCGCGGCACCGGGTCCCACGCCGCCCGGAAGGGCGGGTCCAGGGGGAAGGAATACCGGCGCACCTCGACCCGCGCGATACGCAACCCGCTCACTGCCCCGAGTAGAAGTCGTTCCCCGCCTCTTCGCGCCGCTCCGCGAGCGCTCGCACGGCCTCGGCCGACGGCGGCGCCAGCGCGTCGGCCACGGCGTCGCGGGTCGCAGCCCGGTTGGCCTTGCGCACCGCGGTCTCGTCGTGTGCCTCGGGATCCACCCACACCGCGACCAGTATGAGCACGTCGGCCGCCTCGCCCGCGTCCAGGAGCCCTTCGGCCACCGCGTCGAGCACGCCCTGGGCGATGCCCAGCTGCGCCGCGCCCCAGGTGATCCGCTGCAGCCGCTCGCCGTCGACGGTCGTCTTGTTCACCACGATGGTCGCCGGACGGACCGGCGTCCCCGCCCCCTGAAGGCAGGCCAGGATCGGCAGATGGCCTGGGCGAGGGCTGGCCAGCACGGCGGTGGCCGCCGCGGCGGTGGGCGACCCGCGCCGCGCGAGCACCAGGTTGATGTGGCTGCCGTTCGGCACCTCGCCCGACCAGGCCTCGCCCACCGCGCCGTCGAGCGCGTCGCTCACGCCGCCACCGGATCGAGCTCGAGCACGGTGCGCAGGGCCGTGGCGGAACGCAGGTCGTCGCACGCCTGCTCCACCCCGTCCAGCGGGAGCCGCCGCGAGATCAGGCGGTCGAGCGGCAGGCGGCCGCGCATGTAGAGGTCGAGCAGCGCCGGGAAGTCACGCTCGGGGCGCGCCGAGCCGTACAGGGAGCCGAGCACGCGCCGCTCCGAGCGCGGGATCAGCTGGGCGGGCAGGGTGAGCACCGCGTCGCCGCGCGGGATCCCGATCAGAACCGCGGCGCCGCGCGGCCGCGTGGAGAGAAACGCGGCCAGTCCCGCCTCCGTGCGCCCGGTCGCCTCGATCGCGTAGTCCACGCCGCCACCGCTCGCCGACGCGATGAGCTCGGCGGTCGCCTCGGCGCCGCCGGCCCACAGCACGGCGTCCGTGGCTCCGAGCGACAGCGCCAGCTCGAGCTTGTGCTCGTCGAGGTCGACCGCGACGATCGGCGCCGCCCCCACCGCCACTGCGCCCAGGATCGCGCTCATCCCCACCCCTCCGCAGCCGATCACGCACACGCGCTCGCCCGGCCGCACGCCGGCCGTGCGCCACACCGCTCCCGTGCCGGTGGTCACCGCGCAGCCCACGAGCGCGGCGACGTCGAACGGCACCTCCGGCGCGATCGGCACGCAGCAGCTCGCGGGCACGACCGTGCGCTCCGCGAACGAGGACAGAAAGCTGTAGTGGAACACCGGCTCGCCGCCGCGCGACAGGCGCGGCGTCCCGTCCAGCAGGCCTCCGGTGGCCATCGCCGCCCACGCCGAGCGGCAGAGGTGGTGCAGGTCGCGCCGGCATTCCGAGCACTCGCCGCAGGCGGGCAGCCAGGAGAGCACCACGTGGTCTCCCGGGCCCGACGTGGTCGACGCCGGGGCCCACGGCCTCCACCACACCCGCGCCCTCGTGGCCCAGCACCGCCGGGCACGGGGTCGCGGCCGTGCCGTCGATCGCGTTCAGGTCCGAGTGGCAGACGCCGCTGGCGTGCAGGCGTACGAGCACCTCGCCCACGCGCGGCGGCTCGAGGTCCAGCTCGGTCACCTCGAGCGGCGCGCCGACGCGCTCGAGAACCGCGGCGCGGAGCTTCAGTGGTTGTCCTCGGAGGGTTGCCCGGGCCCGGGCCGGTTGCTGACCCGCAGGACCCGCGGCTCACCGTCTCCCGAAGATTCCTGCTCTCCCCGTGGGTTCCTGCTCGCCCTGCGCCGACCCCTCGGACTCTCGCTCCTCGCGCTCGGGCGGCGCCGTCTTCTGCAGCTCGCGCAGGTCCTCCACCGAGTAGTGGCAGCGCCAGAAGTGGCCGGGCTCGACCTCCTTGAGCTCGGGCTCCTCGTCCTTGCAGATGTCGCCGATGTAGCGCGGGCAGCGCGTGTGGAAGACGCAACCCGAGGGCGGATCGGCGTGGCTCGGGATCTCGCCGTGGAGCTTGATGCGCGGCCGCTCGCTGCCCTCCTCCTGCGGCACGGTCGACAGCAGCGCCTCGGTGTAGGGGTGGTGGGGCGAGGAGTACACGGTCTCGGCGCCACCCAGCTCCATCAGCCGCCCGAGGTAGAGCACCGCGATGCGGTCCGAGAGGTAGCGCACGACGCCCAGGTCGTGGGAGATGAACAGGTAGGCGGTGTCCTCCTCCACCTGCAGCTCGGCGAGCAGGTTGAGGATCGCCGCCTGCACCGACACGTCGAGCGCGGAGGTCGGCTCGTCGCAGACCACCACCTTGGGATCGCCGGCGAAGGCGCGTGCGATCGCGGCACGCTGCTTGAGGCCGCCCGAGAGCTGGGACGGCTTGGCGCGGATGAGCCGCGTGTCGAAGCGCACCGAGTGGGCGAGGTCGCGCAGCCGCGTGTCCATCTCCTCTCGCTTGCCTCCGACGAGCATGTGCAGCGCCCGCGCGATGATGCGTTGGATCGTGAAGCGCCGGTTGAGCGCCGCGTCGGGGTTCTGGAAGACGATCTGCAGCGCGCGCACCTGCTCGCGGTCGCGCTTGCCGATCTCCGCCTCGATCGCGGTTCCCTCGAGCTCGACCACCGAGCCCTCGTCGGGCGCGGTGAGGCCCAGCAGCAGACGGGCCAGCGTCGTCTTGCCGCTGCCCGACTCGCCCACCAGCCCCAGCGTCTCGCCCGGGGCCAGGTTGAAGGTGATGTCCTCCACGGCGCGCACGTCGTGGCCGTCCTGATGGAAGGTCTTGCGGACGTTGCGCGTGCTGATGACCGGGATGCCGTTGCCGTGCTCCTTGCGCTCGGACACCAGGGCCTTGGGCTCGGTGTTGCGCGGCAGCTCCTGCGCCTTCTCGTGGAAGTGGCAGCGGCTGGCGTGGTCGCCGCCGAGGTCGATCAGCTCCGGCTCCTTCTCGGTGCAGATGTCCTGCGGCCAGCCCGCAGCGGTCGGCGAACACGCAACCCTGCAGCTCGGCCCCGAGGCCGGGCAGGAAGCCCGGGATCGTGTCGAGCTGGCCCTGGTCCTTGCGGGCTCCGGCGCGCGGGATGCAGCGCAGCAGGCCCACCGTGTAGGGGTGGCGTGGGTTGTCGAAGACCTCCTGGGCCGCCCCCTGCTCGACCACACGTCCGGCGTAGAGCACGCCCACGCGGTCGCACATGCGCAGGATCACGTCGAGGTTGTGGCTGATGAACAGCACGCTCGACCCGAACTCCTCGCGCATGGCGGCGACGAGGTCGAGCACCTCGCCCTCGACCGTCGCGTCGAGGCCGGTGGTGGGCTCGTCGAGTATCAGCAGGGTGGGATCCTTGGCCAGCGCCATGGCTATCACCACGCGCTGGTTCATCCCGCCCGAGAGCTGGTGCGGGTAGCGGCGCATGACCCCCGCCGGGTCGGAGATCTGCACCTTCTCGAGCATCTCCCGCGCCCGATCGGCGGCCTCGTCGTCTCCCACCCCCTGCAGCGTGTACGCCTCGGCCACCTGGTCGCCGATGTGGATCGTGGGGTTCAGCGCCGAGGTCGGGTTCTGGTAGACCATCGAAACCCTGCGCGCGCGCATCTCACGCACGTCGGCTTCGCCCATGGCCAGCAGGTCCTCGCCCGCCACTCGGATGCCGCCCTTGCTCACCCGCCCGTTGCGCGGCAGGTAGCGCAGGGCGGCGAAGGCGGCGGTGGACTTGCCGCAGCCGGACTCTCCGACCAGCCCGTAGGACTCGCCCTCGGCTATGTGGAGGCTGACCCCGCGCAGGACCTGCTTCCAGTTGCCGCGGACGCGGTACTCGACCTCGACGTCCTCGAGCTCGAGTGCGTGGTCGGTGGCCACGGACGGCGGAGCTCATCGCTCGAACGCCTGTGCGATGCCGTCGGCGAGCAGGTTGACGCCGATCACGAGGATGGCGATCGCCAGCGCGGGGAAGAGCACGGGCCACCAGTAGCCGCCGCTGATCAGCCCGTAGTGCTCGAACACCTGCAGGCCCCAGTCCGGGGCCGGCGGCTGGATGCCGAAGCCGAGGAAGCTCAGCGTGGCCACGGTGAAGATCGCGTAGCCGAGGCGCACGGTGAACTCGACCATCACCGGTCCCATCACGTTGGGCAGGATCTCCGCGAACAGGATGTAGGGCGTCCTCTCGTTGCGCAGCTGGGCCGCCGACACGTACTCCATCTCGCGCTCCTGCAGCACGGCGGCGCGGACGGTGCGCGCGATGATCGGGGCGAACACCAGGCCGATCACGATGATCACCGTCAACTTCGAGGCGCCGAGGGCGACGATCGCCAGAATCCCGATGATCACCGTCGGGAGAGCGAGGAACGCGTCGATGAAGCGGCTCAGGATGTCGTCGACCGGCCCGCGGAAGTAGCCGGTCACGAGGCCCAGCGCGGTGCCGACGACCGTGGCGAGCAGGGTCGCGGCCGGCGCCACGATGAGGATGTCGCGTGCGCCGACGATCACCCGCGAGAGCACGTCGCGTCCGACCCGGTCGGTGCCGAACAGGTGCTCGCCGCTGGGCGCCGCGAGGTCGTCGAGCGGGTCGGTGGCGAAGGGGTCGTCCGGCGCCAGCGCCTCGCCGAAGATCGCGAAGATCACGAAGATCCCGACGATGATCGCGCCGGCGATGAACGTCGGGGAGTGCGTGAGCAGCCGCAGCCGTTCCCTCTGGGCGGTGCGCTCGGCCGACGCGGGGGGAGCGGCGGCGGGGCTTGCCCCGGCGACGTCTGTTCCAGAGGCTGAGGTGCTCATTGCTCGCTCCCGAGGCGCACGCGTGGGTTGAGGACCGAGTAGGCGATGTCGGCGATCAGAGTGGCCACGAGGTAGACGATGCCGACGATCAAGATGCCGCTCTGCAGCATCGGGAAGTCCTTCTGCTGCGCCGCCTCGATCAACGCCTGCCCGAGGCCGTTGTAGTTGAAGATCAGCTCGATCACGACCAGGCCGCCGATCAGGTAGCCCAGCTGCGTCGCCACCACGGCGATCGTCGGCAGCAGCGAGTTGCGCAGCACGTGGCGGCGCACCACCGTCCGCTGCGGCAGGCCCTTGATCACCGCCGTGCGCGTGTAGTCGGCGTCGAGCGACTCGATCGTCCCGGCCCGCGCCATGCGCGCGATGTAGCCGAACAGCACGAACACGAGACAGAGGGCGGGCAGGATCAGGTACCAGAGCTGGTCGAGGAAGTTGGACCCCGGAGGCGCGGTGGCGGTGGAGGGGAAGATGCCGAGCGTGAGGGCGAAGATGATGATCAGCAGGACGGCCCACACGAAGTCCGGCACGGCGGTGGCCGAGAGGCCGCCGATCGAAACGAAGCGGTCGCGGAGGCTGCCCTCCTTGAGCGCGGCCCACACGCCGCCGGCGATGGCCAGCGGGACCACGATGATGAACGCCAGCACCGCGAGCTTGGCCGAGTTGACCAGCGCCGGGCCGATCACGTCCTCCACCGGCTGGCGGAAGGCGATCGAATCGCCCATGTCGCCGGTGAACACTCCGCTGATCCAATCCCAGTACTGCGCGAAGATCGACTGATCGGTGCCCAGCCTCTGGCGTTGAGCGCGTCCACCGACTTCTGATCGGCGAACGGCCCGAGGATGTTGCGGGCCACGTCGCCCGGCAGCACCTGGGAGCACGCGAACACGATGAAGCTGAGCAGCAACAGCGTTAGGAGGCTCAGGAGGACGCGCCTGAGGATGAAGCGTGCCATCTAGGTCAACCCCGCGCGGCTGACGTCGGTGTGCCCCATGGCGTTGGTCTCGACGCCGGCCACGTAGTCCTTCGCGCCCGATAGGAAGTAGTAGAAGTAGGTGAACATGATCGGCACCTCGTCGAGCAGCAGCTCCTGGATCTGCCTGGCCGAGCGGCGCTGCTCGTCGAGGTCGACGGACGCGACGTAGTCCTTGACCAGCTTGTCGTAGCGGTCGTTCTTGAAGTGGGCGCTGTTCCAGGTGCCCTTGCTGTTCAGCGGCGCGCCGAGCAGCACGTTCGGCACGCCGCGGTGGCCGTACTCGGTGATCCCCATGGTCGAGTCGAGCCAGCGCGAGTTGCCGAATGTCGCCTCGCCGTAGTACGACGTGGAGTCGGTGATGCTGAGGTTGACCTGGATGCCGGCCTCCTTGACGTTCTGCTGGATGAGCTGGGCGAGGTCCGGCATCTCGAAGCCCTGCCAGGTGGACAGCTCCACGCTGAACCCGTCCTCCTTGCCGGCGGCGGCCAGCAGCTCCTTCGCCTTCGCCACATCGCGCTTTCGCTGTTCGATCTTCGCCGTCGTCCGGTAGACCGGGGCGAACGGGCTGTCGTTCCCGTAGTCGGACTTCGTGTCGAGCAGCCCGTCGACCAGCGCGCGCCGGTCGATCAGCAGGGCCATGGCCTGGCGGACGCGCTTGTCCTGGAAAGGCTCCTTGTCCGTCCGCATGTGGATCTGCCGGTGCGCCGAGGAGGGCAGCTCGGTGGTGATCACGGTGGGATCGGTGAGCAGCGCCTTGCCGCCCGACACCGAGAACTGCACCACAACGTCCACCTCGTTGCCCTGGAAGCCCAGCACCAGGCCCTGCTCGTTGGCGTAGAAGACGATCTCGGTCTTCTCGGCCAGGGCCGTGCGGCCCGGCGCCCAGTAGTCGCGGTTGGGCACCAGCGTGACTCCGACCCCCTGCTCGAAACGCTCGAGCTTCCAGGGGCCGGTGCCGATGAACGTCTTCTCCCAGTCGCCGTCGTAGTCCTTGGGCAGGATGATCGCGTTGTAGTTGTCGGAGCTCGTGAGGTAGGGGAAGTTGCCGTTCGGCGCGTCGAGCTGGAACTCCACCGTGGAAGCGTCCACCGCCTTCGCGCCGCCCTTCGACAGCACCCCGGTGAACACCGACAGAGCGTTGGAGCCGACCTCGGGGTCGGCCAGGCGGTCGAAGGTGCTGGCCACGTCCTCGGCGTCCATGGTCTTGCCGTCGTGGAACTTGACGCCCTCGCGAAGCTTGAAGGTCCAGACGCTGCCATCGCCGTTGGGCTTCCAGCTCTCGGCGAGCCGCGGCTCGGGGTTGAGCTTGGGGTCGGACCAGATCAGGTACTCGCCGGTCTGGCCCAGCACCACCAGCCCGCCCTGGTTGTTCACGCTCACCGGGTCGAGCGCGCCGGAGGGCTGCTGCTGGCCCATGCGAATGGTGCCGCCCGGCTTGGCCTTGGCGGTCTGCGGCTTGTCCCGGGCTTCGAGATCCTCCGTGCTCACCCCGCAGGCGGACGCGATGAAGCCGAGCGTGGGGATGGACATGCCGACGATGGCGCCGCGCCGCATGAACTCACGCCGCCCGATCTTGCGGGCGCGCAGCTCATCGATCAGGTGATTCTCCAGCTCGGTGCTGCGGGACCGGATCTCGTCGACCCGGGCTTGGCGTGGGTCCATTTGTCAGCCCCCTCAGGGGGCACCCTACCCCATTCCGGGGAGGGTCTATCGCACTGCGACGGCGGTCAGCTCGCCGGAGCGGATCAGCCCGCGGGCCAGCTCCACGTCGGGTGCCAGCGAGCGGTCGCAGTCGACGGCCTCGAGGCCGCTCGCGGCGGTGTCGATCACGGCCGCCAGCGCCGGCGACAGCGCCCGGGTGCTGAGCTCGCGAGCTTGGCGCAACGCCACCAGCTCGTAGGCGAGGGCCAGCTCGAGGTTGTCCAGCAGGCGGCCCAGCTTGTCCGCCGCGAGGGCGGTGAAGGCCTGGAAGTCCTCCTGGCCGGCGGAGGTGTCGCCCGCGTGAACCGACGCCGGCGCCGCCAGCATCCGGTTCTCCGCGCTCAGCCCCACCACCGCCTTGTGGAGGGCCACGAGGCCGCAGTGGCCGCGCTCGGGCCCGGGCGACAGCTGCTCGGGCAGCCCCGAGAAGCGGTTGTCGAGCAGTCGGTGCAGGCGCTTCTCGGACAGCGCCGCCACCTGGGTGAAGGCGATGGCCAGGGTGTCGAGGATCAGCGCGAGCGCCTGGGAGTGGAAGTTGCCACTGGAATAGAAGCCCTCGGGCTCCCCGTCCTCGGCCCCGAGATAGAGCGGGCTGTCGGTCACGGCGCGCAGCTCGCGCTCGACCTGCGTTCGCCAGGTGGCTCGAGCTGGTCGTGCGCCGCGCCGTGCACCTGAGGGAGCACGCGCAGGGAAACCGGCGCCTGGGGGCCCTCCTCAGCAGGCTCGCCCGCCAGCTGGGCGAGTCGAGCGTGCACGAGCTCCTGCCCCGGGTCGCCCTTGAGGCGCCCGATCCGCCGCGAGTACGGGCGCGCGGGAACGCCCATCAGCGCCGCGGCCAGCGCGCCGAGCAGGGTGGCCTGCTCGAGCAGCGCGCCCGCGCGGATGGCCAGGCCGGCGGCGAGCGCGGGCGCGAGCGGCGCGCCGTTGATCAGCGCGAGGCCCTCCTTGAGCTGGAGCTCGTAGGGCGCGGCGCCGCGGCGGGCGAGGGCGGCGGCGGCGGGCACCGGCTCGCCTTCCTCGAGCACCTCGCCCTCGCCGACGAGGGTCTGGAAGAGATGGCAGAGGGGGATCGTCTCGCCCGCGCTCCCCGGCCTGCTGGCCGGCACCACCGGGTACCAGCCGTCGTTGAGCCGCGCGGCGATGAACGCGCACAGAGCCGAGCTCACACCCGCGTGGCCGCTGAGGAAGCCCGTAAGCCGCAACAGCATCGCGCCCCGCACCGCCTCCTCGGGCAGCGGCTCGCCCACCGCCACCGCGCGCCCGACGAGGATCGAATGCTGAAGCGCGAGCCTGTCCTCGACCGCGATGGCGCGGGCCGTGAGGTAGCCGAGGCCGCTGGTGACGCCGTAGGCGGTGCCGCCGCCGGCGATGTGGCCCTCCATGGCGCGCCGGCGCTCGTCGACTTCGCGCAGCGCGTCCGCGGAGAGCTCCACGGGCTCGTGCTCGGACACGACGCGGCGGTAGTCGTCGAGGTCGAGCTGGTCGTGCCGCTCGAGAACGATCACCGCGTCAACGGTAGTGCAGCAGGGTGCCCACTCCGCGCTCCACCGCTCGCTCGTAGAGCAGCTGCCCGACGGCCAGATCGGTCGTCGCCAGGCCGCGGTGCCAGAACAGGATGCGCTCGTCCTCGCGCTCGCGTCCACTCCTTGCTCCGGCGACGATCTGCCCGAGCTCGGCGTGCAGGTTGTCCTCGCTGAGCAGCCCGCGCTCCACGTGCGCGCGCAGGGAGCCGAAGCGGCCCTGGCGGCACTGCTCCCAGTCGTCGACCACGATCTTGTCCATCACCGAGGTGAGCGACAGCTCGACCGCGCTCATCGTGCCGTAGGGAACGGTGAGGGTGCCGGGCTCGATCCACTCCGTCCGCACCAGGGGCTCGGGCTCGACGAGGCGCGTGGCCTCCACCACGATGTCCGCGCCGGCAACGGCCTCCTCGGCCGACGCCACCACGCGCACCGGCTTGCCGAGCGCCTGCTCGAGCTCGGCACCGAACGCCTCGCGCGACTCGGGGCGGCGGCTGGTCACACGGATCTCGTCGAAGTCGAACTCGCTGTCCAGCATGGTCACGTTCGAGAAGGCGGTTCCGCGGGCGCCGAGGTGCCCGAGCACCTTGGCGTCCCGCCGCGCCAGATAGCGCGCCCCGATCGCGGTGACCGCCCCGGTGCGCCACTCGGTGATCTCGGTGGCGTCGACGATGGCCAGCGGCACCCCCGTGCGCGGGTCGTAGAGGGTGAGCAGCGCCAGCTCCGAGGGCAGGCCGAGCTTGTAGTTGTCGACGTAGTCGCCCACGACCTTCACGCCCGCCACCCCGAGGGGCTTCACGTAGGCGCGCAGCAAGTTGAAATGGCCATTGAACGCCGGGTCGGGCACGAGGTGCTCGCGCGGCTCGAGCACCACCTCGCCCTCTCCCTGGGCGCGCAGGGAGGCCTCGACGGCGTCGAGGACGTCGGCCGGCGTGAGGGCCAGCTCGTCGACGTCACGCGCCGAGAGAAAACGGATGTCGATGCGCTCGGCGACGCCGGTGAGCCTAACGGCGGCCCCTGGGACAATGGTGCGCGTGGACCGCACGGTGCGCCGAGGTGAGGTCGCCGACGCCGAGGCCATCGGCCGGCTGCTGCACGAGTTCAACAGCGAGTTCGACGAGCCCACCCCCGGACCGGGGCCGCTGGCCTCGCGCGTGCGGGAGCTGCTGCCCGCGGGCGAGATCACGGTGCTCCTCGGAGGCACCGGGCCGGACGGGATCGCCGTGCTGCGCTTCCGGGCGGACATCTGGACGCAGGGCCTCGAGTGCTACCTGGCCGAGCTCTACGTGGTCCCGGACCGTCGCGGTCAGGGTCTCGGCCGCGCGCTGATGGAGGCGGCGCTCGAGCTGGCCCGCGCGCAGGGAGCGGTCTACATGGATCTCGGCACCTCCGAGGACGACCGGGCGGCTCGCGGGCTGTACGAGAGCCTCGGGTTCAGCAACCGTGGAGGCAAGCCGGACGGGCCGGTGAGCTACTTCTACGAGCGCGAGCTCTGAGCTGATCGCTTACGGAAGCAACCAAGGGTGGGTTCGGTTGGCGGGTGGATGTTCAAGTTGCCCCACGCGCCCGGTTTCCGGGCCTGGGGGATTTTGGTCACGGATAGATACCCCCTCCGTGACCCGCCCCCCTGATCGGCGGACGAGAGCTACGAAGTGCATCGATCCAGCCCTGGTTGCTGCCGTTAGAACGCCGGAGCGCGCGGCCTCGCACAGCGCAGCCGAATCACCCGCCCGGCAGCGCCCGCTCGATCGCCCGCGCCGCCTCCCGGACGGCATGGCTCAGCCGCTCGGTCTCGGGCCTCACCCGGTCGGTCGGCCCGGCCAGCGTCACCCCGGCCAGGGGCCGGCCGCCGGGGCCCAGCACAGGCGCGGCCACGCCGCTCACGCCCGGATCCAGCTCGCCGTGTGTGACCGCCACCCCGTTCTCACGCACCGCCGCGAGCTCGCGGCGGACGCTGTCCGCGTCGCCGTCGAGGGAGGCCAGCACCCGCTCCACCGAGCGGTCCGGGAGAAAGGCCAGCAGCACCTTTCCCGACGCGCCCAGGTACATGGGGGCCACGCGCCAGCGCCCGAGCGACAGCCGCACCGTGCGCGGCGGCTCCACGGAGTCGAGCCCGATGGCGAACGGCCCGGCCGGGGCCGTGAGCAGCACCGTCTCGTCGTGCTCGCGCGCGAGCACGCGCATGATCCCGCGCGCGGGCTCGAGGAGCGACGGGGCCAGGCGGTCCTCGATCCTTCGCGCCAGCTCCAGTATCCGCAGCCCGAGCCCCAGCCCTCCGTCGTCGCGCTCGATGAGCCCGTGGCCCTCGAGCTCGTCGACCAGGCGGTACGCGGTGCTGGACGGGAGATCGGCCCGCCGGGCAAGCTCGGGCATCGCGAGCGGCCCGTCCGCCTCCCCCAGCTCGAAGAGCATGGCGAGCGAGCGGTCGAGCACGCGCGTACCGCCCGCGGGCCGCGTGCTCACGGCGACTCGACGCCGCCGTCGTCCTCGGAGGCCGCGACGCCCGGTCCCTCGTGGGCCTCGAGCGGGTCGCGCTCGCCGGCGTCGGCCGCCACCCGCGCCGACAGCTCGCCGTTGGCCACCAGATCGACAAGCCGCGGGACGTCCGGCTCCCAGTCCGTCTCGTCGACCAGGCGGGGAACGCATTCGCGCACGCACTCATAGGCCACGCGCGTGCCCTGGCCCAGTGGCTTTCGGCCCCGCAGGTCGACCGCCTGGGCACCGCAGATCAGCTCGTGCGCGACCATCCGGTACCCGAGCGAAACCAGCTCCGAGGTCTTGCGCACCGACAGTGGCGCCATGCTCGCGTGGTCCTCGACGCCCTCGGCGAGCTGAGCCCCGTAGGCCAGCGAGACCGGGTTGGCCAGATGGCGAGCCTCGGCCCCGAGCGCGGCGCACCAGCGCCCCAGCGGGCGCAGGCCGCCGGTCGGGCCGTCCTGCGGAGCCAGCCCCGTGGGCAGTCCGCTGAACGCGTTCCAGAGCAGCTTCTGCACCCGCTCGTCGGCCACCTTGAGCGCGCTCGCGATACCGAGCCGCAGGAGGTCGAAGGCCATCGCCAGGGCGGACACGTCGAAGTTGCCCACCGAGATGATGGCCTCGTCCTCCACCACCACCAGCGGGTTGTCGCTGGCCGAGTTGAGCTCCACGTCCATCTCCCCGCGCGCGAAGAACAGGGCGTCGTTGAGCGCGCCGTGGGTCTGGGGGACGCAGCGAAAGGACAGCGGGTCCTGGAGGTTGCGGGCCGCGCCGGGCTCCCACAGGTGCGAGCCCGCGAGCAGCTCGCGCAGGCGCCCGGAGGCCTTGATCTCACCCGCGTGGGGGCGCATCCGCGCGGCCGCGGGGTGGATGGGCGAGAGGTTGCCGGCGAAGCCCTCGAGCGAAAGGGCCGCCGCGATCTGGAAGGACTCGGTCAGATCGGCGGCGTCGACCAGCACGAGCGAGCCGTGACCAAGCGTCACGCCGTTCGCGCTGACCAGCGCCAGCGCCTCCTTGGGCGCCGGGCTGATCGGCTCGAGGCCCACCGCGGCGAGCGCCTGGTCGCCCGGGAGCACACGGTCGCCGACCTGCGCGAACCCCCGGCCGATCATCACCTTGCCGATGTCGGCCATCTCGGACAGGTCGCCCTGGCCCACGGATCCCAGCCGCCGCACGACCGGGTGCACGCCCGCGTTCAGGGCCTCGACCATCTGGACCACCACCTCGCGCCGAACTCCCACCCCCGCCTTGGCCATGCCGTTGGCGCGCGAGACCATCATCGCCCGCACTATGTCCCGGTGCAGCGGCTGCCCGTACGACGCGGTTTGATCGGCGACGGTGGCGAACGAGAACTGCTCCAGGTCATCCAACGCCACGTGATGGCGGGAGAGGGAGCCCAGCCCCGTGTTCATCCCGTAGACCGGCGTGCCGCGGGCCAGCACGCGCTCCACCACCGAGCGTGCCTGGTGCACGCGCGCGAGCGCATCGTCGGATACGCGCACGCGGGCGCCGTGGCGGGCGACGGCGACCACGTCCTCGACCGTGAGGGCGTCACCGGTCAGCTCTATTCGTTTCTCACTTGTCGAGACAGAGTCGGTGGTAGCGTGCATGCTGAGGAGCAATCCTATCGACACGTTCTCGACAGATGAGAGAGAGTCCACCAACCTCGATCTCGTGGTGCGCGGGCGGCTGGCCCTGCCCGGCCGCGAGCCGGCCCCGGGCCAGGTGGGCCTGGCCGACGGCCGGATAGCGGAGCTGGCCGGCCCGGCTCCGCCGCTCGCCGCCGCCCGCGAGCTCGACTGCGGCGATGCGCTCGTGCTGCCCGGGGCGGTGGACGTTCACGTGCACACCAGCAGCGCGGCCGACGAGGGGATCGCCGCGTGCACGCGCGCGGCCGCGGCGGGTGGCGTGACCACCGTGGTCGACATGCCCTACGACCACCACCGCATGGTCGTGGATCCGGCCGCCTTCGCCGCCAAGAGCGGCGAGGTGGAGCGCGAGGCGGTGGTCGACGTCGCTCTGTGGGCCACGGTGCCGCCGCAGGGGCCGCTCGACCACGTGGCCGAACTGGTGGAGGCGGGGGCGTGCGCGTTCAAGCTCTCGACCTTCGACACCGATCCCCGCCGCTTCCCGCGGGTGCCCGACGACCAGCTGCTGGCCGCCTTCCACGCCATCGCTCAGGCCGGTGGCCTGGCCGGGGTGCACTCCGAGAACGACGAGATCGTGCGCGCCGGCATCGCCCGGCTGCGGCACGCGGGACGCCGTGACGCGCCGGCCCACGCCGAGTCGCGCCCGGCGGTGGCGGAGACCGAGGCCATAGCGCGCTGCCTGGAGCTGGCGCGGGCCACCGGCGTGCGCCTGCACCTGTGCCACGTGACCGTGGACCGCGGGGTGGAACTCGCCCGGCGTGCCTGGGACGACGGCGTGGACGTGAGCGTGGAGACCTGCCCGCATTACCTGCTGCTCGACGACGAGGAGCTCGCGCGCCGCGGCGGAGAGGCCAAGATCAACCCACCGCTGCGCCCGCGGGCGGAGGTCGAGGCGCTGTGGCGGCGGCTCGCGGCGGGCGAGATCGACCTCGTCAGCTCCGACCATGTGGGCTGGCCGGCGACTCGCAAGCGAGGCGACGACGTGTTCGAGCTGGCCTCGGGCGCGCCGGGCGTCGAGCTGATCCTGCCGCTCATGCACGACGCGCTGGCCGCGCGCGGCCTTCCCCTCTCCCATCTCGCTCGGCTCCTCTGCGAGGGGCCGGCGCGGCGCTTCGGGCTGTGGCCCCGCAAGGGCGGACTCGTGCTCGGCGCCGACGCGGACCTGGTGATTCTCGACCCGGAGCAGGAGTGGGTCGTCGATCCGCTCGCGCTCATCTCTCCGGCGGGCTGGAGCCCGTACGCCGGGCGACACCTGCGCGGCCGGGTGCAGCGAACGCTCGCCCGCGGGCGCGAGGTCTTCGACGGCGGCGCCGTGCTCGGCGAGCCCGGTTGGGGTGGGCACGTGAGGCCGGTCACGGCGACGGAGCGGGCCCATGCCTGAGCTTAGGTGCCGGGGCTGGCGCCAGGAGGTGATCCTGCGGCTGCTCGAGAACGTGCTCGAGCTGGCCGAGCGCCCCGACGACCTGGTGGTCTACGCGGCCCACGCGCGGGCCGCCCGCGACCACGAGAGCCTGGACCGCATCGTCCGGGCGCTCGAGACGATGGACGTGGAGGACACCCTCGTGATCCAGTCCGGCAAGCCGGTCGCCCTGATGCGGACCGGCGAGCGGGCGCCGCTGGTGCTGATGGCCAACGGCAACCTCGTGGGGCGCTTCGCCACGCCGGAGCGCTTCTACGAGCTGGAGGCGGCGGGCCTCGTCACGTGGGGCGGCCTGACGGCCGGAGCCTGGCAGTACATCGGCGCCCAGGGCGTGATCCAGGGAACCTACGAGACCTTCGCCGCGGTGGCGCGCGAGCACTTCGCCGGCGACCTCGCCGGCCGCCTGGTGGTGACCGCGGGGCTCGGCGGGATGGGCTCCGCCCAGCCGCTCGCGGTGGCCGCGATGCTCGGCGGGGTGCTGCTGTGCGCGGAGGCCGACGCCGACAAGCTCGAGCGCAGGCGCCGCGACGGCTACGTCGACCGGGCCACGGCGGACGTCGGCGAGGCGCTGTCGTGGGCCCAGGCGGCGGCCTCGGAGCGCCGGGCCCTGTCGATCGGGGTGGCCGCCAACGCGGTCGACCTGCTCGAGCGGCTGGTGCGCGACGAGCGCACCCCGGACGTGGTCACCGACCTGACCGCCGCCCACGACCTGCGCCACGGCTACGTTCCCGCGGGCTTGACCGCGGCCGAGGCCGACGCGCTGCGGCGCGAGCACCCCGAACGCCTCGAGGCGCTGGGCCGCGAGTCCGTGCTGCGCCACGTCCGGGCGATGCTCGAGCTGCGGCGGCGCGGAGCGGTGGTGTTCGACTACGGCAACAACATCCGCCCCCAGGCCGAGGAGGCCGGCCTGCCGGAGGCCCTGGAGCTGGACGTGTTCACCCAGCGCTACCTGCGGCCGCTGTTCTGCCGCGGGATCGGGCCGTTTCGCTGGATCTGCGCCTCCGGCGACAGCGCCGACCAGGCGGTGCTCGACGACCTGTGCGCCGAGACCTTCGAGGACGTGCCCAGGGTGACCGAGTGGATCGAGCTGGCGCGGCGCCACGTGCCCGTCCAGGGCCTGCCGGCGCGCATCGCCTGGCTGGGGCACGGCGAGCGCGGCCGCTTCGCCCGCGCGGCCAACGACGCCGTGCGCGACGGCCGGCTGGCGGGGCCGGTCGCCTTCACCCGGGACCACATGGACGCGGGGGCGATGACCCATCCCTACATCATCAGCGAGGGCATGAAGGACGGCTCGGACGCCGTGTCGGACTGGCCTCTGCTCGACGCCATGCTGGTCACCGCCTCGGGCGCCGACCTGGTGGCCCTGCACGCGGGCGGTGGCGGCTACGCGGGCTACTCCGCGAGCGCGGGCGTGACGGTGATCGCCGACGGCAGCCCCGCGGCGGGTGAGCGGCTGGAGCTGGCGCTCGACGTCGACACCGCGCTCGGCGTGGTGCGCCACGCCCAAGCGGGCTATGACGAGGCCATCGAATGCGCCGAGGAGTTCGGGCTGGGTCTACACGAGGAGCGCCAAGATGCGAGAGCTTGACCATCACGCCGTCGACGCCGCCGTGGCCGGTGGGTCCGTGCTGGCCGCGGGCGGCGGAGGCTGGGTGAAGCACGGGTATCTGGTGGGACGCACCGCGGTGGGCTACGGGACGCCGCGCCTGGCCACCCTGGACGAGATCGCCGGTGACACCCCGATAGCCACGGTCAGCGCGATCGGCGCGCCGGCCGCCCGCGACTGGGAGATGCGCCCGGGCGACTACGTCCGCGCGCTGCGGCTCCTCATGGAGGCGCTGGACGAGCCGGTGGTGGGCACGATCACCGCACAGAACGGCTCCAGCACCACCTGCAACGGCTGGGTGCAGTCGGCGGTGCTCGGGACGCTGGTGATCGACGCCGCCGGCGACGGGCGCGCCCATCCCACGGGCAAGATGGGCTCGATGGGCCTGGCCGCGGATCCCGGCTACCAGACCGTTCAGGCGGCGGCGGGCGGAAACCGCGCCCAGGACCGCTACCTCGAGGTGGTCACGCGCGGGACCGTGCGCCACACCGCCGAGGTGCTGCGCACCGCGGCCGTCGCGTCGGGGGGCTTCATCGCCGCGGCGCGCAACCCGCTGCCGGCCTCGTACGTGCGAGAGCACGGCGCGGTCGGAGCCATCTCATTCGCGCTCGAGCTGGGCGAGGCGATGCTGGCCGCCGAGTCCTCGGGAGCCGAGTCGGTGATCGAGGCGATCGCGGATTCGCTGGGCGGGCGCATCGCCGGACGCGGCGAGGTGCGCGACAAGGCGCCTGCGCACCGAGGGCGGCTTCGACATCGGCACGCTGCAGGTGGGCGAGCTCGAGCTGGGCTTCGTCAACGAGTACATGACCGTCGAGTCGGGGGGCGAGCGGCTCTCGACCTTCCCCGACGTGATCACCACGCTGGCCGTCACCGACGGCCGCCCGGTGTCGATCGCGGACATCGCCGATGGCGACGAGGTGGCGGTGCTGGCGGTCGACAAGTCGCGGGTGCCGCTCGGCGCGGGCGTGAAGGAGCCCTCGGTCTACCCCGAGGTGGAGGAGATGCTCGGCAAGCCTCTCGCCGAGCAGGCGCTGAGCTGAACGCAGCAAACACATAACTTAGTTATGCTTTATGGCGATGGCCGATCGCCTCGCCCAGCTCCTCGGCGTCCTCTCCCTCAGCGCCACCGACCGTTTCCGCGCGGGCGTGGACGCCTCGCTCGGCCGCGGTGGCGCCCACGCCGCGGCGCTGGTGCACCTCGAGGCCTACCCGGGAGACTCGGTGCAGGAGCTGGCCGACGTGCTGGACGTCTCCCAGCCGGCGTCGGTCAAGCTCGCCGACCGGCTGAGCGCCGACGGGCTGCTGGAGCGGCGGCCCGGGCGTGACAACCGCACGCGCGCGCTCCACCTGACTCCCAAGGGCCGCCGCGCCGCCGGTCGGGTGCTGGCCGACCGGGCCGCGGAGCTCGACCCGCTCATCGCCGTGCTCGACCAAGGCGAGCGCGCCCGCCTGGAGCCTTTGCTGGAGAAGCTGGTATCCGCACTGGCCGACGACCGCCCCGAGGCGCTGACCGTGTGCCGCATGTGCGACCGCGACACCTGCTGCGGTGCTCGGGCCGGCTGTCCGCTCGGGCACACCGTGCCGTGACCACCGCGGCCGCACGGGGGTCGAGCCCGCTCGCGCTGGCCTCGGCCGGCATCGCCGTGGTAGCGGTCTCGTTCGGCATGGCGCGCTACGGCTTCGGGCTGCTGGCCCCGGACATCCGCTCCAGCTTCGGTTTGACCAGCGGGGCGCTCGGCCTGCTGGCGGCGGCGTCGTACATCGCCTACCTGGCCGCCACGGTCACGGCGGGCGTGCTGTCCGCCCGCCTCGGCGCGCGTGCGATCGTCGGGCGCCGGCGGCGTCTGCGCGATCGGCGGGATGACGCTCGCCGGCCTCGCTCAGAGCCCGCTCGTGCTGTTCACCGGCCTGCTGGTGGGCGGCGCCAGCGCGGGGCTGGTGTTCCCGCCCTTCTCCGACATCGTGGCGCGTCGCTTTCCTGCCGGCCGCCGCGGGCGCATCCTGTCGGCCATCAGCTCCGGCACCGGCTGGGGCGTTGCGCTGGCGGCGCCGGTCGCGCTGCTGGTGGGGGCCGACTGGCGCCTGGCCTGGCTGCTGTTCGCGCTGATCGCCGCGGCGGCGACGGCATGGGCGCTTGCGGTGCTGCCCGGCCGTGAGGAGGCGGGCTCCGGTGCGAAAGTGGTGGTTCTGCGCCCCAGCTGGTTCGTGTGTCCGCGGTCCGGTCCGCTGCTCATTGGCGGGCTCCTGGTCGGGCTGGGCAGTTCGGCCTTCTGGACCTTCTCCGTGGACCACCTCGCCACCGACGGCGGGCTGTCCTCGACCCAGAGCCGCGTCTTCCTGGCCGTAGTGGGAGTGGCCAGCGTGGGCGGCACCATGGGCGGCGACGCCGTTCGCCGCCTGGGTGGGCGAGCGACGTTCGCCCTGGCCGTAGGCATCGAGGCGGTCGCGCTGCTGCTTCTCGGTCTGGCTCCGTCGCAGCTGGGCGCGGCGATGGCTGCCGCGGTGATGTTCGGCGCGGCCTACAACGTCGTCGTGGCCGTCCAGGTGATCTGGAGTGGCCGGGTCTACGACGAGCGTCCCTCAGCCGGCCTGGCGGCCACCGTGGGGATGAACGCGCTCGGGCTGCTCCTGGGCCCACCGCTCCTGGGAGCGGTGGCCGACCGCACCGGCTTCGCCGCCGTGTTCGCCGGGGCAGCGGCGCTGTTGCTGGTCACGGCCGCCCTCGCGCCTCGCGAGCCGCTCCACTGAGCTTGTACCGTGCGCCCATGCCCACGCTGGTGGAGCTCGAGGCCGTGGCGCGTGGCGCGCCGCCGCCGCCGCTGGACGGCGGCGATCGCCGGCGCCTGGTCGCCGCGCGCGCGGTCGTCGAGAACGCGGTCAGCTCAGAGATGCCGGTCTACGGCGTCACCACAGGCTTCGGCCAACTCGCGTCGGTGCGGGTGACCGGCGCCGACGCGGCGCGCCTTCAGGTCAACCTGCTGCGCTCACACGCGGTGGGCGCCGGCCCCCCGCTCGAGGACGAGGTGGTGCGCGGGATGCTGTTGCTGCTCGCCGCCTCGCTCCGCCGCGGGCACTCGGGCACGCGCCCGGAGCTGGTCGAGCTCGTGCTCGGGTTGCTCGAGAGCGATGTCGTGCCCGTGGTTCCCAGCCGGGGCTCGGTCGGCTCATCGGGAGACCTGGCGCCGCTCGCGCACCTCGCGCTCGTGCTCATTGGCGAGGGCGAGGCCACGGTGGGCGGGCAGCGGATGCCGGGCGCGCAGGCGCTCGAGCAGGCCGGCCTGACACCGCTGGTGCTGAGCGCCAAGGAGGGCCTCGCGCTGATCAACGGCACCCATCTCATGGCCGCCGTGGGTGCGCTGGCCGTGCGAGAGGCGCAGCGGCTGGTCGAGGCGGCGATCGTGGCTGTCGCGCTGTCGCTCGAGGCGTTCAAGGGCTCGACGGTGCCCTTCGACGAACGCCTCCACGAGCTCCGCCCCCACGCCGGCCCGATCCGGGTCGCGTCGCGCCTGCGGCGGCTGCTCGCCGGAAGTGCCGTGGTCGCCAGCCACGCCGACTGCGGCCGGGTGCAGGATCCCTACACCCTGCGCTGCGCGCCGCAGGTGATCGGCGCCGTCGAGGACGCGATCGGCTACGCCGCCGAGGTGCTGGAGCGTGAGCTCGACGCCGTGACCGACAATCCGCTGATCTTCCCGGCGCCCGAGGGCGACGGCTCGCGGGGCGAGGTGCTCGCCGGTGGCAACTTCCACGGCCAGCCGCTGTCGCTGCCGCTCGACCATCTGGGGCTCGCCCTCTGTCAGCTGGCTTCCTTCAGCGAGCGGCGCACCTACGCGCTGCTGTCGCCCAGCTACGCCGGCCTGCCGCCGTTCCTCTCGCCTCAGCCCGGCCTCGGCTCGGGTCTGATGATCACCCAGTACACGGCCGCGGCGCTGGTCAATGAGTGCCAGGTGCTCGCGCATCCCGCAGGCGCCGGCTCGATCCCCACCTCGGCGGGCACCGAGGACTTCAACTCGATGGGCGCCTACGCCGCGCTGAAGGCGCGCGAGGTGGCCGAGCGGGCCTCACACGTGATCGCGATCGAGCTCGCCTGCGCCTGCCAGGGACTGGAGTTTCACCGGCCGCTGCGCACCACCGCCACGCTCGAGCGCGCCGTGGAACAGGTGAGGGAACTGGTCCCGCGCGTGGAGGAGGACCGCTCGCTGGCCGCCGAGCTGGCCGAGCTGGCTCGCGCCCTGCAGAACCGGCGCGCTGATCCTGGGGGACGAGGCGTGAGGTGCCGCGGCTGGCAGCAGGAAGCGGCGCTGCTGATGCTCGAGAACAACCTGCACCCCGACGTGGCCGAGCGCCCCGACGAGCTGATCGTCTACGGCGGCCTCGGCAAGGCGGCGCGCAACCGCGAGTGCTACGACGCGATCGTCCGCGAACTGCAGTCGCTCGGCGACGAGGAGACCCTGCTCGTGCAGTCGGGCAAGCCGGTGGCCGTGTTCGAGACCCACCCCGGCGCGCCGCGCGTTCTGATCGCCAACTCGAACCTCGTGCCCGAGTGGGCCACCTGGAAGCACTTCCGCGAGCTCGACGCCGCCGGGCTGATGATGTACGGGCAGATGACGGCCGGCTCCTGGATCTACATCGGGAGCCAGGGGATCCTCCAGGGCACCTACGAGACCTTCGCCGCGCTGGCGCGAAAGCGCTTCGACGGCACGCTCGAGGGCCGGCTGGTGGTGACCTCGGGGCTGGGCGGGATGGGCGGAGCGCAGCCGCTCGCCATCGTGATGAACGGAGGCGCGGCCCTGTGCGTGGAGGTCGACCTGCGCCGCATCGAGCGGCGCATCGCCGAGGGCTACCTCGACGAGCGCGCCGGGTCGCTGGACGACGCGCTGCAGCGCCTGTGACGGCGCACGCTCGCGCCGCGAGGCGCTCTCCATCGGCCTGCTCGGCAACGCGGCCGAGGTGATCCCCGAGCTGGCCCGGCGCGGCGCCGAGGTCGACGTGGTTACCGACCAGACGAGCGCCCACGATCCACTCAACGGCTACGTGCCGGCCGGCCTGACCGTGGAGCAGGCCGACTCCCTGCGCAGCTCGGATCCCGACGACTACCTGCGCCGCGCGGGCGAGAGCGCGCTCGCCCACGTGGAGGCGATCCGCGCCCTGCAGAGCGCCGGGGCCGAGGCCTTCGATTACGGCAACGCCCTGCGCGGTCTCGCCGCCGAGCACGGCGACGAGAACGCGTTCGCCTACCCCGGCTTCGTGCCCGCCTACATCCGCCCGCAGTTCTGTGAGGGGCGCGGCCCGTTTCGCTGGGTGGCCCTCTCGGGCGACCCGGCCGACATCCACGCCACCGACGCGGCCATCCTCGAAATGTTCGGCGAGCAGGAGTCGGTGGCCCGCTGGATCCGCCTGGCGGGCGAGAAGGTGCGCTTCCAGGGCCTGCCGGCGCGCATCTGCTGGCTGGGCTACGGGGAGCGCGACCGCGCCGGGGTCCGCTTCAACGAGATGGTCGCGTCGGGCGAGCTGCGCGGCCCGATCGTGATCGGCCGCGACCACCTCGACGCGGGCTCGGTGGCCTCGCCGGAGCGCGAGACGGAGGGCATGCGCGACGGCTCGGATGCGGTGGCCGACTGGCCGGTGCTGAACGCGATGCTGAACACCGCGACCGGCGCCAGCTGGGTCTCCTTCCACCACGGGGGCGGGGTGGGAATGGGCAAGTCGCTGCACGCCGGCCAGGTGTGCGTGGCCGACGGCTCGGAGGCGGCGGGCGAGCGCATCGGCCGCACCCTGCGGGCCGATCCCGGCCTGGGGGTGGCGCGCCATGTGGACGCGGGCTATCCCGAGGCGATCGATGCCGCCCGGCGGCTGGGGGTGCGGGTGCCCATGCTCGACGGCGCGGATGGCTGATCCGGCCGAGGCGCTGCTCGCCGCCGCCCGGGACGTGCGCGTGCGCGACGCCGCGCAGATCCTGCGCCCGCCGCGGGACGGGCTCCCCTACCTGCGCCACGACCGCGCCGGGGAGATGGAGCTCGAGGGCGGCACCCTCGTGGTGGAGGACGGGCGGGTGAGCGGCTTCGAGGGCTACGGCGGCGCCGGCCTCCAGCTCGACGCCTCCGGCTGTGCCGTGATCCCCGGCCTGGTCGACTGCCACACGCACCTGCCCTTCGCGGGCTGGCGAGCGCAGGAGTACGAGCAGAAGGTCACCGGTGTCCCGTACGCCGAGATCGCCCGCGCGGGCGGCGGGATCGCCGCGTCGGCCCGGGCGCTCGCGCAGAGCGGGGACGACGCGGTGCTCAGGCAGGCACGCGGGCTCGCCGGGGAGATGCTCGGACACGGCACCACGGCCTTCGAGGGAAAGTGCGGCTACGGGCTGGGGGTCGAGGCCGAGCTGCGCTCGCTGCGCCTGGCGGACCGGCTGGCCGGGCAGGTGGCCCAGCAGACGACCTCAACGGCCCTGCTCGCCCACAGCGTCCCGGACGGCTTCAGCGCCGACGCCTGGATGGACGAGGTCGAGGCCATGCTGCCCCGGGTCATCGCCGAGACCGGCGCGTCGGCGCTCGACATCTTCGTGGAGGCGGTGGCCTTCTCGAACGAGCACCTGGCCCGCATGGGCGTGCTCGCGAGCGCGCATGGCCTGGCCCTGCGCGCGCACGTGGAGCAGTTCGCCACCCATCGCTCGGTGCCCGTGGCGCTGGAGCACGGCGCGCGCTCGGTCGACCACCTGGCCTGTCTGCACCCCGACGATCTCGCCCCGCTGGCCGCCGCCGAGTGCGCGGCCGTGCTGCTGCCCGGAGCCGAGTTCATGGGCGCCGAGGAGCTCGCGCCGGGCCGCGAGCTGGCCGACGCGGGGGCGATCTGCGTGTTGGCCACCGACCTCAACCCGGGCACGTCGCCGGTGGCCTCGCTCCCGGTGATCCTGGGGCTGGCCGTGCGCCGCTACGGCTGGAGCGTGCGCGAGGCGCTTCTCGCCGCGACGCTCAACGCGGCGTGGGTGATGGGCCGGTCGAGCGAGCTGGGCTCGCTCGAGCCCGGCAAGCGGGGCGACTTCCTGCTGCTCGACGGGCCGGTGGAGCACATCCCCTACCGCTTGGGCCACAACCCGGTGGCCGCGTGCTTCGTCGACGGGCTTCCCGTGGTGGTGCGCCCCGACGCGGCCTGGCGGCTGTCGGCCGGCGGATGATCTCCGCCACCGAGCTCGCCGAGCTGCACGGCGGCCTGGAGGAGATCGGGCTGTCCGAGCACGGCACCACCCGGCTCGCCTGGACGGCCGAGGACGAGGCCGCGGGAGCCTGGTTCGCCGAGACGGCGGCCGCCTGCGGCCTGAGCGCCGAGCGCGACCCGGCGGGAAACCTGTGGGCGTGCCCCGAGGAGCCCGGGCCCTGGTGGGCGGTGGGATCGCACCTCGACAGCGTGCGTGACGGCGGCCGCTACGACGGCGCGCTCGGGGTGGTGGCCGGCTTCGCCATCGCCCGCGCACACCTCGGTGCCCATCGCGGTGATCGCCTTCGCCGACGAGGAGGGCGCGCGCTACAACACCCCGACCTTCGGCAGCCGCGCGCTGGCCGGGCGCCTCGACGCCGCCGATGCCCTGGCCCGCGTGGACGAGAACGGCGTGAGCATGAGCGAGGCGATGCGAGCGGCCGGGGTCGACCCCGGCGGCCTCGACGACGCACCGCGGTGGCTCGACCGCCTGCGGGGCCTCCTCGAGCTGCACATCGACCAGAGCCGCGACGTCGCCGGGCTCTCGCTGGCGGCCGGCGTGGTGAGCGGGCTGGCCGCGCGGATGCGCGTGCAGGCGGAGCTGCTCGGCGCGGCCGATCACGCCGGCACCACCTCGCGGGCCGAGCGCCGTGACGCCCTGCTGGCGGCGGCGCGGCTGATCGTCCGCTCCGACGAGCTCGCCGGGCCCGAGATGGTCACCACCGCCGGTCGCATCCTGGTCGAGCCCAACGCGCCCACGACCGTGGCATCGCACGTGCGGCTGTGGCTCGACGCCCGCGCCCCGCGGGCCGAGCAGGTCGACGCCTGGTGGGAGGGCGTGCAGGCCGCCGCGCGGGAGGTGGAGGCGGCCACGCGCGTGGAGCTGACCCTCTCGGTGGCTTCGCTCAACCGCGGCACCAGCTTCGACGAGACGGTGCGCGCGGCCCTGGGGGCGGCCGCCCGAGAGCAGGGCCTCGCAGCGCCCGAGGTCGTGTGCTTCGCCGGCCACGACGCGGGCGTGATCGCGCAGTGCCGGCCCTCGGGAATGGTGCTGGTCCGCAACGCCACGGGCGTGAGCCACGCTCCCGATGAGCGCGTCGACCTCGAGGACGCCGCCGCGGCGGCGCGGGTGGTGCAGGCGGCACTGGAGGCGCTGGCGTGAGCGGCGCGCTTCGCACGGCCGCGGTGCCCGCCATGGTCAACGCGCACTCGCACGCCTTCCAGCGCGACCTGCGCGGGCGCGGCGAGCGACCCGCCCCCGAGGCGCACGCCGCCGACGACTTCTGGAGCTGGCGAGAGGCCATGTACAGCCTGGCCGCGGAGCTCGCGCCGGAGTCGATGCGCGCGGTGGCGGCGCGGGCCTACGGCGAGATGGCCGCGGCCGGGTACGGCGCGGTGGGCGAGTTCCACTATGTCCACCACCGACCCGGCGGCCGCCCGTACGAAGATCCCAACGCCCTGGCCGTCGCGGTGGCCGAGGCGGGCGCGGCCGCCGGCCTGACCGTGGTCCTCCTGCCGGCGGCCTACCACCGCGCGGGCTGGGACGGCGGCGACCTGCCGCCCACCGAGGGGCAGCGCCGCTTCTGCGACCCCACGGTGGGCGACTTCCTCGGCCGGGTCGACGGCCTGCGCGAGTGGGCCGCCGGCCGGCCCGCCGTGCGGGTGGGCGTGGCCGCGCACAGCGTCCGGGCGGTGCCCGCGGAGTGGCTCACCGCGATCGCCGAGTACGCCGACACGCACGGCCTCGTCCGCCACGTGCACGCGGCCGAGCAGCGCCGGGAGCTGGCCGAGTGCCAGCGCGAGCACGGCTGCTCGCCGGTGGAGCTGCTCGAGCGCACCGGCTTCCTGGGCGAGCGCACGAGCGTGATCCACGGCATCCACGTGTCGGCCCGCGACATCGAGCTGCTGGCCGAGAGCGCCACGATCGTGGTGTCGTGCCCGACCACCGAGGGCAACCTGGGCGACGGCCACCTGCCGGCCCTGCGCTACCGCGACGCGGGGGTAAGGCTGGCCATCGGCAGCGACTCCCAGGTCCGGATCGACCCGTTCGAGGAGGTCCGCGAGCTGGAGACCGGGGCGCGGCGCGAGGGCCAGACGCGCCACGGCCTGCTGGCCGGAAGCGGAGACCTGTGGGGGGAGCTGGCGCGCAACGGCGAGGCGAGCCTCGGCCTGGAGAAGGGAGCCGCCGGGAGAGTGAACGTCGATCTGGACCACTCCGACCTGGCCGGGGTGACGGACGAGGATCTCCCCCTCGCGCTGGCCACCTGCGCCAGCGCGGGAATCGTGGTCAGTAGCCGGGGGCTCACGCCCCCGGACCCCCGGTGATTTCTGGCCGGGCGCAGAGGGTGCGGTTCCTTAGCCCAAGCGTAATCTCGCGGCCCCGAGAGCCTGATATATCATGGCGCCCGCATGAGCGACGATGACGGCAGCGTTGCCGTTGAGAGCGCCCTCGAGGCGCAAAACGAGGAGTCCAACGGCGCTGCGATAGTCCGCGCCGAGGGAGTCTGGAAGGTCTTCGGCCCTCACGGCGAGCGGGTGATCGGCACGCCCGACGCCGACCTCTCGCGGGCCGAGCTGCGCGAGAAGACCGGGAACGTGGTCGCCGTCCGCGACGTCTCGCTCGACATCCAGCCGGGCGAGGTGTTCGTGGTGATGGGGCTGTCGGGCTCGGGCAAGTCGACGCTCGTCCGCACGCTGATCCGTCTGATCGAGCCGAGCGCCGGCGCGATCAGCATCACCGGCCAGGACGTGATGGCGGCCGACTCGGGCGAGCTGCGCGAGCTGCGCCGCCACAAGGTCTCGATGGTCTTCCAGCACTTCGGGCTGCTCGCCCACCGCCGCGTGATCGACAACGTGGCCTTCGGCCTCGAGATCCAGGGCATGGACAAGTCCGAGCGCCTGGCCAAGGCGGGCGACGTGCTGCGCCTCGTGGGCCTCGAGGACGCCGCCAACCAGTTTCCCGACCAGCTCTCGGGCGGCATGCAGCAGCGCGTCGGACTGGCCCGCGCCTTCGCGGTCGACCCCGAGCTCATGCTCTACGACGAGCCGTTCAGCGCGCTCGATCCGCTCATCCGGCGCGACATGCAGGACGAGGTGATCCGCCTCCAGAAGGAGACTGGGAAGACGATGCTCTTCATCACCCACGACCTGGCCGAGGCGCTGCGCATCGGCGACCGCATCGCGATCATGCGCGACGGCGCGATCGTCCAGCTCGGAACCCCTGAGGAGCTCGTGGGCTCTCCTGCCGACGACTACGTGGCCAACTTCGTGCGCGACATCCCGCGTACCAACGTCCTGACGCTGCGCTGGATCATGCGCGACGCCCGTCCCGGAGAGGACAGGGACGGTCCCGAGCTCGACGTGAGGACAACGGTCCAGGACGCTGTTCCACTGGTGGCCGCTACGGACGGAATCGTGCGGGCCGTCGACAACGGCCGCACCGTCGGCGTGGTCGACCGCGAGAGCGTCCTGCACGCGATGGCCGACGTGTCCGCACGCGATGGCAGTAGCTAGCCGGCGACTCTCCGCGCCCGCCTTCGCGGCTCCCACGTCGCGCTGGCGCGGCCGACCGGCCATGGTCGGAGCGATCGTCCTGCTGATCCTCGTCGGGTTCGTGTTGATGAGGGACGAGTTCCCCTGGCCGGCGTCGTTGACCTGGCAAGCACTTCCCGGGCGTCTCGACGATCTCCAGATCTGGCTGCTCGACGAGCGCACGGCGGCGAACCCCAACATCATCTTCGCGATCTTCGACGGCTTCCGGGCGTTCGCCGATTGGCTGGTGCTGGCGCTCAACGACGCGTTGCTGTGGATGACGTGGCCGGGCGTCTTTGCCGCCGCCGTCCTCATCGTCCTGCGCTTCGGCGGCTGGCGCGCCGCGCTTGTGGTGGCGGGCGCCTTTATCTCCTTCGCCGTCACCGGCCTCTGGGAAGAGAGCATTCAGACGCTCGCGCTGATGACGGCGGCGGTGGCGCTGTCGCTGGCGATCGGGGTGCCCATCGGAGTGTTCGCAGGGCGCAACGATCGCTTTCTGCGTTCGATCACCCCGGCGCTCGACGCGATGCAGATCGTGCCGGCATTCGCCTACCTCATGCCGATCGTGATCCTGTTCTCGGTGGGCCCGGCGGCGGCGGTCATCTGCACGATGATCTACGCGATCCCGCCCGCCGTGCGCATCACCGCACTCGGCATCCGGGGCGTCACCGCCGACTCGGTCGAGGCCTCACGCGCCCTGGGCGCCACAGAGCCTCAGACGCTCCTCAAGGTGCAGCTTCCGCTTGCTCGCCGCCAGGTGCTGCTCTCGGTCAACCAGACGATCATGTTCGCGCTGTCGCTGGTGGTGATCGCCGGCCTCATCGGCGGACGCGGGCTCGGCGACGTGGTCACCAGCGGCCTCTACTCCAACCCCGCGCTGGCGCTGCTGGCCGGGGTCGTGATCGTGATCATGGCGATCGCGCTCGACCGCTCGACCGCGGCGATCGCCGATCGCACCGATCCCACGCGCCGCCACCTGACCGAGGAGGGCCGGCGCCGCGCGCGGATCACGATGCTGGCGACGTTCGCCGCCATCGCAATCGTCGTACTGGCAGCCAAGGCGCTCGGCGCCGCGGACATCTACCCCGACGAGTTCGAGACCGAGAGCTTCGTGTATACGGCCACGATCGAGGACCAGCTGCTGGGCTGGATCCAGGACGTGCTCGACTACATCCAGGATCCCAACTCGTTCATATTCGGCATCACCGAGCCGATCGGGAACTTCTTGCTGGAGTACATGCTCGAGCCTCTGCGGATCGTGCTCGTGGAGGGCCCGTGGTTCGTGATCCTGGCCGGCATGACGGCGATCGCCATGGTGCTGAGCGGCACGCGGCCGGCCATCACCACCTTCGTGATGCTCGCCGCTATCGGAATCATGGGGGTGTGGGACCTCGCCATGGACACGGCGTCACAGGTGCTCGTGGCCACTGCGCTCGCCGTGGTGCTCGGCCTGATAATCGGCATATGGGCGGCCGAGAGCCCGCGCGTTGACCGGTTGCTCCGGCCCGTGCTCGACACGCTTCAGACGCTGCCGCAGCTCGTGTACATCATTCCGTTCATCTACCTCATGCCGGTGTCGCGCATACCCGGAGTGGTCGCCTCGGTGCTGTACGCGATTCCGGTCGTGATCCGACTGGTGGCCAACGGTCTGCGCACGGTCCCGCCGGCCGCCGTTGAGGCGGCGTCGGCCTTCGGCGCCTCGCGCGCCCAGGTGCTCACCAAGGTGAAGATTCCGCTCGCGCGTGACTCGATCATGCTCGGCGTGAACCAGGGGATCATCATGGTCCTTGCCGTGGTCGTGATCGGCGGGTTGATCGGATCGGGGGCGCTGGGCGACGCGATCGCACGCGGCCTGCAGCGCAACGAGTTCGGTGAGGGTGTGGTCGCCTCCCTGGCGATTCTGGCGCTCGGCATCGCGCTTGATCGAGTTACGCAAGGACGAAAGAAAGTTCAACCACAATGAGGGGGTATTTGATGGGAGAGGGGACAATCAGGACGCGGTCACGCTTCGCGCTGGTCGTGTCCATGCTGCTGGCGCTGGTGCTGTTGGTGGCCGCGTGTGGCGAGGAGAAGGAAGAGAGCAGTAGCGGCGGCGGGGGCGGGGAAAGCGCATCCGGTGGCGGCAAGGACTGCGGCAAGGTCGTGCTAAACGAGCAGGCCTGGGCCGGCTCGACCGCCAACACCTACATCGCCAAGGCCGTGCTGGAGGACGAGCTCGGCTGCGAGGTCGAGATCACCAAGATCACCGAGATCCCGGTCTTCCAGGCCATGGCCGACGGCAAGGTCGACGCCGTGCTCGAGGACTGGCAGCACGTCGACGAGTACGAGCAGTACATCGACAAGGCGGGCACCGTCGTCCAGGGCGGTCCCAACGGCGTCGAGGGCCACATCGGCTGGTTCGTCCCGCAGTACGTGATGGACGAGAACCCCGAGTTCAAGACCTGGGAAGGCCTGAAGGGCAAGGAGGAGCTGTTCCAGACGCCCGAGTCAGGCGATCAGGGCATGTTCCTCGGCGGAGACCCCTCCTATGTCCAGAAGGACAAGGAGCTGATCGAGGCGCTCGATCTCAATCTCAAGCACGTGACCGCGGGCGCCGAGCCCGCTCAGGTGGCGCGCTGGAGCCAGCTCTACAAGCAGCAGAAGCCGGTGCTGTTCTACTTCTACACGCCGCAGTACCTCAACGCGGAGTACGACCTCGCCGAGGTCATGCTGCCGCCGCGTACCGAGGCCAACAAGGACTGCCAGGACGACGCCAAGGCCGGCGGAGATCCCGAGCAGTACAAGTGCGAATACGACGTGACCATCATCAACAAGCTCTTCAGCAAGAAGTTCGCCGACAGCGGCTCGCCCGCCTTCGACATGCTGAAGAAGTTCAAGATCACAAACGAGGATCAGGACGCGGTCGCCAAGGCGATCGCCGGCGACAAGGTCGACCCGGACCAGGCCGGACGGGACTGGGTGGAGGAGAACGCCGACACGGTCGACGGCTGGCTGCAGTAGCCAAGCGCTGACCGAACGAGGCCGGGCGGCCGGGATCCCTGTGAGGTTCCCGGCCGCTCGTCGTTCGTGGCGAGCGCTGGCACATTTGTCCAGCAGGATCGCGTGGCCGTCACCTGCGCGGGGTGACGATCCGAGTGGAAGTAGCTGTGGCCGGCCGCAGGGGTTGTGGCTGAATGATTTCGATTGTTCGCACAGGAGGCGCTTTCACATGTTTTCCCTATCAGGACGCGTCCTGGTGGCTGTATCCGCGGTCGTCGCGGTTATGGCTCCCGGAGGCGTGGCACAAGCTCAAACCACCAGTTCTCACTTTTCGTGCCGAGCCAGCGCGGCGTACGCCGCCGGACTCGGCCAGCGCACCGAGCCGCTGGCCGCCAACGCCAGCTCGCGGTTCTGCGCCAACGACGACGCCGGGCCGACCAACGTCGACCTGACGGTCGGACCAGCGCGGCTTCAGGTCAGCGGTCTGGCCAAGACCGACATCTCGCCCGAGTTCGGCGCCACGCGCGACCAGGCCGCCAGGGCGGACGGCAGCGCGGAGACCGTCCGCCTCCAGGTGGGCGGCTTGGTGTTGGAAACCGATCGCGCCCAGGCCACGGCCACTGCGGCTTGCGTGGGCGGGTCACCCGTGCTCAGCTCGAGCGGCGATGTCGGCAACGTTCGCCTCAACGGCGTGACGCTTCCGCTCTCCGGCCCGATCGAGCTGGCCGCCAACGTGGTGAACGGCCTGCCCACGGGGGCGGTGCTGCGCATCGTGCCCAACGAGGTGACCCGCACGGGCAACGCCCTCACCCGACGGGCGCTGCACGTGCAGGTGCTGCAGGGGACGGCGCTCCAGGTCGACGTTGTCGTGGCCGAGGCTCAGACCGGCCACAGCGGTGACGTTTGCGCGCCGCCGCCGGCCAATGTGTGCCCCGAGGGATCGGTGTTCGACCAGGCGCGCGGGGTGTGCCTGCTGCTCATCAGCGGTACGCCCGGGAGCGGCGACGGCGGTGACCGGGTGATCGTTCTCGGACCTCCGGCGGACCTGCCTCGCGGAGGCCAGGTGTCGCTGGTCGACACGTTCCTCAGCGGGCCGGGCCGTTCTCACCGCGGCAGCCCGTGTGCGGGCCCCAGCGTGGCCTTCGGGCCCCGTGTGGCCTTCTTCGGCTCGGGCGCAGGCGATCGCATCAGCGGCTCGCGCCTCGCTGACCGGATCTTCGGGCTCGGCGGCAGGGACCGGCTCTCCGGTGCGCTGCGCGGCGACTGCATCGAGGGCGGCGCCGCCGCCGACCGCATCGACGGCGGCGACGGCAGGGACACGCTGCGCGGCGGGTCGGGCAGGGACACCATCGACGGTAGCCGCGACAACGACCGCATCGTCGGCGGCTCGGGCCTTGACCGCCTCTACGGAGGCTCAGGGCGCGACCGGATCGCTGGCGGCGCCAAGCGCGACACGATGGAAGGCGCGGCCGGAGCCGACCGGCTCGCCGGTGGCAGCGGCAACGACTACCTCAGCGGCGGGCCAGGCGGAGATCGCCTGGCCGGCGGAGCGGGCAAGGACGCCATCAACACCGGCTCCACCGGCAAGGGCCCGCGCCGCGTCGACCGCGTGAACGCCGGGCCCGGCAACGACTCGATCGTGGCCGTCGGCACTCGCGCCAAGGCCCGCATCAACTGCGGTGCCGGGGTCGACACGGTCCGGATCGTTCCGGCCGAGCGGCGCTACCTCAAGGGCTGTGAGCGAATCCTGGTGGTTCGCCGAGCCCGCTGAACGAATCGAGGGACCGGGCGCGCCGCAACCGGCGCGCCCGGCCTGCCTCGGCCGCCGTGATGCTGCGCCTCGATCAGCGGGCCGCGCCGGATCGCCGGGCGGGGCAGCCTCATAAGGGCTGGAAGATCGCCCGTGAGCCGCGGAATATGTGGCTGGCGCGCTTCACGAGCCCCAACTTCGATGCTCAACGCCACCCACTTCGACTGGACAAGCGCCAACGTCAAGCACGGCGGAGAACGGCCGCGGCCCGGTGTCCTACAAGGCCGCCAACGGCCGGCGCATCAACGTCTGGTGCAATCCCGGCCTACGCGGGCTCGGGCCCGCGCCGACCACCGACACCAGCCACCCCAAGGTCGACGCCTACCTCTGGGTCAACCGGCCCGGCTACGGGCAGTCCTGCGCCGGTCAGCAGATCGCCTGGCACCCGCCGCGAGCCCTCGCCTACGCGCGCCGCGCGACGGACTGGCAGAACCCGCCCCCGGGAACGCGCTTCGGCCACGCCGAGCGCTACACGCTCAGCGAGTTCGGCATCCCACGATGACCGCGAGATCTGGACGAATGACCCAGGAACCGGGTGACCGCGGCTTGGTAGTCGGGAGCATCGAACCTCGATCCTCCACCGTTCCCGTGCCCGCGCGGCGATACGAAGCCGGCCGGGTCGACAATCGAGGCATGACAGTGATCTGTGAGCCACCCCGCGAGCGCGGCGTCACCAATTTGGTCAGCGAGCTCGCCGGGGCCGACGACCACACCTGGGCGCACTCGCTCGACGTGGCCGGGTGCGCCACGAGAGTGGGGCAACGCCTGGGGCTCAGCCCGGCGGAGCTCGACGAGGTCCGCGTGGCCGCGCTCCTGCACGATGTGGGCAAGGTCCGGCTGCCGCCGCACATCCTGAGCAAGCCGGGAGCGCTGACTCCCGAGGAGTGGCGGCTGGTCCGGCTGCACCCCGAGTGGGGCGCGGAGCTGGTGGTGAAGATCCCCGGGCTCGAGGCAGCGGCCAACGTCGTGCTGCTGCACCACGAGCGGCCCGACGGCCTCGGCTATCCGTTCGGCCTGCGCGGCGAGGAGATCCCCGTGGCCAGCCGGATCGTCTCGGCCTGCGACGCCTTCGAGGCGATCACCAGCGGACGGCCCTATCGCGCCCCGCTCGACCCGATATCCGCGATCCGGGAGCTGCACCGCGCAGCAAGCACCCAGTTCGACCCGGAGGTCATCGAAGCTCTCGCGGCCGCCGAGCGCGCGCCGCGCCGGCTCGCCGCCTAGGCGAGCCCGCTGCCGGTCCCCGGCTCCGCCGCGCCCGCCGGGCGTCCGCCGCGCATGATCCAGGCCGCCGGGAGGGTCACGAGCACGGCGCCGCCGATGGCCAGCGCGGCCACGCCGAGCACGTCGAGCGCCAGCCCGCCGAGCAGGGCCAGGCCGGCTCCCGTGGCGCCGGAGAGCAGGTCGTTGAAGCCGAGCAGGCGCCCGCGCTCGCTCGAGTGGGTGCTGTCGGCCAGCTCGGCCGTGGCCGCCACGAAGGAGAAGTTCCAGCCGAGCCCGAGCGCGAACAGGGCGAGCGCCGTTAGGGGCACGCTGTCCACCCACAGCAGGCTGATGGCCGACGCCGCCATCACCATCAGGCCGCCGGCGAGGGACGGCGTGCGCCCGATGCGGTCGATCGCGTCGCCGACCACGATCACCAGCGCGTACATCCCGATCACGTGCGCGGCGATGATCGGGAACACGTGGTGTGCGGCGTGGCCCTGATAGTCGACGACCACGGGCCCGGTCAGCGTCATCAACGCGACCATCACTGCGAAGCTGGCCTGCGCGGCGAGCAGAGCGGGTATCACGCCCGGCCGGGCGAGCAGCTCGCGCAGCGGCGCTGCCGTGCGCGTCAGGAGGGGGTCCTCGTTGCCGAGCAGGCGGGCGATCTCCTTGGGGTCGGGGCGCACGGCCGAGACCAGCGCCAGGCCCACCAGCATGAACGCCCCGCCGGCGAGCCAGAGCGGTGCCAGCGCGTCGCCATCGAGGTCCTTGCCCGAGAGCAGCGGGCTGAACACCGACGGTCCCAGCAGGGCGCCGAACACGGCTCCGAAGAGCACCAGCGCGATGCCCCGGGCGCGGCGCTCCGGGGGATACATGTCGCCGGCGGCCGTGCGGGCCAGGAGAGAGATCCCGCTGGCCGCCCCCACCCCCATCAGCCCCAACAGCACCACGGGCGCCGAGCCGGTGGCGCTGCCCAGCGCGGCGAGCCCGCAGCCGGCCACGCCCAATCCGTAGCCCGTCGCCAGAACCGGGACGCGGCCGAAGCGGTCCATCGAGCGGCCCGCGGGAAGCGCGGCGAGCGCCCCGGAGGCCAGCACGATGGCCGGCCCGAGCCCCAGCAGGCCCTCGATGTCGAGCACGAGCACCAGCGTGAGCGAGGCGACCGCCGCGGACAGCTGGAGCATCGCCGAGTTGAAGGCCAGGCCCGCGGACAGCAGGAAGGTGTTGCGGCGAATGGGCAGAGGGGGCGCGGTCAGGACACCGTGCGGCGAAACAGCAGGCCGCAGATCGCGGCCACGATCACCGCCAGGATCGGCAGCCACCAGCCGAGGATGCCGACCACGGCCAACACGACGCCCGCGACGGCGACGGTGGCGGCAGTTCCACCGGCCACCACGAGCCGATAGGCCGTCTGCTCGCGGGAGCGCCGGGAGGGCGGGCCGCCGGAGCGTGGCGTGAGATCACTCATGCCATCGACTATCCCACACTGGGCACGACGAAAGCCGCCACCGCCGCGAAGTGGGCGGCGGCGGCCACGACCACCAGGACGTGAAAGATCTCGTGGTACCCGAAGCTCGCCGGGCGGGGGTCGGGACGGCGCCGCGCGTAGACCACCGCGCCGGCGGTGTAGGCGATGCCACCGGCCGCGAGCAAGGCCAGCGCCCCCACCCCCGCCTTCTCGGTTATCTGGGGTATGGCGATGATCGAGAACCAGCCGAGCGCCACGTACGCCGTGGCGGTAAGCCACGCGGGAGCGTTCACCCAGAGCAGCGTGAAGACGATCCCGGCCAGCGCACCTCCCCATACCCCGCCCAGCACGATCGCGTTCAGCGGCTCGTCGAGCACGAGCACGGCGAATGGCGTGTAGGTGCCGGCGATCAGCACGAAGATCATCGCGTGGTCGAGCCGGCGCACCCAGGCGCGCACGCTCGGCCGCCAGGTGACGCGGTGATAGATGGCGCTGGTGCCCAGCAGTCCGGCCAAGGCCACCGCGTAGACGGCGGTGGCCACGGTGGCGCGCCCCGCGGGCGCCCAGGCAACGAGCCCGGCCCCGGCGGCGAGGGCCACGAAGAACGACCACTGGTGGATCACGCCACGAAAGCGGGGGCGCGGCAGGGGAAGCGGCTCGGACACTCCCAAGACCGTACTAGCCGGCCATGGTGTCCAGGTGCGCACGCTCCAGGCGCCCGTCGGGGAAGCGCAGATGAGCGTCGTCGCCGAGGCAGACCACGCTCTCGGCCTCCTCGCCGAGGGCCATCGCGGCCAGCAGCGCCGCCGCGATCCGGTGAACGTCGCGCACCAGACCGAGCGCGAGCAGCGAGCGCGTCTCGTTGGCCACCGCGCCGTCGCCCACCCGCAGCACCAGCCGTACCTCCTCGTGGATCCCGCGGGCGGTCATGGCCGCCGAGATGTTGACCAGGTCGTCCGAGGTCACTGCGGCCACGGCCCGCGCGCGGTGCAGCGACAGGCGTCGCATCACCGAGGGATCCGCCCCCCGGCCCACCACCACCGGCAGGCCCATCTCGCGCGCGAGGCCGACCGTCTCGGCCTCCTCGTCGCGCTCGATCGCCACCACGGGGATCTCGCAGGCGCGCAGCAGCAGGCACAGGCGCAGGCCGACCTGACCGAGGCCCACCACCACCACGTGGTCGCGGCGCGGCACGGCGCGGCGGCCGACCAGCCCGGTGAGGCGCCGGCCGGTGACGCGGTCCACCAGGCCCGCGGTGAAGGCGGCGGCGAACACGAGCGCGACCAGCATCGACACGGAGGTGAAGACCTTGTACCAGCCCGGCCCCTTGGAGACCTTGAGGTTGGGATCGACGGTCACCAGCGTCTTGGCCGAGCCGTAGATCGCGTCGATGATCTTGTCGTCGAGCACGAACACCGCGGTGATCGTCTCGATGAGGAACACCACCACGAGCCCGATCGCCCCGAAGAGGAGCAGCCCGGCGCTCTTGTCGTAGGGGGTGAACAGCGCGCGGCCCAGGGCCTCGGCGCGGTGCGGCTTGGGATCGGGGATCGGCTCCTCGCGAACCTCCTCGCCGTCCTCGACCAGGCCTACGGGCGTCTCGTTCTCGAAGGTGAGGGCAGTGAAGCGCTCCTCTACACAGGGGCCGGCGAGCGAGGGAGCCACGATGTCGGCCAGCGACGTGACCTTCGTGTTGCCCAGCTCGCGTTCCATGGTCCGCGCCATGGTGGGATCGAAGATCGTGAGGAGCAGCGGCACCTCCTCGTCCACGTCGCGCACCATCAGCGCGTAGCGCAGCACCACGGCGTCCGTGCGCCCCACCACGGCGACGGTGCCGACCTCCCCGTCGAGCGCCTCCCGGACGTCGTCCTGATCGGGCTCCTCGAGGTGCGTCACATCGGCGCCCAGCGCCTCGAGCGCGCTCGCCACCTCCTCGGTGAGATCGCCGTCACCGACCACGACGACCCTCCGGCCGGCGCCCTGCTCCCCCTCGCTCCCCTCCACGAGGCGCAGCGTACTCTGGCGGCTGTGACCACGGCCAGCGAGGTGCCCCGCACCTACGGCGAGCTCGAGGGCGACGAGGCTCTGGACTCCCTGCGAAGGACGGGCCGGCGGCGACTCATCGAGGACTCACTGGTGCGCTTTCGCGCGGCGGACGGCTTCAGCCACTCCCGCGCCCTGGCCTTCCAGACCACGCTCACGCTGCTGCCGGCGCTGATCGCCGTGGTCGGCCTGGCCGCCGCCCTCGACCAGGACGAGTTCACGCGCGTGGTGCGGGAGACCATCCAGAGCATCGCTCCGGGGGCGGCGGGCGAGATCCTCACCGATGCCCTGCGCCAGGGCTCGACCGCGGCCGGCCGCGAGTCGGGCGAAACGGCTCTGGCCGCCGGCGCGGTGGCCGCGACCGCCGCCGGCACCACGGCCATGGCCCAGGTGGAGCGCGGCGCCAACCGCATCTACGGCGTGGAGCGCGACCGGCCGTTCCTGTCCAAGTACCTCCGGGCGCTGCTGCTGGCCATGACGGCCGGCGTGCTCGCGGTGCTCTCGCTGATCCTGCTGGTGGGCGGGTCCGCGATCCGCGACGCCGTCACGTGGAGCGAGTCGATCGACACCGTCTGGCGCATCGCGCGCTGGCCGCTCGGCCTCGCGTTCGCCGTGACGGCCGTGGCGCTGCTGTTCGAGTACGCGCCGCGCCGGCGCCAGCCCGAGGCCTCGTGGCTCGCGGTGGGCGCCGGCGTGTCGGCGAGCCTGTGGCTCGTGTTCGTTGGCGTCCTCTACCTCTTCCTCGAGGCCACCAACTCCTTCGGCGCCACCTACGGTCCGCTCGCGGGCACGATCGCCGTGCTGCTCTGGACCTTCCTCACCTCGATCGCGCTCTTCCTGGGCCTGGCGTTCGCCGCGCAGCTGGAGGCGGTGCGCGCGGGGGTCCCGGGCCCGCGGGCGGATCGAGGCTAGCGCCGCGCCTAGCCGACCTGCTGGCCGAACAGCTCCCCGCGCAGGCTGGCGATCTCGGTCACCGCCGCGCCGACGTAGACGTTGCGGACCGTGGCGATCTCCTCCTCGAGGTCGGCCATGTAGAGGTCCACGCCGGCCAGCGGGGTCGAGCGCGCGAGGGCGCGCTCGATCTCCAGCTCGCCCAGCTGCGTGCGGGCTTCGAGCGCCGTCATCGTCCGCTCAGTCCTGCGGCCAGACCGCGAGCGCCGGCCGGCTGGGAGTCGGAGGGCTGCGGAGCGGGCTCGGTCGCCGGCGGCGCGATCGCGCTTGCCTTGGAGCCGCGCAGCTGGGGCCCGAAGGCGATCGCGCCGGCCACGGCGGCCTCGTTCTTGGCCTGAACACCCTGGCCGGGCGTGGGCGGGGCGTCGAGCACGATCACCTTGGCGGCGGGCGGGCTGGCGACCTCGTTTGTGTCGGCCAGCGCGATCACGCCGGCAGACAGGGCAGCACCCGCGAGCAGCGCCGCGATCGGCACGGCGAGGTTGGGGCGGGAATGAGTGAGGGGGAGCGTGGTTGCGTTCATGGGGCTGTTCTATGGCCTGGCCAAGCCGGGTTGAGCGACCGGCGTCACATTTGGAGCAACGTCACACTTCAGCTGCACCCGCCGGTGGTGGATGAGAAAGGCCAGCGCGGCGTTGACTGCCACGAAATACATCGGGTAGAGGAGCAGCGCCGGCCGAGGATCCCCCACCGCGGCGGCCGCGAACGCGCCGCCCAGGCTGGCCAGGACAAAGGTGCAGAGGGTCTCCGAGTGCGGATCGCGGTAGGTCTTGGGCACCATCATCGCCGCGGCCAGGAGGTCTGCCACCACCACGCACCCGGTGGCGAGCATCGGCTCGTCGGCCACCATCCATCCGGCCACTCCGGCGCCCGCGATCGCGATCATCGCGCGGTCGGTCGCGCTCACGCCGCCCAGGCCCCGGCGGATCGCCAGAACGAGGACGCCGCCGGTCAGGATCGTCTGCGCGGCGGGCATGAGAAGGCTCCACGAGGCCCCGTCGGCGTGCTGGGAGAAGCAGACGACGATGGCCAGCACGCTCCAGATGAGCCACGTTCCCCGATGCGGGCGGGTTACGCCGCGAAGCGTGTCCCGCACGTAGGGAATCGTGTTGGCTATGCCCGCCACCACCGCGAGCACGCCGAACACCGGAGCGAGATCTGCCATGGGGCGGTTCTAGGGTTCGGCGCCACGGCGCAGGGTGTGCGCCGTCACACTCGGACCGATGTCACTCTGGGCCCAGTACCGCCGCGCGGGCGCCGACGCCCCCTTTGCCGACCCCGGCCGCGATCACGACGCTCCGATGGAGGGCTACTACTGGCGCTTCGTCGACGCCGCCCGCGAGCAGGTGCTCGTGGTGCTCTGCGGGGCATGCCGCGGTCCGGACGGGCGCTGGGCGCTCGTGGCGCTGGCGCATCACCCGGGGGGCGAGGTCCGGCACACGATCGCGCAGCCCGCCGCGGGCGATCCCCGGGGCTTCGGCGTGACCGCCGGAGACGTGATCGACGGCTCGCTCGACCACCTGCGCGTGCGCTTGGACGCCGACAACTGGATCGACGCTCGGCTGCATCCGGTGCTCCCGTGGCCCCGCCGGGCCTTCGGCGCCCTCGGGCCGGCCCACCTGCTCCCGGGCCTCGCTCAGTACTGGCATCCGCTCCTACTCGACGCGCAGGCGAGCGGGGAGGCCTGCGTGGCCGGGCGGCGATTCGAGCTCGGCGGATCCCGGGCCTACGCCGAGAAGAACTGGGGCCCGGGCTTCGCCGGGCGCTGGTGGTGGGGGCAGGCCGGCGCGTTTCCCGACCCCAGCCTGGGCGTGGCCTTCGCCGGGGGCCGCCTTCCTCTCATGGGCGCCCAACCCGCTCCCACGGCCGTGGTCGTGCGCCTCGGCTCACAGGTGCTGGGCTTTCGCCCTCCGCTCGCCCGCGCGCGGGTGGCGGTGGGAGGAGGCGAGTGGAGGCTGCGGATGCGCTCGCCGCGCTACCGGCTCGAGCTCGCCGGCGACGCGGGCGACGCGCCGCCCCTCGTCCTGCCCGTACCGGTGCTCGGCACGCCGCGGGTGGAGATGCGCTCGCGGCAGCTGCTCGCCGGGCGCATCCACCTCCGCCTGCGCCGGGGCCGGCGCGTGCTCATCGACGCGAGCTCGCCGCTCGCCGGCCTGGAGCTCGGGGAGCCGCTTCGGCCTGGCGCACCGCCGCCGTGAGCGCCTCCGACCCCACCAGCCGCTCGAAGGGCCCGACCGCCGTCCACAGCGCCCGCAGCCGCCGCCCGGCTCCGGCGTCGACCGGCTGCACCCGTGCCTCGGACACGATCTCGGCGCCGTCGTCGCCGTTGGCCTGAGCCCAGTGGCCGAACAGCACGCGGACCGTCCCGCTCTCGTCCCAGTCGGCAAAGGCATCGCGGCCGACCAGCGTGGGGTAGTCGCGCGTGAGGGTCCAGATGCGCCCGCACAGGCCCGACACCAGCGAGTGGGGACCCTCGTCGAGCACGGTGAAGGGATAGGAGCGAAAGAGCTCGCCGAACGTCCGCTCGCCCTCGGTGCCGGGAATCCGCCAGCGGATCAGGCGGCCGAGCGCCCGCGTGTCCGAGAGGCGTACCTTGAGGGCTGCGTTCCACAACTCCTCGGCGCCGACCCGGCCGGTGCGCCGGTGGTGCGTCTGCACGGCCGGATCCGGCAGCCAGTCGTCTAGACGCGGAAGAGCCATCTCATTTGCCTACGCGTACCCGAACCAGGAAGGCCAAACGTTGCGGTTGATACAGCACAAGAAGGAGGCGCTGTGGTTCTACCGCTTCGTCTCCCCACTCTACGACCGCTGGGTCAACCCCCTGTTCTGGACACCCCCGCTGCGCACGGAGGCCCTCACCCTGGCTCGCCTCGACGACCGCCGGCTGCGCACGCTCGACGTGGGAGCGGGCACGGGCTTCTCCACCGCCGGGGTGGTCGAGCGCGTCGACCCCGACGCGGTGACCATGCTCGATCAGAGCCCCGACCAGCTCGGGCGGGCGGCCAAGAAGCCCGAGCTGGCGGCGTGCGCGAAGCTCCTGGGCGACGCCGAGCAGCTGCCCTTCGCGGACGACAGCTTCGACCGCTACGTGTCGTGCGGCAGCATCGAGTACTGGCCCGACCCGGCCCGCGCGATCGCCGAGGCCCACCGTGTGGTGCGCCCCGGCGGGACCGCGCTCGTGGTCGGCCCGCTGTCCCCGCCCGGCCGGCTCGCGCGGCTCGTGGCCGACGCGTGGATGCTGTTCCCCGCCGAATCGCAGTACCGCCAGTGGTTCGCCGACGCCGGCTTCGACGAGATCACCACCCTGCGACTCGGCGCCCCGTGGACGGGCGAGTCGGCCAATCCCGCCTACGCCCTGGCCATCGCGGGACGGTCGACCGAAGCGGGGCCGCCCCCCTCCGCGGCCGCGCCGGCCGAGCGAGTCGACGAGCCCTGGAGCGTGAGGCGCCTGCTTCGCTTCGGCGCCGGCGCGCTGGCCGGGGCGCTGTTCATACCGGTGGGCCTGTTCCTGAATCTGCGCGCCCGCCGGGCCCGCGCGAGCTGATCTCTCCGCTGTCCGCCCTCTCCATCCTGTGGAGGTTCTCCCGCCCCCACACGCTGATCGTGACCGCCTTCAGCATCGTGGGCATCTACGTGATCGCGGCCTCGGTGCTGCCCGGCGTGGCGGTGGGCGACGGCCTCGGCGACCTCGCCCTGACGCTGCTGGCGGGGGCGGCGGTGAACATCTACATCGTCGGCCTCAACCAGTGCGAGGACGTGGAGATCGACCGCATCAACAAGCCGTGGCTGCCCATTGCGGCGGGCCGGCTGAGCCTGCGCGGCGCGTGGGCCATCGTCGCGGCGTGCGCCCTCCTGGCCGCCGCGATGGCCGTGAGCCAGGGGTGGGTCGAGGTGGTGGCGGTGGGCAGCGCGCTGGCCATCGGCACGGCGTACTCCGCGCCTCCGCTGCGGCTCAAGCGCTATCCGGCCCTGGCCGCGGCCAGCATCTCCCTGGTCCGCGCCTTCGTGGTCAACCTGGGCGTGTACCTGCACTTCGCGTCGTCGCTGGGCGGGCGCCCGGGGCTGAGCCCGATCCCCGACTCGATCGTCGCGCTGACCCTGTTCGTGCTCCCCTTCTCCTTCGCCATCGCCGTGCTCAAGGACGTGCCCGACGCCGAGGGCGACCGGCGCTATCGCATCGGCACGTTCACGGTCCGGCTGGGCGCCCGCGCGGCGTTTCGGATGGGCATGGCCGCTCTGGTGGCCGGCTACCTGGGCATGGCGCTCGCCGGGCCGCTGCTCGTGGACGACGCCTCGGGCTGGGTGCTGGCCGCCGGTCACCTCGCTCTGCTCGCGGTGCTCCTGGGACTTGCCCGCGGCGTCGACCTCGACGACCCGGCCCGCTTCACCCGCTTCTACCTGCGGGTATGGGCGCTGTTCTTCGCCGAGTACCTGCTGGTGCCGGTGGCCGTGCTGGCCAACTAGCCCGCGGGGCAGTCCAGCAGGTACTCGAGCACCTCGCCGCAGTTCGCGGTGGCCAGCCCGATGCGCGTGTCCGCCGCGCCGTAGTAGAGCGACAGTGTGTCGGACTCGTCATCGCGCACGAGACCGCAGGGGAAGACCACGTTGGGCACGTCGCCCGTGACCTCGAACTCGGCCTGCGGCCCGAGCACCCACTCCTCGGAGCGGTGCAGCACCCGGGAGGGACGCTCGAGGTCCAGCAGTGCCAGGCCCGCGCGGTAGAGGCCACCCGCCACCGTCTCGCGAACACCGTGGTAGACGACGAGCCAGCCGTCGTCGGTCTCGAGCGGAGGCGCCCCCATGCCGATACGAGCGGAATCCCACCAACCGCCGGGCCGGCGCGACATCACGAGCTCCGGCGTGCTCCAGCTCCTGAGGTCAAGGGAACGCGAGAGCCACACATCCGCGGTCTGCCGCGAGGTCGGGCGGTGAAAGAGCACCCATTGCCCGTCGACGCGCCGCGGCAGCAGCACCCCGTTCTTGTCCTCCGGGGTCATGGCCAGCCCCAGGCGCTCGAAGCTGCGGAAATCGGAGGTCTTGGCCAGGGAGATCCCCGGGCCGCCGGGGCCGAAGGCGGTGTAGGTGACGATCCAGGCGTCGAGCTCGTCCACGCGCGTCACGCGCGGGTCCTCGAGCCCCCACTCCTCCTCGGGATGGCTGCCGTCATAGGCCAGCGCGGGCTCCTCGTCGACGATCCAGTTCGACGCGCCGTCGCGCGACCAAGCGCATGCGAGGTGTGAGAAGCCGCGGCGGTCCTCGGCCCGGCAAACCAAGACGGTCTGGTCCTCGAAGCGCGTGGCGCCCGCGTTCATCACGGCGTTGATCGGATAGGGCCAGCGCTCGGGAGACAGGAGCGGGTTGCCGGGGTGCCGGGTGAAGAGCGACTCGCTAGTGGCCACCGAGGATCTCCTTGTACACGCGCACGTAGGACTCGACCATGCGATCGGCACCGAAGCGCCGCAGCGCCGCCTCGCGGCACGCGGCGCGGTCGAAGGCGGCCACTCGCTCGACGGCGGCGGCCGCGCCCGCCACGTCGCCCACCAGGGCTCCGGTCACGTCTTCCTCCACGATCTCGGGCATAGAGCCGCGAGGATAGGCGACCACCGGGGTTCCACAGACCATCGCCTCCACCACCGAAAGGCCGAAGGGCTCCTCGAACGCGACCGGGTGCAGCAGGCAGGCGGCGTCCCCGAGAACGGCGGCGCGCTCACCCGGCCCCACCGAGCCGAGGTAGCGCACGCGGTCGCCGTCCACGTGCGGCTCGACCAGCTCGCGGAAGTAGCTCTCGTCCTGCACGGGCCCGCAGAGCACGAGCCGCCGGCCGGCGCGCTCGGCGATCGCGATCGCGGCATGCGTCCCCTTGTCGGGATGGATGCGCCCGAAGCACACGAGGTCCTCGCCGCCCGCCTCCGCGAACGGAAGTGGCGTGGGATCGACTCCGTGGTGGACCGTGGCGACGTACTCCAGCTCGGCGGAGCGATCGGAGTCAGAGATGGAGACGAACGCGCTCTTCGACCGCCGGTAGGCGGGCAGGATGCGCGGCGAGGAGAAGCCGTGGATCGTGGTGACCATGGGCGTGGGGCTGAGCGCGGAGAAGGCCAGCGGCAGCCAATCGAGATGGTTGTGGATCAGGTCGAAATCGCCGGCGCGTCCCAGCGCGTGGGACACGTGCAACGCCTCCCAGACCCGTCCGTCCACATCCGGGTCCTCCGCGTAGGGGCGGGGGCAGACCCCTTCGAGCTTGGCCTGAGTGACCGAGTCGAGGGTGGCGAACAGAGTCACGTCGACCCCGAGGCCGGCCAGGCCGTCGGCCAGCAGGCCGGTCACGAGCTCCCAGGGACCGTAATGCCGCGGCGGGGTGCGCCAGGCGATCGGGCCGAGCAGCGCGATCTTCATTCAGGCAGCGTTGCCTTGAGCCCGGCCGCGTCGACCGCGAGCAGCGCCTGGAGGTAGGCGAGTGTCGCCTCGGCCCCCTCGTTCACGTTGACGGTCGTTTCGCCCAGCCCGTCGTGGCAGCCGCCGGTGGCGAAGTCGTAGACCGCCGTGTTGAGCCGGTTGCGGCCCAGGAACCACTCGAAGGCCCGCACGGCGCGAGAGGCCGCAGCGTCGGAACCCGTGGCCAGAAAGGCCTCGACCTGGGCCTCGGCCAGCGCCGCGGCGTTCAGCGGCTGCTCGTCGCCGGAGCCCGGGTGGGCGGTGCCTCGCGCGCGGTTGCGGTGGCCGACGTGGCGGCTGAAGGGCGTGTCGATACCGACCTCGGCCGAGTACCAGTCGAGTGAGCGCAGCCCCTCGCTCAACAGCTGGTCGTCGCCGAGGCTCGCCCCCGCGGCGATCAGGGCCTGAGGGAGGCGGGCGTTGTCGTAGGCGAGGAGGTCCTCGGCCCAGTACCAGTCGGGCGCGGCGTTGGCGCGCTGCTGCTCGGCCAGCCGCCCGGCCAGGTCGCCCACCACCGCCCTGGCCTCCTCTCCCAGGTGCTCGAGACCGGCATGGGTGAGGCCGAGGATCGCGAAGGCCATGGTCCGCGGCGAGCGCTGGCGGCTCAGCGCGGGCAGCATCTCGAGCAGCAGGATCCGGCTCGGCTCGAGCAGAGCCGGGGGTGGCTGGGCGCCGACGACCTCGCCGAGCGCCCACGCCGCCCGTCCGAGGTGATCCCCGCCGTGGGGCTCGTCGAGCCAGCGCCGGTCGTAGGACAGGAAGTTGTGCATGCCCCCGCGGTCGGAGTCCCAGGCGTGGCGCAGGAACGCGAGGCTGAGCGCCAGCATGCGGTTGTACTCCTCGGTGCCCGCGGTCTGACGCAGGCCGAGGGCCACGATGGCCAGCCGGGCAACGTCGTCGACGCAATACCCGGAGGACCGCGTGGGGATGATGCCGTTCGCGTGCTGGATGATCCCCACGTCGTCCACCAGCGTCAGCAGGTGGGACGTGCGCGCCCGCGGCAGCACGGCCGGCGGAGGCCGCCGTACGGTGGCCGGCGGACCGAGCGCGATTGCCTCGCGCAGCACCTCGGCCGTCTGCCGGCCCACCTGGGGCCACGACATCTCGTTGCCGACCTCCCGTGCGCGCCGCCGCACACGCTCGAGACGCTCGGGGTCGTCGAGGAGGTCGTTCACCGCCTCGGCGAGCGCCTCGTGGTCGTCGAAGGGCACGATCACGCCGGCGCCCGACCCCAGCAGGTCCTCGGCGTAGAAGTACGGGGTCGAGACCGTGGGCAGCCCGGCCACGATGGCGAAGGTCAACGCGCCCGACACGATCTGCTCGCGCGAGCGGTAGGGGGTGAGGTAGATGGTGGTGGCTTCCAGCATCTCCGCAAGGTCCTCGACAGTCAGAAAGCGATCGTCGAAGATCACGTGCTCGCCCAGGTCGAGGTCGCGGGCCAGGCGCTCCAGCGAGAGCCGGTACTCCTCGCCGTGCTGCTTGGCGACCTCGGGATGCGTCTGGCCGGCAACCACGTAGACGGCCTTGGGGTGGCGCTCGATGATCGCCGGCATCGCCTCGATCGCGGTCTCGATCCCCTTGCCGGGCGAGATGAGCCCGAAGGTGGCGAGTACGCAGCGGTCCTCGTCGATCGAGCGCGCGGGCTCGTCGGCGTGGCGGCGCGGCAGCCTCAGGCGCCGGCGCCCGTTGCCCTTGGGCAACAGCTCGGTCGGGCCTCCGTGGGGCACGACGCGCACCCGCTCGGGCCGGACGAGGCGTGCGTCGAGGACCATGCGCCTCGCGGTCTCGGTGAACACGCACACGAGCGTGGACAGGTCGCACAGGGCGCGCAGCGTCTCGGCCTGGCCGACGGACGGCACCGACAGCACGGTGTGCAACGTCAGCACGATCGGCTGTCGCAGCTGGCGAGCGAGCGACAGCACGTGCTCCCCGTCGGGGCCGCCGAAGATCCCGTACTCGTGCTCCACCACCACCACCTCGACGCCGCGGCGGTCGAGCAGCCGCGCGGCCGCGGAGTAGTCGCCGCGCTGATCCTGCTCGATCACCACCGCCACCTCCGGTGCCTGCTCGGCAGCGGGGTCGCGCACAATCGCGGCCAGGTCGACGGCGGTCACGCCGTCCGCGCCCAGCAGGGCCTCACGCAGGTCGCGGGAGAAGGTGCCGATCCCGCACGCGCGCGGTGGGTAGGTGGAGACGAGAGCGACGCGCACGGGGCGCCGAGTCTATGCGGGGCCCGGGCCGCCCCGGATGCGCCTCAGTCCTGTGTTCGCTCGAGCACGACCACGGGGATCTCGCGGTCGGTCTTCTTCTGGTACTCGTCGTAGTCGGGCCAGACCGCGGTCATGGTGCGCCACATCTCGGGCCGCTCGTCCGGCGTGGCCGTGCGCGCCCGGGTGCGAAAGCGGTCGGCCCTGACCTGCACCTCGGTGTCGGCGTTCTGGTCGAGATTGAGGTACCACGCCGGGTGGCTGTCGTTCCCGCCGTCGGAGGCCACCACGAGCAGATCGTCGCCGAAGGGCTGGTAGATCAGCGGCGTGGGCTTCGACTCGCCGGAGCGCCGGCCCATGGTCCAGAGGATCAGCGCGGTCGTTCCCTGCCAGTCGTGGCCCTCCTCGCCGTCGGTCGCCACATAACGGTCAACGTGTTCCTTTCCGAAGAGCATGGGCGAGAATCTAGTGGGCCGTCTCCAGCGTCGCCGGGAGCTGCATGAAGCGGCCGAAACGCTCGACCACCGCGTCCAGCGCCGTCCTCTCCCCGGCGCTCAGATCGGTGAACAGCGTGGCCTCGATACGCGCGGCCCGGGGCGAGATTTCCCGCTTCCAGCTGCCCACGGTCAGGCCGTCGATCACGATCGGGCGGCTCAGCATCCCTTCGCGCGGCGGCGTGCGCGCCATCACCAGGCGCAGGTCCTTGTGGTAGCCCATCCCGATCTCGTCGTACATGGGGATCAGGAAGGCGCCTGTGGGCGGCGTGGCGTCACCGATCGGCTCCTCGGAGATCCAGGTCGTGCCGTCGTCGGTCTCGGCGTGCAGCTGGTCCTCCACCATGCCCAGGCCGGTCCTGGCGTCCTTCAGGGTGAGCCCCGACCAGACGCTGAGGTCCTTGATAGTGGCCGGCCCGCGGCTGCGAAAGAAGCGCAGCGCGAGCTCGGCCAGCGCCTCGTCGCGAGTGAGCTCGCGCGCCGCGGGAACGCGGTCCTCGAAGGCGGCGTAGGTGTGTTGCCGGCCTCGCCGTGGCCCGCTGCAGATCACGGCCTCGAGCTCGGCGTGCATGAGGATGTAGCCCAGGCGCAGGCCGTCGGCCTCGATCCCCTCGTCAACCAGAGCCTTCTGCAGCTCGGGGCGGATGAGCGCCCGCTGACCGCCCAGGGCCCGGGCGATGATCTCATCGGCGCGTTCGAACGTGTCCTCGGAGAGGGCCAGCTTGCGGTACATGTAGCGGTTGGCCGCGTGTACGCGCGGCGCGCTGAGGGGCAACATCCAGCGCAGGTCGGCCGGGGTCACGAAGTGCCAGGTCGGTCGCAGGATGTGGGTGCGCAGGATGTCGCCGCGCGCCACGGCGTCCTCCACGGCGGCGTCGGTACAGCTCTCGACCCGCTCGGCGATCGACCACTTCGCCTCGGCGTACTCCTGTGCCTGCACGGCCCCGAGCCAGCGCACGGCCTCGGCCGGGCTTGGTCAGATGACCCGAGGCCAGGCGCTGTGTGTGAAGCCGTCGCTGGACGATCGCGAGCGGGTCGCGGGGCACCGCCCGACCCTAGTGGCGCGCCCGGACCCGCCTGCGATCGCTCGCGTCAGCGCTTGTCGTGCCCTTCCCAGCCGTGCGCGCCCCGGTCGAGCTGGGCCCTGATCTCGCCGGCGGGGTACTTGGTGCTGTGCACGTTGGCGTAGGTGGCCCCGGCCCGGATGGCGTCGACCAGCTCGCCGAACTCGCCGGGATCGATCCCCTGGCCCGCCGGGCCGATCACGTCGGCCGCCTCGAGCGTTCCCGAGACGCTGCCGTCGGGCGCCGGACAGGCCGGGGTGCCGGGGGGCGGGCTCGGCAGGTTGGAGCACAGGAACACCGCGATGCCGCCGCTCTGCGCGCGGCCACCGAAGTGGATGTGGGCCTGCGTGACCGAGCCCTCGAGGCCCTCGTAGGCGAGCCGGTAGAAGATCTGGCCGCCGGAACGGTCGATCCGGGCCTGGAGCGTGCCCTTGCCCGGCGTCGACAGAGCCAACGGGTCCTCCTCGTAGCCGGTCAGGCGCTCACGGATCTCCTTCCCGCCGCCCGCGACCGCCGTCGTCACCACCACCGCCAGGGCGGCGACCACCGCCACCGCGACCGCCAGCCTCACACGTCCCTTCATCCCCTCACCTCCTGCTCGGAGTTGCATGCGGCAGGGGATACGCCCCGGGGGACGGAACGGTTCGATCGCGCCCCAGCAGCGTGGCCCGGGTCAGCGCGTCGGTGCCGAAGCGCTCGCGGACGTCGTCGAGCAGGCCGTCGATCGCGCGGCCGCCCGGTGGACCAAGCGGCAGCACGAGCTGCTCGGCACCTTCGCTCCCGTCGAGGTTGGTCACGGTCACGCCGAGGAGGGTGAGGCCCTCGCGGTCGATCAGCGGCCCGGCCACCCGAAACAGCGCCCTGAGGGTGGTGAGGATGGTCTCGCTCGCGGCCGTGGCCTGCTCGAGGGTGTGCGACCTCGTTGCCCGTGAGAAGTCGTCGAAGCGAAGGCGCAGCACCACGGTGCGGCCCACCCGGTTCGACGAGCGCATGCGCCGCGTCACCCGGTCGACGAGGCCCACGAGCACGGAGTCGAGCGCGTCCGGCGACCGGCGCGAGCGCCCCAGCGCGGACTGCGCCCCGAAGGAGCGCCGGCCCCTTCGCACGCGCACCGGGTGGACATTGCGGTTGTGGGCCAGAGCATGAAGGCGCCGGCCCGACGCGCGCCCGACGATCGAGATCAGCGCGGCCTCCGGAAGCCGCGCCGCCTGGCCGACGGTGGTGATCCCCCGCGCCTCGAGCTTCCCGGCGGTGGCGGGACCGATGCCCCACAGCCGCTGCACCCCGAGCGGGTGCAGGAAGTCGAGCTCACCGTCGGGCGGCACCACGAGCAGGCCATCGGGCTTGGCCACGCCGCTGGCCACCTTGGCGAGCAGCTTGGTCCGGGCCACTCCAACCGTTATGGGAAGGCCCACCCGCTCCCGCACCTCACGGCGCAGCCGTGCCGCGACCTCGGCGGGCGAGCCAAGGAAGCGCTCGGTGCCCGCGACGTCGAGAAACGCCTCGTCGATGGACAGCTTCTCGACCACCGGCGCCGTCTCCGCGAAGACCTCGAACACGGCCTTGCTGGCGGCGACGTAGGCCTCCCACCGCGCCGAGACCACCACGGCCTGCGGGCACAGCCGCCGGGCCTGGGTGGCGCCCATGGCCGAACGCACACCGCACGCCCGCGCCTCATAGCTCGCGGCGAGCACGACCCCGGGACCGACGATCACGGGCCGCCCGCGCAACCGCGGATCATCGCGCTGCTCGACCGACGCGTAGAAGGCGTCAAGATCGGCGTGGAGGATGGTGGCCTGGCCTGACACGAACGGATGTTCGCATCGGGTGCGGACGCTTCTAGCTGATCAGGGGCAGTTGGTGTCCACGCTCCGCGTGCTGCTGGCCGTGTTGCCCTGCGAGTCGGTCACCGTCGTCGTCAATCGGTGTGGCTTGGTGTCGTCGAGCATGAACCCGCGGCTGTGCCCGAAGCAGGTATCCCACACGTTGCGGCCCTGGTTGCCGCAGTTCCACGGCGGGCTGGTCTGCGGGTCGAGCGAGTTGCTGCTGTTCCCGTTGACCACGAACTCCGCTTTCACGAGCCGGTAGTCGGACTCGGCCCTGACGCGGCACGTGGCCTCCGATTCGTTCGGCCCCGGCGGGGTGTACTCGAACGAGGTGATCTTGAGCAGGGGCGGTGCGAAATAGCCGGTGGCCGCCAGAATCGCCCCCACCACCACCAGGGTGCCGAGCACCCCGGCCGCGAAGCCCGCCTTGCCGCGGTGGCGCTGCGCTACCCGGCGAGCCTGCGCGGAGCCGCGCCGCACGCGCCGCCGCAGAGGGCTGCTCGGGGGCCGGCCGGCCTCGGCGGCTTCGGCGAGGATCCGCTCCAGCACGGCGATGAGCCGGTTGACGTCGTAGTCCCAGCGTCCCTCGCTCAGCTCGACCGCCTGGCGGCGAACCAGGGCCTCGAGCGCCTCGGGCAGATCGCCGGCGCCCGGCATCTTCGCGTCCTGCACGAGCGTGGGGATCAGCCTGACATTGCGGTCGAGGGCCGCCTCGATCTCCATGCGGTGGACGTCGGCCGGATCGTCGATGCGCCGCTTGCCCTGGGCGTCGGTCACGGTCAGCCACTCGTCCCCGATCAGGGCCACGAGCGCGCCGCACGAGCCCACGGCCGCCTGGATCGTCTCCGCGAAGTCGACCCCTGGCTCCATGGTCACGTCCATGAACACACGCTCGGCGCCGAAGTGCTCGACCAGGCCGTCGTAGAGCCGGCCCGCATGCCCCGCCGTCTCGCGACGGCGGTAGCTGATGAAGATGCTGGCCTTGGGCGAGCCGTCGCTCACCCTCGTCCTCCGTTCGAGCGCTGAGCTTCCGCCCAGGCCATCGTCTCCTGACCCACCAGCCCCTCCACGCGCTCGGCCAGGGTGGCGTCGGGCTGGTCGTTCCCCGCGTAGGGACCGGCCGACGCGAGGTAGAGGAACTTCTCGTGCTTGAGGGCCTCCGCCGTGCCGCGATAGCCGATCCAGTTCTGCTGGAACTGAAAGAGCTGCTGGAGGCCTTCCAGAACCACGATCACCGCGCCCAGCGCCCCCGCCACCGCGGCGCCGGCGCCGGCGGCCACCGATGCGGGGATGGCCGCGGCCACCACGATCTGGGCCACCTTCAGGCACTGGTACCAGAGCTGGTGGTGGCGGCTCCTCTGCTCGTACCAGGTCAGCTGGTTCTCGAGCCGCCCCCACGCCACCCCTTCGCCGGCCTCGGCCGGCCTGGCAACGGGTGGCGGCTGTTCGCCCATGGCGCCGACAGGATACGACGAAGTAGGGTCGCGGCCGTGTCCTGGGACCCTCGGCAATCCCCACGTGACCTCACGCAGGCCGCCGACTCTCTCGACCGCCCACGCGTGAACGAGCTGTGCGGCGAGCTGATCGCGCACGTGCGCGCGCACGACGAGCCCTACCCGCTCACCCCGGCGCTCGCGATCCTGGGGGTGCTCCGCCGCCGGCGTCACTTCCTGCTCCTTCAGCGAACGGCGGACGCCTTCATCCAGACCGGCCTGGACAACCCCACGATTCGCCGCCAGTACGCGCAGGCACTCATCGACCGCGAGAACCTGACCGCCGCGGTGGCCGTGCTCGACCGGCTGATCGGCGAGACGGCCGGCCAGGGCCGCGAGGACGCCGAGGCGCGCGGGCTCCTGGGTCGCGCCTACAAGCAGATGTTCGTGGCCACCGGCCCCGCCGCCGCCGAACGCCGCGCGCGGCTGCTGGAGCGCGCGATCGCCCCGTACCTGGCCGTCTGGTCGGAGTCGCGGGCGCACTGGCACGGCATCAACGCGGTGGCGCTGCTCATGCGGTCCCACCAGGAGGGCATTCGCCTGCCTGGGGTGGACTCTCCCGAGGCCGACGCGCAGGCCATCGCCCGCGAGATCCTCGACGCGATCGAGGGCCTCGGCGACGCCGCGACCGCGTGGGACCAGGGCAACGCGCTGGAGGCGAGCATGGCGCTGGGAGATTCCGACGCGGCGCTCGAGCACCTGGACGCCTACCTCGCCACCGGGCCCGACGCCTTCGAGATGGCCTCCACCCTGCGCCAGCTGACCGAGGTCTGGGCGCTCGACGCCACGTCGCCGCTGGTCTCGGTGCTCAAGGCCGCGCTGCTGGACTACGAGGGGCCCAGCGACGTGACGGTCGGCTCCACCGACATCGAAGCCGCCGCGACCGAGCGCATCGCGCACGAGCCGAGCTTCGAGAAGCTGCTCGGCAGCGAGCGCTTCGAGAGCCTCAGGTGGTTTCAGACCGCGCTGGAGCGCTGCCGCGGCGTGGCGCGGATCGAGGATCCGCTGGAGGGACCGGTCGGGAGCGCCTTCCTCGTCGACGGCGCCTCGATCCACTCGACCTTCCCGCCGGTCGTTCTCGTCACGAACGCTCACGTGATCAGCCCGGACAGCTCCCTCGCGCCCGATCGCGCGCTGGTCACGTTTCGCGCGCTGGAGGACGCGACGGCGAGCTACGGGATCGCCCGCATCCTGTGGTCATCGGCCCCCACGGAGCTCGACACCACGATCGTGGAGCTCGACGGCCGTCCTGCCAACGCCACCTCGGCGCCGGTCGCCCGCCGCCGGCCGCAGCTCGACGTGAGCCCGCCGCCGCGGACGTACATCATCGGCCACCCGAGCGGCGCCGACCAGGTGATGCTCTCGGTGGCCGACAACCAGCTGCTCGACGCCGACGACGTGCGCGTGCACTACCGCACGCCGACGATGGGCGGCAGCTCCGGCAGCCCTGTGTTCAACCGGTCGTGGGAGCTGATCGCCGTGCACCACTCGGGGTCGACCGAGATGCCGCGCCTGCACGGCAAGGGGGGCACCTATCCCGCCAACGAGGGGATATGGCTGGAGCGGGTGGCGGCCGAGGTGAAGCGGGCGCTGGGCTAACCCGCCGCGGCCAGCAGCTCCTGCTCGATCCCCTGCGCCCAGGGCAGCTCCTCGCCGCTTTCGGCGCGCGCTTCGCGGATCAGGCGCAGGTTGTTGGCGGTGCTCTCGGGCTCCCAGGACTCGCGCACGGCGGCGAGCGCGTCGCTCGCCGCCTCCTCGGCCGCGTCCGCGTCGCGGGCGATCACCGCCAGCTCGATGCGCGTGGCGTGATCCCAGTAGTCGGCCCGCCCGTCGTCGAGCCGGCGCTCGACGGCGTAGCGGACGACGGGCACGAGCCGCTGCTGCTCCTGGGCCCCCGGGTCGAGGATCTCCATCAGAGTGACAGTGTTGATCCCGGGGTAGGCGTCGCGCCAGTCGGCCTCGAAACCGGCCCGGTAGGCCGCGATCGCCTGCCGGAGAAAGCCGCGCGCTCGCACGCGGCTGTTCTCGCGCTCGGCCATCCAGCGGTCCTTGTACACGCGGCCGAGCAGTGCGTTGGTCTCGCTGCTCGCGCCGCGCTGCTCGAGCACGCCCAGGAGGATGGTCTCGGCCTCCTCGCTGCGCCCGGCGCGGTTGAGCGCCAAGCCGAGCTGCTCGCGCACCATCACGGTCTGCGCGAGCGGGCGCGGCATGCGCTCCACCAGCCGGATCATGTCCTCCCAGGACTTGACGGCGCGATAGGAGATGAGCAGGTCGACCACCACACCGCTCTCCACGTCCTCGAGCGGCCCGAGCTGGCCCTCCACGTCGCGCAGCGCGGCCCCGCCCTGCCGGCGCGCGTCGGCCAGGCGCAGCTTGGCCCCGGCCGAATACGCCGCCTGGTCGCGGAAGACGTCGGTCTTGGCGCGGTCGATCTCGGGCGTGGGAAGGTCGTCGACGAGGCTGAACACCGGGCTGTCGGTGGACGGCTCGCGGGCCAGGTCGAGGGCGGTGACCAGGCGCTGCAGCTCCTCCGGCGGCGCGGTCGGCGAGCCGCTCGCGTCGAGGGTGTACGGACGAACGCGGTCGGGGGCGAGGTCGAACGGCGTCCGGCCCAGGTCGGCGGCGACCAGCACCGTGGTGTGCGGGCGGACCGCGTGGCGGACGCCCAGCTCGTAGAACACGTTCGCGTTCGCCGTGGTCAGGTCGGCGACGGCATAGTCGGACAGGATCAGCCGCTCGAACATCGGCTTGTGCACCATGCCGCCGATGTGCTCCTCGTCGCCCCTGAGGGGCTGGAGCTTGGCCTGGGCGATCGCCGGCGCGATCAGTCGCTCGTAGACCGCGTCGAAGTCGATCGTGCCGCCGCGGCCGTCGGGCTTCACGCCGAACGGCATGACGACGAAGCAGAGCGGCTGGATGGCGGCGGTCACGGCGGGAACCATTCGCCCATCGGCTCCCGGACGGGGGCGGTGCCTAGGTACTCGCGGATCGCGTGGTGGGTGAAGCTGTCGTTGCGCACCGCGAAATCGGTGCACGCTTCCGGGGGTACGTATTCCGGCCGCACGGTGGGGTCCAGGGCGACCAGGTCACGGCGATCGGCCACGTTGCGCCACGCCACGACGCCGGCAGGCACCTCCAGGGGGCGGGTGATCAGGTCCTGGATCTCGGCCACGGCGAGCGGCGAGCCCGACGGTCAGGAGCAGCGGGATCTGCCGATGGCCGTCGGCGGGCTCCCGCAGCACGTCGTAGGCGATGATCGAGCCCAGGCTGTGGCCCAGCACGATGACCGGGCCGTCGAGGTCGAGCAGCGCGTCGCGGACGACCTTTCGCATCCGTTCCCTGCAGCCGCCGAAGAAGTAGGCCCACACGTCCTTGAAGACCAGCTCCACCAGACCGCGGAAGAAGACAACGCGCTCGTCACGCTGGAAGGGCAGGACCTCGGCCTGCCCCTCCGCCAGCGCGTCCGCGGTGTAGCTCATGCGCTCGAGCCAGTCCTCCAGAGGGTCCTCGGCCGGTGCGAGCTCGCGCGGCGAGTCGGCAGCGACCTCGGCCGTCACGCGGGCCACGAAGGATGCGGTGGGCTCCGGCATGGGTGTGCCGAGCTCGCGCGTTTCGAGCTCGCCCCACGCCTCCGAGTCGGGCAGCGGCTCGTCGTAGCGCACAGCGGCCCAGTAGGCCATCCGCGACCGCTCGCCCATCTCGCGCCCGAACAGCGCCCGGTCCCAAAGGCTCTTGAGCAGCTCGGCGCCAACCTGGTTGCCGTTTCCGTGGACGTAGACGATCGTGGCCGGCATCCGTTCCCTCGCCGGCCACCGTAACATCGCGCGCGATGCCGGACTGGTCGAAGCTCCTGCACGATCACTCCCCACTGCTCGTGTACGACTCGCGCGAGACCTACTTCGCCGACGCCGCGTCCTCCCTGGTCGGCAACGCCTTCGACGCCGGGCCCGGCGCGCCGTACCGCACGCGGCTGCTGCGCGGTGGGCAGGAGCTGCCCCTGCCGAGCGGCGCGCTCGGCCTCGACTCGCTGAGCGACCGGTACCCCGAAGGCTCCGAGGCGCACGAGGACGACTACCTGGTGCCGGGCCCCGAGCCGGCCGCCGACGCCCGGCGCCTCCACGAGTCCGAGGATCACGCGAACGTGATCTACGGCCGCGTGGCCCCGCGCGCCGCCGGCGGGCGCTGGCTGCAGTACTGGTTCTTCTACTTCGTGAGCGCGAAGGGCGTGCCGGGCGTGCGCAGCGCCACCGGGCCGCTGGGCTTCGGGCTGCACGAGGGCGACTGGGAGATGATCCAGATCGCCGTGCCCGAGGACGGCGGGACCCCGGTCGCCGCCACCTACGCCGCCCACGACCACGGTCACTCGATCGGCTGGGACGAGGTGGAGCTCGAGCCCGGGCTGGACGCGCCGGTGGTGTACGTGGCCCTGAACTCGCACGCGTCCTACCCGCGCCAGGGCCGCTGGCGCGGCAAGAAGGTGCTCGGGCTCAGCCTCGACGTGCTCGACGACTGGTGCGACGGGGCCGGCGCTCGCGTGCGCCCGGCGGTCCGGGAGGTCGACGAGACGTCGACTCCCTGGCTGCGCTGGCCGGGACGCTGGGGCAGCACCGACGACGGCATACGCACCAAGAGCCCGCGCGGCCCTGCGCACCAGGACAAGTGGAGCCGCCCCGATCACATGCACGAGCACGCGACACCCTGGCGCGAGCGCTGGGCGGGGCGCCCCGGTGAGCTCGAGTCGATGGACACCGAGGAGGCGCCACCGCCCTTCGCGGTCACGGTGACCCACGAGGGCGGGCGCGTGACCGTGAGCTTCGACGTGCCGGAGGGTCTCGAGGAGGAATGGGCGGGTCAGCTGACGCTGGCCGTCAACTCACCCGCCGGGCCTCCCGCCGCTCGCGTCTACGACGTGACCGCACCCGGAGTGCAGCCGTGATCGCCGACCTCCACGCCCACTACGCGATGCACCTGGTCGACGAAAGCGGCAGCGTGTGGAAGCTGCTGTCCAAGCCGCGTGGCAGCGGCAGCCTGCTCGACCGCAGCCGGGCGGTGCTCGTGGGCCTGGCCAGCCGCTTCGCGAACTATCGCGATCTCTTCTCCGGGCCCCGGGTGACCCTCAGCTCCCTGCGCGACGGCGACGTGCGGGTCGTGCTCTCGGTCGTCTACTCCTTCTTCGACGAGCTCGAGCTCGACGAGGCCTACCCCGCGCGGCCCAAGCGCGCCTACCTCGACTCCCTGCTCGGACAGCTCGAGCTGGTCGAGCGAGACCTCGGCGCCAAGCACGGGAGCACGGCGGTGGCGGTGCGCACACCGGACGAGCTCGCCGAGGCGCTACGAGGCGACCGGGTGGCGTTCGTCCACTGCGTGGAGGGCGGGTTCCACCTCGGCTCGAGCGCCGCGGAGGTGGACGAAGCGGTGACCAAGCTCGCCCGGCGGGGAGTGGCCTATATCACCCTCGCCCACCTGGTCTGGCGCCACGTGGCCACCAACACCAACGCGCTCCCCTTCCTGTCCGAACGCGACTACCGGAGCTGGTTCCCCCAGCCCGAGGAGGGCCTCTCGGAGTTGGGCCGGGCGGCCGTCACGGCCATGCTGCGCGAGGGGGTGCTGGTCGACGTGTCCCACATGAGCAGCCGCTCGCTGGCCGACACCTTCGCCCTCCTCGACGAGCTCGACCCCGCCAAGTCCCGGCCGGTGCTCGCCTCGCACGCGTGCTTTCGCTTCGGCTCCCAGGAGTACGGGGTGGACGAGCCCACGCTGCGGCGCATCGCCGAGCGCGGCGGCGTGGTCGGGCTTATCCTGGCCCAGCACCAGATGCGCGACGGCGTGCCGGGGCCGAGCGGCCGCGGCCTCGACGCGTCCTTCGAGGTGATCCGGGCGCACATCGACCGGATCTGCGCGATCACCGGATCCGACGAGCACGTGGCCATCGGCTCCGACTTCGACGGCTTCATCAAGCCAACCATGTCCGGCCTTCAGTCGATGAGCGACCTGGCTCAGCTCGAGAGCCGCCTGACCGCGCACTACGGCGCGGCGAAGGCCGCGCTCATCTGCAACGGCAACGCGTTGCGCCTGCTGCGCGACGGCTGGGGCCAGGCGCTGGACGTCTAGCCGCTACTGCACGCTGCTCGCGGGCACGGTCATCGGTATCACCGGAAGCATCACGCCTCCGTCGACCGGCGCGGCGTGCGGCACGAGCGTGCCCTCCTCGGCCAGCTCGATCAGGTCGGGGAGCACGTAGGGCTCGGCCGCGGCCAGATCGACCGTGTAGCCCATGTCGCCCAGGCTCGCGGCGGTCATCCGGCTCAGGGGGTTGCCGGCCGCGGATATGAAGCCCGACATCAGCTCGTTGCGAAACACCGTCTCGCGCCAGTGACCATCCGCGGTTCCCGGGCCGCCGGTGTTCTCCACCGGCACTCGCCGCTTGCGGGTGGCGTTGCGCAGGAGGCGGTACTCCTCCATCGCGCCCGGACCGGCGAACGTGGGGTTGGCGGTGCGGGGTCGCTTGAGCAGGCCCATCATCTCCCACAGCGTTCCGATGCCGAGCACGTGGCCCATCTCGTGGGCGATCACGTCGTTGAGCGTGCCGTCGGTGCCCATCTTCGTGAGGTCGGCGGTGTCGAAGGACATCAGGCCCTTCACCGTCAGCGTCGCTCCCGGGCCGGCCGTCCCCGGCCGGATGTGGGTGGGCCCCGCCTGGCCGAGGATCCGGCCCGGCCCGTCGATCGCCGAGCCCTGCGCCAGGATCAGCACGTCGTCGATCAACTCGCCGTCCACGCGCACCGCCGGCAGGTCGCCGACGATGATGCGCGTCCAACGATCGGCGGCCTTCTTGAAGGCTGAGCGCTGTCGCGCGTTCAGACCCCCCACGAAGCGGATCTGGATCTTGAACGGCGAGGCGGTGGCGGCGAGCTCCTTCGCGCGCGCCGGATCGGCTACTGCGTCGTAAATCTCGAAGTCGGCCATGGCGCGTATATGACCACAACCACAGCCGGCGTGCTCACAATTTCGCCCTCACCGGCTCGCTCACGTTCCCGTCGGAATCCGCCGCGCTCACCAGCACCTCGTACGCCTGCTCGGAGAGGGCCAACGGATGCTCGATCTCGCCGCCCATCGAATCGAGCCGGGCGCTGTAGGTGGCCGGCGGCAGGTCGTCCTCGGGCGAGTCGACGGTCACCACCAGCTGGGTGGGCGCGGGCAGGCCGGGCTGGGGCGAGAAGCGGTAGCTGATCAGCGCCCGGTCGTCGACCCTCCGGGCGCTGATGGCCGGAGCCGGCGGCGCGGGCGGGAGCAGCTCGGGCGCCAGCTCGCGGGGATCGAACGGGTCGCACTCCTCGTAGAAGGCCGCCGGCTCCGACCACTTGTCCTGGTGGGCGGGGCCGCGCGGGCTGTTGGACTCGAGCACGCTGCGCGCCTTGCTCGAGCCCCAGCGCCCCGGCCAGGCCACCCAGCCGGGCTCGTCGCCGGCGATCAGCTCGAGGGTCGGATCGGCCACCTCGGGCCCCCGGCCGTCGGCGTGATCGGGGATCACCGGCGCGTCGTGGCGGCCCGGGGCGGCGTAAGAGGCCTGCGAGCCACGCGCGACGTAGACCACGGGCCGCCGGCCCCGCCGCTCCACGAGCTCCCAGCGGCAGCGCTGCCCGTGGCTGTGCTGAGCGAAGGCCATGCCGGTCGGGCGCTCGGCCCGGTCGAGGCGCACCTGAACCATCTCCCAGTCGCCCTCGTGCAGGCCGAACCCCAGAAAGGCCTTGTTGTTGTAGAGGTAGAAGAACCAGTACTGCAGCCAGGTGCCGCCGTCCTCGGCCTCGACGGCGCGGCCGTACACGCGGTCCTTGTACTCCCCCCTGTGCATCTGGCGGGCCTGAAGCACGTAGTCGCGGCCCACCGCGTCCAGATGGTCCGAGCGGCGCACCTTGACCCCGTGCCCGTACTTGGGAAAGTCGAGCAGGCCCAGCGTGAGCCGGTTCGCCGGCGCCCCCGCGGAGGCCAGCAGCGTGCCGTCGGCGCGCCTGAGCAGGTTGGCGGGCTCGCCGGAGGGGTCCACGCGGTCGGTGAGCACGCCCGGCGAGTCCGCCAGGAAGCTGCCCTGCGAGTCGTAGCGCAGCACCGGCAGGTGGCGCTGCAGCAGTTCCAACACTCAGTCGGGCATGTCGGCCAGCACGGCCGAGATCAGGATCCCCTCGTTGCGGAAGTGGGTGGAGTCGTCGCTCGGCTGCGGCAGCCAGCCGCCGCTGTGGTGAAGGGCGATGCACTCCCAGTCGTTGTCGAACACGGGAGAGCCGGACGAGCCCGGCAGCGTGTCGGTGAGGTACTGCGCCACCGAATCGTCCACGTACTCGATCTCGTTGTCCGCGATCGCGATCTGCTTCGGCTGCCCGCCGGGATGCTGGATGATCGCCACGTCCTGCTTGGCCTGCACGGTCCGGTCGGGCTTCAGCTCGATGAAGCCCCACTTGGTCCCCGGGCTGCCCGACACGTGCACCACCGCGTAGTCGAGGTCCTCGTTGGTGTGGAAGAACGTGTCCGGGTCGGCCTCGTAGTCGTCGGTGTCCAGGGAGATGCCGGCCAGGTCGGTCTGGAAGTTGAACTGGATGGTCGCGCCCTGCGCCTCGTCGGCGGAGCCGAACACGTGGTTGTTGGTCAGCAGGCGGTTCGGGCCGATCATGAACCCGGTGGCCACGCCCCTGCCCGGGAGGGTGATGCGGGCGACGGCGCGCGAGCGCTGCACTCCCGCCTCCAGGAACGCGATGGGCCGCAGGTTGTTCTCCCCGATGAGCTTCTCCTGGGTGTCGATGGCCTCCCCGAACGACTCCGACTCCGTGGCGCCCAGGGCCTCCTCGGTCACCTCGGTGCTCCCCGTCTCGTCGCCCTTCCACTCGACCGGCGGGCCCTCGATCGGCCGCAGGGCCTCCGTACTCGTCGACATCCTGTCTCCTTTGTTCTGGGGCGGGCGCGAGCCTACGCCCAGGCGGTGGCGAAATCCACCCGCTCGGCCCAATCCGGATGGTCGATAAACGGATTGCGGTTGCCCTGCATCTCGGCGATGGCGGCGTTGCGATGCCGCTCGTACTCGCTCACCCGATCGTCCTCGTGCCAGTCCAGCAGCGTCTCGAGCCGGTCCGGCATGAGCTCGCGCTCGGCGTCGCCCACCAGCCCGGGGTAGCGCAACAGGAAGTAGAGCGTGGCGCGCGCCGCCGGGCCCTTGCCGGCCACGGGCTCGAAGCCCTCCGCCTCCCGGCGCCCGCACTCGCTGCGAGTGGCCTCGTCGGCGTCGTCATCCTCGAAGTCGAAATAGGGGAAGTTGCTCCGGAAGCTGTTGCAACCCGATTCGCAGGCGAAGAGGTGGTGCAGGTCGCCGCGCATCGGCTCCCGCGCGGCGAACCAGGACTGCGGGACCACGTGCTCGCAGTTGAAGGGCAGCGCCGCCTCGAGCGCCCCCATCTCGGCCTCGAGCTCCGCCGGACCGACGGCGGTCTCGCTGCGGACGAACTGCTCCAGGCGCAGGGTGCGCGCCGCCTCCACGGCCACGTCCGCCCTGATCAGCTCCTCCGAGGTGAACGTCTTGCCGGAGTAGAGGCCGCGCAGGAGGCCGTCCGGGTGCAGGTCGACCCACGGGTACACCAGCAGCGTGGGCTTGTAGGCGCGGCGCGGGTCGTGGGTCCGCTCGAGCAACCCGGACAACGCCACGTAGAGCGCGGGCCCGGCGGCGTCAGCGTCGATCTGCTCGTAGTAGCTCTCGCGCGCGAGGGCGTCGGCGTCCGTCGTCGTAGTACGGCCGCCCCTCCGCCGCGGCCGCGGCGGCGAGCGCGGCCTCCAGGTCGACATCCTCCTGGGGCTGGGGCCGTGGCGCTTCCGTCCCGCCGGGGGACGGGCGGGCCTCGAGCAGCTGGGCGCGCAGCTCGTCCGGCGCACCGGTCATGGGTACGTCGCGCAGGGCGCGCACAACGCGGCTGATCCGCACGCCCTCGTTGGCCTTCCAGTCGAGGCGCTGCTCGCCCATGTCGCTCGTCCAGGGTGACCCGTCGATGGCCAGGTACCGGCCCTCCCCGTCCTTGCTCGGCACCCCCGAGTGGTGCAGCGCAACCACCTCCCACTGGTCGTTGAACACGGGCGAACCCGACGAGCCGGGCGCGGTGTCGGTCTCGTAGTGCAGGAAGTTCTCGAGCCGGTCGACCACCTTGTTCTCGCGCAGGGCGAGCTGCTTGGGCTCGCCGTTGGGGTGCTGAATCACGTTCACGAACTCGCCCAGCACGATCTTGCCCTGCGCCTCGATCAGCCGCAGCCAGCCGAAGTCCGACAGCGCGGTGCCTCCCTCCTCGCGCTCCGCCACCGCCACGACCGTGAAGTCGAGCTTCTCGTTGGTCTCGAAGAACGCGTCGGGCTCGAGGTCGAAGGCGAAGGGCTGCAGGGCACGGCCGTCCAGGCCGGCCTGGAAGTTGAACTCCACGAACGCGCGCGCGGCCTCGTCGCGGTCGCGCAGCACGTGGTTGTTGGTGAGCAGCAGTCGCGGCGAGACCATGAAGCCGCTGCCGTAGTGAGCCTCCGGGGAGCTGACGCTGATGCGGCCCACCGAACGGCTGGCCAGGTGTCCGCGCTCGAGGAAGCCCACGTCCACGAGGTCGTTGCGACCCATCAGGCGCTCGAGCCCCAGCACGTCGGCGCCGAAGCTCTCGGGGGGCAGAGTCTCCTCGAGGCTGCGCCCCGTGCTCGCCACCGCGGGCGTCTGCTCGATCGCCTTGGCCAGGCCGAGGTCGGCGCCCAGCCGGCCCAGGCGCAGCTCCACCCGCTCGGGATCGTCGGCGTAGAGCACCCCGCGCTCGTCGAGCACCCGTTGCGTCTCCTCCCGCTCCGGCTCGCGCTTGTCCCAGCGCCGGGTGCTGGCAGCCAGGGTGTCGAGGAACGTGTCGGTGACGATCACGTGAGCGGCGCTTCTCGCAGCACCGATCCATCGGGGGCCCGGACCACCTCGGTCACCGAAGCGCCCTCGAACTCCAGCGTGAGGTAGCCGTTGGGGCCGTAGCGGTCCTCGTGCCCGGTGACGTAGCGGTTGGGGGTGTCGAGCAGCAGCCCCGCCGGCACGAGGTTCTTGGCCGGGATGCGCCTCCAGCGATCGTCTCCTCCCTCGGGCTCGTAGCCCGCCACGTCGTCGCGGTAGTAGGGCATCCCGCCGTGCCCGATGCAGCGGCCGTGCAGGCCCCAGGCCGGATGCCGGTCGTAGAGCACACAGCGGTGCTCGTGGCCCCAGTACCAGGCGAAGATGCGCCCGCTCTCGAGCAGCGGGGCCAGCTTGCCCACCAGCTCGGGGCCCTGCTTGCTGAGCAGCGAGAAGGGCTGGTGGTGGCAGAAGAGCAGGACTCGCCGCTCGCCCGCGCCCTCGATCAGCCGCGAGAGCCACGCCGCCTGTCCATTCGCGAGGTCGTGGTCCTCGTACGCGCTGTCGAGGCCGGCGAGCAGCCAGTGGTCGGTCTCGATCGCGAACGGGGTGGCCTGCTGGCCGAACGCCGGGCAGCGTCTCCTTGAACAGGCCCTCGCCGCCGGAGTACATCTCGTGGTTGGAGTTGCAGGCGCGGCTCACGGCGCCGGGCACGCTGGGCCACAGCTCGAGGAAGTTCTCGCGCACCTCCTTGGGCGTGCCGGAGTAGTACACGTCGCCGAGATGGATCAGCAGGTCGTACCGCCCGTCCTTCTCGATGCTCGACGCGATGGCCGGCGCCCCGTAGAGGCCCGTTCCCCAGTCGCCGACCACGGCCACCCGCAGCGCGGCGCCGTCGCCGATCCGCTCGGGCTGCTCGGCCGGTTCGCGCCAGCTCTCGGGCCTGATCCTGCGCCACCAGTCGAACAGGCTGCCCACCCACCCCGTGATGTCGCCCTCGTCGAACTTCACCTCGAGCGTTCCGGCGTCCTGGCGGGGCACGTCCGGCGGGCTCTCGACCAGGTGGCTCTGCATGAGTGAGGCCAGCTGATGCTGCGCGGTCACCAGCACGCCGTCGTCGGTTGCCTCGGCCTCCAGGGCGGCCAGCGCCTGGGTGAGCTGAGCCCGGTCGATCCCCTCGACCGACCCGAGCTCATTCGGCGAGTCGAGACCCGCCAGGCAGGCCTCGAGGCTGCGGTGGGTGACTATCTCCACGGTGCGAGCATGGCCTTTCGGCCGCAGGCTACCGTGGCCCGGCCCTACCCCGCGACGTCCACCTTCCACTCGCCGTCTTCCTTGCGCAGGCTGGCCGGATCGTCCCCGGCCGACACGCTGGTGACCGTGGCGGTGTTCCCGTTCACCTTCACCGTGTCGATCTCGAACTCCTCGAGCTGCTTCTTGGCCTTCGCGTCGATGAGCTTGGACGCCTGCTCCCACACGCCCGGGCATCCGCCCTTGGCGTCGAGCGCCTCGCCGGCCTGCTCGAGCTGAGCCTTGGAGGCCTTGGTCATCATCGAGCAGACCTCCTCCCAGTTCTCGTCCTTGAACGCCGAGACGAAGTTCTCGGAGGCCGAGCGGACATCGTCCTCGGCGGAGCCGCCGCCGCAGGCAACGAGCGAAAGGGCCAGCACGGCGGCCGTGGTCAGAAGCGAGAGCCTGCGCGATCGGTTCATGCCCCTCTTGATCGGCACCGCCCGGGTCCGGCTTGATCCGTGATATCTCACCCCTGTGAGCGAGGGGGCACTGGGCGTCGATGTCGGCCTGACCGGAGTGCGGGCCACCGTGGTGCGCTCGGACGGCACGCCGGCCGCCACGGCGCGGCGCGCCCACGGGCACGCGCGGATGGGCGAGGGCATCGCCGAGCACGACCCCCACGACTGGGTCGAGGGCATGGCCGCCGCCGGCCACGAGGCGGTGGCGCGAGCCGGCGACGTGCACATAGCGGCCATCGGGGTGGCCGCGCTGGGTCCCGCCCCCATGCTCGTCGACGCCGCTCTGGCGCCGCTGACCACCGCGCCGCTCTTCAGCCTCGACCGCCGGGCCGAGCCCAAGCGGCGCGACATGACCCGGGGTCTGGCGGCCGAGGAGGCCGCCGGCAGCCTCGACAACGCACTGCCGAAGCTGGCCTGGTGGCGCGACAACGATCGCGCCGCCAGCGAGCGCGCGGCCTGGGCCCTCGACGCCACCGGCTTCCTCGTGGCCTGGCTCACCGGCGTGCCCGTGATGGACACGGTCACCGCGGCGGACTACCGGCTGCCCGGCACGCAGGCGCCCTTCCCGCTCCCGCAGCCGATCGATCCGCTGTCGGTGGCGGGCGAGCTGCGGGCCGATGCCGCGCCTCGTCTGGGACTCGAGGCCGGCCTGCCCGTGGTGTGCGGCACCTACGACTCCTTCGCCGATATCGCCGCCGCCGGAGTGCGCGCGCCGGGCGACGCCGGGATGGTCCTGGGGAGCACCATGATCGTGTGCCGCGCCGCGGAGGACGCTCAGCCGCGCGACGGGCTAGGCGTGTCCGCCTACCCGGGCGACGGGCTGCTGCTCGGCGGCTGGACGCTGTCCGGCGGGCTGGTGCTCGACTGGTTCGCCGGCGGCTTCGGCGGCGGTAGCTCCCAGGATGAGCTCGCGGCCCGGGCCGCCACCGTCGACACCGGCGGCGTCACCGCCCTGCCCTACCTGGCCGGCGAGCGCACGCCGCTATGGGATCCGGACGCCCGCGGCGCCATCCTCGGCCTGGGCCTCGACAGCCGCCCCGAGCACGTCTATCGCGCGTTGGTGGAGTCGCTGGCCCTCGTGGCCCGCGATCACACCGAGCGAATCGAGCAGGCCCTCGGGCCCTGCCCGGCGTGGCGGGTCACGGGCGGCGGCACGCGAAACCGCCTCTGGCTGGAGGCCACGGCCGACGCCGTGGGCGCGCCGCTCCAGGTCGCGTCCGGCGCCGCGGAGGCCACCGGGCCGGGCCTCCTGGCCCTCCGCGCCCTGGGCTTCGATCCCCGGCGCGAACCCGTCGAGACCGTGGAGCCCGACCCGGCGCGCGCGGCGCGCTTTGAATCCATGCTGGCCCGATTCCGCGAGCGGGCGGCGCTGACGAAGGAGCATCACTGGTGATTCCGCAAACCATGCGAGCGGCCCGCCTCTACGGCGTGCGCGATCTGCGCCTCCAAATGGCGCCGGTACCCAAGCCCGAGCCCACTCAGCTGCTGGTGAGCGTGGAGGCATGCGGGGTCTGCCCCACCGACGCCCGCAAGTACGCCATCGGCGTGAGCGACGGCCGCTATCCCCTGAACCCCGGACACGAGTGGGTGGGCCGAGTGGTGGCCACGGGCGACGAGGTCGAGGGCTTTCGGATCGGCGACCAGGTCTACGGCGACACCTATGCGGGGTACGCCGAGTTCGCCGCCATCGACACCCGGCCGGAGGGCTGGTCGCGCGGCGCGCTTCACACCGAAGGCCTGCCCACCGAACGGGCCGTGTTCGTGGAGCCGCTGGCCGACTGCCTGCACGCCGTGCTCGACCAGGGCCAGGCCGGCCCGGATGACCGCGTGGCGATCATCGGCGCCGGTTCGATGGGCCTGCAGATGGTGGCCGTCGCCGCGCATGCGGGCACGCGGGTGCTGGCGGTGGAGCCGCGCGAGGACCGGCGCAAGCTCGCCGAGCGCTTCGGCGCGGAGGCCACCCTCGGCGAGCCGAAATGGGCGAGTCAGGTGCGCGAATGGGCGGAGAGCGCCGGACCGGACGTGGTGATCCTGACCGTGCCGCGCGCGGAGCTCGTGGCGGAGGCGGTCGAGGCCTGCGGCCCCGGCGGCCGGGTGGTGCTCTTCGCCGGCTTCGGCGACGAGGGGCAGGCGCTCGTCGACCTCAATCGCCTCCACTACGAGGAGATCGCGCTCGTGGGCAGCGAGTGGGTGGGCGTTCCGCCGCGCCAGCGCTTCGAGCGCTACGAGCAGGCCCGCGAGCTGCTCGGCGGCGAGGGATTCCCGCTCGAGGAGCTGGTGTCCGACTCGGTGGGCTTCGAGGGGATCGAGGGCGCGCTGCGCGCAGTGCGCGAGGGCCACAGCCTGAAGACCATCCTGTACCCGGGGAAACACCGGTGAGCGCGCAGCCCCTGCTCGCCGCCGACGGCCGCTGCCTGGCGGTGGCCATCGACCACCCCCTTTACTCCTGGCCGTGCGCGGGCCTCGAGGATCGCGGGCGGGTGCTGGGTCAGGTCACGGCCGCCGGGGCCGACGCCGTGATCTCCTCCTACGGGACCCTGCGCGACCTGCGCGAGAGCTTCGGCGCCGCGGCGCCGATCATGAAGCTGGACGTCACCACGATCAGCGTGGGGGGCCAATATCCGGTGAGCGAGTACGTCCAGGCCTACGCGGTCGAGGACGCGCAGCGCCTCGGTGCCGCGGCCGTGCTCACCTACGTCCAGCTGGGCGCGCCGTTCGAGCTCGAGGCGCTGCGCACGGCCGCGAGCGTGGCCGCCCGCGCCGACCGCGCCGGGCTCGCCTACGTGTGCGAGATCATGCCCGTGGAGAGCGCGGCGTACCCCGACCCCGCCGCGCCGGTGGTCATCGCGGCCGCCGCCCGCAGCGCCGCCGAGCTGGGCGCCCACATGGTGAAGACGACCATGCCCAGCTCGCCGGAGGCGATGCGCGAGGTGGCCGCCTGCGGCGTGCCGGTGATCCTCGCCGGCGGCGACTTCGAGGCCGACGGCGGGGGCCTGCTCGACACGGTGGCCCGCGCGCTCGCCGCCGGCGCCGCCGGAGTGGCCCACGGGCGCAACGTGTGGGGCCGCGAGGATCCGGGCGCCGCGGTGTCCGCGCTGCGCGAGGTCGTTCATGGCTGAGCGCACCGCGCTGGTCACCGGCGCGAGCCGCGGGATCGGCCGCGCCACGGCGCTCGCTCTGGCGGGCGCCGGCGCGCGCGTGCTGGCCGTGGGCCGCAGCGCCGAGGCGCTCGAGCAGCTCGCCCGCGAGGCGGAGATCGAGCCGATCGTGGCCTCGATCGACTCCCCCGAGGGTTGTGCCGAGGTGGCGGCCGAAGCCCACCGGCGGGCGGGCCCGGTGACGATCCTCGTGAACAACGCCGGGCGCGGCGGCTACCACGACCGCCCGATCTGGGAGCAGGATCGCGAGGGGTGGCGCGCATCGATGGACGTGAACCTCGACGCGCCCTTCGAGCTGACCCGCCTGCTGGTGGGCGACATGCTGGCCGCGCGCTGGGGCCGGATCGTGATGATCTCCTCGACGGCCGGTCAGGTCGGCGCGCCCGCCATGTCCCCCTACTGCGCGTCGAAGCACGGGGTGATCGGGCTGATGCGGTCGGTGGCCCAGGACGTGGCCGCGCACGGCATCACCTGCAACGCGATCCTTCCCGGCTGGGTGCGCACGGAGATGGCCGACCAGGACGCTCGGCAGGAGGGCGAGCGCCGCGGACTCAGCGCCGAGCAGGTGTGGGCCGAGCGCGCGGCCGAGAACCCGGCCGGCCGGGTGGCCGAACCCGGGGAGATCGCCGGCGTGGTGGCGTATCTGGCCTCCGACGCGGCCTCCGCGGTCAACGGGGAGGCCATCACGGTCTCGCTCGGCAGCCCCTGGTGAGTCAGCCGAGGGACAGCACGACCATCCCCACCAGCACGCCGCCGACCCCGACCAGCTGATACCAGGCCACGCGCTCGCGATAGGCGATCAACCCGACCAGGATCGGGATCAGCGGGTAGGCGGAGGCCGCCGCGCTGGTGATGGCCACCTCGCCGAGCTCGGCCCCGCGGTTGAACATCAGATAGCCGCATGCGTCGAGCGCGCCGGCGGCCACGCACGCCAGCACGATCGCCCGGCCCAGCGGGCGCCGGTCGCCGTCGGGGCGGGCCGCGAAGAAGGCGGCCATGAGAGTGACCGCCACCGCGCGGGTGAGCAGGATGGGCAGCAGCCAGCCGAGGTCCTCGGTCAGGGTGGCGAGGGCGAACACGTAGAGCCCGAACACCACCGTGGCGGCGAGCGCGAGCCGTATCCCGCTCGCCCCCGCGAGGCGCTCGGCCGCCGGCTCAACCGCCGCCAGGACGATGAACGCCAGCACCAGCGTGATGCCAACGGCCTGCACCGCGGTCAGCGACTCGCCGAGCACGACCACCGCCAGCACCACGATCATCGCCCCGTTGGACGAGGCGATCGGGCTGACGATGGCGATGGGGCCCAGCTCGAGTGCCTTGTAGAAGCCGACGTACGCGCCGATCGAGAGCGCGCCCAGCCCCGCGACCGCCGCCCATTGGCCGCCGCTCAGCGACAGGTCCTCGCCCAGCAGCAGCGCGAGCAGGGCGAGGAGGAGCACCCCCGACGCCTGGACGATGAGCAGGGTGCGAAAGAAGCCCACACGGCGGGAGGCCTGGACCACGAGGATGTCGGCCACCCCCCACACGAGGGCGGCACTCGCCCCCAGCGCGAATCCGCTGTTCACGCCCCGGTGGGGGCGGGAACGAGCGCGCGCAGGCGCCGCAGCGCGCCACGCAGGCGCTCGACCTGGTCGCGAACGTCTCCTCGGTTGTCGAGGCCCTCCATCGCCAGCGGCAGCTCCCGGCCTCCCAGGCCCGCCGCCAGCGCGGACCAGATGGCGGGCAGATCCGCCACGCCTTCGCCCGGGTAGCGGTAGAGCACCGAGAAGCCGCGACGGTGGTAGCCGTCGTCGTTGTGGATCGACTCGAGCACGAAGTCCTTCACGTGACCGGCCACGGCGAAGGGCGCGAGCTGCTCCACCACCGGCACGGGATCCTCGAGAGCAGCCACGGGGTTGATCACGTCGAGGAACATCGCCGCCCGCTCGTCGGCCACCGCCTCGAGGATGGAGCGGTACTCGGCGGCCGTGAAGTCGGAGTGGTTCTCCAGGGCCAGGGTCACGCCGGCCTCCCGGGCGGCGGGCAGCGCGGCCCCAAGCGCCTCGATCGCCCAGAGCCGCTCGGCCTCGATCGCCCCGGGAATGCCGCCCAGATCGGCCCGGTAGAAGCTGGAGGTGACGCGCAGGATCGGGCTCCCCAGCGCCACGGCGCGCTCGAGCCAGCCGGCCACCCGTTCGGCCGCGGCTTCCGGAGGATCGCCGAAGCGGGCCCCGCCCAGGAAATCGCCGGACGCCAGCACGCGCATCCCGAGGTCCGCGGCCCGGCCCGCCAGGCGCTCCAGCTCCGCGGGCGTGCGCCCGCGCGCGTGATGAAGCGTCAGCTGTACGTACTCGGCCTCCGCCTGCACGGCCTCCTCGAGCAGGTCCTCGAGCGACAGGTCGCCGGCCTCGAGGCGCAGGTGCCAGCACAGCGTGTCGACGCCCAGCGTCAGCCGCGGTGCCTCGCTCACGGGCGAATCACCGTTCCGCCGTCCGCCACCAGCGCGGCGCCGGTCACGAAGCTGGCCTCTTCGGAGGCCAGGAACAGGATGCAGTTGGCGATCTCACGCGCGGTGCCCAGGCGACCCATCGGCGCCACCGCGGCGTACTCGGCCTTCAGCGCGTCGGCGTCCTCGGCATCGGCCAGGAACTGATCGGTCAGCGGAGTGTCGATCACGCCGGGGCAGATGCAGTTGGCCCTGATGTTGCGGTCGACCACGTCGAGGGCGACGGACCGGGTCAGCTGCAGCACGGCCCCCTTGGAGGTCGTGTAGGCGCCGTCGTTCTCCCAGGCCACGAACGAGTTGATCGAGCCGACCGTGACGATGGCCCCGCCGTCGGGCATGTGCCTGAGCGCCGCGCGGATGGCGTAGAACATCCCGGTCACGTTCACGCGCATGATCCGCTCCCAGTCCTCGTCGCTCGTGTCGGCGATATTCGGGGTATGGGGCAGCTCGATGCCGGCGTTGGTCACGAGCACGTCTATGCGCCCGTGCCGCTCGGCCGCCTGCTCGCAGGCCGAGTCGACGGCGGCGCTGTCGGCCACGTCGAGCTGAATGCCCAGGGGCTGCGTCCCCGCCGCGCGCTCGACGGCGTCGCAGGTCGCCTCGACGTTGGCGGCGGTGCGCGAGGTCACCACCACGTCGGCGCCCTCTTCGGCCAGCCGGACGCAGGTCGCGCGCCCGATTCCGGTGCCCGCGCCGGTCACGAACGCGACCCTGCCCTCCATCCGGCTCACAGCGTCTCCTTGCCGAACTCGGAGTACATGCCGGCGTCCACCAGGCGCACCGGTCCTTCGCGTCGTCGAGGTCGCGCGCGATCTCTTCCAGCGCGGCCCATGAGGGCAGGCCCCACACCGCGATGCCGCGCGGCTCGGGACCGAGGCGGCCGATGCGGTCGAGCAGCACGTTGAGCTTCAGGTCGCCGTGGGCGCCGGCGCGCTCCTCGTAGGCGGCGCGGACCTCGTCGCGCCCCGCCCCCTCGGCGAAGTCGAAGAACTCGAGGTAGCAGCGCTCGGTGTCGACCGGCACCGGCTCCAGCAGCGCGTCGTAGGAGCCCCCGCGCTCGATGCGCGCCGCGAGGCGGAAGGGCTCCTCGAACTGCTCGGCCACGCCGGAGCGAAAGATGCGCTCCCAGTCGTCGAAGCGGTCGAGGCCCTGGTTCTGCGTGTACCAGAAGGCGATGTACTCGGGCTCGGGCCCGGTGCGCCACGAGCGGCCCAGGTTGGCCAGCAGGATGTCCTCGGTGTTGTCGCCCGCCCAGCCGGTCTGGCCCTGGCCGGCCACGGCGTGGAACTGCTCCAGCGAGACGCCGGGACGGCGGCTGATGAACTCGAGGTAGATGAGGCTCAAGTGGTTCCTCCTGGAACTGTGGTGTCGACGTTGCGGCCGAAGCTGGCGCCCTGGCCGTGGGTGGAGTAGCCGCCGTCGACCACCAGCGTGTGGCCGGTGACCCACGCCGCGCGCACGGGGTCGCACAGGAAGGCGACGGCTTCGGCAATGTCGCTGGTCTCCCCTACGCGCCCCAGCGGGCTGGCGCTCGCCTCCGACTCCTCCACGCCGGGCAGCGCCAGCTCGGGCGCCGTGGCCGGCGTCCGAACCGTGCCGGGAGCCACGGAGTTCACACGCACTCCACTCGGGCCGAGCTCGTAGGCCGCGCCCTTCACGAGGCCGTCGATGGCGGCCTTGGACACCGTGTAGTGCGCGGACTCGTCCCACACGAGCCACGACGCGGTGGACGAGATGAAGACGACGCTGCCCTGCCCGCGCGCGGCCATGGGCGCGGCAGCGAGCCGGCAGACGTTGAAGGAGCCGTCGAGGTTCACGTCGAGCACGAGCCGCCAGGCGGCCGGATCGAGGTCGAGGAAGTGCACGTTGCGATAGACGCCGGCCACCTGCACCGCCGCGTGGAGGGGCCCCTGGTCGCGCTCCACCGCGGCCACCAGGTCCCCGACGGCGTCCCAGTCGCGGATGTCGCACTCGTAGGGCACCGCGGCGGCGCCGCTCGCCACGATCGCCTGTGCCGTCTCCTCGCACGAGCGCACGTCGGCCACGGCCAGCTCGAAGCCGTCCGCCGCCAGGCGCTGCGCCACGTCCGCGCCCATGCCGCGCCCGGCGCCCGTGACGAGCGCCACGCGCTTCCCCGCCTGCGTCACCCGCCCGGCTCCGGCGTGACCTCGAGGTCGGGCTCGGCCGCGATCGGCGGCGGCGGGGGCGCGGTCTCCGTGGGCTCGCGCTCGAGCAGCCAGCAGGCGTCGCGGTCCCATTCCACGGCCACGGGCTCGTCCACCGCGTGGGGCACCGCCGCCGCCCGGGTCTCGGCCTTCACATGCAGGCCCAGCGCGGGCAACTCGATGCGGTAGGTGAACCCGCTGCCGCGAAAGGCCACGTCGCGAACCCGCCCCGCCAGCGCGTCGGGAACCCCGTTGGCCCCCGGCCCGGCCACCCGCACCGCCTCGGGACGCAACACGAGCCACGCGGGCCCCGTCCCGGTCGGTGAGCACGCCACCCGTGTGCGGTGCTCGCCAATGGCGAGCAGCGATTCGCGCGGCCCGGCCTCCACCACCTCGACGGGAAGAACGTTGGCGTCGCCCACGAACTGCGCCGCGAACACCGAGGAGGGGCAGCGGTAGACCTCGGTGGGCGTGTCGACCTGCTCGACGTGGCCGTCGTTCATCACCACGAGCCGGTCCGACAGCGCCATCGCCTCGCGCTGGTCGTGGGTCACGTAGACGAAGGTGGCGCCCGTCTCGCGGTGCACTCGCCGCAGCTCGACCTCCATCTCGAGGCGGATCTTCAGGTCGAGCGCCGACAGCGGCTCGTCGAGCAGCAGCACAGCGGGCCGGTTCACGAGCGCCCGCGCGAGCGCCACGCGCTGCATCTGGCCGCCGGAGAGCTCGTGCGAGCGGCGCTTCTCGTAGCCGTCGAGGCGCACCAATGCCAGCGCCTCGCCCACGCGCGAGCGCTGCTCGGCCTTGTTCACGCGGGCCACGCTGAGGCCGAAGGCGACATTGCCGAACACGTCGAGATGCGGGAACAGCGTGGGCCGCTGGAAGACCAGGTTGGTGGGACGCTTGTTGGCGGGCACCGAGGTCACGTCGTCCCCGTCGATCAGCACGCGCCCCTCGCTCGGGCGCTCGAAGCCGGCGATGATCCTCAGCAGCGTCGTCTTGCCACAGCCCGAGGGGCCGAGCAGCGTGAGCAGCTCGCCGGGAGCGATGTCGAGCGAGACGTCGTCGAGGGCCGTGACCGCGCCGAAGCGGTGCGTGATCCCCTCGGCGCGCACGCGCGGCTCCGCAGCGCTCATGGCGCTCCCTCGGCCACCGGCGCGAGCGCCAGCGGATCCTCGGCCAGGCCGCGCCCGCGCCGGCGCCGCTCGCCCCACGCCGCGAGCGCGAAGGTGACCATGAACAGCAGCAGCGTGAACAGCAGCAGCAGCGACGAGATGGCGTTGATGCTCGGGTCGACCGTGCGCCGCAGGCTCGACCAGATGAACAGCGGCAGGGTCGAGTCCGGCCCGATGACGAAGAACGTGATCACGAACTCGTCGAAGGAAAGCGCAAAGGCGAGGCAGGCCGCCCCCACGAGGATGGGCCAGACCTGCGGGATGGTCACCCGCCGAAAGACGGTCAGGCGGTTGGCCCCCAGGTCGGTCGCGGTCTCCTCCAGCGCCGGGTCGAGCCGCTCGAGCGCGGCGCGGGCGATGAGGAAGAAGAAGGGGAACACGTAGACGAGGTGGGCGATCGTGACGGTGACCAGCGACAGCGTCACCTCCACGCGCGAGAAGGCCACGAGCAGCGCGATACCGATGAACAGCCCGGGCAGCGTGATGGGCAGGAAGAACAGCAGGGCCAGAGGGCCGCGCAGGCGCGAGCTGGAGCGCGCCAGCCCGTAGGCGGCGAGCGTGCCCAGCAGGAGCGTGATCAGCGCGGAGGAGGTGGCCACGATCAGCGAGTTCTGAGCCGCGAGCCGGACCTGTGGCGAGTTGAAGATCTCCTCGTACCAGCGCAGCGAGAAGCCCTGGAAGGGGAAGGTGAGCGAGCCGGTGCTGTGCAGGCTGAACAGCACCACGAGCAGCAGGGGCGCCCACAGGAAGATCACGCCGAGCAGCGTGAAGGCGCCGGCCAGCGGACTGCGCTGGGCCGAGCTCACGCCGCAAACCTCACGCGATCGAGCTTGGTCAGGCGCAGGCCAAGCGCGATCAGGGCGTAACACACGAGAAAGCCGGCAAGCATGGCGAAGGAGATGGCCGCCCCGGCGGCGTAGTCGCCGGTCCCGACGAAGCTCACCTGCACCTGCACGCCGAGCAGGGCGCCGTTGGTGCCGCCGAGGAACTGCGGCGTCACGTAGTCGGCCGCCGAGAGCACGAACACGAACAGCAGGGCACTGCCCGCCGGCGCGGCCACCAGCGGGAGGATCACCCGCCGCCAGCGCTGGATCCAGCCCGCGCCGAGATCCTGCGCGGTCTCCAGGTAGGAGGGCTGCAACGGCGCCAGCCCGGCGTAGAGCACCAGGACCACGTAGGGCAGGTAGATGTGCACCAGCGCGATGATCACCGCGAAGCGGTTGTAGAGCAGGAAGTCGAGCGGCTGGTCGATCAGCCCGAGCTCGGTCAGCCCGCGGTTGATCAGCCCGTTGCCGCCGAGGATGCTGCGCCACGCGTAGATGCGCACCAGATAGCTGGCCAGAAAGGAGGCGACGATCAGGAACAGCACGACCGCCCGCCACCGCCCCGCGGCATAGCGCAGCCAGTAGGCGATCGGGAGGGCGAAGGCCACGGCGATCACCGCCGACACCGCCCCCACGACCAGCGAGTTGCGTCCGAGCTGGCGGTTCAGGTCGGACTCGGCCACCTCCCCGTAGTTCTCGAGCGTGAGCGGCGCCTCGACGTCGTACAACGCGCCGGTCAGAAACGAGTAGACGGCGAACGCCGCCAGCGGAGCGATGAAGAAGACGAGCAGGCCGAGCGTGGCGGGCGCGGCCAGCGCAAGCGAGCCGCGTCTCGCTCTCATTTCAGCTGCGGAGCGGCCGCCTTGACCTCCTGCCAACTCGTCTGGACCTCCTCGAAGGTCACGTACTCGTCGGACTCCACGGGCGGGTTGTTGTAGAACGGCGAGCGCTCCAGCAGCGAGTCGAGCTGGTCGTACTCGTAGAGACGAGGCGACGTTGGCGGGCAGCTCGGCCACGCCGTCCTCGACGGTCACGCCTCCCACCAGTGCGACGGCCGCCTCGGCGTTCACCTTCGGATCGAGCGACTCGTTCATCCACGACAGCGACGCGTCGACGTTGTCCGCGCCCGTGGGCAGGGCGTATGCGTCGCAGAAGGAGAAGCTGCCCTCCTTGGGCACCGCGGTCTCGAACGTCTTGACTCCCGCGTCGGCGGCGAAGGTGTTCATGGCCGCCCAGCCCTGCCAGCAGATGTCGGCGTCGCCGGAGGTCATCTTCGTGGTGGCGTCGCCGAAGGTCGGCGCGATCCCGTTGCTCTGGGCGATCACCTGACCGAGCAGGTCGAACACCTTCTTGCCGTCCGCCTTCGAGGTGGTCGACGGATCGAAGCCGAGCACGTGGGCGGCCAGCGTGAACGAGCCGACCGGGTCGTCGGGCAGCGTGACCCGGCCCTTGAACTCGGGCTCGAGCAGGTCGTACCAGGAGGTCGGCATCGACTTCACGCGGCGCTTGTCGATCGTGATGCCGATCGAGCCCCACGTCCACGGTACGCCGGTGCGGGTGCCGTCGGGATCGATCCAGAAGTTCCCCTCCTCGCTCGCGAAGTAGGGGAAGAGGTTCTTGAGGTTGGGCAGCTTCTGCTCGTCGAGCGGCTCGATGATGCCGAGCTCCTGGTAGAGCGGCTTGTAGCCCTGGTAGTAGGTGATGATGTCGTAGCCGCCCCCGCCGCCCGCGGCCTTGAGCTTGGCCTGGATCTCGTCGTGGTTGGCGATGTAGGTGGCCTTGACGGTGATGTCGTTGGCGGTCTTCCAGCTCTTGAGTGGATCGGGGATGTCGTAGCCCTCCCACGACAGGTAATCCACGCGACCGGTGGCCTTCGGAGCCTTGGCCGGCCCGCTGGCCGCGGTCTCGGCCGGCTCGTCGTCGTCGGAGCCACAGGCGGCCAGCAGCGTGGGCCCGGCGCCCACCGCCATGGTCACGAAGCCCGCCCTCCTGAGAAACTGGCGCCGCGTGTTGTACTCGCGGATGTAGCGCTCCCAACCCACGGACATATACCTCTCCTCGTTTCTCACCATGCGAACAGGCCAAGCCAGCCTGCGATAACTTACTCCGGTGACCGTGGTCGAGTCAACCGGTCCCGTGGGGGTCGGCGTGATCGGAGCGGGGAACGTGCTCCCGGCCTACCTTCAGGCACTCGACCGGCTCACACCGCGCGGCCTGGCCGTGGAGGGCCCGGTCTGCGCGCGCCGGCGCGAGATCTGGCCCGAGCTCGAGCGCCAGCGGCCGGGCATCCGGCTGGTCGAGCGGCCCGAGGAGGTCCTCGGTGACGACGCCGTCGACCTGGTGGTGATCCTCACCGCCCCGGCCGCCCACGCCGATCTCACACGCGCCGCGCTCGAGGCCGGGCGCCATGTGCTGGTGGAGAAGCCGCCGGCCGCGAGCGCCGGCGAGGCCGCCGCCCTCTTCGAGCAGGCGCAGGCGGCCGGCCTGGTGCTGATGGCAGCGCCCTTCGTGCAGCTCAGCCCATCGTTCCGGCGGTTGTGGACGCTCGTGCGCGACGGCGCGATCGGCTCGGTCCACGCCGCGCGCGCTCACTACGGGAACGCCGGGTCGACCTGGGCGGCCTGGTACCACCAGGATCGCGCCGCGACGCTGGGCGACGTCGGGGTCTACAACCTGAAGTCGCTGGCGGCGCTGCTCGGCCCGGTGACCGCGGTCACGGCGGTCTCCGCGACGGCGGTTCCCCGCCGGGCGATCGGCGCGGCGGAGGTCGACGCTCACGATCCCGACACCTGGCAGCTCGTGCTGCGCCACGACGGCGGCGCGCTCTCCTCGGTACTGGCCTCGCACGTGACCCGGCGCTACCGTCGCCCGGGGATCGAGCTCTACGGCACGGAGGGCAGCGCCAACCTGCTGGGCGACGACTGGGATCCCCACGGCATCGAGCTGTTTCGCGAGCGCACCGGCAGCTGGGAGCTGATCGAGCCCGACGACTGCCACCTGGGTCTGGACCGACGGGCTGCGCGAGGCCGTGGCGGCGATCCGCGCGGGACAGGCGCCACTCGGCGACCCGCAGCTCGACGTGCATCTGCTCGAGGTGATCGAGGCGGCCACGCGGTCCGCGGCCGAGGGCCGGACGGTGGAGGTGGAGAGCCGCTTCGCGCCGCTCGAGGGGTTGCGTCTCGAGGCTGCCGCCGGTGGGCACGTGCACGACCGCACGCGGCCGGCGGCGGAGCAGTAGGCCCGGGGCGGAGCTCAGTCCGCACCGGCGGGATACACGCGCCGCGGCGGGATCCGTACCTCGGGAATCTCGATCAGCTCCGTGTAGATGCCGAACAGCTCGCGCGTGTCGAAGTAGGCGAACCCGCCATCGCCCTTCTCGCCGTAGCCCCGCCCCCACTGGACCGGCTGGTGGCCGTCGCGCGCCATCTCGGCGAGGCCGGCGCCGAGGTCCTCCACGTACATCCCGATGTGGTGCAGCCCGGGCCCGTGCTCCTCGAGCCATTCGTGGTAGATGCTCGGTCCCCGCACGGGCTCGATCAGCTCGATCTGCGGCCCCTCGCCCCAGAGGGCGATGTTGATCTCGTAGCTCGCCGGCTCACCGCGCAGGCCGAGGTCGGGCACCGTCTCGGGACCGTAGGTCCAGCAGCGCCAGGGGGCGAGGCCCCACTCCTCGGTGTAGCGCTCGAGCGCGGCATCGAGGTCGCGGACCAGGATGCCGATCTGACCCGGCGGGCGCCCCGCCAACGCGGAGAGCCCGGCGCTCACACCGCGACCGGGCGCCCGCCGCCGACCGGATCGAAGCCGAGGCCGCGTGAGGTGTTGCGCGCCGCCGTGATCATGGCCTCGATGTTCGCCTCGCGGCGCTCGCCCAGCACGCTCGGCTTGGGCCCACTGAAGGAGAGGGCCGCGCGAACCCTCCCGCGGTAGTCGAAGATGGGCGCGCCAAGGGCCGCCATGCCCACCACCACGTCCTCGTCGCTCACGGCGTAGCCGCGCTCGCGGGTCAGGCGCAGGTCGGCCAGCAGCGCGTCGGGGTCGGTTATCGAGTGGGCCGTGAACGGAGCGAGGTCGCCGCCGGCCAGGTACTCCATCCACGCCTCCTCGCCGAGGAAGGCCAGCAGCGCGCGCGGTCCGCCGCCGATGTGCAGGGGCAGTCCGCCGCCCAGGGTCAGGGCCATGGACTGCACCCAAAGGCCCTCGATGCGCTCGATGCACACAGCCTCGCGGCCGCGCAGGACGCTGAGGAACACGGTCTCCTCGGTGTGCTCGTGGAGGCGCTCCATGGCCGGCAGCGCGGCGCGGCGCTCGTCGAAGCGTGAGATCACCGCGCCGGACAGCCGCAGGAGCTTGATGCCCAGCCGGTAGGTCCCGTGCCGGCCCCCGGGCTCGACCAGCTCGGCTTCGCGAAGGCCGGCGAGCAACCGGTACACCGAGCTGCGCGGCTCCTCCGCGGCCTCGGCCAGAGCCTGGACGGTCATGTCGCCTCCCTCGGCCAGGAGGTCCAGCATGCGTGTGGCCTTGCCGAGAACGCGCACAGGGTTTTCCTGCGCACCCATGGACGGCGATGTTATCGTGATCCGGCTGAGCCGTCCACGGAGTGAGAATCGAGGCGAAGGCAAGATGACCACCAGCACCGCCGGACCGAGCCCCGAGACCGACAGCGCCGAGTTCGAGCGCCTCTTCGTGGCCATGGCCCGCATCCGCAGCTTCGAGGATGCGGTCATGCGGGCCTTCAACTCCGGAGAGATCCGCGGGACCACGCACCTGTGCAGCGGCCAGGAGGCCACCTCGGTGGGCGTCTGCGAGGCGCTCGGCCCGCGCGACGTGGTGGCCGCCACCTACCGCGGGCACGGCGCGGCGCTGGCCCTCGGCTGCGACCCCGAGGCGCTCTTCGCCGAGTTCCTGGGCCGGGAGGGCGGGATCTGCGGAGGCCGCGGCGGCTCGATGAACGTGATCGATCTCGAGCACCGGCTGCTCGGCTGCTTCGGGATCGTGGGCGGCTCGATCGGGGCGGCCACCGGGGCGGCGCTGGCCGCGCAGCTCACCGCCGACGGCACCGTGGCGGCCGCCTTCTTCGGCGACGGGGCGGTCAATCAGGCCTACTTCCACGAGTGCCTGAACTTCGCGGGCATCCGCGGCCTCCCGATCGTCTACGCCTGCGAGAACAACCTCTACGGAGAGTGGACGCACATGTCCGAGACCACGGCCGGCAACGGCCTCGTCTCGCGCGCCGAGGCCTACGGCATCCGCTCGGACACCGTCGACGGCAACGACGTGCTCGCCGTGCGCGCGGCCGCCTCGGAGGCGGTCGAGCGCGCGCGGGCCGGAGAGGGGCCCGCCTTCCTGGAGCTGCTCACCTACCGCCACCACGGCCACTCGCGCAGCGACCCCGGCAAGTACCGCCCGCGCGAGGAGGTCGACGCCTGGATGACCCGTGACCCCCTGCTGCGAATGGGGATCGCGCTGGACGATGAGACCGCGGCCGGCCTGCGCGCCGGGGCCGAACGCGAGATGGAGGCCGCGCTCGACGCCGCCCGCGGCCGCCCGCCGTCGGACCCCGCCCGCGCCGCCACGGCGTTGAAGGAGCCGGCATGACCGAGATCGCCTACCGCCAGGCCGTGCGCGACGCTCTGCACGACGAGATGGAGGCCGACGAGCGCGTGGTCCTGCTCGGCGAGGACGTGACCCAGGGCGGCGTGTTCAACGTGACCCCCGACCTGTCGGAGCACTTCGGAGAGCAACGGGTGGTGGATACGCCGATCTCCGAGCTCGCGTTCACCTCGGCGGCCTTCGGCGCCGCCGTGCGCGGGCTGCGCCCGGTGGTGGAGATCATGTTCGGCGACTTCCTCGGGCTGGTGCTCGACACGCTGGGCAACCAGGCGTCGAAGTACTGGTACCTGTCCAACGAGCAGAGCTCGGTCCCGCTCACCGTGCGCAGCGCGGTGGGCGGCGGCGCGAGCTTCGGTCCCTGCCACTCGCAGACCCCCACCGGCTGGTTCCTGGGCGAGCCCGGCCTCAAGCTGGTGGCCCCCTCGACGCCGGCCGACGCCTACGCCATGACCCGGGCCGCGATCCAGGACCCCAATCCGGTGGTGGTGTTCGAGCACAAGGCGCTCTACGCGCGCAAGGGCGAGCGCAGCGAGAACGGCTCCGCGCCGGGCTCGGGCGCGCGGCGGTGCGCCGCCCCGGCTCGAACTTGACGATCGTGGCCGCCCTAGCCATGGTCGAGCGCGCCCTGGAGGCCGCCGAGGCGCTGGCCGCGGACGGCATCGAGGCGGAGGTGATCGACCTGCGCTCGCTGCGGCCGCTCGACTCCGAGACCATCGGCGAGTCGGTCACCCGGACCGGCCACCTCGTGGTGGTCGAGGAGGGCCCGCCCCAGGGTGGCTACGCGGCCGAGGTGGTGGCCCTTGCCGTGGAGGCCGCCGGCCCGATCGCGGCGCGCCGGGTCACGATGCCCGACCTGCCGATGCCCTTCGCCCCCACGCTGGAGGCCGCCGCGCGGCCGGACGCGGAGGGAATCGCGGCGGCGGCGCGGGAACTGGTCGGGGCCTGAGCTCGAGCGAACGACGGCTGCAGCGCTACCGCTCCGCCGCCACCAGCGCAGCCCCGATCACAGCGCCATCCACCCCCGTAGCGGCGGGCACGATCTCGACCTCCCGGGTCTCCGCGGCATAGATCAGCGGCCGCGCGGCTTCGGCCACCGCCTCGCGGTAGGAGGGCACCGAGCCCAGCCCGCCGCCCATCACCACCACCTCGGGATCGAGCGCGTTCACCAGCATGGCCAGCGTCTCCCCGAGTCGCGCGGCGGCCTGCGCCACCACCCCCGCGTGCCGCGGATCTGACAGCACCTCCTCCGCGGACTCCACACCCGCGGCGCGCGCAAGGCCCAGGCCGCTCGACCAGGTCTCGACGAGGGGCGCGCCGGTGACGATCGCGTTCCCGCGCGCCCCCGCGAGCGGCCGGCCGGCGACCACCATGGTGTGGCTCACCCCGCTCCCCACGTTCACGTAGAGCATCGACTCCCGCTCGCGCCCCGCGCCCAAGCGCGCCTCGGCCAGCGCCGCGGCCCGCACGTCGGACTCCACCACGGCCGGCCCCACACGCGAGAACGCGGCGCCCACGTCGAGCTTGGTCCAGTCGACGCTGACCGAGCTGGCGATCGAGCCGTCCGGGCGCACCAACTCGCACAGCGCCACGCCCACGCCCCCCGCGCCGGCGCGGTGCAGCTGCTCCGCCAGGCGAACGCAGTCGTCCAACACGGCGCGGCCGTCGCGGGCGGTGGCCACGCGCTCCCGCTCGAGAACCTCGCCGTTCTCGGTGTCGACCAGCCCGGCGGCGACCTTGGTGGCGCCGACGTCGATGCCGACGCAGAGCATCAGGGCAGATAGCCGGGCGCCACGCCCTTGATCGCCCGCGTCATGGTGCTCCCGTAGTTGGCGTACAGATGGGTTGAGCCCTGAGGCAGGTAGCAGGCGTCGCCCGGGCCGAGCTCGAACACCGAACCCTGGTCGCCGGCCCACGCTCGCACGTGCAGGGTCCCGTCGACGACGTACATCAGCTCGTCGCCGCCGTGGGAGTGGACCTGCGAGACCTCCCCCGGGTTGAGCTCCAGCCGCATCGCAGTGAGCTGAGCCGTGCTGGAGATCACGCCGGCGAGCACGCCGAGGTCGCGCCGCCAGACCACGTTCTCGTCGCGCACCACGGTCAGCGTCGGCGGCCGAGCCTTTGCGTCGGGCCAGGTGCCCAGCAGGTCGTCGTTCGCGTAGGAGGAGGTCTCGAGATATTCCTGCTCGCGCGCGTAGGCCCCGGTGCTGCCGGACGAGGGCGGGGGCGCGAGAAACTCGAGCACACGCAGGGGGTCGGGGCCGTGGGCGAACGCGTGGTGCCAGGTGCCCGCACCGAAGGTCGCGCTCTGGCCGGCCTCGACCCTCTGCACCTCGCCCACCTCCGGGTTGGCCAGCACGAGCGTCCCGCTCAGCACGGTCAGCACCTCGTCGGCGCCGAAGATCGTCCGGTACTCCGGCGAGTGCGTGAACGACCCTCCCGGCGCCAGCCCGAAGATCAGGCAGTGGATCCGCTCGGTGGAGGCGTAGATCCAGTCAGCGACCTCCCCCGACTGCTCGTCGCCCCAGATGTGCCGGGTGACCGCCTGAGCGGAGATCAGCGCGGGCCCGTCGAACGTCGGGCGCGGGGACGGCGAGTAGGGGCGGTCCCCGCTCAGCGCCCTCGCGCCACCATCGCGCGGCCTCCGGTCACCCTGAACGTCTGGCGGTTGTCGGCCTCGCTCGACGTGTTGCCCACGTACACGTTGATGCGCCCGTTCTCGACCACCAGCCGTCCGCGGTTGTCGTAGAACCCGACGTCGTCGCGGTCGAGCGTCCAGCTCACGGTCTTCGTCTGGCCGGGTGCGAGCGTCACCCGCGCGAAGCCCCGCAGGCGGCGCACCGGCTGCGAGATGCTCGCCACCGGATCGTTGATGTAGAGCTGCACCACCTCGTCACCGGCCCGGGCGCCGGTGTTGGTCACCTCGGCGCTCACGGTCACGCTGCCCCGGCGGGCGTCCATCGTGGTCGAGCTCAGCCGCGCCGGCGAGATCTCGAACGTGGTGTAGCTCAGGCCAAAGCCGAACTCGTACAGCGGGTCACAGCTCTCGATGTCGCGGTGGCGCGAGTTGTACCTTGAGCCGACATCGCAGGGCCGGCCGGTGGGCTTGTGGTTGTAGAAGATCGGCACCTGGCCGACGTTGCGCGGAAAGCTCACCGGGAGCTTGCCGCCCGGGTTGACGTTGCCGTAGAGCACGTCCGCCACCGCGTTGCCCGCCTCGACGCCCGGGAACCAGGCCTCGAGGATCGCGGGCGAGTCGGCGGCGACCTCCTCGAGCGTCAGCGGGCGCCCGTTGAACAGCACGACGGCAAAGGGCTTGCCGGTGGCCTTGATCGCCTCGATCAGCGCCTCCTGCTCGCCGGGCAGGTCGAGCATGGAGCGCGACTCCGCCTCTCCGCTCATCTCGCGGGTCTCACCGAGGGCGAGCACCACCTGATCGGCGGCCTGCGCGGCCGCCACCGCGGCCGGGAAGCCCTCCTCGGAGGCACACTCGTTCTCCGGGTCGTAGAGCTCGTTGTTGCTGATCGTGCAGCCCGGCGTGAACGTCGTATTGGCGTTCTGGGCCCGCATGCCGGCGAAGAGCGACACCGCGTCCTCGTCCTCGCCCCGGCCCCACCAGGGACCGAGCATGTCGTGGCCCGAGTCGCCCAGCGGGCCGATGATGGCCGTCGACTTCGAGGGGTCGAGCGGCAGCAGGCCGCCGTCGTTCTTCAGCAGCACCATCGAGCGCCCTGCCGCCCGGCGCGCCGCCGCGCGGTTCTCGGGCAGCAGCTGCTTGCCCTCGGCGGCGCCGACGTCGACGTAGGGGTTCTCGAACAGCCCGGCCCGGAACTTGATCCGCAGGATGCGGCGTACCGCGTCGTCGATGCGGCGGATGGAAACGTCGCCGCTGGCCACGAGCCGGCGGCCGAACTCTCGGTAGTTGGTGGACACCATCTCCGAGTCCGTGCCCGCGTTCAGAGCCAACCGCGCCGCCTCGCGGCCGTCCTCGGCCACGCCGTGGCCGCACGGGCCCTCGTCCGGATCCACCGGCGGGCAGGCGCGCAGCTCGGCCACCGCCGTGTAGTCGCTCTCGACGAAGCCGTCGAAGCCCCAGCGCCGCTTGAGCACGTTGGTCTCCAGGTAGCGGTTCGCGCAACCCGGCACGCCGTTGATCGCGTTGAACGAGCACATCAGCGTGTCCGACCCGGCGTCGATCGCGGCCTTGAAGGGGGGCAGGTAGAAGTTCCAGAGCCGCTGGATCGACATGTCGGTGGTGTTGTAGTCGCGGCCGGCGTCCGGCTCGCCGTAGGCGGCGAAGTGCTTGACGCTGGTCACGACCCTGTCCGGCGCGCTGTAGTCGTTGCCCTGCGCGGCCTTCACGCGCGCCGCGGCCATCACGGAGTTGAGGTACGGATCCTCGCCGGCGGCCTCGGCGATGCGGCCCCAGCGCGGTTCGTGGGAGAGGTCGACCATCGGGCTGTAGATCTGCTTGAGCCCGACCGCCGCCGACTCGAAGGCACCGATGCGATGGTCGGCCGCGGCCACTCCGGGATCGAAGCTGCTCGCGGCGGCGAGCGGGATGGGGAAGATCGTGCGGAAGCCGTGGATCGTGTCGAAGGCGAAGAGGATGGGGATGCCCAACCGCGAGTTCTCGACCGCGTCGCGCTGGTAGCGGTTGATCAGCACGGGGTCGGTCTCGCTGAACACCGAGCCCACGGGCTTGCGTGCCTCCGTGGGGTCCTCCTTCATCTGACCGTCGGAGAGCAGGGTGAGCTGGTTGAGCTTCTCGTCGAGCGTCATGCGGCGGATGAGCGAGTCGATGCGCCGCTCCACGTTGCGGTCCAGCCGCTGCTTGACCGCCTGCAACGCGGCCCGGTCGCGGGTCGGCTTGGCCCCCGGAGCCCCGGACGCGGCTACGACCAGGCTCAGCAGGATGACTGCGGCAAGACCGAGTGCCTGCAGACGACGCGTTCCACTCATCACTTGACCTCTCCCCCCGCGGACGACGTTCTGGGGCGGGTTATATCTCAGAGCGAAGGCGCTGCGTCAGGTGACCAGCGTGATCGCGCCGGCGGCGATGAAGCTCGCCGCCCAGAGGTGGTCGGAGTTGATCCAGGCCTTGCGCAGGATCCGCACGCCGAGCTTGTCGTAGACCAGCAGCGCCACCACTCCCATCACCAGCAGCATCGCGCCCACGTGCAGCGACACGGCGAGCAGCGTTTCGGGGACCGACAGGGTGCCGAGGCCCATCTCCTCCACGGCGTGGGAGTGCGTCTCGCCCGCCGACGCCTCCGCCGCCCCGGTGCCGATCAGCACCGGCGCCACCATCAGCCCCGCCCCGTGCGCCGTCGACATGAGGAACGACCACACGGTCAGCTCCTTGCGGTTCACGCGCCCCTTGACCCAGCGAAAGTGAGCCCGCGGCTTGGCGAAGCGAAAGATCCCGAAGGCGATCAGCACCACGGCGGCGGCGATGTGCAGCACGGTCGAGTCGGTGAGCACCCCGAGGCCGATCACCAGCGCGGCCACGAGCGCGATCGACAGCTCGTGGCCCACGGCGATCGGCATCAGCGCCCGGGTGACCGAGCGCCGGTCGCGGTCCTGCATGCCCAGCGACACCGCGAACAGCCAGCCCATGGCTGGATTCAGCCCGTGGTAGGCGCCGAGGCCCGCCATGACCAGCCATGGCCAGAGGCCCTCCACCGTTCTAGTCGGGGAAGCAGTACGAGTCCGAGGAGGCGTCCCCGCCCTCGAGGCGTACCTGGTGCGGGCGCTCTCCGTCGAACTCCACGAAGATGTCCGGGTCGAGCGACAGGCCGCCGCCCTCCGGCGCGTCGAGCCGCGTGAGCCAGCCGTCGACGCCCTCGGGATAGAACTGCGCGTCCCAGGAGGCGTAGAGCGAGTTGGTCAGGTAGACCCGCCGCCCGTCGCGCGACACCTCCACCATCTGCGGCCCGCCGTTCACCGGGCCGGCGGCGGGGTGCGCGGCGCGCTGCACGATCCCGCCGAGCCGTACCGAGCCGGTCTCGCGCGGGTTGTGGGGGTCGGAGACGTCGAAGCGCTTCAGCTCGCCCGTTCCCCAGGCCGACACGAACAGATCCTTGTCGTCCACCGACAGGTCGATGTCGGTGATCAGCGGGGGCACGGCGCCGAAGGGCTTGAGCGCGGGCGGGAGCTGGTCCTCCTCGGCCGGCTCGGCCGGGATCGAGATCACCTTCCTGACCGAGACGCTGCCGTCGTCGGCGCGCTCCCACAGGTACACCGAGGCCGACAGGTCGGCCGTTGACACCACCACGCCCACGAAGCCGTAGGTCTTGTTCGGGTTGTGCGCCGGGCGCAGCTCGAGCACCATCTGCTGGTCGGCGCCCAGGTCCACGGCCTGGCGGTGGGAGCGCGACTCCAGATCCCACACGTGCAGATGGTGGCCGTACTTGCCGCCCAGGAGCAGCTCGGGATTCACCCCGTCCTCCACCATGTTGGGCGTGCCCCACTCGCTGGAGATGAGCGTGCCGTAGTTGAGGTGCCACCAGAAGTCGTAGGCCAGCTCCTGGGGACCGCGGTCGTTCTCCCACGCGTGCTTCACGTCGAAGTCCTCGTGGTCGAGCAGGAAGATCCCGCCCGGCCCGTCGCCGTCGGGAGCGCCGAGCGCCGACACGTAGATCCCGTCGGGGCCGCAGTGGATGGTGTGCGGGCGGCTGTAGCCGGTCTTTCGCTCGATCTCCTCGCGCTCGATCACCTTCACGATCTCGGGCCGGTGGCGATCGGCCTTTGTGTCGATCACGTGGATGCGCGAGGAGCGCAGGCCGGGCACCAGCAGGTAGCGCCGTTCCACATGCGGGTGCGCGGCCCACGGGCAGAGCGCGGAGGAGCACGCGTTCCAGCCGAAGTGGTGGAGCTCGTCGCCCACGTTGGGCATGTCCACGCGGCCGACGAGCTGGCCGAAGGTGGACGAGCCGGGCTCGACGTCCAGCACCGAGAGCGCGTCGGGAGCGCTGTCGCCGTTGGTACCCGTGTTCAGGGTGGCCACGTAGGCCAGGGTTTCGGGCGGGGCCTGCTGGGCCTCGCCGGGGGACGCGTAGAAGGTGGGATCGGGCTTGAGAAGAGCCATGGGCGAATCTAACCAAAATGGCTAGTGTTTTTGGGGGATTTACACCGCACGACAACAGCAGGAGGATGTGGCAATGGCTCTGACAATCGGCGACACCGCCCCCGACTTCGAGGCCGACTCGAGCGAGGGCCGGATCTCCTTCCACGACTGGCTCGGCGACTCGTGGGCCGTGCTCTTCTCGCACCCGCGCAACTTCACCCCCGTCTGCACCACGGAGCTGGGCTACATGGCCAGCATCAAGCCCGAGTTCGAGAGCCGGGGCGTGAAGGTGATCGGCCTCTCCGTCGATCCGGTCGAGAACCACGCCAAGTGGGCCGCCGACATCGAGGAGACCCAGGGCACGGCGCCCAACTACCCGATCATCGCCGACAGCGACTTCGAGGTGTCCAAGGCCTTCGGCATGCTCCCCGCCGACGTGAGCGGCGACCCGACCGAGCGCACGCCGGCCGACAACGCGACCGTGCGTAACGTCTTCGTGATCGGCCCCGACAAGAAGATCAAGCTGGTGCTGGTGTATCCGATGACCACCGGCCGCAACTTCGACGAGGTCCTGCGGGTGATCGACTCGCTGCGGCTGACCGCCGAGCACCGCGTGGCCACGCCCGCGCAGTGGCAGGAGGGCGACGACGTGATCATCGCCGGCTCGGTGTCCGACGACGAGGCGCGTGAGATCTATCCCGACGGCTGGGACTCGCCGCGGCCCTACATCCGGATCGTTCCCCAGCCCAGCTGAGGGGGCAGCGGCAGCCGAGGTGATCCTCAAGCAGTATTACCTCGGCTGTCTTGCCCATGCCTCCTACCTGATCGCCGACGAGGAGAGCGGCCAGGCGGCGGTGGTCGACCCCCAGCGCGACGTCGACGCCTACGTCGACGACGCGCACCGGCTCGGCTGTTCGGTGGGGCACGTGTTCCTGACCCACTTCCACGCCGACTTCATCGCCGGACACCTCGAGTTGCGCGACCGCGAGGGGGCGCGCATCTATCTGGGAGCGCACGCGGCCGCCGACTACGACTTCGCGTCGCTCGGCGACCGCGATTCGGTGAGCCTGGGGCAGGTCCGGCTCGAGGTGCTCGAGACCCCGGGGCACTCGCCCGAGTCGATCTCGATCCTCGTGTACGACCTCAGCGAGGACGAGCGGCACCCTCACGCCGTGCTGAGCGGTGACACGCTCTTCATCGGCGACGTCGGCCGCCCCGATCTGCGCGCCTCGCTCGGCTGGAGCGCGGAGCAGCTCGGCGGCCTGCTCTACGACTCGCTGCACGCCAAGCTGCTCAAGCTGCCCGACCAGACCCTGGTCTACCCGGCGCACGGTGCGGGCTCGCTGTGCGGCAAGAACCTGAGCACCGACACCGTCTCCTCGATCGGGGTGCAGCGGCGCTACAACTACGCGCTACAGCCGATGAGCCGCGACGAGTTCGTGCGGGTGATCACGGCCGAGCAGCCCGACACGCCGGACTACTTCAGCTACGACGCCCTGCTCAACACCCAGGAGCGCCCGACGCTCGAGCAGGCTTTGGGACAGGAGCTGAGGCAGCTCTCGCTCGACGAGGTCCTCGCGCTCGAGACCGAGGGAGCGCAGCTGCTCGACACGCGCGACCCGGCCGACTTCGCCGGAGCTCACCTTCCGGGCAGCCTCAACGTCGGCCTCAACGGCAGCTACGCCACATGGGCCGGGACCATCCTCGACCGCGAGCACCCCATCGTCATCATCGCCGACCCCGGCCGAGAGCAGGAGGCGGCGATGCGGCTGGGGCGAATCGGGTTCGACATCGTGCTCGGCCACCTCGCGGGCGGCATGCAGGCGGCCGGCCTGCGCGACGAGGTGGTGGGGCGCACCGAGCGCATCACCGCGGCCACGCTCGCCGAGCAGCTCGGCTCGCCCGGCGCGCCGGTGGTGCTCGACGTGCGGACCGAGAGCGAGTGGCACGCGGAGCGCATCGACGGCAGCCTGAACATCCCGCTGAGCCGCCTCGACCAGCGCATGGACGAGGTTCCCCGTGACCGTCGAGTGGTGGTGCACTGCGAGACCGGCTACCGCTCCACCATCGCCGTGAGCCTCCTCCGCAGCCACGGATTCGAGGACCTGGCCGACCTCGTCGGCGGCTTCGGCGCCTGGCTGGCCTCCCGTCCCAACGGGGGCAGGCGCGCCGGGCGGGCACCCGCCGGGCCGGTGGCGGAGCGGCTCCCGGCGGCGGTGGCCAAGCATCCCTCGCTCGTGGTCTGGACGGAGGATCCGCTCAACCTCGAGACGCCGCTCGATCTGCTGTGCGAGTCCCCCACCACGCCCACCGACCTGTTCTACGTGCGCAACCACGGGCCGGTGCCGGAGCTGGATCCCGCCTCCTACCGGCTCGAGGTCAACGGCATGGTGCAGTCGCCGCTGCGGCTCTCCCTCGGGGACCTGCGGCGGCGCTTCGAGCGGGTGGAGCTGAGCGCGACGCTCACCTGCGCGGGCAACCGGCGCAGCGAGCTCAACGCCGTCGATCCCATACCCGGTCAGGTGCCCTGGGGCCCCGGCGCGACGGGGAACGCGGTGTGGGGCGGCGTCCGCCTCCGCGACGTGCTGGAGGCCGCCGGGCTGGACGCGCGGGCGGGCCACGTGGCCTTCACCGGCCTAGACCAGTGCGCGGAGGAGGGCGAGCTGCTCGAGTTCGGGGGCTCGGTCCCGGTCGAGAAGGCGCTCGGACCGGAGGTGCTGCTGGCCGATGAGATGAACGGCGGGCCGTTGCCCCCCGCGCACGGGTTTCCGTTGCGCGTGGTGGTGCCCGGGTACGTCGGCGCCCGCAGCGTGAAGTGGCTCGCGGCCATCACCGTCCAGGGCGAGCCGTCGGCGAACTACTTCCAGGCCCGCACCTACCGGCTCTACCCCGCGCGCGTGAGAGACGAGGCAACGACGGGCGAGCACGGCTTCGCGCTCGGCGAGCTGCCCGTGACCTGCGCGGTATCCAGTCCGGCCGACGGCGAGGTGCTGTCGCAGACCAGCGTGGTGGCCCGCGGCTACGCGCTCACCGGGGGCACGCGCCGCATCGAGCAGGTCGAGGTCTCACTCGACGCCGGCACCACCTTTCAGGCCGCCGAGCTGCTCGACGACGACGGGCCGGCGAGCTGGCGGCTGTGGCGGGCCGAGCTCGAGGTCGGGCCGGGCCCGTGCGAGCTCGTGGTGCGCGCGTGGGACTCGGCTGCCGCCACCCAGCCCAAGGACCCCGCCGACGTCTGGAACCTCAAGGGCTACATGAACAACGCCTGGCACCGGGTGAGCTTCACCGTCAGCGGATGAGCTCCAACGGCGCTCCGGTCACGGGCACGGTCGAGACGGTGAACGTGGGGCGGCAGCGCCTGATGCGGGTGAGCGGCCGGACGATCTCGACGGCGATCTGGAAGAAGCCGGTCGAGGGCCGGGTGGAACTGCAGGGCGTGAACCTGCGTGGCGACGAACAGGCGGACCGCGGCGTCCACGGCGGCCCCGACAAGGCGGTCTACGCATACGGGGCCGAGGACACCGAATGGTGGGAGGCCCAGCTCGAGGTCACGCTCGGCCCCGGCGCCTTCGGCGAGAACCTCACCGTACGCGGCATTCCCGTGTCGGGAGCGGTGATCGGCGAGCGGTGGGCCGTCGGCAGCACGCTCCTGGAGGTCGCGCAGCCCCGCGTGCCCTGCTTCAAGCTCGGCCTGCGGATGGGGGATCCTCGCTTCCTGAAGCTCTTCGCCCTGGCCAACCGGCCCGGCGCCTACCTTCGCGTGCTGCGCGAGGGCGACATCGGCGCCGGCGACCGGATCGACGTGCTGAGCCGGCCGCCGCACGGAGTCACGAGCGCGCTGGTGTCGAAAGCGCTCCTGCAGGAACCGGAGCTCCGGGCCGCGGCGCTGGAGGCACCGGAGCTGGCCGGCGACTTTCGCGACCTGCTCGAGCAACGGGTCCAGCCGGTTTAGTGGGGCGGGGTTGCCTCGCGCACGACGTTCTGTAGCGGCTCACCGCGGGCAAATCGCGCGAGCTGCTCCGCGCCGAAGCGCACCGCCCGCTCCTCCGCGGCGGGCGAGTCACCGGCGTTGTGAGGAGTGATGGCGAGCGAGACCTCCCACAGCGGATGGTCGGCGGGCAGGGGCTCTGGGTCGACCACGTCGAGCACCGCGCGCAGGCGCCGGGACTGCAGCTCGGCGACCAGAGCGTCGGTGTCGACCACGCCGCCGCGCCCGGCGTTCACCAGCAGCGCGCCGTCGCGCATGCGGGCGAGCAGCGCCGCGTCGATCATCCCTCTCGTCTCGCCGGTGAGCGGCGCCAGCACCACCACGGCGTCGGCCCGGCCGACCAGGGCGGGCAGCTCATCGGTGGCGTGAACACCTTCGCGGGCGCGGCGGGCGACCCGGATCACATCAACGCCGAATGGCTCCAGGCGCTGCTCCAGCGCACGCCCGATCGAGCCGAAGCCGACGACCAGCACCGTCGCGCCTGAGAGCTCGCGCGGCACCACGTCCGACCAGCGGCGGGCTCGGGCGGCACTGAACTGCCCGTAGGCGTCGCCCAGCAGCGCGCCGACCACCCACTCGGCCACCGATGCGTCGCGCGTGCCGCGCGCGTTGCAGAGGGTGGCCCAGTCGGGAACGCGGTCCTCGATCCAGTCCGTGCCGGCTGAGAGCGACTGCACCACCCGCAGGCGCTCGAGTCGCGGCAGCGCTTCGATGGTGGTCTCGTCCCGCGAGTCGGGAAAGATGAAGGCGGCCTCGTCGCGCCCCTCGGGCAGTTGCCGAAGGTCCACGCCCTCGGGGGCGAGCTCGGTGGCTGCGGCGAAGGCGAGGGCGGTGACGGCGGCGATCAACGCACGCGCACGGCCACCCGCGTCGGGCGAGTCGGCTCGGCGAGCGACAGGAAGTCGCGCACGGGCCCGGCGTGATCGCAGTAGCCGCATGAGAGGGGATCCGCCGGCGACATGCCTCCGGAACCGGGCAGCGCCGGGGCGTCGCAGGCCGGGCACGCGAGTGTCCCGGTGGCCACCTGCCACCCGTTGCGGGACGGGCGCAGCTCATGGCGCCCGGCGAGCCGCTCGACTCCCTCGGGCCGCACGGGCCCCGCCCCCTCGATCTCCCGGTGCAGCGCCACGCCGACGAGTCTACGGACCGGCTCCGAACACGACGTAGTTCTCCACGTCGTAGTGCGCGGGCCGGATCTGGCCCGGCTCGATCCCGTGCTCGGCGACAACGCCGAGGCGGCGCCCATCGCGCGCGGCCGCCTCCGAGCCGTCCCGCGACGGCCACAGGTTGACGATCACCAGGCCATCCTCCGCCCGCGCGGCGGCGTGAAGGATCAGGCCGTGGTCGCGGCCGACGTCGTTCATCGTCTCCGAGGACCGGCGGTAGCCGGCGAGAAGATCGCCGGGGTCCCCGTCGATGCGCGTGATCGTGAGGTAGCCCATCAGGACACCTCCTCGAGGCCGCGCGTCAGCTCGATGCCGTGCTGAGCGGCAAGGGACATCACTTCGCCGATTCGCGGCTCGCCGCCGGCGGCCAGAGCGCCGGCCGCGCGCGTGAAGCGCTCCATAGCGGCGCCGGGTGAGAACACCACCAGTGCACGCGCCTCGTGCCCGGACTCGTTGCGGATCGTGTGCTCGCGCCCGCCCGGTATGGGGACCACGCTGCCCGGCCCGGCGACCGTCGCCGCCACCCGGCCCGCGTCGTCCTCGAGGTAGAAGGTGAACTCCCCTGCATCGACGCGGTAGAGCTCGAAGGCGTCGTGGCGGTGAAGCACCGGCGGCCCGCCGCCGGGGGCCATCCCGACCTCGAAGGCGAGCAGGGCGCCGCCGCTCTGCTCGCTGGTGACCCGGTAGGTGAGAGTGTCGCGTGCCGACGCTGACGGTTTCCATGACGCGGTAGTATAGACAGGCAGCCTGTCTTATGTCTAGTGACCTCCCCCACACCGGCGCCCGGCGGCGCCCCGAGAACCTGGGGATCCTGCTCCGCGAGCCCTTCCGCATCGCCTCGGAGCAGCTCCACGAGCGCTTTGCCGAGCGCGGGCATCCCGAGGTCCGGGCCCCGCACGGCAACGTTCTCCAGTTCCTCGACGACGCCGGCACGCGCGTGAGCGTGCTGGCCCAGCGGGCGCAGATCACCAAGCAGTCGATGGCCGAGCTGGTGGCCCACCTCGAGCGCCACGGCTACGTGAGAGCGCGTCCCCGACCCCGACGACGGCCGCGCCAAGCTCGTGCGCTCCACGGCGCGCGGCGGGCAGGTCTACGCGATCGCTCGCGAGTTCGTGGCGGAGCTCGAGGAGGAGTGGGCGAGGGAGCTCGGGAGGGAAAAGATGGGGCAGCTCCGGGCGCTGCTCGAGGAGCTGAACGATGTGGTGGCGAGCCCGCCTACTTCAGCGGGTCGTGACCCCAGTTCTTGAGTGACTGGGTCCACCTGCTGTCCTCCAGGTCGCCCTTCGGCTTCTTCGGGCGCTGCTTCAGATGCCTCGACACGTAGCCGTTGACCTTCTTCATGTGACCGAGGTCCTCACCCGAGAGGTCGCCCTTCTTGGTGCGCAGGATGTTCACGATCTTGCGCCCCGAGTCGTGGCCGACCGATTCGCCGCCCTCCTTCTGCCCGACCTCCTTGGACTCGTCGGTCTCGAGCCAGCGCTCGAGCTCGGAGGCCGTCATGTTCACGTGGTCGCTGAACTCCCGGCGAATGTCGTCGGCCTCGTCGGATTCGGGGTCGACGGGGTTGACCTTCTGCGCCACCTCACGACCTCCGCTTCAGGGCGTCGGGCTTGTGCACCGCCGTCCCGCCCGACTTCTCCGACTTCACCAGGTACTGCGGCTCGTCCTTGGAGGCCCGCACCTTGCGCCCACCCGCCTCGGTGTCCGAGGTGATCTTGCGCTCGACGGTGCCGACGCCCTTGCCGCCGTGGCTGTTCCACTCGACCTTGTCGCCCTTCTTGAACTCCTTGGCCATGCTGCCCTCCTGAGTAGCTCAGCTGGCCGAGTACCCCAGGACGACGGGCGCTACCGCCGGTTGGCGCGAAGGCCCCCAGCAGGCCGATGGAGACCGCGGTCATCGCGTGTGGGGGAAGATCGCAGGATGTCGGCGCTGTCGGATCTCGTGAGGGAGGCTTTCCGCACGGAGGAGCGCGGCCTCGATTGGCGGGCGGGCCTCGCCGGCGGCCTTGCCACCATCGGGCCGCTGGCCATCGGCATCGCCTCCGGCGAGGAAGTGCTGGGCCTGATCGCCGCGATCGGCGCGCTCAACACGGCGCTGTGCGTACCGCGCGCCGGACTGCGCTCACGGATGTGGTGGGGCTCGCTCGCGGCCCTCGGCTCCGTCGCGGCGTTCGCGCTCGCCAACCTCGTCAGAGACCACGAATGGGCCGTGGTCTTGGCGACGCTCGTATGGGTGACCGCGTGGGCGTTCGCCCGCGCCGCCGGGCGAGCTGGGGGCATCCTCGGCTTTGCGACCGCGGCCGTGCTGGTGGTGGTGGCGGGCATCCCGGCGAGCCCCGAGCCCTTCGGCGAGAAGCTGCTCTGGTTCTCGCTCGGCGCGGTCGTGTCGCTCGTCCTGATGGTCGCCGCGCGCAGGGCACCCGAGGCCTCGAGGCACGTGGCGAGAGACTCGCTGAGCGCGGTCCGGGAGGCGCTCACCGGCCGCGACCCGGCTCTCCGCGCCCACGCGGCCCGGCTCGGGCTCGCGGTGGCGGCGAGCACGCTCTTCTACCTCGTGTTGGGTCTCGCTCACGGCTACTGGGTGCCGCTCACGACCCTGGCCATCCTCCAGCCGGAGGAGCACGCCACGCGGGTACGCAGCGTCCAGCGCGCCGTCGGCACCCTTGCCGGGGCGGCATTGATAGTCGCCATCACCCTGACCACCCACGAGCCCTGGGCGCTGGCGGCGGGTGCCGCGGTGACCGCCTTCGGCCTGTTCGCGCTCGACGAGCGCGGCTACTTCTGGCTGGTCGTGCTGATCACGCCGACGGTCCTGTTCATGCTCAGCGCCGTCGAGTTCCAGGGCGACGAGATCGGCCTCGAGCGTGTGGCCGACAGCTCGCTCGGCATCCTCATCGGGCTGGCGTTCGGCGAGATTGCATGGCGACTGTGGCCGCGCGGCATGATGGGCACGTGAGCGACAACCAGAGAGCGCTGCGCGCGGACATCCGCGAACTCGGCGACCTACTCGGCCGGACCCTCGTCCGCCAGGAAGGGCCCGAGCTGTTTCGGCTGGTGGAGGACGTGCGCCAGCTGATTCGCTCCAATCGCCAGGCCACCGCAGGGCTTCTCGCCGAGCTCGACAGCGACTCGGCGACCAAGCTGGTCCGGGCCTTTCTCATGTACTTCCACCTGGCCAACGTGGCCGAGCAGGTGCATCGCGGCCGCGAGCTTGCCGCACTTCGGGCCGCGAAGGGCGGCTGGCTGTCACAGGCGGTCGACCGGATCGCCGCCGCGGAGGTTCCCGCGAACGAGCTGGCCGACGAGCTCTCGCGGCTGGCCGTGCGTCCCGTGTTCACCGCGCATCCCACCGAGGCGGCACGGAGGACGGTCCTGTCCAAGATCGCCGACGTGGCCGAGTTGCTCGACGAGCGTGCGCTGGCCGCGGGTGATCCGGCCGCCGAGCGCCGGGTCTCAGGGCGGTTGGAGGAGCTGATCGACCTGCTCTGGCAGACCGACGAGCTGCGTATCGCGCGCCCCGACGTGGTGGACGAGGCGCGCAACGCCGTCTACTACTTCGACCAGCTCCACCGCCATGCGGTGCCCGATGTGCTCGAGGTGCTGTCCGAGCAGTTCGAGCGCCTGGGCTTCGAGCCTCCGCTCGCAGCTCGCCCGCTGAGCTTCGGCAGCTGGATCGGCGGCGACCGCGACGGCAATCCGAATGTCGGGCCGGAGGCCACCGATCAGGTGCTCGCGCTGCAGCACGAGCACGGCATACGCGGAGCGCTGGCGCTCATCGACGAGCTGCGCAACGACCTCTCCACGTCGATTCGCATCAGCGAGGTCACCCCCGCGCTGAAGGCCTCCCTCGAGCGCGACCTGACGGAGCTCCCCGAGGTCGAGCCGCGCTACCTGCGCCTCAACGCGGAGGAGCCCTACCGCCTCAAGCTCACCTGCATGAGGTTGAAGCTCGCGAACACGCGCGAGCGCCTCGCCGACCGCCGGCCTCACGCCCCGGGCCGCGACTACGAGGGACCTGAGGAGCTGATCGCCGAGCTCGGCCTCGTGCGCGAGTCGCTGCTCGAGCACCGCGGCGGCCTCATCGCGGAGGGGCGCCTCGAGCGAGCGACGCGGACCATCGCGGCGTTCGGGCTGCAGCTGGCCACGCTCGACGTCCGTGAGCACGCGAGCATGCTGCACCGCGCGGTCGGCGAGCTGTTCGACCGGCTCGGCGACGAGGGCGCGCGCTACGCCGATCTCTCGGCCGAGGAGCGGCGCGATCTGCTCGCGCGCGAGCTCACCTCGCGCCGCCCGCTCGCCCACCAGCCGGCGGACCTGAGCGCGGACGCCGCCCGCACCTTCGGCGCCTTCGAGGCGATCCGCCAGGCCCAGGACCGCTTCGGGCCGGGGGTGGTGGAGTCGTACATCGTGTCGATGTGCCGGGGCCCGGACGACCTGCTCGCCGCGGTGGTCCTCGCCCGCGAAGCGGGGCTGGTCAACCTACACGGCGGGGTGGCGCGGATCGGCTTCGTCCCGCTGCTCGAGACCGAGGTGGAGTTGCGGGCCGCGGACACGATCCTCGCCGGCCTGCTCGACGACCCCTCCTATCGCCGCGTGGTGGCGCTGCGCGGCGATGTCCAGGAGGTCATGCTCGGCTATTCGGACTCCAACAAGGCCGCGGGCGTGAGCACCAGCCAGTGGGAGATCCACCGGGCCCAGCAGCGCCTGCGCGACACCGCCCAGCCCCGCGGCGTGCGCCTGCGGCTCTTCCACGGCCGCGGCGGAACCGTGGGCCGCGGCGGAGGGCCCACGCACGCGGCGATCCTGGCCCAGCCGCCCCGCACGCTCGACGGCGAGATCAAGCTGACCGAGCAGGGCGAGGTGATCTCGGACAAGTACCTCCTGCCCAGCCTCGCGCGCGAGAACCTGGAGCTGATGCTGGCCGCGGCGCTCGAGTCGACGGTGCTGCACCGGCGCCCGCGGATGACGCCGAACGCGCTGCGGGTCTGGACGGAGACGATGGAGCTGATCTCCGCATCCGCGCTGGAGCGCTACCGCTCGTTGGTCGAGGATCCCGAGCTGGCGGATTACTTCCTGGCCTCGACGCCCGTGGAGCTGCTTGGGGAGCTTCACCTCGGCTCCCGGCCCAGCCGCCGCGCCGACTCCGATGGCGGCCTCGACGGCCTACGGGCCATCCCGTGGGTGTTCGGCTGGACCCAGTCGCGCCAGATCGTGCCGGGGTGGTTCGGCGTGGGAAGCGGCCTGGCCGCGGCCCGCGAGGCCGGTCGCGGTGAGCTGCTGGGCGAGATGCAGGCGGACTGGCAGTTCTTTCGCAACTTCCTCTCCAACGTCGAGATGACGCTGGTGAAGACCGATCTGGACATCACCGAGCGCTACGTGACCCGGCTGGTGCCCGAGCACCTGCACCGCTTCCTCGACACGATCCGGGCCGAGTACGAGCTCACATCAGCCGAGCTGCTGCTGGCCACCGGCGAGGACCAGCCGCTCGGCTCCAACCCGGTCCTGGCCAACACCCTGAGCGTCCGCGACGCCTACCTGGCGCCCATCCACGAGCTTCAGATCGCGCTGATCGAGCGCTGGCGCCCCGGCCACGCCGCGGAGCGTGACCCCGACCCGAAGCTCGCCCGCGCGCTCCTGCTCACGGTCAACGGCATCGCGGCCGGGCTGCGCAACACTGGGTAGCGACCGGCCCAGCAGGGTAGGAACGAGGGACACCGCCACCGGGGGAAGGCACTGAATGCCCGTCAATCTCGCGACTGTCCTCACCGACACCGCGCAGCAGCACAGCGACCACACTGCGATCAGGCTCGATGACTTCGAGCTCACCTACGAGCAGCTGGACGAGGCGAGCGCGCGCGTGGCGGCGCTGCTGAGGGACAGGGGACTCGAGCCCGGTGAGCGCGTGGGGATCATGCTGCCGAACGTGCCCCAGTTCGCGGTCACCTATTACGGCATCCTGCGCGCCGGCGGCGTCGCGGTGCCGATGAACCCGCTCCTGAAGAAGCGCGAGGCGGGCTTCTATCTCGAGGACCCCGAGGCGAAGCTCGTGTTCGCCTGGCACGACTGCGAGGAGGCGGCCCGGCAGGGCGCCGACGACGCGGGCGCCGACCTGATCCTCGTGGAGCCCGAGGAGTTCGAGCAGCTTCTCGGAGAGCACGAGCCCGACTTCGACGTGATCGACCGCGACGACGACGACACGGCGGTGATCCTCTACACGTCAGGCACCACCGGCCAGCCGAAGGGCGCGGAGCTCACCCACTCGAACCTGCTGAGGAACGCCGAGGCGGCCGTTTCGCTCACCGGCGCGGGCGGGGAGGACATCCTGCTGGGAGCGCTGCCGCTGTTTCACTCGTTCGGCCAGACGTGCGGGCTGAACGCCGCGATGTCCGCGGGGGCGACGCTTTCGATGATCCCGCGCTTCGACCCCGGCAAGGCGCTCGAGATCATCGAGCGCGACGGCGTGACGGTGTTCGAGGGCGTGCCGACCATGTTCACCGCCATGCTTCACGACGACTCCAAGGACGACGTCGACGTCTCGTGCCTGCGCGTGTCGCTCTCGGGTGGCTCGGCGATGCCCGTGGAGGTGATGAAGGGGTTCGAGGAGCAGTTCGACTGTCAGATCCTCGAGGGATACGGCCTCTCGGAGACGTCGCCGGTCGCCTCCTTCAACCATCCCGACAAGGAGCGCAAGCCGGGCACGATCGGCACGCCGATCGAGGGTGTGGAGATGAAGCTCGTGGACGACGACGGCAACGACGTCGAGGCGGGCGACGTCGGCGAGATCGTGATCAAGGGTCACAACATCATGAAGGGCTACTGGAACCGGCCCGACGCCACGGAGGAGGCCATCAAGGACGGCTGGTTCCACAGCGGCGACATGGGCAAGGTCGACGAGGACGGCTATTTCACGATCGTCGACCGCAAGAAGGAGCTGATCATCCGGGGTGGCTACAACGTCTACCCGCGCGAGATCGAGGAGGTGCTCTACGAGCACCCGGCGGTCCAGGAGGCCGCGGTGATCGGGACGCCCGACGACAAGCTGGGCGAGGAGGTGGTGGCGGCCGTGGTGCTCAAGGAGGGCGAGGACGTGAGCGAGGAAGATCTCCGTGACCACGTGAAGGGCGAGGTGGCCAACTACAAGTACCCGCGCAGGATCTGGTTCGAGGACGAGCTCCCCAAGGGCCCGACCGGAAAGATCCTGAAAAAGGACATCGAGGTCCCGGAAAAGGTCGAGACCGGGTGAGCGCCAACGGGGACGCTCCGGAGCGCGGCGCCGGCCCCGCGCTGGACGCGATGCTGACCGACGCGGTGATGGGCACGAGCGGCCGCTGGGTGCCCGGCCTGGCCGGCGTGAAGGCGGCCGCCAGGCTCGCCAGTCAGCCGCGGAAGGTCGCTCGGCGCGGGGCCGGGCTGGCGGCCGAGCTGGGGAAGATCGCGGTTGGGCGCTCCGAGGTGGCACCCGACAAGAGCGACCGCCGCTTCAAGGACCCGGCGTGGTCGGGCAACCCGGCCTTCAAGCGACTCGGCCAGTCCTACCTCGCCACGGGTGAGGCCATCGACGGGGTCCTGGCCGACGCCGGCCTCGACTGGGCCGACGAGCGCCGCGTGCGCTTCACGGCCGAGAACCTCGTGGCGCTGGTGGCGCCGAGCAACTTCCCGCTCACCAACCCGGCGGTGCTCAAGGCGACGATCGACTCCGGGGGGCGCAACTTCGTCAGGGGCGCGCGCCGGTTCGTGTCCGACATGTCGAGCCGTCCCCGCATCCCGAGCATGGTCGACACCTCGGAGTTCGCGGTGGGCGAGAACATCGCGGTCACGCCGGGCGCCGTGGTGCACCGGACCGAGGTCTTCGAGCTGATCCAGTACGAGCCGCAGACCAGCAAGGTGCGCAAGACCCCGCTGCTCGTGGTGCCGCCGATGATCAACAAGTACTACATCACCGACCTCGCTCCCGAGCGCAGCATGATCGAGTACCTGGTCAAGGGCGGTCAGCAGGTGTTCGCCATCTCGTGGCGCAATCCCGACGAGCGCCACGCCGACTGGAACCTCGAGACCTACGTGGAGGCAACCCTCGAGGCGCTCGAAGCCGTGGAGAAGATCAGCGCAAGCGAGCAGTCGCACGCGGTCGGCCTGTGTGCCGGCGGCATCACGCTGGCCGTGGCCGCCGCGCACCTCGAGCAGAGCGGCGAGGGTGACCGCTTGGCCGGCATCACGCTCGGCGTGTGCATCCTCGACAACGAGCGGGCGGGAATGGCGACCGCGCTCACCGACCGCAGCGTCGCCCAGATGGCGGTGGCGGAATCCGCGCGCAAGGGATACCTCGACGGCCGCGCGCTCGCCGGGGTGTTCGCGTGGCTGCGCCCCAACGACCTGATCTGGAACTACTGGGTCAACAACTACCTGCTGGGCAAGGATCCGCCGGCGTTCGACGTGCTGTTCTGGAACTCGGACGCCACGAACATGCCCGCGGCACTGCACCGCGACTTCATAGAGCTCTCACTGGAGAACTCGCTCCTGGAACCGGGCGGAGTGGAGGTGCTGGGTACCCCGATCGACCTGTCCAAGGTGACCATCGACTCCTATGTGATGGCCGGGATAGCCGATCACATCGCGCCCTGGGAGAACTGCTATGCCACGACGCAGCTGCTGGGCTCCGAGCCGCGCTTCGTGCTCTCGACGAGCGGGCACATCGCATCCCTGGTCAACCCGCCCGGCAACGAGAAGGCGAGCTACCAGACCGCCAAGACCAACCCGCCGACTTCGGACGAGTGGCTCGAGTCGGCCTCCAAGCAGCGCGGCACCTGGTGGGAAGACTGGCTCGAATGGCTGGGCGAGCGATCGGGCACGGAGAAGAGGGCGCGCAAGACGCTCGGCGCCGCGGGGTACAGGCCACAGGAAGAGGCGCCGGGCAAGTACGTGCTCGCGGCGGCCGGGGACTAGGAGGGAGTGGCGATGTGGCGGCTGACCGACGAGCAGCGTGAGCGGCGCGAACGGATACGGAAGTTCGCCCTCGAGGAGGTGCGGCCGCGCATGCTCGAGATCGACGAGACCTGCGAGTACCCCTTCGACGTCCATGACGCGCTCCGGCGCGAGGAGCTGATCGGGCTGGCCATACCCGAGGAGTACGGCGGCGGCGGCACCAACAGCGTCACCTTCTGCTCCTACATCGAGGAGCTGGCCAAGGTGTCCGCGACCGCGTCGCTCATGGCGGCGTACGTGAAGCTCACGGCGCTGCCGATCATCCTCGCCGGCAGCCACGAGCAGAAGCAGCGTTTCCTGCCCGGGCTGGCGTCCGGTGAGGTGCTCGGCTCCTACGCGCTCACCGAGCCGAGCGTGGGCTCCGACCCGGCCGCGCTCGAGATGCGGGCCGAGAGGCGCGGCGACGTGTGGGTGCTCAACGGCGAGAAGCGCTTCATAGGCCACGCCGGGATCTCGGGGCTCTACGTCGTGTTCGTGCGCACCGGAGAGCCCGGCTCGAAGGGCATCAGCGCCTTCGTGGTGCCCGGCGACGCGGACGGGCTGAGCGTCGAGGGCCTGCAGACCATGGGGATGCCCGGCTGGCCCCTCGGGGCGCCCCGCTTCGAGGATGTCGAGGTGCCCGAGGAGAACATGCTGGGTGAGGAGGGCGACGGCTTCAAGATCGCCATGACGACCTTCGATCAGTCCCGCCCGACGGTCGCCTCCCAGGCCGTGGGGGTCGCGCAGGGCGCGATCGACCTGGCGCTCGACTACGCGATGCGCCGCCATTCCTTCGGGCAGCCGCTCTTCGCGCACGAGGGAATTCAGTTCAAGCTCGCGGGCCTGGAGGCCGAGGTGGCGGCCGCCCGCGCGCTCGCCTACCAGGCGGCCGCATTCGTGGACGAGGGCAACCCCCGAGTCTCGAAGATCTCCGCCGCGGCCAAGATGTTCGCCTCCGACGTGGCGATGAAGGCGACCACCGAAGCCGTGCAGGTGCTCGGCGGCAACGGCTACCTCAAGGAGTTCCCGGCCGAGCGGATGATGCGCGACGCGAAGGTGCTGCAGATCTACGAGGGCGCCAACGAGATCCAGGCGCTCGTGATCGCCCGCCAGATGCTCGAGCAGGCGGGCGAGCGCGACCCGATCTGGCCCGAGTCGATGCCGGGCGCCACGGCCTGACCTAGCGGCCGGCCGTCTCGCGGGCGAGCGTGTAGGCGAGCTCGCGGTAGACCTTGCGATTGAAGGCGAGCCCCACGTGGCTTCCCTCCACCTCCACGCAGCGGGCGTAGTCGACTAGGCAGGCCCGCCAGCGCACGACGCCGTCGCCCTTCGAGTAGATCGAGGTGAGCGGCACCTCCTCGGTGAATGCCGCGCTGTAGTCGCGGGTGAAGCCGCACGCGCACTCGACGGTGAAGCAGCCGTTGCGGGCGACTCGGTCCCGCGTCCGGGCCTGCACGCCCCGCAGCGCGGCGACGGCCGCCTGGGTGGGGACGCTGATGTCGAACGGATTGTCGAGCCCGGCGCCGAGCGACACCGCCGACGACACGAGGTCGGGGCGCCGGTTGGCGAGCGCCTTGACGAAATGGGCGCCGCGGCTGTGCCCGACGAGGGCCACCCGGCGGCCCGCGGACCGCGACAACGCCTCGATGCGCTGCTCCAGGGCGTTCACCGCGCGGTCCGCGCAATCGACGTTCGAGACGATGCCCGAGCTGTGCGCCCCGTAACCGATGCGCCGCAGCCAGCCGCGCATCACGGCAAGCGAGGAGTCCCCGGCCAGCAGGCCCGGGAGGAGCACCACCGGCGCGCCGTCGCCGTGCGGGACGCCCTCTCCGCGGAAGACGGGATCGGCGAGCAGCCGGGCCAATTCGAGCTGCCAGCGCAGCTCCCCGAGATGATTGCCCCACCAGCGCTCCGCGGGCGCCGCCGGCGCGGGCGGCGCGACGGGAGCCATCGAGGGTTGCTCTACGGCTCGAGGGGCGCCTTCCACATGCCAGAGGCTAGTTGCGTCCCGGCCATGGGATTCGACCAGTACCACGCGCCACCGGACAGACGTCACTCGACTTCGTGAAGCGCTTCGTCTAGCCCTCCACGCCAGGCGGCCCGTGCTGGCGGACGCCGGCTTCGCGCTCCGCTCCGTCGAGCTGCGCACCGGAGTCGGACAGACGACCCTTACCCCTGAGGGGAACTGCAACAGATCAGCCATACCGCGCTAGCCTGGAGAGAGCAGTAGCCGTCCGTCTGGTTCTCACGTCCCTCCTCTTGGGCGACGGCACCGACTTAGAGGGACCAGAGAGCTTGGACCAGATGGAGGAATCTCGGAAGCTGCATGACGTTCTCGACCGATACGGGCGAGAGCTGCAAGACATCAGCAACGCGATGGTGCGCATCTATAAGGAGCAGTTCGGTCGCGGCCCCACTAAGGCGCGCTCTGACTACGCTGGCCCGGACACGCTGGTCTCCACGCTCGAGAACAGCCTCACACCGGCCGAACGCACCATGCTGGCAATGGACGAGCACCAGCGGGTGCGTGAGATACGGATGTTCTTCCAGCACGCCAGTGAAGCCGAGTTCACCGGAGCCGTGGAGCAGATCACGGGGCGCAAGGTCCGCTCGTTCGTGAGCGGCATGGACACCCGTACCGACGTGGCGACGGAAGTCTTCTACTTAGAACCGACACCTGAGGTTCCTTAGGCGGGACGCGGGTCCGCGACGACTCGATAGAGGGCCGCCGCGTCCCCGCGTTCCCTACAGAATTCGGCCAGGCAAACCAAGCTGAGCTCCGTGAGCGTCCCCGTAACCGATCGGGGCGCACTCAAACCCAGGGAAGCCATCCCGAGCGGGCCCCTTCCAGGAGGAATCATCTCGCGGCGCGCAGCAGCGGTAGCCTCGGCGGGGGTGTTTGACCACGTCGGAATCGCTGTCGCGGACCTCGCCGCGTCCGAGCGCTTCTACCGCACCGTCCTCTCGGTGCTGGGGGTCGAGCCGAGTCACGCGGACGCCGCGCTCGTAGAGTGGGACGACTGGGCCATCGGGCCGACGGACCGCGAGCACCCCGTGACGCGCGGCTTGCACGTCGGCTTCCGGGCGCCGTCTCGCGAGGCCGTGGACGCCTTCTGGCAGGCGGGGATCGACGCGGGTTACCGCGACGACGGCGCGCCCGGCCCGCGCGCGATCTACGGACCCGACTACTACGGCGGCTTCCTGCTCGACCCGGACGGCAACAGCGCCGAGGCCGTGCACGGGGAGCGGCCGAGCCCGGTGCCCCCTGGCCGCGTCGACCACCTGTGGATCCGTGTCGCCGACCTTGAGGCGTCCAAGCGCTTCTACTCGACGATCGCGCCGCACGCGGGGATCCGCTTGGGCGACGAGGAAACCGGGCGCGTGCAGTTCGCCGGCGGCGACTACAGCTTCTCGCTGATCGACGACGAACGGCCGCTCACGGAGAACGTCCACCTCGCCTTCCCGGCTCGGGACGACGCCACGGTGCGGACCTTCCACGCGGCCGCGCTCGCCGCCGGATACGAGGACCACGGCGGGCCCGGTGAGCGCCCCGTGTACCACCCGGGCTACTACGGCGCGTTCATCCTCGATCCCGACGGACACAACGTCGAGGTCGTCAACCACAATCGCTGAGCCACGGGCGACCTCCCCTGCCGCTCAGATACCTCGCAGCGCGGCCCTCGATCACAACCGAAAACCCGCGGGCCGACGGGTACACGGCTTGCAGACCGGGTATGGGCGACCAACCCGAGAGAGAAGGAGCTAGCCGGATGGCAAGCACGGCACGAGATGTGATGACGGGCGGCGTGGAGTGCATCGGAGAGAACGACACCGTCCTTGACGCAGCCAGGAGGCTGACCGAACTGGACGTCGGGTCGATGCCGATATGCGGTGAGGACGATCGGCTTAAGGGCATGCTCACCGACCGCGACATCGTGGTGAAGGTGCTTGGGCAAGGCCAGGATCCCTCAAGCGTGGCCGCTGGTGATCTGGGCGACGGCAAGCCGGTCACGATCGGCGCTGACGACCCCGTCGACGAGGCTCTGAGGACTATGGCCGAGCACAAGGTGCGACGTCTCCCCGTCATCGACGGGCACGATCTGGTCGGTGTCGTCAGCATCGCCGATTTGGCCGGTGGGATCGAGGACGAGAAGGTCGGCGATCTCGTCGAGGCGATCTCGGCCACCGGCGGCTGAAATGGCAAAGGATCACGGGCCGAGCGTCAAGGACGACAAGCAGTACGAGGGCCTTCGCAAGAAGGGCATGAGCAAGAGCCGCGCGGCGGCCATCGCCAACACTCCGGACGCTTCGAGCAAGGGTGGCAAGAAGTCCGGGAGCGGTGGCGGCAGCAGCCGAAGCAGCAAGAGCAGTGGCAGCGGCAGCGGCGGCAACCGCGCCCAGAAGCAGGAGGCGGGCCGCAAGGGCGGCAAGGCCAAGGCCTCGAGCTAGACGACCACAACCAGGAGGACCCATCACGGTTTGCACACCGGCAGCGCGGGGTGGCGGACCAGCCGACTGATGCCCCACAGCATCAAAGCCGAGATAGCGAACGTCCTCTGAGCGAGGGGCGGCAGCCCGGCAGGACGTGTTTGCCGGGCGGCGAAGGCTTCGCCTTAGATGCGGGACGTGCAAGCCATCAGCGCCCTGCTTGCCGTTGCGGTCCTGGCGGGCTGCGGTACCGGCTCGTCAGAGCGCGACGCGTCGGCGGTCGTGGAGCGCTTTCAGTCAGCGCTTGCCACTCGTGACGGGAGGGCAGCCTGCGAGCAGTTGACTGCGCCGACGAGGGCCGCGCTGGAGGCCCAGGAGATGAGTCGCTGTAGTCGAGCTCTGCTTGGGCTGAGGCTCCGCACCGATGCTGAGGTGGTTGGTGTGAAGGTCTACATGAACTCGGGTCTTGTCGAGCTGGGTGATCGCGAGTTCGCGTTTCTTGACCAGACCAGCGCCGGCTGGCGCATAAGCGCGGCCGGTTGCGTACCGGCCCAACCCAACCGGCCCTACGAGTGCGAGTTGGACAGCTGAGAATGCGAGTCATGTTTGTCGTTTATGTAGTGGTGATCGCAACCGGACTGGCGTTGTTCGCGGTGTTGGGCCTGGCCCATTACTGATCGTGCGCCGCTTCGTTCGGGAAAACAGCCTCACACTCGTCTTCCTGGGGCTGTTTCTTGCCTCTCTGGTGTTTCAGGCGATCGCGGGCCACTCCGCGTTCAACGACGAGCAAGACCGCGTTCAGGGTCCGCACCTGTCGCTGTGGCGCTACGTGTTCTCATCGTCCTACGGCGTGTCGGTCATGGAGAACTGGCAGTCGGAATACCTACAGTTCACGCTGTTCATCCTCTTGACCGTCTGGCTCTTGCAAAAGGGGTCGCCTGAATCCAAGGAGCTCGATGAGGCCGGCCGCGAGACAGACCAGCAACAACGCGTCGGACAACACGCAAAACAGGACTCCCCGAGCTGGGCGCGCTCGGTCGGTTTTCGACGCACCGTCTACGAGAACTCGCTGTTGATCGCGATGGGCGGCATCTGGGTGGCCAGCTGGCTCGTCCAGTCGCTCACCGGGGCGGTCGAGTACAACGCCGAACGCCTCTCTCACCACCAGGCCCCAGTTTCCTGGCTGGACTATCTCGCTACCGGCAGTTTTTGGCAACGCACCCTCGAGAACTGGCAATCGGAATTTCTCGCTGTCGGGTCGATGGCCATTTTCGCCGTGTACCTGCGACAACGCGGCTCACCCGAATCCAAGCCCGTCGGGGCACCCCACCACTCGACAGGCGTCGAAGGCTAGCCCCAAGCTCGGCCCTGAGAAACACGAAAGGCCCGCGAGCGCAGGCCTTTCGTAGATAGCGGGGGCGGGATTCGAACCCGCGACCTTCGGGTTATGAGCCCGACGAGCTACCTGACTGCTCCACCCCGCGGCGTAGGCCCGAAAATCTAGCAGCGGTGCGGGGATGGTCAAGGTGTTGGTCGCGCTCGGTACGGTGCCGTTCATGGCCGCTTCCCCCATCGCCGTGGTCGACCTGGGCACCAACTCGACCCGGCTGCTCGTGGCCCAGGTCGAGGACGGCAGGGTTGCCGAGCTCGAGCGGCGCACCATCGTCACCAGGCTGGGCCAGGACGTCGATGCAACGGGGCGATTGGCCGACGAGGCGATCGCCCGCGTGAGCGAGGCGTTGGCCACCTACCGCGACGTGATCGACCGGCTCGGAGCGCAGCGGATCGTGGCCGTGGCCACCAGCGCCATGCGCGACGCCGAGAACGGGCCGGCGTTTCGTGACGAAATCCAGGAGCGCTTCGGTATCGATGCCCGCACGATCTCCGGCGACGAGGAGGCGCGGCTCACCTTTCTCGGTGCCACGTCGGGCCGGGACTCCGGCTCCCGGGCGCTCGTTATCGACATCGGCGGCGGCAGCACCGAGTACGTGACCGGGCGGGCCGGCGGCAACCCGGATTTCCACGTGTCCACGCGCATGGGGTCGGTGCGGTTCAGCGAGCGCCACCTCCGATCTGATCCGCCCGAGCACGAAGAGATGGTCGCCCTCGCGGACGACGCGCGCGCCGTGCTCGCGGCCGAGACTTCGGTCGAGATTCGCCAGAGCGTCGAGATCGGCATCGCCGTGGCGGGCACCGCCACCACGCTCGCGGCCATCGACCAGGAGCTCGACCCCTATGACCCCGCGAAGGTGCACGGCTACCGGGTCGACCTCCCCTCCTGCGAGCGTATCGTGGCCGAGCTCGCCGCCCTCCCACTCGACGAGCGGCGCGAGGTCACCGGGCTGCACCCCGACCGTGCGCCCACCATCGTTGCCGGCACGGTGATCCTGCTCGAGTCGATGCGCGCCTTCGGGCTCGACGAGATCGAGGTGTCGGAGTCCGACATCCTCCACGGCGCCGCGCTCGACGCCGCGGGGTCGTAGCGATCAGGCCGGCTCGAGCTCGCCCGCGCGCAGCAGGTCCAGCAGGCGGAAGCGACCGGGCTCGGATGCCGGCAGCGTAGGCTGCCAGCCGGGCTCGACCGCGCGGAAGCTCTCGCCGTCGGCGTCGACGATGCCCACCAGAACCTCGCCGACGATCCGCCCGCCGACCGGGCCGAGCCGGTCGCCGTCCTCCCGCACGTCGGCCTCGCGCAGGACGTAGAACCAGAGCGGCGTCTCGTCGTTCCAGCCGGCGGACTCCAGGCCGACCTCGTCTGAGGTCAGCGGCTCCACGCCCAGCTCGCGCGCCACCCGCTCACCCGAGGGCAGGCCGGTGCTCTGTCCGCGCTGCAGGTCACGCGCGGCCAGCGAGTGATAGGCGGGCTCGTCGACCTTGCCGGTGATCTCCACCGGAAGCTCGATCAGCGCCGCGGGGAGCTTCCCGTCGATGCGCTTCGAGCGCTGCGCCGGCGGGCTGTCCGGCGCGTCGAAGAGCAGGGTCCAGTCGACCACCTGATCGGCGCCCACCGGCCGGAAGCCGATCAGGTCGGGAAACAGCGGCACCTCGGCGGCGTCCGGCTGGATGCGGTAGGCGTGGCGGATCTGCGAGTGGCCGTAGCGGTACGCGGCGTCGGCGAACTCGAACGGTAAGAAGGGCTGCTCGGGGTCGGGGCGGTAGTGACCCGGGTCGCCGGCCAGCAGCTCCATCGCCATCTGCTCGCCAACCAGCGAGGGCAAAAAGTCGTGGAGCAGCACCCACTGGTAGTGCCACACGAGCGCCACCCGGGCCGAGTCGAAAACCTCGCCCTCGGGCCCGCCGTCGGCCCGCAGCCGGTCGACCAGGAGGTTGTGCGCCCGCAGGAACGCGAGCTGCAGCTGGTTCATGAACAGGTGGACGTCGTTGCGCGGGTCGCCGACGAGAGCGACGCCCTGCTCGTTGCGCGGCACGTCGGTGGCCGAATGCAACAGCTTCGCCGGGTCGTCGCGCTCGAACAGGTAGGGCGAGCCGACCGGGCCGCCGCCGTAGACGCACTCGAGGTTCGCCCGCGGCGACCGGAAGTTCTCGATCGCCCGGGGATCGGCGCGATGGACGAGCGGCGACCGGTCGGCGGTGATGTCGTGGGCCACGAACTGCCCGAAGAAGGGCCACCCGGCCTCGACACGCGAGTCGTCACCGGCATCGGCCGAATCGATCGGGCCGGGATCGCAGGGCCCGCCGGAGGAGCCGAGCCGGTGCAGAAGGTGGTCCTCGGATTCGAGCGAGTCCAGCGCCTCGAACATCCGCCGGTACTTGGTGCCGTGGATCGGGGCGTCGACGGTGCGCCCGGGCGCGAGACAGTGATCCCGCGCGATGGTCGACTCGCCGCTGGCCATGTACCCGAGACTATTCAGGGGCGGTGAGCAGCCCGCGGGCAGCCAGCTCGCGGGCCAGGGCACGGAAGGCTCGGGCCACCGGCGTGAGCGCCGCGAGCGGCACGGCGGGGCGCAACAGGTGCAGCGGAAAGGTGAGACGGTCGCGCAGCTCCAGCAACCGAAGGTCGCGGGCCGAGGAGACCGCGGCGGAGCGCGAGGTCAACCCCACGCAGCCCTCGAGGCGCACCGCGGCCTCCCACGACATCGGCCCCCGGGGATCCGGGGCGGTCCGCGGCGCGAAGCCCGCCCCGGCGCACAGCGCGACCACGGCCCGGTTGAACCCCGGCCCATCCCGCGCGTCGACGAGGGCGAACGTCTCCGCGCGCAGGTCGCGGAGCCGCACGCCATCTCGCGAGGCCAGACGATGCCCCGTGCCCACCGCCACCACCGCCTCCACGTCGGCCAGCGGCTCGCGTATCACCCCCGCCCTCGGCTCGGCACAGAAGCCGAGTGCCAGGTCGAGCCCGCCCGCCGCCACCTCCTCCGTGAGTGCTCCCGTGGAGTCCTGGCGCGCACGCACCCGCACCCGCGCGAGCCGCTGCTCGGCCTCGGCCAGCATGGCCTGCGCGATGTAGTGCACGCCGGGCGACATCCCCAGCCTCAGCTCCCCCCTCTCTCCCCGGGTGAAGGTTCCCGCCACCTCGTCGACCGTGTCCGCGGCCTTGACCGCCGCCCGGGCCGGCCCGAGCAGCACCCGGCCCGCGTCGGCCAGCCGGACGCTGCTGCGCGTGCGCTCGAACACCTCGACGCCCAGCTGCGCCTCCAGGCGCTTGATCTGCTGGCTGAGCGCGGGCTGGGCGATGTGCAGCCGCTGGGCCGCCCGGCTGAAGTGCAGCTCGTCGGCGAGCACCACGAAGGGACGCAGCAGACGGGGATCCACACTCATGCGCGCAGCTTATAACTCGAAGCGAGCCGCTATTTCCGCAAACACCCTTCGTCTCCTAGCGTCGCGAGCATGCGGTCACCACGCCTGCTCATCCTCGTCCTGCTCCTAGCCGGCTGCGGCGGTGAGGATCCCAGTCCGAAGCGCGACCCCGCGCCGAAGCGCGACGCCGCGCAGCCCGCCCCGCCACCCGACGCGGGCACGCAGACCGGACACGGCGCCGACCCGACGAGGGTGACGGTTCCCCGCGACGACTCCACTCCTCCCGCGGCCACCATCGTGCTCGAGTCGACCGACGGCCGGGCGCTCGCCGAGGCCTCTCAGCCGCCGGGCGGCCAATCCCACGACACAACCCGGCTGCGGGAGCCGCGCCTCGCGGGGACCGTCCGCGGCCGCGACGCCGACGGCGGCGTGGCCCGCGTTCGCGTTTCGCTCAAGGAGCTCGTCACATGCCGGGCGCCCGACGGCTCCACGTCGCAGCAACCGCGCACGCGCTACTTCCCGCCGCCGCAGACCGAGCGCATCCGCTCCAATCCCGGCGCGCTCCTGCCGACGGACAAAACGCGAACGCTCCCACTCACGGTGGGCAGCGGCGCCTGCGCGGACCCACGAGCCGTCGAGGGCGAGCTCTGGGGCGAGGCGATCAACGGCACCGGGCTCGAGGCCGTGACGCCGCATCTGCACTTCCGCTGGACGCGTTAGCCGGCCCCGAAAAGCAGAACCGCCGGCATCATGCCGGCGGTTCCGTTAAACGGCCCAATCAGGACGGGCAGGGGTACGTGCCTTGAGAGGGCCTTACGGTTCGGACGGCGGGAGGCGCCGATACGATGCGGCTTCGTCCGAACCTATGTACCGGGCAGGCACCCTACGGGTTGACCGCATGGCGTATCCCACCCAGCGGTTCGGACTATAAACCAATTGCCTTCTCGGGGGAAGGCCCCCGGCCCGATTTAGCGACCCCTATTACGCAAGGTTGGCCTTGCGCGGGTACACCACCGACGGGTCGGTGAGCACGTTCACCAGCGCCGGCTTCCCGCTGGCGAAGGCCCGCTCGAGAGCCGGGCGCAGCTCCTCGGGCCGGGCCACCAGCTCGCCGTGGCCTCCGAGCGTACGCACGATCTCGTCGTAGCGGCACTCGGGCTGCAGGTCGGCGGCTACCGAGTAGCCGTACAGGTACTCCATCGGGTGCTTCTCGAGGGCCCAGATCCCGTTGTTGCCCATCACGCCCACCACGGGAACGCCGAGGCGGACGAAGGTGTCGAACTCGAGGCCCGAGAACCCGAAGGCGCCGTCGCCCAGCAGGAGGCAGACCTGGCGGTCGGGATGGGCCAGCTTGGCGGCGAGCGCGAAGCCCGGCCCCGAGCCCAGACAGCCGTAGGGGCCGGGGTCCATCCAGCAGCCGGGCTCGTAGGTCTCGATCAGACGGCCGGCGAAGGAGACGAAGTCGCCACCGTCGCCGATCACCACGGCGTTTCGGTCGAGCACCTGGCCCAGCTCGTGGTAGAGGCGCATGGGGTGCAGCGGCGCGCGGTCATCGTGGAGATCGGTCTGCTCGCCATCGCGCTTCTCGGTCTCGGCGCCGCGCAACGACGCCGCCCAGGCGCCGCGGTCGGGCCCGCCGCCGGCCGCGGAGCGCAGCGCCTCGAGCGTCTCGGGCACCGGGCCGTAGAGCTCGGCCGCCACCTCGCGCGGGTGCGGTCGCGCGGGCGGCGAGGAACCGATGGACACGATCTGCGTCTCTTCCCCGAACGATTGGCCGAAGCCAAGCCGGAAGTCCATCGGCACGCCGATCACGAGCGCCACGTCGGCGCCCTTTAGCCCCATGCCTCGCGCACGCGAGAAGAACATCGGGTGGTCGGCGGGCACGCAGCCGCGGCCCAGGCCGTTGAGGAACACGGGCACGGAGAGCTCCTCGCACAGCCGCACCAGCGCCTCCTCGCCACGGGCCCAGTACAGGCCCGTGCCGGCCATCACCACCGGCCGCTCGGCCCCGCGAAGCAGCTCGGCGGCGCGCTCGAGCGCCGCCGCGTCGACCGCATCGAGCCCAGCCGGGCCGGGCCCGTCGGGCGGCGCGTCGGCGTCGACCTCGGCCTCCATGAACACCTGGTCGAGCGGGAGGTCGAGGAACGTGGGCCCGGTCGGCGGCTCGGCCGCTTCGCGCAGCGCCTGGTCGACCAGCCCCGGGATATCGGCCGTGGCCGATGCGGTGCGTGCGCTCTTCACCACCGGCGCCACGAAGGGAACGTGGTCGATCTCCTGGAGCGAGCCCTGGCCCCAGCGAAACGACGGCGCGCGGCCCCCGAGCACGAGGACGGGCGAGCCGTTCTGCTGGGCGGAGGCCATGCCGCTCATCCCGTTGGTCACACCCGGGCCGGCGGTCAGCGCGCATACGCCGACCTCGCGCGTGGCCTTGGCCCAGCCCTCGGCGGCGAACACCGCCGACTGCTCGTGGCGGACATCGACGATGTCGATGCCCTCCTCGCGGCACCCGTCGTAGACCGAGAAGAGGTGGCCCCCGGAAAGCGTGAAGAGCTTGGTCACGCCGTGGGCCTTGAGGCGCTTGGCCACCAGGCGGCCGCCGTGGAGCTTCGCGGCCTGCTCGGTCTGGGTGTCCGCGCTCATTCTGGCGGCGACCATAACCGATCGGGTATACACGGCCATGATGGTCGCTGTTCTCGAAGGGGATTTTGACGGTACGTTCGCTTTCGAGCCGCATTTCCTCGACGCCGACGGCTGCCGGCTGCACTACGTCGACGAGGGCCCGCGGGACTCGAGCCCGCTCCTCTTCCTGCACGGCAACCCGACCTGGAGCTACCTGTGGCGCCGCCCGATCGCCGCGCTCTCGGCCCAGGGCCACCGCTGTGTGGCGCTCGACCACATGGGCTTCGGCCGCTCATCCAAGCCCCCGCACCTCTCGGCGTATTCGCTGCGCCGCCACATCGACAACGCGATTGCCCTGATCGAGTCGCTCGACCTGCGCGATGTGACCCTGGTGGCCCACGACTGGGGCGGCCCGATCGGCCTGGGCACCATGCTCGAGCGCACCGACCGGTTCGCTCGGCTCGTTCTCCTGAACACCTGGGCCTGGGAGCTGCCGAGCTTCCTGCCGCCGTTCCTGCGCGAGCTGCGCAGCGAGGGGATGGGCGAGATCCTGATCCTGGCCGGCAACCTATCCGTGGAATCGATCCCCTCGGGGATGGCCCGGCGCGACATCGATCCGGTGATGATGGACGCCTACCGCGCGCCCTTCCCGGACTACTGGTCGCGCGCGGGCCTGCTTGCGTTCCAGCGCGACATCCCGCTCACCGAACGCGATCGCAGTGCCTCCCTGATGGCGTCGATCCACGAGGGGCTGACGTCGCTGGGCGTTCCGGTCAAGCTCATCTGGGGAATGCGCGACCCCGTGTTCCAGCCGGTATTCCTCGATCAGTGGCGCGAGCTCTATCCGCAGGCCGAGACGCTGGAGCTGGCCGACGCCTCGCACTTCGTCGTGGAGGACGATCCCGACGGCGTGACCGGAGCTATCGAGCAGTTCCTGCGCTGACGCGCCGCGACGCGGCTTCGATGCTCTCCACGTTGCGGGGGAGCACCTCCACGCGAAGGCGGTTGCCGAACACCACGTGCAGCACCACGCCGCCGAAGCGCTCGGCGAGCAGCCGAGCGTCGTGCTCGGCTTGTTCGACCTCAGGGGCCGAGAGGCCACAGGCCTCGAGGAAGCGGCGCGCGATCGGCCCCTCCAGCTCGCGGCCCGTGAGCTCGAGCTGCTCGGTGCGGAACAGGCCGGCGGTCACGCCCGCGGTCGGCGAGATCATCACGGCGGCCATGTCGTCCGAGAGCTTGCTCGACTCCGAGGCCACGCTCTCGATCAGGCGCCGGGCGGTGGCATCGTCACCCAGCTCGTCGAGCAGTTCGGCGAGCCGCTCGCGGCCGAGGATGCCGTCTTCGGTGCGGGCCTCCATGAGGCCGTCGGTGAAGAGGCACGCGACCGAGCCGGGCACCAGCGGCACAGTGGTCTGGCGCAGTCCGGTCCGCACGCCCACACCGATCGGGGGAGAGGATCCCGCGGTTACCGGATCGTGCGGCTGCGGTCCAGCCACTATCGGTGCCGGGTGCCCGGCGGTCGCGTACGTGAGCGAACCCGTCTCCGGGTCGTGCACGGCAAGGAGAACGGTGGCGAAGTCGCCGCCCAGGTTGTCGTCGATCACGCGGCCCGCGACCTGGAGGGCGACGCGCGGCTCGAGCCCCGCCTCGAGGTAGGCGCGCAGCGTGTAGCGCATGAACGCCGTGCGAGCGAGGGCGCCGCGGCCGTGGCCGGAAACGTCGCCGAGGATGAAGCCGACGCGCCCGCCGGGCAGCGGGAGCACGTCGTAGAAGTCGCCGCCCGCTCCCGGCCCGTCGGCGGGCCGGTAGGCCACCGAGGTGCGAAGCGCGCCGACCTTCTCGGGCACCGGAGGCAGCAGCGCGCTCTGCAGCAGGCCGACCTCCTGGAGCAGCTCCTGACGCTGGTTGGCGAGGCGCCGGGCGCGTAGGCCGGCGAGCAGGTAGCCGATCGCGAGCAGGAGGGACAGGGCGGCCAGGGCCGCGAGCGCGGCCTTGACGGAATCTGGGATGTAGCGCACGAACTCGGTGACCGGCTGGGGGATGAAGGTGGGGCCGCTGGCCTCGTCGCCCGATCCGGCGTCCCCGCCCTTGTCGCCGGCGTTGCCGTTCTGGCCGCCGTCCTCGCCCGCACCGCCGCTGCCCGCGGAGCCGCCGCTCTGCGTGCCGGTGAAGGGTGTGAGGGGAAGCGCCGTGCCCGACGTGGTGCCCGGGCTCGCGCCGCCGGTGGCGCCGTCCGGGCCCTCGCCGGCGCCGCCCTGCGTGGGCGCCGCGGTGAGCTGGTACTCGGAGGGGCGGGTGTCGCCCTCGTCCACGATGGTCCCCCCGCCGTCGCCGACTGCGGCGCTCCGCCGCCGTTCGGCCTGATCGCCGGAGGGGGAGTCGGAGCCGGTGCCGGACTCGGCCCCCGGCAGCAAGACGCTGCGCGACGCGGGCGCGGGCGCGGGCTCCTCGGGATCGCCGGCGGAGTCGCCCGCGCTGGGCTCGGGCCCCTTGGCCCCGCCGGTCGGCTTGCCCCCGAAGCGCCGGCGTTCGCCGAAGCCGGGTGCGTCGCGGTCGATGTCCTCGGTCTCGTCGCCGGGCTCCTCGGCGGGCGGAGCCGGCGGGGGCTCTTCCGCGCCGTCGTCGCCGCCGCCGTCCTCTTCCTCGAAGTCGTTTGCGCCCCCGGAGTCGCCGTCGCCGCCGACGCCCTCCACGCCACCGACCACACCTTCGCCACCGGGAGCTCCCTGGCCGTCGCCACCGTCGCCCCCCTCGCCGATCACGTCGGGCGTATCGGGCACGGGATCGACGGGCTCGACGGCTCGACAGGATCGACGGGCTCAGCCGGCGGAGCGGGCTCGACGGGCGGAACCGGCACGACGGGCGGCGTGGCGCCGGTGTCCTGCCCTACCGGGACATGGTGACCGTGGCCGGGCGTCCCCTTGGTCGCCGCGGCGTCGGACAGCGGGCCCTGCGATCCACCCCAAAGGAGCACAGCGGCGATCACGACGAAAACGGCAAGCGCCGCTCCGGTACGAGCCAGGACGGCCCGTGCGCCGTAACGCAGGGGATGGAAGGGGGCCACGTGGTTTATCTCGGCAGATCCAGCTTGGAGTATTAGGGGCAATTGCGATCGCCTAGAACAATCGTCTAGCCCACTAACGCCTACTGTGACCCACCTTCTTCTTCCGCGCCAGCCGTTTCGTCCATGAAACCACCCCCTGCGACCCCTTGCCGCGGTCCTGAGCCGCAGTTACGCGGCTCGCGTAAACGCGCGAGTCTACTCGGGCTCGGGGCGTTCTTCGCCCGGCCACTTGCCCGTGGTGCGGGCGAATGCCTGCCGGCTCGCGTGGTCGGTCGCTTCCTTCATGGCGCGGAAGATTGCGCCCTGGACGGCGGCCGCGATCACGAGCTTCGTCCAGTCGATATCGCGGTGCTTGGAGTCGGGAGGCTCCTCCTGGTCGAACACCCCCCAGACCTGGTCGAACACCTTCTTCGCGAAGAAGCCCGCTGCGAGGCCGGCGCCGATGCTGATCGGCATGAACAGGAACTTCATGGCCGCCACCATACCCGCACGTGCATATAAGGGCTCAGGCGCGCCGCAGCGGTGCTGATGTGAAGGCCACGCTGAAGGCGCGACACCACACGACGACGGTGGAGTAGCGCTTCAGGTCGACTCCCCGCGAGAGGTCGTACTGCTGGTTGCCCACGTTGCCCTTGAGCGCGCCAAGGTCGCGAAAGTCGCCCAGATCGCCGTTCGCCGGGTCGCTCGTAGTTACGTATACGCGCAGATCGGGGCCCGGATCGGTCTCGAAATCGCTGAGGGTCAGCTTGCGCTTCCCGCCGGGTAGCTCGACCACCGCCGCCTTCCCTTGCTCTGGTGGGCGAGCGAGCCGAAGCGACCCGTGGCGATCTGAACGTTGCCGCTCGGCTCGGGCGCCGGCTCGTCCGGAGAACGGCCGACCTCCGACGCCGCCGCGGCGGGAGGAGCGCCCGTCACGATCTGCTCGTCGACCTCCTTGTCGATGAGCGTGGGGGCGATCACCAGCACGGCCGCGCCCACCGCCACGATCCCGTAGCCCAGGGCGAGCGGCCAAAACAGCTCGCGCCGGCGCAAGACCAGCACCGCGCCCACCACGAACACCAGGCCGAACCACACGGCGGTGAGACCCATGGACACGGTGGCGTTGTCCGATACGCGGCCCAGGAGCAGCAGGCCGGCGGCCAGAGCCAGGACCACGACCACGAAGGCGAGCAGCCGGTATGACTTGCTGTACGGTCATGACTCTCAGCCGAGGCTACGGGGAAGGTGTTTCAGGTCTCTGAACGGACGGTGACCATCGCTGCGCTGGGGGATCGCGATCCGGCCTTCCTGACCCACCGCGAGATCGACGCCGCGATGGGCCTCGTGCCCGACGGGATCGAGCTGCGCTGGGTGGCCACCGACGGCGCCGAGGCGCAGCGCATCGACCGCTTCGACGGGCTCTGGGTCCTGCCGGGCACGCCGTACCGCGACGACGGGGTGGTCTACGAGGCGATCCGCCTCGCGCGCGAGAACCAGATGCCGACGCTCGGCACCTGCGGTGGCTTTCAGTACATGGCCGTGGAGTTCGCGCGAAACGCCGCCGGGATCCCCGCCGCCGCTCACGCCGAGACCGAGCCCGGCGCCGACGCCGTCGTTGTGGGAGCGCTCGCCTGCGGGCTGGTCGGGGAGGAGCGCCCGGTGACCACGGTGCCCGGCACGCGCCTCGCCGCCCTCTGCGGCACGGCCCCGTTCACCGGCTTTCACTGGTGCTCCTACGGCCTCGCCGGGGGCGTCCCCGAGAAGCTCGCCCGCGCGGGCCTCGTAATGAGCGCGTCCGCCCCGGACGCCGGTGTGGAGGGCTTCGAGCTGCCCGGGCACCCGTTCTACCTCGCCACGCTCTTCCAGCCGCAGGTGGGCAGCGCGGCGAGTGGAAAATTGCACCCGCTCCTGGCCGCGCTGTGTCAGCATGCGAGCGGAGTCGTCACCGCGCCCGGGTAGGCGAACTGGCACAGCCCGCGCCCTTAAAAGGCGCCGCTCCTCGGAGCATTGTGGGTTCGAATCCCACCCCGGGCATCGAGGCCGTCGCGCGGAGGGCGCAACTTTGGCGCTGCTACGGTTTTCTCCCACCGGGTACCCACTCCCACCGGACCGGTTCTTGGAGGCATCAGCACTTCATCACTCGGCGCGGCTTCCCGCGCTGGCAGGGCGTTCACCCCTGCTGAGGCTGCAGAGCGACGAGCGACTCGTGGCTCTGATTCGCCGCGGCCAACACGGGGCGTTCGAGGCGCTGGTGCAGCGCTACCAGCCGCGGCTGCTGGCCTTCTGCCGGCACATGCTGGGCTCGCAGGAGGACGCCGAGGACGTCCTGCAGGAGGTCTTCGCCGCCTCCTTCAACGCGATCCGCGCCGACGACCGGCCGATCAACGCCCGGCCCTGGCTGTACCGGATCGCGCGCAACCGCTGCCTGAATCACCTGCGCCGCCCGCGCGCGACCGGGCAGGACTCGATGGACATCTTCGAGCGCGACGGCGGCACCACCACCGCCGACACCGTGCACAAGCGCGAGGAGTTCCGCCACATCGTGGCCGACGTCGGCGAGCTGCCCGAGACCCAGCGCACCGCGCTGCTGCTGCGCGAGATCGACGCGCTCTCCTACGACCAGATCGCCGAGGCGATGGACACCACCATCCCGAGCGTCAAGTCGCTTCTGGTGCGCGCGCGCGTGGCGCTCGCCGAGGCGTCGGAGGCACGACTGCTCACCTGCGAGGAGGTGCGGCTCGAGCTGGGCCAGGTGGCCGAGGGCATCGCCAAGAGCTCGCCTCCGGTGCGCCGCCATCTGAAGACGTGTGATCGCTGCCGTAGCTTTCGCGGCGAGTTGCGTAAGACGGGGCGCGCGCTGGCCGCGATCTCCCCGATCGGCCCGCTCCTGTTCTTCAAGAAGCTGTGGATCTTCAAGCTGGGGGCCGGCGGCGCCGCCGGCGCCGCCGCTGCCGGATCGGGGGGCGGCGCGGCCGCGGGAGCCGGCGTGGCCGGGGCCACCGCCGCCGCGGCCGGAGGGATCACCGCCACCGGCGCCGTGTCGGCCGGGATCTCCACCGTCGCCTCCAAGGCGGCCGCCGGGATGGCGGCCGCGGTGATCGTCACCGCCGGCGCGGTCGAGGTCAAGCACGTGACGCAGCCCGCCGTCTCGCCGCCGCAGGCCGCAATCGCGCAGCAGGTAGTGCCCGTCCCGCCGCCGGCGCCGGTCGAGAAGCCGAAGGCCGTGGTCAGGGAGAAGAGGCAGGAGCCGGTGAAGGAGGCCGTGAAGGTCGAGCCCGCACCGGCCCCCACCCCGGTGGCCGCGGCCCCGCCGCCGGCCGAGCCGGTGGTGCCACCCGCACCGGCCCCGCTGCCGCCCCCCGAGCCCGCTCCCGCCCCGGTGCAGGAGGAGGGCTCGACCGTCACGCTGCCTCCGCGAGAGGACGAGCCACCGGTGGTGTCCCCGCCCGCCGGCGAGCCGAGTGTGCCCGCGCCGCTGCCCGGAGAGGAAGCACCTCCGGTCGATCAGCCCCCGCCCGCCCCGCCGGCCGGAGAGCCCGGCGCGGGAGCCGGCTCGGGCACGCCGCCGCCGGCTCCGCCGTCCGGGCCCCAGCGGCGTTGACGATCGAGTTCGAAGACTTCATGAAGGTCGACGTCCGCGTCGGCCGGATCACCCGCGTGGAGGAGTTCCCCGAGGCCCGCAAGCCCGCGTGGAAGCTGGTGCTCGACTTCGGCCCCGAGATCGGCGAGAAGCGCTCGTCGGCGCAGATCACCAACTACTCGCGCGAGGAGCTCGAGGGCAGCCTGGTGGTGGCCGTGGTCAACTTCCCGCCCCGCCAGATCGGCCCGGTGCGATCCGAGGTGCTGGTGCTCGGCGTGCCCGACGAGCAGGGCAACGTGATCCTGCTGCGCCCGACCGCCGACGTGCCGGTCGGCGGGCGGATGTACTAGGCGACGGGCGCCAGCCCGATCACCTTCAGGCGCCGCTCGAGCGCCCTCAGCGCGAACGCGCGCGTTTCCTCCATCGACGCTCCGAAGATCTCCGTCTCGCCCTCCACGTACCACTTGGGCTGGAGCACCGCGTCGGCGATCGGTGCCACCTCGGTCATCGTGCGGGTGATCGCGTCGCCGTACTTGGGATCCTCGGCGGCCATCTCGCGCAGGAAGCGCGCGCCGAAGGCCACGTGGCGATGCTCGTCGCGCGCGATCTTGTTGAACCCCTCGACGAAGCCGGGCAGCGTGCCCACCTCCTCGTTGTACTGGAGGATGAAGTGCTGGCCGGTGAGGGCCAGCATGCCCTCGATGACCATGTGGTACAGCGTCACGGCCTCCACCAGGGCCTCGAGATCCTCGGGCCGGCGGGCCAGGTGGTCGACGCGGCTCTTGAGCATCTCGTCGAAGAGCTGGTTGAACTCCGGGTTCACGTGCTCGCTGGTCTCCGCGAGGCGCCCCTGCAGCGTGCCCGCCTCGAGGATGCCCACCTCGTCGTAGAAGCGATTGAAGAAACGCACGTGACGCGCCTCGTCGGCGATCTGCGTGCAGAGGAACACGCGCATCTCCTCGGTCGGCGCGGCGCGCATCATCGGGCCGAGCTCCTCGGCCACCTTCTGTTCGCCGATGAAGAACGACGAGAGGCCGTACATGCGCTGCAGGCGCTCCTCGCGCGGGATGCGCTCGTGCCAGTCGATGCGGTCCTGCGTGAAGTCGATGTCCTGGGTGGCCCACTGCTGGCGCTCCCACAGGTTGTAGAGCTGCTCGTAGGTGAGCAGGTTCACCTCGCCCCGGTCGGCCGACTCGAGCAATCCGGGGTCGCTGGTGGCCTGAAAATCGGCCCGCTCCGTTCGCTGGGTTGCGCTCTCGCTCATGACCCGCAGGCTACCCCAATGGCTGGCTGACCAGCCAGAGGGATTTGCATGCCCCGGCCGGCTTCAGGGCCCGGGCTCGGCCGTGGCCTCGATCCGCACCCGCGTCCCCACGCCGATCGGCCTCCCGGTGAGCGCGGCCCCGGGCCGAAGCCCCTGGAACGTCGTCGAGACCGAGGCCAGCGCGCCGCTGACCCGGATCGTTTCGCTCCCGAACCGAAGGCCGTAGGGGCGGCCGTCGGCGGAACGCAGCTCCACCCGCACCGAGATGAACGACGGCACCCTCACCACACGCGGGGTGATGCGGCCCCCCTCCCCGGTGAACAGCGCCAGCGAGCGCGCGGGAACCTCGTCGCCCGCGCCGCCGGGCGCCTCCTCGGGCGAGGTCTCCGGCGGCCGCTCCTCGGTCTCCGTCGGGTCGGGCTCGGGGTCCGGCTGAGCCTCCTCGGGCTCGGTCTCGTCCTCGGGCTCGCTGGCGGTCGGAGCCGGAGCGGTCTCCTCGGTGCGCGTCTCGGTGGCCGTGTCCGCCGGCTCGTCCTCATCGTCACCGCCGCAACCCGCAAGCACGGCGGTCGCTGCCAACAGGCACAAGAACCAAACCTTCAGCCATTTGCGAGACATGCCGATCAAACCTAAGGTGAGACTGTCATGCGGGGGTCCTCGATACACGCTAACCGGGTGATCCGCTACGACGCGGACAAGCGCCGGCTGTGGGTGCTCGGCCAGCGCGTGCACCACGGCACCACCGGCATCGTGCTCGCCGCCCTCGGCGCCGCGCTGGTGGCCCACGACTGGAAGGACCGCCCGGTCTGGTTCCAGCGCGGGGCGCAGCAGCAGCCCTAAGGGCACCTAGGGGCTGAAGCTCTCTCCCGGCTGCAGGATCTCCACCTTCGACTCCGTCATCGCCTCCACGTCGACCTTGAAGGCCTCGGCGTCGGTCTCGATAAGCGGGAAGGTGTCGTAGTGGCAGGGGATGACGGTGGTGGCGCCGACGTACTCGGCCGCGGTCACCGCGTCGATGCGATCCATCGTGTAGTGGCCGCCGATGCACATCAGCGCCACGTCGATCGGATCGCCCCTACCGGCCACCAGCTTGAGGTCGGAGAACAGAGCGGTGTCGCCGAGGTGGTAGACGGTCTGGGCGCCGATCTTGATCAGCAGGCCGGCAGGGGTGCTCGGCGTGCCCTTCGGCGTGACCGAGGTGTGCCACGCGGGCGTGAGCTTCACCCAGCCCCAGTCGAAGGTCACGGTTCCGCCGATGCCCGGGTCAGAGACGTTCTCCACGCCTGCGTCGGTCAGCTCGTTCGCGATCTCGAAGATGGCCACCACCTGGGCGTTCGTGCGCTTGGCGATCTGCTCGATGTCGCCGTAGTGGTCCCCGTGCCCGTGGGTCAGGAAGATGTGCGTGGGCTCGACCTCGTCCGCGCTCGCCGCCGCCTTGGGGTTGTCGGTCAGGAACGGGTCGATGAGGACGCGCACGTCGCCGTCGGTCAGCTCAAAGCACGATTGGCCGAGAAAGCGAATTTCCATGGTCAGTCTCCTCCGGTCTCGAGTTCACGGCACAGTTCCCAGCCGACGGCCACGCCAACCATCATGCCCATCCGCGTCTCCTCGGCCAGCAGCGTGTCGATGCGCCTCTCACGCTGAGCGGGGTCGGGCTCCGCGGCGGCCTGGCGGACCTGAGAGCGGTGGGCGTCGCCGAACCACCCGCCCTCCTCGAGGGCGTGAGCCAGCACCAGCTGCAGGTGGGGCGCGAGCACCGCGAGGGCCCGTTCGGCCCCGGCGAAGCGCTCGGGGTCGGCCAGCGCCTCCACCGCGGCGTTCACCTGCTCCTCGGAGATCACCGGCGGGTGAACAGCGGCAGGGCCAGGCCCATCAGCGCGCCGGCCAGCCCGCCGCCGACGGCGGCGCCGATGTTCGCCGTCTCCTCGGCCACCGAGAGAAGCACGAGCACGATGGCGACCACGTACACGCCCAGCAGATCGTTGTCGCGGTCCTCGCCTCTGCGCGCCGCCAGCCGGTCGTCCACCAGCCAGGCGCACAGCAGGCCGAGTGCCGCGCCGTTGGCGCCGAACACCAAGAAGCCCTCGGTGCTCTCGAACAGCGGAGGGGTCTCGGCAAAGGCCACCAGCGCCATGCCGGCGGCGCCCGAGAGCACGAACACCGCCACCACGGGGAAGGGGCCGAAGCGGCGCTCGATCATCGTGCCGAAGATGCCCGTGGCCACGAGCGCGACGAAGGCGTAGCCGATCTTGTCGGCGAACAGGAAGGGGGAGGCGAAGTAGCGCCACACCTCCTCGGCCAGCGGGACGGTCAGGTAGCCGAGGTCGAGGGACGGGTCCGCCCGCCAGACCAGGGCCGAGAGCAGGCACACGACGATCAGCGCCAACGTCGCGTACGGGCGTGTGTCGGGCGCCACCCCGGCGATCTCGTCGCTGCGCAGGCGCGGCAGCGTGGGCCGGCGCATGCGTTTCTTTGCCTGCGGTTCCCCGTCGGCCTTGCGGTCGAGCTTGGGCGCCCGCTTTCGCACCCGCTGACCGCAGTACGGGCACTCGGTCACATACGGGCTGACCTCCGACCCGCAGTTCCGGCAGACGACGAACAGGTCCGGCTGAGACACTGCTCTCAGGGTACCCGTCAGTCGTTGGCCGCCTCAGCGGGCTCCGGCACAGTGGCGTCGACCACCTCGCGAACGACCTCGCGCAGGTCGTGGTTGGTGTCGTAGACCTTGTGCTGGCGCGCTGAGCCCGTGCCGTTCTCGAGGATGTCCTCCAGGGCCTCGAAGTCCGAGGCCGAGCCGAGCTCCTCGGCGTGAGGGCGCAGGCGGTCCATAAGCCGGCGGGCGAGGTCGGGCACCGAGATCCGGTCGCGCATCGGCAGGTCGACGAGCTCACCGTCGAGCCCGTGGCGCGCGGCGATCCATTTGTTCTCGTCCAGCATCTCGTAGGGGTAGCGCGAGAGCTCCTTGCCCGCCTCGAAGTGCTCGGCCAGCTCCTTCACCATCGCCTGGATGAGAGCGGCAAAGCCGATCGTGTGCTCCACCCGGGTCTGAGAGTCCATCGCGCGGATCTCGACCGTGCCGAAGTTGGGATGCGGGCGGACGTCGTACCACTGGTAGGTGTAGTCGCGAATGACCTTTGAGTCGACCATGAAGTCCATGCGCGCCGCCCAGTCGGCGAAGTCGTCGTAGCGCGGCGGGATGCCCACGCGCGGGAAGGCGCGGAAGATCGGCGTGCGGGTCGACTCGAGGCCGGTCACCTGGCCGCGCCAGAAGGGCGAGTTGGCCGACAGGGCGAGCAGCAGCGGCACGTGCACGCGCATGCCGTTGGCCACGTGGACGGCCTTGTCGGCGTCGTCGAGGCCCACGTGCACGTGGATGCCGAAGATGATCTCCTGACGTGCCACGAACTGGAGGTCGGCGATCAGGTCTCGGTAGCGCGGGTGGGCCACCACGCGCTGGTCCTCCCACATCGCGAACGGGTGGGTGCCCGCGGAGCCGATCGCGAGCCCACGCTCCGCCGCCGCCTGCTGCGCGAGACGCCGCAGTGAACGCAGCTGCAGCCCCGCCTCGGTGGTGTCCCGGCAGGGCGCCGTGGCGATCTCGCACACGGACTCCATCAGCTCCTGCTTGATCTCCCCGTCCCTGGGGACATCGGCGAGCGCGTCCAGCAACCCCTCGATCGAGCTGGTGAGGTCGAGGGTCTCCCCGTCGACGATCATGAGCTCCTCCTCCACGCCGATCGTGTAGGAGGGACCCGTAAAACGGTGCTCCACGGCGGTGATCCTAGTCGGGGATAGCGACGGTGAAACGGGTATAACCCCTTCATGGCTCTTGGTTATGACGGCAAGCTCTACATCCTCGCGTTCGATCACCGCGGCTCGTTCCAGAAGAAGATGTTCGGAATCGAGGGCGATCCCACCGAGGAGGAGACGGAGAAGATCGCCGACGCGAAGCACCTGATCTTCGAAGGGATGCTCAAGGCGGTCGACGCCGGGGTGGATCCCGAGAGGACCGGCGTGCTGGTGGACGAGCAGTTCGGCGCCCCCACGAACGTGCCCGGTGAGGCCAAGGAGCGCGGGCTGCTGCTCTCGATGCCGGTGGAGAAGTCGGGCCAGAACGAGTTCGACTTCGACTACGGCGACGACTTCGGCGCCCACATCGAGGAGTTCGATCCGCTCTTCTCCAAGGTTCTCGTGCGCTACAACCCCGAGGGAGACGCCGAGATGAACGCGCGCCAGGTCGAGCGCCTGAAGCGGCTTTCCGACTGGCTTCACGAGAACGATCGGCTGTTCCTGTTCGAATTGCTCGTGCCGGCCGAGGACGAGCAGCTCGAGAAGGTCGATGGCGACACCGACCGCTTCGACGCCGAGCTGCGCCCCGACCTGATGATCAAGACCATCGAGGTGTTCCAGGACGCCGGCGTGGAGGCCGACGTCTGGAAGATCGAGGGGATCGACACCCAGGAGGACTGTGAGCGCATCGTCGAGGCCGCGCGCCGGGACGGCCGCGACGGCGTGATCTGCGTGGTGCTGGGCCGCGGGGCCAACGACGACAAGGTCGATCACTGGCTGCGCCAGGGCGCTCCGGTCGAGGGCTACGCCGGATTCGCCATCGGCCGGACCATCTGGTGGGACGCCCTCAAGGGCTTCCTCGACGGCGACCTCGAGCGTGAGGATGCCGCGCAGCAGATAGCGGACAACTACCTGCGTTTCGTCAAGGTCTACGACGAGGCGGCGAAGGAAACGGCCACTGCGTGAGCGCCCTCAGGGAGCGGCGCTGGCGGGCGGCCGACCCAAAGGCCACTGGTAGCCTTCCGGCCAGTATGCGGATGCGGCAGTCGATCGCCCAGTTCGAGGAAGCCTTCCGCGAGGAGGCGGCCGAATCGGTCGTACGCCGGGAGAGCCTGCGCAAGCAGTCGGCCCAGCGCGCGCGGGTCCGCCGCGTCCGGCGCAGTCGCAAGCACGGCAAGTTTCGCTTCGCCCTGCTCGCGCTCTCGATCGTGGCCACCGCGGTGATCGTCACGATCGTGATGTTCGAGACGCTGGCGATGCTGGTGGGCTAGAGCCCACCGCCCGAGCCCGCTAGACCACTTCCTCCGCCGTACCCGCGGCGCGATCCTTCTGGATCTCGACGTAGACCTCCTTGCGGAACACGGGCACCGATCGCGGTGCCTCGATGCCGATCCTCACTTTTTCACCCATGACCGCCAAGACCGAGATCTCGATCTCGTCACCGATCATGATCGATTGACTGCTCTTACGCGTTAGGACGAGCACGTCCGTGGCCTCCCATGCCTGGACTGCGAAGAACCCCCCTGCTGAAACTCCAATATCGCAAGCAACTGGCAAACGCGCAATGGGCAACCGTCTGAACGCAGCCGTACGGCGGGTTGCGGACGCCTTTGATTGCTAGTCTCCGCCGCCGTTTGGCACGCAGATCGCTCAAGCCCCAGCTCAACCAGATTCGGACCTGGGTGCGGCAGGGCCGCACCGACGCATGGATCGCCCACCAGCTCGAGGTCTCGGTGGGCGACATCCGGTCGTTCAAGCGCGAGCACGAGCTCGTGCCGGATGAGGGCGGCAACGGCGACGAGGGCGTCTCGATCCCCTCAGGCGACGAGGAGCTCGACCTGCGCGCCGAGGACGACGCGCGCGTGGCCGCGGCGCTCGAGGCCGAGCAGGAGGACGAGGAAGAGGTAGAGGAAGAGGACGGGGGCGAGGAGGACGCCGCCGCCGACGGCCAGCCCGAGGCCGACGACGACAAGCCGAGGCGACGCCGTCGTGGACGCCGCGGCGGGCGGGGCCGCCGGCGCACCAAGGGCAAGGACCTCGAGGGAACGTTCGATCACGGCAGCGAGGGCTACGGCCTCTGGCTCGATCCGGCGATCCAGGACGATGCCGTCTACGCCGAGCACTGGGCCGGCCACCGCTCGGTGACCGTGAGCGTCGAGCCGGAGCGGATCGTGATCATCCGCGCGGGTGAGGGCGCCGGCGACGACGAAGAGGACGACGACTAGCGCTCAGTCGCGCTAGGGCTTGCTGTGGCGCTCGCGCGCCACGCCGCCCGCGTAGTTCGAGGCCTCGCGGGCGTAGCGGGCGAAGGCGGCGTCCACCACCGCGGCGGAGTCGGTCCCCGCGCCCTGGCGGTCGGCCAGCTCGGTGGCCCAGTCGGTGGTCTCGCCGTAGAGGTCGGCCAGCTCGTCGAGCACGAAGCTAGAGCCCAGCCGGCGGCGCAGCTCCTCGACCACGAAGCCGGCCGCCCGTTCGAGATCGGCGCGCGCCGGGTCGGGCGTTGCCGCGAGGCGGGCCTCGCCTTCTCGCCATTGGTACAGCGCGTTCTCCAGGGCGTAGGGCACGGGCGGCAAAGGTAGCGGCAGGAGCAGGCGACGACGCGCCGAACCGGAACCTGATGGCCCCTCGCCGCCGCACGAGCATCCGCTGGGACCGGGTGGGAAGGCTTGCCCTGCTGGGCACGCTCTTCGTGATCCTGATGCTGTACATCTCCCCGGCCAAGCACTGGTGGGAGCAGTCGCGCACCTCCAACGCGCAGGAGCAGGAGCTCGAGGACCTCACGAACGAGAACCGCGGGCTCAAGGACCGCGTAAAGGCTCTGCGCGACCCGGGCGCCCTCGAGCGCGAGGCGCGCCGCCTCGGGATGGTCCGCCAGGGCGAGCGGGCCTACGTGATCGAGGGCCTCCCCGAGTAGGGCAGCCGGGAGGCCGGCGCTCAGGCCCGGAACGCGCTGCGGCCCGGGTACGTCGCGTCCGCCCCCAGCGCCTCCTCGATCCGCAGCAGCTGGTTGTACTTCGCCGTGCGGTCCGAGCGTGATGGCGCGCCGGTCTTGATCTGCCCACAGCCGGTGGCCACGGCCAGGTCGGCTATCGCCGTGTCCTCCGTCTCACCCGAGCGGTGGGACATCACCGCCGTGTAGCCCGCCTCGTTGGCCATCCGCACCGCGTCGAGGGTCTCGGTCAGCGTGCCGATCTGGTTGACCTTGACGAGGATCGAGTTGCCCACTCCGGACTCGATGCCCCGGCTAAGGCGCTCGGTGTTGGTCACGAACAGGTCGTCGCCCACCAGCTGGACGCGCTCGCCCAGCGCCTCGGTCAGCGCCCGCCAGCCCTCCCAGTCCTCCTCGTCCATCCCGTCCTCGATGGAGACGATGGGATAGCGCGAGGCGAGATCGCTCCACAGCTCGGCCATCCCGGCCGAATCGAGCGAGCGGCCCTCGTGCTCGAGCACGTAGGACCCGTCCTCGAAGATCTCGCTGGTGGCCGGGTCGAGGGCGATGGCCACGTCGTCGCCCGGCCGGTAGCCGGCGGCCTCGATGCCCTCGACCAGGGCCTCCAGGGCGGCCTCGTTGGAGTCGAGGTCAGGGGCGAACCCGCCCTCATCGCCCACCGCGGTGGCCAGCCCGCGCTCGTGCAGCGTTCGCTTGAGCGCGTGGAACACCTCGGCGCCCGTGCGCAGCGCCTCCGCGAAGCTCGGAGCCCCCACCGGCACGACCATGAACTCCTGAAAATCGACCTTGTTGTCCGCGTGGGCGCCGCCGTTGAGCACGTTCATCATCGGCACGGGCAGCACGTGCGCCGCCTCCCCGCCCAGATAGCGCCACAGCGGCTGGCCCAGCTCAGCGGCCGCCGCCTGTGCGCCGGCCAGCGACACGCCGAGGATGGCGTTCGCCCCCAGGCGCGCCTTGTTGGGCGTGCCGTCGGCGTCGATCATCGCGCGGTCGACGGCGGCCTGATCGGCGGCGTCGATGCCCCGTACCGCCTCGCCCAGCTCGCCGTTGACGTTGCCCACCGCCTGCGTCACGCCCTTGCCGGCCCAGGCGTCGCCGCCGTCGCGCAGCTCGACCGCCTCGAACTCCCCGGTCGAGGCCCCCGAGGGCACCGCCGCGCGCCCCGCCGCGCCCGACTTCAGCACCACGTCAACCTCGACCGTGGGATTGCCGCGGCTGTCCAGTATCTGGCGCCCGTGGACCTTCTCGATCTCGCTCAACTCGACTCAACCTCGTTCCGGAAACGATCAGCAGCCTGACGCAGCGCCAGCTCGGGGTCGACGCCGGCCTCGGCCGCGTCGCGCACCGCGGCCAGCAGCCGCTCGCCCGGATCATCCCCCGGACCGGCCCATTCGTGTCCTGCGCTTCGGGCGCGGCGGAGAATCTTCTTTGCGTAGAGCGTCGAGGGCAGGGTGGCCGGGATCGACCCGAACACCTCGCCGCCGCTCTCCACGTCGCGCTTGATCTGGTCCCAGTTGCGCACCACGTCGCGCGCCGTCTCGGCCTCGCGGTCTCCGAAGACGTGAGGGTGGCGGCGGATCAGCTTGGCTCGGCACGCCTCGGCCACCTCGGCCAGGCCGCCCGCGCCGCGCTCCTCGAGCAGCAGCGAGAGGAAGAAGACCTGGAACAGCACGTCGCCCAGCTCGTCGACCAGCTTGGCGTCGTCGCCCGAGTAGGCCGCGTCGGCGAGCTCGTAGGCCTCCTCGACCGTGTGGGGAACGATCGAGCGCTCGTCCTGCTCACGGTCCCACGGGCACTCCACGCGCAGGCGGCGGGTGATCTCGTCCAGCCGCGCAAGCGCGGCTGCGAGATGATCGTCCACCGGCGGCGCTAGGGCTGCGGGTTCTCGGGGGTGGGCGCTTCCTGGGGCGCCTGCTGAGGCTGGGCGCCCGTGCCCGCGGGGTCCTGGGTGCGGCTTTCCTTCGGACCGTTCTTGCACTCGGGGATGCGGAAGTCCTCGGCGCAGTCGGTCTGCTCCTTGTACTCCTCGCGGAAGTCCTTGATGAACTTGTCGAGCGCCTTCTGCTGGCCCTCCTGGCGCAGCAGATTCTTGATCGTGTCCTTGGACTGCTCCAGCGACTGCTGCGAAGCGGGCGTGACCTTCTCGACCTCGAAGACGTACCAGCCGAACTGGGTCTTGACCGGGCCCTCGATGCTGCCCTTCTCGGCCGTGAAGGATGCGTCGTCGAGCGCCTTCTCCTGCTGGCCCTTGGCCACGGCCGGCAGACGGCCCGCCTGCGCCTTGGAGGCCTCGTCGATCGAGTACTCCTGGACCACCTGCTTCCAGGGGTCGCCGTCCTCGAGCGCCTGCTTGGCCTGGTTGGCCTTGGCCTCGTTCTTGGTCAACACCACCCGCAGGTCGCGGCGCTCGGGCTGAGCGAAGCGGTTCTGGTTCTTCTCGTAGTACTCCTGGATCTCCGCGTCGGTGACCTTCTGCGAGCCCTCGGTGACCTTCTTGGTGAGCTTCTGCTGGAGCTGATCGAGCTCGACGCGGAAGAGGATGTCCTCCTCGGACATGCCTGAGGTCTTGAGGAACTCGCTGTAGGCCTTGTCGGTCGGGAAGGCCTGCTTCTTCTGGTCCTCGAAGGACTTCGCGACCGCCTTCTCGGAGACGCTGATGTTCTGCTGGTCGGCCTCCTGCTGGACCCACTCGGCCTGGATCAGGAACTGCATGACCTCGGTCTTGAGCTGGTCGTACTCCGCCTTGCACTGCTTCTTGAGCGCGGCGTCTGTGGGCTTGCTCTGTCCCTCGGGGGCCGGTGCCTTCTTCTTGGCCGCGACGCACTTGGCGTAGTCGGGCGGATCCGGCACTGCGGCCGCGGCACCCTGGGCCTGGCCCATCACCGCGGTCTTCAGCCACTTGTCGAACTCGTCCTGAGTGATCTCCGAGTCGCCGACCTTGGCGACCGCACCGGTGGGGACGTCGTTGCCGCAACCGGCCACCGCCAGAGCGGTAAGGCCCACCAGGGCAAAGGCGAGCAGAGACTTGATCGAAGCGAGTGTCATCCAGGCCATGTCTACTTCGGGGACGTAAAGCGCAGCTAAGCGGCCTCGGCGGCAGAGAGAAGCTCAGGCCGAAGCGGTTGCGAAGGGTAGCGAACGCTTTTGGACCTAGACCGGGCTTGCCGCAAGCACTCGGCTCGGCCGAGTGCGCGCGGACGTTATCCCGGCTCGGTGGCCACCTCGAGTATCGCCTCGGCGGCGGTGACCACCGCCCGGAAGCGCTCGGCCGCGTCCTCGGGCAGGCGCACCCGCACCGTGCTGCGTCCCGATTCGTAGACCGCCTCGGGGACCTTCTTGCGCAGCGCCTTGGCGCCGGTGGAGTCGAGCTCGATCGGCGTGACCGACATCCTCCCCTGGCGAAAGTCGACGGACTTGGCTCCCGCGCGGCCCAGCTTGATGCGCGCGTCCTGCAGGCGGATGAGGTTGTCGAGCTCGTCGGGCACGGGACCGAAGCGATCCTCGAGCTCCTCGCGGAGCATGATCAGCTGGGCCACCTCGCGCGCCCCCGCCACGCGGCGGTGGACCTCGATCTTGGCCGCCTCGTAGGGCACGTAGCCGCCCGGCACGTAGGCGTCGACCGGCAGGTCCATGCGCACGGGCTCCGCGGTCTCGTCGGCGGCGTCGCCGGCCAGCAGGCGCACCGCTTCGTCGAGCATCGACACGTAGAGCTCGAAACCGACGGCCGCGACGTGGCCGGACTGCTCGTCGCCCAGCAGGTTTCCCGCGCCGCGGATCTCCAGATCGCGCATGGCGATCTTGAAGCCCGAGCCGAGCTCGGTGTAGTCCGAGAGCGTGGCCAGGCGCTTGCTCGCCTCCTCGGTCAGGGCCGCGTGGCTGGGGTAGAGCAGGTAGGCGTAGGCGCGGTCGCGCGAGCGCCCCACGCGCCCGCGGATCTGGTAGAGCTGGGCCAGGCCGAAGTGGTCCGCGCGCTCCACGATCAGCGTGTTGGCCGTGGGGATGTCGAGGCCCGACTCGACGATGCTCGTGCACACGAGCACGTCGGCGTCGCCGCGCAGAAAGGCGAGCATGGTCTTCTCGAGCGCGCCCTCGGCCATCTGCCCGTGGGCCACGAGCACGCGCGCCTCGGGCACCATGGCGCGGATGCGCTCGGCGGTCTCGTCGATCGTCTCCACTCGGTTGTGGAGGAAGAAGGCCTGGCCCTCGCGCGCCAGCTCGCGCTTGATGGCGCCGGACACGAGCTCCTCGTCGTAGTCGCCCACGTAGGTCTTGACCGGCCGGCGGCCCTCGGGCGGAGTCTCGATCACCGAGATGTCGCGCAGCCCGGCCAGCGACATCTGCAGCGTGCGCGGAATCGGCGTGGCCGACAGGCTCAGCACGTCGACCCTGAGCTTGAGCTGGCGCAGCAGCTCCTTCTGCTTGACGCCGAAGCGCTGTTCCTCGTCCACGATGAGCAGGCCGAGGTCCTTGGGCCGCACGTCGCGCGAGAGCAGCCGGTGGGTGCCGATCAGCATGTCGACCCGTCCCTCGGCAAAGGCCTGCACCGCCTCGCGCGTCTGCTTGGGCGACCGGAAGCGCGAGACCATCTCGATCTCGAAGGGATAGTCGCGCAGGCGCTCGGTGAAGGTGCCGTAGTGCTGCTGGGCCAGCACCGTGGTGGGAACGAGGAACATCACCTGCTTGCCGTCCTCGGCCGCCTTGAAGGCGGCGCGCAGGGCCACCTCGGTCTTGCCGTACCCCACGTCGCCGCAGATCAGCCGGTCCATCGGGCGCGCCTCCTCCATGTCGGCGCGCACGGCCTCGATGGCGTCGAGCTGATCGGGCGTCTCGCGGTAGGGGAAGCGGCTCTCGAACTCGAGCTGCCACTCCGAGTCGCGCGGGAAGGCGTGGCCGGCGCGCCGGCGGCGCTCGGCGTACAGGTTGATCAGCTCGCCGGCCAGCGCCTCGGCGGCGCGGCGGGCGCGCAGCTTCTGCTGCTCCCACTGCTTGCCGCCCAGCTTCGACAGCGGCGGGTCGCCGGCGTCGGCGCCCACGTAGCGGCTGATCTTGTGCAGCTGGTCGCTGGGCACGAACACCCGGTCGCCGTCCTTGTACTCGAGCTCCAGGTAGTCGCGCGTGACGCCGCCGACGGTCTTGGTCTCGAAGCCGGTGAAGAGGGCGATGCCGTGGTCCTCGTGCACCACCGGCGATCCCGCGCGCAGGTCGGTGAAGGAGGCGATCGCTCCGCGGCTCGGCCCCTCGGGGCGCCGCGCCTGGCGACGGCGCAGGAGACGGTGCTCGGGCACGATCGCGAGCTTGAGCTGTGGGGCGAGGAAGCCCTCGCGAAGTGCGGCGTGCGCGAACATCACGCCCGGCTCGACCGGCGCCGGCTTGCCGTCGAGAAAGCCGGCCTGGACCCGGTCCATGTTGAGCTGTGCGCGCTCGGCCTCGCCGCGCCGCCCCCAGGCCACCACGGTGCGGTAGCCCGAGCGCACCAGCTTCTCCAGCTCGGGCTCGGCGTCGCGCAGCGAGCGCGCCGCGGTGTCGGCGCTCTGGGCGCGGAACTCGTGGGCCTGGTCCTGGGAGATGCTCGACAGCCGCAGCGACGCGCGCGCGTCGAGGGTCTCCCTCAGGCGCTCGGGAGGCACGTAGAGGTGGTGGGCGTCGGCGTCATGGAAGCTCGTGGTCACGTCCTCCCAGAGGTCCTTGAGCGCGGGCTCGAGCTCCTCCTCGGCGGCCACGGCCACCATCGCGCTGCCGGGCACGAGCTCCAGCAGCTCGCAGAAGCGGTCCACGGGCAGCACGTCGGCCACGTCGGGACGCTCGCCCTCGGCGCTCGAGGCGGCGATCTCCGCGAGCTCACGGTGCTCCGGGCCGAGCTCGGCCGCCGGGGCGATCTCCACCCGCTCGGCCTCCTCCAGCGAGCGCTGGGTGAAGGTCGAGAACCAGGTGAGCCGCTCGACCTCGATGTCGAAGAGCTCGCAGCGCACCGCCCGCTCCTCGGTGGCCGGGTAGACGTCGAGGATGTCCCCGCGGATGGCGAACTGGCCGCGCTCCTCGACCTGATCGAGGCGCTCGTAACCGCAGGCCACGAGCTGCGCGGCCACCTCGTCGAGGTCGAGCAGCTCGCCCTTCTCGATCACGAAGCCGTGAGGGCGCAGCTCGGGGTCCGGAAGCTTCTCGGCCAGCGCAGCGGCGCTGGCCACCACCACGGCGGGCTCCTCCGAGAGCAGGGCGTCGAGGGCGGCGATCCGCAGGCCGACCAGGTGGGGCGGCGGCGCCAGGTGGGACTCGTAGCGCATGCCGCGCGCGGGGTAGAAGCGCACCTGCCGAGGTGCGAGGTAGGTGCGCAGATCGGCGGCCAGGTCACGGGCGGCGCGATCGTCCCCGGCCACCACCAGCGCCGGGCGTTCGGGTTCCGAGTCGAGCAGCCCGGCCAGCAGGTAGGGACGCAGGCTCGCCGAAACGAAGGCGCGCTGCGGCTCGGCGCGGGCGGCGACCGAGAGCGCGTTGACCGACTGGTCCTCGCGGGCGTATTTGAGAAGTGCTCTGAGCATGGGGATGACATCGCTCCGGTGCGGGCGGAGCCCGCACCCTCACGCACAGCGACCGCCCGGGCACGCCCGCGCGGCATGTAATCCAGTTTAGGTGGCGCAACTGTGTGTGCACCGACTGGCCATATCCGGATTTCTGGGTTATGAAGGTCACAGCCCCGCTCCGTAGAAGCCAAGGATGGCTCTGGATGACCCTCAAGCGAACCCTGCCCATACTCGCCGTCGCCGGCCTGCTGCTGGCTCTCGCTGCGCCCGTTTCGGCCCAGGCCGCCGAGTGCGCCGACGGGGTGCGCAAGGCCAACGTTCGCGTGCAGCTCTGGAAGGAGCCGCACTGCAGGGGCGCCTGGATCGAGGTGGGCTTCGCCGGCGACGGCGACCGGCCCGACTTCCGGCGCTTTCGCCACCGCGACGGCGACGACTACGACGTCGACGACAACCGGGCCTCGGCCGTGGTCGCGGTCAACCACTGCGTTCGCTTCTTCACCGACGCCAACTACGGCGGCCGGGCCACGCGGCTGCGCTGCGGGCGCCGCGCCGACCGCAGCCTGAGCCTGCCCGAAGGGATCTCCTCGATGCGGGCGTGCCCGCGCGTGGCGATGACCCTGTGCCGCCGCAGCTCGAGCGTGGGATCCGGTGAGACTCCCTCGTCGAGCTCGATCGAGGACTTCGCCTTCGATCGGCCCGGGAGCTATCCGGGCTCCTGCACCGGCGGAGGGCTACCCGGGATCTTCCGGCTCGCCGACCTGATCTCGGCGCGCTGGCAGACCGGCTCGGTCCGCCTCGGCTACAGCTGCGTTCAGAGCTCGCCCGGCGTGCTCGACGTGCACGGCGAGGGCCGCGCGCTCGACTGGGCGCTGACCGCCGGCTCGGCGCGCGACCTGGCCATCGGCGACGCCATCGTGGCCTGGATCCTCGCCGACGACCCGAGCGGCACCCGCTACTCCCGCGCCCGCCGCATGGGCGTTCAGGAGGTGGCCTGGAACGGTCGCGTGTGGACCTCCTCGCGCTGGCGGGAGGGCCTTCGCACCATCGCGGAGGGCGACCGCCGCACCGCCTGGATCCACATCGCGCTCACCCGGGCGGGAGCCCGGCTGCAGACGAGCTACTGGGACTGACCAGGCGCTCGAGCTCGTCGGCCGCATCCTCGATCAGCCGCCGAACCTCATCCTTGGGCTCGCTGAAGCGGCCGAGCACGTGAGCCGACACGATCTCGGGATCGGTTGAGTCGGGTCGCCCCACGCCCACCCTCACGCGCCGGAAATCGGCGCTGCCCAGCCCTCGCTTGAGCGACTTGAGGCCGTTGTGCCCGGCCAGGCCGCCACCCAGGCGGACCTCGATGCGCCCGAAGGGCAGGTCGATCTCGTCGTGAACGGCCACCACGTGGTCGAGGTCCACTCCCAGCGCCCCGCGCGCCGGGCTCGCGGCGGACCCCGACTCGTTCATGTAGGTCTGGGGCAGCAGCACCGCCACCCGCGGTCCGCCGGGGCCGGCGCGTCCCTCGCTGAGCAGCCCCGAGTACTTCTTCTTGGCCTTGGAGAGGCCCCAGCGCTCGGCGGCCAGGGCGGCCACCTCGAAGCCCACGTTGTGGCGCGTGCGTGCGTAGCGGTCGCCGGGATTGCCCAGCCCCACTATGAGCCAATCCGCCCGGCCGCTCCCATCGCCGCGGTCGCGGCGACGGAAGATGCTCAGGAGTCCTCGCCTCCGGACTCCTCGGACTCTTCGCCGCTCTCGCCCTCGGCTCCCTCTTCGCCCTCGCCCTCGGCCTCGTCGCCGATCAGCTCGGTCTCCTCCTCGATCTCCTCGGGCTCCTCCACCTCGGTGGGTACCACGACGGTGGCGATGATCGTCTCCTCGAGGTCGTCGAGGAAGACCACGCCCTCGGGCGCATCGAGCTCGGAGAGGTGCATGGTGGCCGCGATCTCCAGCGAGCTCGCGTCGACCACGATGGCGTCGGGAATGGCGGTGGGAAGCGCTTCGATGTTGAGCTGGTGGGCCACCTGCTCGAGCACGCCGCCCTCCTTCACGCCCGGCGCCTCCTCGGCGCCCTCCACGTGCACGGCGACCGTGGTCTGGATCTTCTCGTCGAGGCGGACCTCGAGGAGGTCGATGTGCATGACCTCCTCGCGCACGGGATGCAGCTGCTGGTCCTTGACGATCACGGGCCGCGTGGTGCCGCCGACCTCCAGGTCGATCAGCGCCGAGCCCTCCACGAGCACTTGGCGCAGGTCGCGTGCGGGCACCTTGAAGGTCACACAGGCGCCATCCGAGCCGCCGTAGACGATGCCGGGCACGAGGCCCTCGCGGCGCATGCGCTTGGTCGCTCGCGTGCCCCGCTCGGGGCGCTCCTGAGCGGAAATGGTGGGTCGGTCGCCGTCTGCCATACGGCGGGCCAGTGTAGCGATGGAGTCGCTCGGTCCGGGCCAGCCCGGCCCTTCGCGCACGGCGGCCATCTGCGCTTATTCTGGGTTAGGTGGCCCCGCGCGACGACAGCTCGATCCCCACCGGCCGCATCAAGCGCACCGCGCAGGTGGGATCGGTGGTGGGTAGCCAGGGCGCCCGTTATGCGGGCACGCGCGCAGCCAACATCGCCCGCTCGAAGGACGAAGCGGCCGACGCGCTCGAACGCCGTCACCTCGAGGCCGCCGAGCGCATGGTCGAGACGCTGGGCCGCATGAAGGGAGCGGCGATGAAGATCGCCCAGCTCGCCTCGTTCATCGACACCGAGTTCCTGCCCCCCGAGTACCGCGAGCTCTACCAGGAGCAGCTGGCCCAGCTGCGCACCCAGGCCCCGAAGATGCCCTGGGCGAAGGTGAAGAAGGTGCTCGACGAGGAGTGGGAGGAGCCGGTCGAGGAGCTCTTCGAGAGCTTCGACACCGAGGCCGCGGCGGCCGCCTCCATCGGGCAGGTCCACCGCGCGGTGCTGCCCGACGGGCGGCCGGTGGCGGTCAAGATCCAGTACCCGGGGGTGGCGGCGGCGATCGCCGCCGACATGCAGAACGCCGGGCATGATCATGCGCATGGCCAAGGCGCTCGCGCCCGGCCTCGACGCGGCCGCCGCCGCCGCGGAGCTCAAGGAGCGGGTGATGGAGGAGCTCGACTACGAGCTCGAGGCCCAGAAGCAGCGCTCGTTCGCCCGCGGGTACCGCGGCCATCCCTTCATCCACGTGCCCGAGGTGGTGACCCGCCTCTCCACCGGCCGGGTGCTGGTGAGCGAGTGGGTCGACGGCGTGGGCTTCGAGGAGGTCCGGGCCCTGCCTCAGGCCGAGCGCGACCGCTTCGGCGAGATCGTCTTTCGCTTCTGCTTCGGCTCCATCTTCCACCTGCAGCACTTCAACGCGGACGCCCATCCCGGCAACTACATCCTCATGCCCGACGGCAGGGTCGCCTTCCTCGACTTCGGGATGACCAAGCACCTCGACCGCGACCAGATCGAGCTGGAGATCACCGCGCTCGAGGCGGTGTTCGACGACGATCCCGAGGAGCTGCGCGTGGCCCTCCACGACCTGGGCTTCCTCAACAACCCCAAGAAGGTCGACGCCGAGCTGCTGATGGAGCACGTGAAGGTGGTCGGCGGCTGGTACATGGAGGATCGCGAGGTGACCGTCGACTCGCGCCGGGTGATGGATGCGATCAGCGCCGTGTCCGATCCGCGCTCGGAGTTCTACCGCGTCATGCGCCGCGAGAACCTGCCCGCCAACGAGCTGATGGGGCGGCGCATGGAGTCGGGCGTGATGGCGGTGCTGGGCCAGCTCGAGGCCACGCGCAACTGGTACCGGATCGGGCGCGAGTGGTGGTTCGCCGAGCCGCCCGCCACGGAGCTCGGCAAGCTCGAGTGGGACTACTTCGAGTCGCGCGGCGAGCGGCGCGAGCGCAAGTTCGGCGCGCGGGCGATCTAGCTGCCGACCTTGGTCGTCATGGCGACGATCACCAGTAGAAGGACGGTCAGCTCGACCATGTTGACCGTCGCGGTGCGCCGGTAGATCGCCTGCGCGGCCGTCGAGCCGGGACCGTCGCCGGCAACGATCACGCCGTACTGCTTCCCCGCCCGGGGGTAGTAGCCCACTCCGAGCAGGAAAGAGACGAGGAAGCCGAGGAAGCCGATGCCGATCCAGGGGTCGCCGTAGGAGTAGCCGACCTCGTTCACGAGCAGAATGCCGGCCACGAGCAGGATCACCGACAGCGGCGCGAAGATGAGGTTGCCCAGGCGAATCGAGTGCTGGGTGAAGATGAGCTGCTGCTCGGGCCCTTCCTTGGTGGCCAGCCGGCCGAACACGTGCATCATCACGGCGCCGCCGACCCAGATGACGGCGCAGAGCACGTGGACGGTGAGCAGGAACTCGTACAAAGGGATTCCTCAGCCCGCTTCCTCGATGGGGCGGTCGAGGACGAAGATCTCGAACGCACGCTCAGGGTCGAAGACGATCTGACTGTGGTAGCCGATCACCGCGCGGCCGGTGATGCGCTGAACCGCCTCCACCGTTGGGTCCTCCATCGCCTCCTGGAAGCGCAGCCGGTAGTTGCGAACGAGATCCTTGTGCCCGCGGTCGACCAGCGTCTGCTCGTTGCGCGTGAGCCCGCCTTCCATGACGCAGAAGACGTAGTTGTCGTTCAGAAAGGTCTTCGCTTTGGTTGGGCCCTTGCCGTAGAACTCCTTCTTGAGCCCGACCATCGCGTTGGAGATCTTCGCCTGGACGCTCTGACGGCGGTCGCTCCTGCCGTTATCGACATCTTCCAACCAGTCAGGCTGCGTCAGGCGCTGGACCTCCTTCTCCACCTTCTCGTCATTGACCATTCGGCAAGTTTATGCCCGTCGACATTTCGAAGAGGTTTGCGGCAAACGGGCTCGGGCAATTAGCACGAGGGGCCGCAACGGGTGCTTGTCGGCGAACGCCGCGGCCTCACTTCACATGACCTCTGAGCCGCCACCGTCCAGGCGTGGCGAGAGACACGGGTCTCCATATCCCCCAACCAGAAGGAGTCGCCACCATGGCCACTCACGATGCAGCAACAACGTCCGGTGCTCGAACGGGAGTTCGAGCGGACGGGCTCGGCAGGACGGCTCGCCGCCTTGCCACGGAGACCAAGCAGTCGATCAAGACCAGCGAGTTCTGGGCCTTCGTGGCGGTAGTGCTCGCAATCCTGGTCAGCGCCATGTTGATCAAGGGAGGCGACAGCGGTGGCACCGACGAGTTCATCGCCCGCCAGGCCTGGCTCTACGTCGCGATCGTGACGGGCGCCTACATGGTCAGCCGTGGGCTGGCCAAGTCAGGCAGCCAGGACCCGTACACCGACGACGCGGGCGACCGCGACCGAGACCTGCGCTAGGGCTCACCTGGCGAACAACGAGCGGCCGGGCAGCGGGCGAACAGCGTTCTGCTGCCCGGGCGTTTCGTTAGAACTGGCCCTGCAGTCTCATCGCGATCCCGTTCGCCTCGATAGTGGGTTGCCTCGGCGCGCTCAGTAGCGCGAGTCGGCGTGTTACCGCTTCTTCGGCCGGAAATCGCCGGCCACAGGGCCAGCCGAAGGGATGGTACTCCTCTGTCAGCGCGACGGCCGCCGCGCGCCGTCGTCGGGAAGGTCGACGATGACGTACGCGTCACGGTCGCCGAGGCAAGGTAGAGCTTGCTCTCGAGTTGTCCCACGGCCACCGCGCCCTTGGCGCCGTGCATGGCAGCGCCAAGGCGTCGTAGGCTTCCATCCCTCCGCAGCGCTCTCCGCAGCGTGCGGTCTCTCAGCATTACGACTGCCACGGCTGATTGGGTTGGTGGCCCACGGAGTAGTCGGCGTCCACGTGCTGCCATCGGTTGTCCTTCCTCTAACTCCCGGGGGTTTCATTTGTCTCACGCGTTCACGATTGTCAGCTTGGCCGCGGTCGACGACGCGGCCCCGGAAAACGGCTTCGGCGACCGCTGGGAAGCACGCGTCGCCCGCGCGTCGCTCCGGGCTGAGCGCACTGGTGTCACGCACTTTCGCTTGCTCCCGGGCAAGCGCAGCCCGTTCACACATCGCCATACCGAAGCCGAGGAGATCTACGTCGTTCTCGGCGGGAGCGGCCGGATCAAGCTCGACGACCAGGTCTTCGACGTCGGTCCGCAGGACGCCATTCGCGTAGCGCCAACGACGGCGCGCGCCTTCGAGGCCGGGCCAGAGGGCTTGGAGTTCCTCGCCTTCGGTCCTCACCACCCGGGAGACGGCGAGCCGGTCGAAGACGCCTGGACCGATTGATGGGCCTGTTGCCACCTTCGCAACGGCTACCGCTTCGGACGACCTAGCGATAGCGGGATACTCGGCGGGCGAATGTCGCAGGAGAACGTCGACAAAGCCCGACACTTCATAGCGGCCTACAACCGGCGCGACTTCGACGCGGCCGTTGAGTCCTTCCATCCGGAGGTCGAGTGGGTGCTCCCCCCACGCCAGAGCTCGGATTCATGCCGAGGTCCGGACGAGATCAAGCGCTTCTGGGAGGGGCTTGACGAAACGTTTGACGAGTTGAGGCTGGAACCGCAGGAGCACGTCGACGCCGGTGACCGCGTGGCCACCCGGCTCCGCTACTACGGGCGAGGCAAGAACGGGGCGGAGATCGAGGGGGAGATGTACCACCAGGTCGCCACCTTCCGCGCTGGACGGATGGTGCGAATCGAGTACTTCGGCGAATGGTCCGAGGCCCTCGAAGCCGCGGGGCTACGAGACTAGGCAGGCCCGCTGCCTGCCCGCAGAGCGGCGATCCTCAGAAGAGCTGGTTCTCGCCGGCGAAGATCTCGGAGACCGAGTCGTCGGTGAAGATGCGGCGGATCGAGTCCTCGAGCACGTCGGCGCAGGTGAGCTGGGTGATCAGCGCCGGGGGGTTGGCGCGCAGGGGAATCGTGTCGGTGACCACGACGCCGCGAAGCGGCCCGCCGTCGAGGATCTCGAAAGCGTTGCCCGAGAAGAGCCCGTGCGTGGCCACCGCGTAGACCTCGTTTGCCCCCTCGTCGAGCACCGTCTGGGCCGCGGCGTTGAGCGTGCCGCCGGTGGCGATGATGTCGTCGACGATCACGGCCGTCTTGTCCTTCACGTCGCCGATCACGTAGCCGATCTCGGCCACCTGGTGGGCGGGGCGCTCCTTCTCCATGAGCGCGTAGGGGGCGCCCACCTTCTGCGCGAACTTCTGGACGAGCTTCACCCGGCCGGCGTCGGGGGCGATGATCACGAGCTCGCGGTCACCCAGCCGGTCCTGGACGAACTGGGTGAGGATCGGCATCGCGGTCATGTGGTCGACCGGCTTGGAGAAGAAGCCCTGCACCTGGCCGGCGTGGAGATCCATCGTCACGAGGCGATCGATACCGGCCACCTCGAGCATGTCGGCCACGAGGCGCGCGGAGATGGGCTCGCGCGGAGCCGACTTCTTGTCCTGGCGCGAGTACCCGTACCACGGGGTCACGGCGATGATCCGGTGGGCCGACGCGTGCTTGGCGGCGTGCACCATCAGCAGCAGCTCCCAGAGCGCGTCGTTGACCGTGAGCCCCTCGTGCTCCGAGCCGCAGGTGGACTGGACGATGAAGAGATCCGCGCCGCGAATCGAGTCGGCGTAGCGGCAGTAAACCTCGCCGTCGGCGAAGGTCTTGAGGCCGGCATCCGTCAGCTCGACGCCGAGACGCTCGGAGATCTTGCCGCCCAGCTCACGGCTCGCGCGGCCGGCGGTGAGCATCATCCGCTTCTCGTAGCCCACGAGAAGGCCCGGGCCGGCCACCGTCTCGGGCGCCGTATCGAGTGACACCGTGCTCATTGCGAATCTTTCTCCACGCGGTCCGCGTAACCCTCGACGTTGGTCTGCCGTGGCCGGGCGATCCCGAGGGCCCCTTCCGGAACATCCTCGTCTATCACCGACCCGGCACCAGTGTAAGCGCGATCCCCGACGTCAACGGGCGCGACCAACGACGTGTGGACGCTCGTCTTCGCGCTCTTTCCGATCTTGGTGCGGTGCTTGCGGCGGCCGTCGTAGTTGGCGGTGATCGTGCTGGCCCCCAGATTGGAGCCCTCGCCGACGTCGGCGTCGCCGATGTAGGACAGGTGCGGCACCTTGGCCCCCGCGCCGATGTCCGAGTTCTTGACCTCCACGAACGTGCCGACCTTGGCGCCGGTTTGCAGCACGGTCCCGGGGCGCAGATAGGCGAAGGGACCGACCGTCGCCCCCTCGCCGATCCGGGCCTCGACCGCGTAAGAGTGCAGGACCCTTGCTCCCGCCTCCACCTCGCAATCGCTGAGGGTGGAGTGCGGGCCGATCTCGCAGCGCTCACCCACGTTCGTGTCGCCGAGCAGGCTGACGCCCGGCCCGATGGTGCTGTCCGCCCCGATGGTCACGTGGGCCTCCAGCCGGGTGCTGGCCGGGCCGAGAAAGGTCACCCCCTCGCGAGCGTGGGACTCGATGATGCGGCGCTGGGCGAGCTCCTCGGCGGTCAGGAGATCGGCGCGGTCGTTCACCCCGAGGGCGATGGTGGCGTCGTGGGTGAGGTGGGTGACCACGGCCAGGCCCTCGGCCTGGAACAGCGGGAACACGCCGGTGAGGTAGCGCTCGCCGGACTCGGTGCCCACCTCGTCGAGGGCCACGAAGAGGTTGGGGGCCTCGAACACGTAGGTCCCTAGGTTCACCTCCCGGATCGCGAGCTGCTCGGGAGGCACGCCCTCGGTGTACTTCGTCTCCACGATCCGCTCGAATTTGCCCTCGCCGTCGCGGACGATGCGCCCGTAGCCCGCCGGGTCGAGCTCGTCGGTGGTGAGCAGGGTCGCGCCCGCGCCCTGGGACACGTGCTCGGCGACGAGCGCACTCAGCGCCTCGGAGGTGATCAGGGGCTGGTCGCCGGAGAGAACGACCACGGGCCCGTCGTCGACCACGTCGCGCGCCGCGAGCACGGCCGCGCCGGTGCCCTCGCCCTCACGCTGCTCGGCCACCTCGACGCGGTCGGGCAGGCCTTCGGCGACCCCGTCGCCCGGTCGCACCACGCAGACCACCCGCTCGGCGCCGGCCTCGCGCGCGGTGTCGATCACCCATTCGACCATCGGCTTTCCGCAGACCCGGTGCAGCACCTTGGGGGTCTCGGAGCGCATGCGCGTGCCCTTGCCGGCGGCCATGATCAAAACCGTGAAGGCGTCGGGCATGTGTGCGCCAGCGTAGCGGCGAACGAGCGCCTCGGCCGGTCAGGCCGGCAGGTGGCAGACGGCCTCGACGTTGTTGCCGTCGGGATCCAGCACGAACGCGCCGTAGTAGTTCGGATGGTAGATCTCGCGCTTCCCCGGCCCGCCGTTGTCGGTGGCCCCCGCCTCGAGCGCGGCCGCGTGGAAGGCGTCCACGAGCTCGCGGGAAGAGGTCTCGAAGGCCACGTGCACGCCGGACTGGGGCGCTCGCCCCCGCTTCCCGATCCAGAAGTAGGGCTTCTGATCCTCGCCGAAACCGCCGACACCGGGCACCGGCTCCATCAGCAGCTCGATGCCGAGCGGGGCCAGGGCGCGCTGGTAGAAGGCCTTGCTTAGTTCGTAGTCGGTTACGTCGAGTCCGAGGTGGTCGAGCATGGGTCTCCTTCCGTTGCACGCAACCCTATGCTGGCGAGGCGCCCCTGGGGGGTCGTCCAGTTGGCAGGACTCCGGGTTTTGGTCCCGGCAACGGGGGTTCGAGTCCCTCCCCCCCAGCTTTCCCGTCCGGCCGGTTTGCGAACATATGTTCGTGCCGAGGCTAGGTCCGCGCTATTCGAAAGAGGAGGCTCAGGTAGCGATTGCGTCATCGCGCAGTTGGGCTGAAGCGCTGCGCCGTCTCGGGATGTGCCACAGCGGCGGAGCCCACCTCGTGCTCCGCAAGTACGCGGGGATATGGAATCTCTCCCACGACCACTTCGACGCGTACGCCGCGTCTCGTGGGACGGGCTTCGCGCGTGCTCGCCCGCTCGCCGAGATTCTGGTGGAGAGCTCCGATTTCTCGCGGGTGCAACTCAAGCGGCGCCTTTACGAAGCCGGCCTCAAGCAACCCGTTTGCGAGCTGTGCGGGCAGGACAACGAGTGGCGAGGCCACGAGCTGGGGATGATCCTGGATCACGTCAACGGCGTCTCGAACGACAACCGGCTCGAGAACCTTCGGATCGTCTGTCCCAACTGCGCGGCGACGTTGGACACGCACTGCGGCCGCACAGGACGACGGCCGCGCGCCGACCAAGTGTGCGAGCGGTGCGGGCAGAGCTTCGCCCCCAAGCGGTCGGTCCAGCGGTACTGCTCCCCGGAGTGCGGGGTTCGGTGGAACCGCAACATTCCGTCGGTGCGTCGCGACGCGGAAGGTAGACCGGCCGCCGTACACCCAGCTCCTACGCGAGACCCGTGCCATCGGCTTCGCCGCCACCGGGCGTCGCTACGGAGTGTCCGGCAACGCGGTCCGCAAGTGGATCCGGGCCTACGAGCGCGAGCAGGAGCGGGCCGGCGAGGCGTCCTCCCCGAGTCGCTCGAACCGGTGAGAAAGAAGAGCATGCTCGCCGCTCACCACACGTCGCCTTCCCGCCAGTCGCAGGCGAGTGTGGCCTCGGGATCGAACTGCCCGGTGCTCGGCGTCTCCAGGATCATCACCCCTCCGTCCTCCTCGGGCGTCGGCCGGCGGACGCCGTCGGCGATCACCGCGGTGGGGCCGCGCCAGCGCACCCATCCGAGGCGCCGGTAGAAGCTCTGGTTGTGCTCGGCCGCGGAGAGGGCGCCGAGCTCGTAGCGCGAGACGAGGTCCTCGCCCAGCTGCGACATCACCGTGTGACCGTATCCGTTTCCCCGGTGCTCCTCGGCCACCGCCACACCCTCCACATAGCCCGCCCCCACGGCCCGTTCTTCGATGTGGAGCTCACGCTCCACCAGCGCCGCGTGGGCCACGATCGCTCCGTCGCGGATACCCAGGAAATGCCGGCCGCCCAGGCTGTGGTCCCAATCGTGGCTGTCGAAGCTGCCGTCGAACGCCAGGTAGAGCAGCATGCGTAGCTCGGTCAGCTCGAGGTCCGACAGCTCGTCCGTGGCCGCTGATCGCAGCGTGAGCATGCGGCGATCGTATTAGTGTCTCGCCGGTGTCCCGCTGGAGCGAGATCGAGGCCGAGGCGCCTGAGCTGACGGCCGTGGCGCGCGGGTTCCTCGAGGCCCACAAGCACCTCACCCTCGCCACGCTGCGCCGGGACGGCGCGCCGCGCATCAGCGGCATCGAGATGCTCTTCAAGGAGGGCGAGGCGTGGATCGGAAGCATGCCGAACGGGGTCAAGGCGCTCGACCTGCGCCGCGACCCGCGCTTCGCCGTTCATTCCGGCTCCGACGACCCGGACGAGGGGTGGAAGGGCGACGCCAAGTTCGCCGGGCGCGTGGAGGAGATCGACGACGACGAGCACAAGCGGGCAGTGGTCGGCGACAACGCCCCGCCCGGTCCGTTGCACCTGTTTCGCTGCGACGTGACCGAGCTCGTGGTCGTGCGCCTCGGTGAGCCCGCGGACCACCTCGTGATCGACTCGTGGCACGAGGGCCGCGGCCTGTCGAGCCTCCGGCGCTGATTCAGCGATCGTGGCGGCCGCGCGGGACCCGCCCGGCCTCCGTGCCCTTCTCGTGCGCCGGCCCGCCGGGGGGCACGATGCCCAGCACCCGCATCGCCTTCAGCCCCAGCGAGAGACGCTCGCGGCCGTCGGTGGAGCCCACGTCGAGGGACGTCAGCTCCTTCACGCGCTCGAGGCGGTAGCGGATCGTGTGCCGGTGCGTGAACAGCCGTTCCGCCGTGCGCGCCACGTTGCCGTCGGCGTCGAGAAAGGTCTCCAGCGTGCGCACCAGCTCGGTCTCGTACTGGTCGTCGTAGGCCGCCAGCGGGGCCACGGTCTCGTCGTAGAAACCCTCGAGCTCGGTCGGATCCTCGCTCATGGCCGGCAGCAGCAGCCGGTAGGCGCCGGTCTGCTCGAAGGACAACTCGGCCAGCCCGCGGGCCTCGGCCACGTTCGCGGCCAGCAGCGCCTCGGCGGCCGCGCGGTGCAGGTCGGCCGGATCGCTCGCGTGGCGGCTGCGCGCGACGGTCACGAGGAACCCGGGCAGGGCGGCCTCGAGCTCGCGCAGCATGGCGGTGGCCACCCGTTTGCCCGCCTGGGCATCGGGGCCGGGGGCGATGATCACGAGCTCGCGATCCGCCCGGAGCCGGCCGGCCTCGACCAGCGCGGCCAGGGAAGCGCGCTCGATGGCTCGCGCCCCGCGCTCGGCGGAGGTGAGCACTCGCGCCCGCCAGTCACCCTCCTCCGGGTGCTGAGGACGGGCGCGGACCACGAAGGCGTTGCCTCCGCCCGAGAGGTCGCAGCCGAGCTCGCCGGCGCGGGCCAGGATGTTCTCGCGATCGGTGACCTTGCGTGAGAGCAGGTCGCCGAGGAAGTGGCCCACCGCGGCCTCGTTCGCGCGTTCCGGCGCCTTGGCTCTGTCGACCTCCAGGGCGATCAGGTTGGTGACCAGCCGCAGCAGCGCCGGCGACGGCAGATCCCCTCGCGGGTGGTAACGCAAGCGGCCCACGGGCAGCTCCGCCACGCGCAACTCCATGATCTCCGCGCCGGTCTCGCCGGCCATCAGCGCCCGCTCGTCCTCGGTCGACAGGCAGGCCGCCGCCAGGATGCTGCCGGCCCCGTCCACCACGATCACGCTGGCTTCGAGCGCTCGGCCCGCCGCCCGCGTGACCGCGGGCAGGCCGGAGCCGGACTCGACGGCCTCGGAGACCTCGTCGAGGGCCTCCAGAAAGGCACGAGGTTCGGCGGCGGCCGACCGGGAGCCGCCCGACTTGGCCTGGGGTGCAGGCATTACGCGTACTGGTCGTAGGTCCAGACCACGGCCAGGCCGGCCGCGGCCCCGATCCCGAGCAACGTGCCCAGGATGAAGACCGTGAGGAAGCTTGCCGCGAGCTTCTCCCACACGCGGCCGTAGCAGCGCCAGGCAGGCGCAGCGATCAACGCCACCCAGCACGACAGGACCACGCCGGAGGCCAGCGCGATAGCTATCTCGGTCGAGGAGAAGTCGAGGTTCATGGCTTGGCGCCCGCCACCGCCGGTCCCTCTTGGCGCTGCTCGAGCTCCTCTTCATTGTGGCGGATGTACGAGACGAGCATGGCGATTGCCGCCAGCAGGCCGAAGATCCCCACTCCGAGGCCCCAGCCCCCGGCGACGTCCGACCAGTAGTGGGCGCGCAGGTAGATGCGCGACAGGCCGATGGCGGCCACCAGGATTATCGCGCCGGTGACCAGCGCGGCGCTCACCAGGCCGAGCCGGCGCACCATCACCACCGCGGCCGCCAGCCAGGCCGTGGCGTACGCGGCGTGGCCGCTCGGGAAGGCCGACCCCTGCGTGTCGATCAGCTGGTCCGCGGGGCGCGGCCGGTCGATTCCCGCCTTGGCCAGGTGCACGGCCACGTAGATGAGCACGAAGCCCAGAACGAGCGGCATGGCCTCCACGGCGCGGCGGCGACGCACCGCCACCACCGCGGTCACGAGCACGAGGGCCGCACAGACGGGGAAGGAGCCGAACGCGGTCACGATCTTGGCTGCCCTAACCGCGGCGTCGGCGCGCAGCCGGTCCGCCACGTCGAGCAATTCCCGGTCGAGCGGCGTGGGTCCCAGATCGCCGGAGAGAACGACGGTGTAGAGCACGAACACGTAGAGCCCCACGCCGCCCACCGCCAGCGTGGTGGTCAACTCGAGCCCCACGCCGCCGCCGGGGGTCAGGCGCTCGCCCAGGAAACGCGCCTCGGGTGCGAGCGCGCGGGCGAGCGGCAGGATCACGCGCCGGTGCAGCGGCCGGGCCACGGCGAAGACCGGGCGCAGCAGCGGATGGCGCTCGTGCTCGGTCAGCCACGCCGCGATCGAGGCCCGGCGCCTGTAGGTCACCACGATCGCCACGATCACCGCGACGGTCAGCCCGAGCCCGAAGATGGCCTGTCCGGCGATGTTCGCGACCTGGTCGAAGGAGCGCCAGAAGACGTAGCCCAGCACGCAGAAGGTGGTGGCCCAGAGGCCGGTGCCCACGACGCTGTAGGGGATGAAGTTCCCGAACGACATCCGCGACGAGCCGGCGATGAAGGGAGCAAGCGCGCGCACCAGGCCGATGAAGCGCCCGATCAGGATCGTCTTGCCGCCGTGGCGCTCGAAGTAGCCATCCACCTGCTCGAGGCGCTCGTGAGTGATCTTGACGCGCGCCCCGTGCTTCTCGAGGAACTCGCGCCCGAGCCTGCGGCCGATGAAGAAGCTCGTGGTGTCGCCCAGGATCGCGCAGGTCCACACCAGCCCGATGCAGGGGGATCAGCTCGATCTCGCCCTGCCCGGCGATCACGCCTCCGGCGATCACGACGGTCTCCCCCGGTGCCACCAGCCCCACGAACGCGCCGGTCTCCAGGAAGGCCATCACGCCCACCAAGAGGTACGTCCACGCGCCGAGCGTCTCCGCGATGTCCTCGATCACCTTCTTTGGATCGGGCAGCAGCGACAGCGCGCCGCTGGCGTACACGGCGCACGCGATCACCACCCCGGCGGCGAGCAACTTGCGCTCGCCGCTGAGCCGATCGCGCCGCCAGACGGCGAAGGCGACGATGAGAACGGCGACCACGGCGGCCGCGATCTGCCCGAAGGACACGCTCGCAATGTACGCGAGCCCTCCGCCGGTGACTCAGACTGGGCGCAACTCCGTGGCGATCGCACCCTCGAGCCGGCGCGCGGCACGCTGAGCCGCTTCGCGGTCGCCGAAGAGGCCGAAGCAGGTGGGACCCGAGCCGCTCACGAGCGTCCCGAGAGCTCCGATCTCGGTGAGCCGGCCGAGCACCTGAGACAGCTCGGGCCGCAGCGCCAGCGCCGCGGGCTGGAGATCGTTCTCGAGCGCGCTCGGGTCGGGCGCCCGCAGGAACTCGCGCAGCGGCTGAGGGTCGAGTTCCCGGCGCCAGCCCTGTGCGCGGTCGAGCTCGGCGTAGACATCAGCGGTGAGCAGGCCTGCGCTCTGCGGCATCAGCACCACGCCCAGGGCGGGCAGGTCGACCGCCTCGACGAGCTCACCGAGCCCCTGCACCAAGGAGTGGCGCGGGTCCACCTGGCTCGGCACGTCGGAGCCGAGACCGGCCGCGACCTCCCGCAGCGCGTCTTTATGCAGCGGCTCCCCGGCCATCCGGTTGGCGGCCCGCAGCACGGCGGCCGCGTCCGCGCTGCCGCCGCCGAGCCCGGCCGCGACGGGGATGCGCTTGTCGATCCTCACGATCAGCGCCGGCAGCGAGGGAACGCGCCGTCGAAAGGCGGTGATAGCGGCCTGGGCGAGATTGGTCCCGGTCACGCCCGGACACTCGACGCGATCCGGCCCTCCGTCCCCCTCCGTCACCTCGAGGCTGTCGGCGAGGTCGACCGAGGCGAAGATGGAGCACAGCGGGTGCATGCCGTCGGGGCGAGGAGCTCCGACGTGCAGGACCAGATTGAGCTTGGCGAACGCCCGCTCGTGGACGACGGCAGCGGTCACGCGCTCACCGCGGACGCAGGCCCGCCAGCTCCTCCCGCCCGATGGCGTCGGCGAGACCGGTCCACTGGGCCGGAGCCAGACGCTCGGCCCGGGCGTCGGCGGGCAGCCCGAGCGCTCCGAGCGCGGTGCGGGCCGACTCCCGCAGGCCCGGGCCGGCGCCGGGCGCGAGGGCGAGCGACCCGGCCAGGGCCTTGCGCCGGTGAGCGAAGCCGGCGTGGATGAGCGCGATCAGCTCGGGCGCCGGCGCCGGGCCCCGGCGGCGCATGACCAACAGCGCCGACTCGACGTTGGGTTCGGGGTGGAAGACGGTGCGCGGCACCCGGCGAAGGAGGCGCACGTCGCAGGCCAGCTGGGCGAGCACGCTGGTGGCCCCGTACGTCTTGCCGCCGGGCGGGGCGGCCAGGCGCTCGGCCACCTCGCGCTGGACCATCGCCACCCAGAGGGTCGCGTCAGGAAGCTCGGCGATCGACTTGAGCAGCACCGTCGCCGCGACGCCGTAGGGAAGGTTGGCCACCACCTTGGTGGGGCGCGGCGCGAGGGTCGCCAGGTCGAGCCTGACCGCGTCGGCCAGATGCAGGGTGGCGTTCGCGAACGGCTCGAGCGCCTCGGCCAGCGGCGCCTCGAGCGTTGCGTCGATCTCGACCACGTGGAGGTGACCGACCCGCGGGGCGAGGTACTCCGACAGCACGCCCAGGCCCCCGCCGACCTCGAGCACCACGTCGGCGCTTTCGAGCTCGGCCGCGCGCCCGATCACCCCGAGGATGTTGTCGTCGATGAGGAAGTTCTGGCCGAGCTCGCGATTGGGCCTCACGCCGAACTCCCTCAACCGGCGCAGGCTCGCCTGGCGCGGCTGGCCGCTCACCACCCGAACACCCGCGCGGCGTTGTCCTCGACCGTACGCTCGAGCTCGTCGTAGGACATGCCGCGCAGGCCGGCCACGTGGTGGGCCGTGTGCACCACGAAGGCCGGCTCGTTGCGCTTGGAACGGAGGACCTGGGGCGACAGGAAGGGTGCATCGGTCTCCACGAGCAGGAGCTCGGCGGGGACCTCGGTGGCCGCCTGCTGGAGCTCGGCCGCCTTGGGGTAGGTCACGTTGCCGGCGAAGGAGCAGAGGTAGCCGCGCTCGACGCACTCCTCGAGCCGGTCGGGCGCCGAGAAGCAGTGCAGGATCACCGCGGGCAGCTGGCCGGCGTGCTCGCGCAGCAGGGCGAAGGTGTCGTCCTCGGCGGCCCGCGTGTGGATGGCCACGGGCATGCCGAGCCGGGCCGCCAGCCCGAGCTGGGCCTCGAACGCGCGCCGTTGGTCGTCCCGGGGGGCGTAGTCGCGGTAGTAGTCGAGGCCGGTCTCGCCGATCACCCGAGCCTTCGGGTGGATGGCCGCCCGCTCGATCTCGTCCAGGTCCCCGGCACCGAAGCCGGCGCTCTCGTGGGGGTGGCGCCCGACGATGGCGAACACCTCGGCGTGCTCATCCGCCGCGGCCAGGGCGCGATCGATCGAGCCCGAGTCCATGCCCACGGTGGCCAGGCGGGTCAGCCCGGCGTCGCGCGCCCGGGCCACCAGCTCGGAGTCGGGCGGCTCGCAGTGGTCGAGGTGGCAGTGGGTGTCGACCACGGGTCGCGCCCGCTCAGACCGTCGAGGCCTCGGGCGTCTCCACGCGCGGGAACAGCTGCCCGAGCTCGCCGAGCTGCGCCCCGCCGCCCACCGCGCCCAGGCGGGCGTTGTCCAGCGACCGGTCGTCCTGGCCCAGCGCCGCGAGCAGGCGCTCCGCTGACACGGGCATGAACGCGTGCAGCAGCACCGACACCACGCGCAGACCCTCGGCCACTGTGTAGAGCACCAGGTCCAGGCGCTCAGCCCGCTCGGGGTCCTTCGCGAGCTTCCACGGCTCCTCGTCCTGCACGAAGCGGTTGAGGCGCTTGATGCGCTGCCAGATCTCGTCGAGCGCGGCCGTCAGCTCGACCGCGTCGATCCGCTCGCACACGGCCTCGGTCAGCCCGTCGAAGTCCACGGCCAGCTCCTCGGGCGGGCGGGCCTCGGGCACGACGCCGTCGCGGTAGCGGCCGATCATGGCGAGCGTTCGGCTCGCGAGGTTGCCGTACTCGTTGGCCAGCTCGGTGGTGTAACGCGTCTCAAAGCCCTCGGGCGACACCTCCCCGTCCGAGCCGAACCCGACCTCGCGGAGCACGTAGAAGCGCAGGGCGTCCGGACCGTAGATCTCGGCCACCCTGAAGGGCTCGATCACGTTGCCCAGCGACTTGGACATCTTGTGCTCGCCCAGCAGCAGGTAACCGTGGATGGCCACCCGGCGCGGGACCTCGAGCCCGGCCGCCATCAGCATCGCCGGCCAGATGACCGCGTGGAACTTGAGGATGTCCTTGCCGATCAGGTGGACCGTGGCGGGCCAGAAGCGCTCGGTCAGGTCCTCGCCCTCGCGCGCATAGGACAGGGCCGTGTAGTAGTTGAGCAGGGCGTCGATCCACACGTAGACCACCTGCGACGAGTCCCACGGGACGGGCACGCCCCACTTGAGCCGGGCGCGGCTGAGCGAGATGTCGCGCAGTCCGCCACGGATGAAGGAGAGGGCCTCGTTGTAGCGGTTGGGCGGGGTGACGAACGGGGGCTCCTCGGCGTAGAGGCGCTCGAGCGGCTCCTGGAACGACGACAGCCGAAAGAACCAGTTGTCCTCCTGCTCGATCTCGAGCACGATCTTGTGGATCGGGCAGCGGCTGCCGTCCTCCAGCTCGGACTCCGTCTTGAAGTCGGCGCAGCGGGGGCAGTACCAGCCCTCGTAGTGACCGGCGTACACGTGCCCGTTGTCGTAGATGCGCTGCACGACCTCGGCCACCGCGGCCATGTGCTCGGGATCGGTGGTGCGGATGAAGAAGTCGTTGGTCACGTTGAGCGTGGAAGCGAGCTCCTTGAAGCGCACCGCGTTTCGGTCGCCGAGCTCGCGCGGCGTGATGCCCAGCTGCTCGGCCGCCTGCGCGACCGGCTCGCCATGCTCGTCGGTGCCCGTGAGGAAGAACACGTCCTCGCCGCGCTGGCGCATGTGCCGCGCCATCACGTCCGCGGCGATGGTGGTGTACGCGTGACCGAGATGAGGCTCGCCGTTCACGTAGTAGATGGGCGTGGTCACGTAGTACGACATCGGCCTTCGATGCTACCCACGGCGCCGAGAACCACCGCACGAGCAGGCAGAGAGGTTTCGTCATCGCCGGCCCATCAACGGCCGCAGCAGGCCGGCCGCGCGCCGGCCGGTGCGACGGCTGGCCGCGCGGCCGTCCTCGGAGAGTCCGAGCAACGCCGCGGCGCCGAGCAGTCCGAGGCACGCCAGGACCAGGCCCCAGTCGGGTCCGCCCGGCTGCGGCCGAAGCTCGGCGCGACCGGGCCGGGGCCCGGCCGGGGCCCGCTCACCCGGCTCGAGCGCGGCCGCCTCAGGAGCGAGCCCGGGCCCGGCCCGGGCGAACGGCGCCCGCGGGCGCTCGACCGCTTGCGCTCGCCCGCGAGCGTCCCGGGGCGAGGGTCGCGGCGCCGCTCCCGCCACCGGCTGGGGCACGCGATCGGCCCGGGGCGCCGCGTTCGCGCGGGGCGCAGGCGCCGATTGGGCCACCGGCCTCGGGGCGGCAGCGCCGCGCGGGTTGCGTACACCCGCCATCGCTCGCCGCCCCTCGGGCAGGCGGCGCCCGACGGGCTCGGCGCCACGAACCGGAGAACGGTCGCCGCGCGCCGCCGGCGCCGGTGCGGTGAGCGGCGGGAGCGGCGCCGGCGCGGGTTGCGGTGCCGGCGCCTCCCGCGGGTCTCCTCCCAGGGAGGGGAACGCGGGCAGCAGGCCGAGCGGATCGCGGTAGCCGTGCCGGCTTCCGGCGTCGCGCACGCCGAAGTGCAGGTGGGGTTGCTCGGCCGATCTCGTGCCCGACGTGCCGACCGCGCCGATGCGCTCGCCGGCGGCCACCGCCGCCCCCTCGCGCACCGAGGCGGCGGAGAGGTGGAGGTAGGAGGTGTCGAAGCCGTCGAGCGTCCGGATGCTGACCGTGACGCCGGAGGAGCCGGCCGTGCCGGCGAAGCGGACGGTGCCGGCGGACGCCGCCACCACCGGCGCGCCCGTGTCGCCGGCGATGTCGATGCCGCGATGCTGGCCTCCGGCGTAGGGGTCCGAGCCGTTCGAGTATCGGGTGATGACATCGCCGGCCAGCGGCCACACCCACGCCGCCCGGGCGGGTGGGGCGAGTGCGAAGAAGAAGCCGAGAGTTGCGAGCGCGGCGGTGATGATCAGGCGGAACATGGCGGCCACCGTACGGCCGATCCGCGCTCGGGCGACCGGGCTGGTGCGGAGTCGTTACCAGGCCGTCGCAGACCTGTAACGAAGGTTGCTCAGTCGCCCGCCGTGAGCGCCCGGTACAGCGCATTCGCGCTCCCGCCGGTGAGCTCGGCCACCACGCCTGCCGCCTTGCGCGGGTGGGCGCCCGCGTCGACGAGGCGTCGCAGCGCGTCGAGCCCGGCCGGATCGCCCTCGGAGGCAGCCGACGGCGGGCGAGGTCCGAGCACGAGCACCACCTCGCCCCGCGGGGGTGAGTCCGCATAGCGCTCCGCCAGCTCGGCCACGGTGCCGCGCACGATCTCCTCGTGCGCCTTGGTCAGCTCGCGGCACACCGCGAGCTCGCGCGAGGGGTCCAGCGACGCGAGCAGCACCAGCGTGCCCGGCACCCGGCGCGGCGACTCGAACGCCACCAGCGTGCCGTCGACCGACTCGATCAGGCGGCGAAGCTCGCCCTTCTTCCGCGGCAGGAAGCCGTGGAAGACCCACTCCTGCGCGGGCAGCCCCGACGCCACCAGAGCGGTGATCGCGGCCGACGGGCCGGGCAGCACCTCCACCGGAAGACCCGCCCCCACGCAGGCCCGCACGAGCACGTAGCCGGGATCGGACACGAGCGGCATGCCCGCGTCGGACACCAGCGCCACCACCGCGCCGTCGCGCATGCGCTCCACCAGCTCGGCCGAGCGCGCCTGCTCGTTGTGCTCGTGGTAGGACACGAGCCGGGCGTTGACCCCGTAGCGGTCGAGCAGGATCCGCGTGCGGCGCGTGTCCTCGCAGGCCACCACGTCGGCGTCCCGCAGGGCCGACAGCACTCGCAGCGTCACGTCCTCGAGATTCCCGATCGGAGTGGGACAGACGACGAGCCGCCCGGTCATGCCAGCTCCTCGAACGCCAGCAACGCCGCCCCCAGCATGCCCGCCTCTTCGCCGAAGTGCGCGGGCACGATCTCCACCAGGTCCCGCATCGGCGGCAGCGCACGCTCCGCCACCACCTCGCGTGCGGGAACGAGCAGCAGGTCGCCGGCCGCGAGAGCGCCGCCGCCCAGCACCACCATCTCGGGATTGAACACGTTGACCACTCCGACGAGCCCGTAGCCCAGCCGCCGTCCCACCTCGGCGAGCACCTCGCGCGCGACGGGGTCGCCCTGATGGGCCAGCTCGGTAACGATCCCGCCGGTGATCTCGCGCCCGGCGGCGGCGCGGCGGCCCAGCGCCGAATCGGGGTGAGCGCGGGCGGCATCCACCCCGTCGCGGCCGATCCGGGATCCCGATGCCAGCACCTCGAGGCAGCCCCGGCCCGGGCAGGCGCCCTGGCAGTCCGGCCCGTGCAGGTCGACGACCATGTGGCCGATCTCCGGACCGAAGCCGCGCGCGCCCCGGTACACCTTGCCGTCCAACAGAAGGCCGCTGCCGATGCCCGTGCCAAGCGCCACCAGCACCGCGTGAGCCACGCCCTGAGCGGCGCCGGCGCGGGCCTCGGCGAGCATGGCGACGTTGGCGTCGTTGTCGACCACCACAGGTAGTCCCAGGCGCTCGCTCATGATGTCGCGAAAGCGCACGTCCTCCAGGGGCAGATGGGTCGACCAGCGCGATACGCCGGCCTCCCAGTCCACGAGCGCCGGGATGCCGAACCCCACCGCGGCCACGTCCGGCGCCGCCGCGCGCACCTCCTCCACGGCCTCCACGAAGATGTCGAGCGTCTCGGCCCGGTCGGACCCGCGCCAGATCCGATGCACGCGGTGGTGCACCACCAAACCCTGGTCGACGACGCCGCCCAGCAGCTTGGTTCCACCCGCGTCGATACCGATTACGCGCCTCGGCGGCATGGCGGGTAGATATACAGAGAGGGGTGAACGACCAGACCCCCGGCCCCCCGGACCCCGCGCGCCCTTCGGCGCCGGCGCCCCCACAGCCGCCGCCGGAAACCCCGGACGGGCCGCCGCCGGGCAAGCCGGAATACAAGGTTTACCGCGCGCGCAAGCGCCCGTTGAGCCGCCTGACCGGCGGCACCGACCTCGAGTCCCTCAAGCGCCGGCTGAGCCGGGCCAAGGGCGACGAGCCCGAAGCCCCGCCGAGCGAGCGCAAGCGCATCACGGCGGGGCGGGTGGCCAAGTGGCTCGCCGTCGCGGTGTTCGCCTGGCTGGCGTTCTCGTTCGTCCTCTTCATGGTGAGCGCCCAGGTGCAGGAGGGCGTGTCGGAGGATTCCGAGAAGGCGCTGTCGCGGGGCGGCACCCTGCTCAGCGGCAGCACCATCCTCGTGCTCGGCTCCGACGCTCGTAGCGGGGAGTCGATCGACGAGAGCCAGGCCGGTCCCTCGCGGGCGGACTCGATCATGCTCGTCCACACCGCGCTGGGCAGCGTGCGCAAGCTCTCGATCCCGCGCGACATCGAGGTCCAGGTGCCGGGCCACGGGACCAACAAGGTCAACGCGGCCTACGCGCTGGGCGGGCCCGCGCTCACCATCGAGACGATCGAGGGCTTCCTCGGCAACGGCCTGGAGATCAACCACCTGGTCGAGGTCAGCTTCGAGAACTTCCCCCAGCTGATCGACTCCCTTGGTGGGATCACGGTCGACAACAGGACCCGCATCTGCTCGCCGCCCTTCGACAACTTCTGGAAGGGGCTGACCTTCCGCAAGGGCGAGATCGAGCTCAACGGCCGGCGCGCGCTGGGCTACGCCCGTGTACGCAAGAACCCGTGCGCCCCCGCGGAGGACGATCGCGCCCGCGCGGCACGCCAGCAGGAGGTCCTGCGGGCCATGGGAGCCCAGGTGAAGTCGCCCAGCACCTTCTTCCGGCTCCCCTGGGTGAGCTGGAAGGCCCCTCAGGCTCTGAAGACCGACCTGAAGGGCCCCGGCCTGATGGCGCTGTTCGCCGACATGGCCACGGGCAACTCGGACGAGACCGCGGTGCTGGAGGCGGGCTGTTGCGTAAACGGCAGCAACCTGTTCGTGTCCGACGGCGCCAAGCGCGACGCCGTGGACAAGCTGCTCAACGGGAGTTAGTCGGAGCCCTTCGACGACGACGACGACGAAGAAGAAGACGAGCTCGAGGACTTGGCCGAGTCCGACTTCTTGGAGTCGCCCGAATCCGACGACTTACTCGAGGAGTCGCTGCTGCCTGACTCCGACTTGGACCCGCTCTCCGACGCGCTCTTCTTGTTCTTGCCGTAGTCGGTGTTGTAGAAGCCCGAACCCTTGAAGTGCACGGCAACGGGATGAAAGACGCGCTGCACCGGGGCCCCGCAGGTCGAGCAGCTGGTGAGCGGATCCTCGACCATGCGCTGCATCACCTCGAAGTTGTGGCCCTTCTCGCAGCGGTACTCGTAGATCGGCATGGCACTTCGAGTATAGGAGTGCCAACCGCTGCTAAGTCGGTCGGTTGGGGCTCTCCAGATCGTCCAGCAGCGATACGCGCATGCAGTGCCATACGAGCCAGGCTCTCAGGTGCGACACGGGGCGTAGGGCGGTTTCGATCATCTGAGGCCAAAGTACCCCAGAACCCGGCGAATGTGACCATCGCTAGGCTCGCGCGGCGATGGTGACCATGGACAAGGTCGTCGCTCTGTGCAAGCGGCGTGGCCTGATCTTCCCGGCGTCGGAGATCTATGGCGGCATCGCCAACACCTACGACTACGGGCACTACGGCGTGCTGCTCAAGAACAACGTGATCAACGCTTGGTGGAAGGCGATGATCCAGGAACGCGACGACGTGGTGGCGCTCGACTCGGCCATCATCCAGCACCCCCGCACCTGGGAGGCCTCGGGACACCTGGCCGGCTTCACCGATCCTCTGATCGACTGCCGGACCTGCAAGAACCGCTACCGCGCCGACCACATCGCCGAGGCGCGCGCCGGCACCTCCGAGCACCCCGACGTGCGCTGCGGCCACGCCCCGTCCAAGCTGCCCGGCGACCACAAGGACTGCGACCTCACCGAGGCACGCGAGTTCAACCTGATGTTCGAGACCTCGATCGGGCCCGTGAAGGACGCGGGCTCCACGGTCTACCTGCGCCCCGAGACCGCACAGGGCATCTTCCTCGACTTCAAGACCACACTCGGCTACGCCCGGCGCAAGCCGCCCTTCGGCATCGCCCAGGTGGGCAAGTCGTTTCGCAACGAGATCACGCCGGGCAACTTCATCTTCCGCACGCTCGAGTTCGAGCAGATGGAGATGGAGTTCTTCGTGCCTCCGGCCGAGGCCGAGCAGTGGCACGAGCACTGGATGGAGCAGCGCATGGAGTGGTACGTGGCGCTCGGCCTCGAGCGCGAGAAGCTGCGCCTAAGACCTCACGGCGCCGACGAGCTGTCGCACTACTCGTCGGCCACGAGCGACATCGAGTACCTCTACCCGATCGGCTGGTCCGAGCTCGAGGGGATCGCCAACCGCGGCGACTTCGACCTAAAACAGCACGCCGAGCACTCGGGGCAGAAGCTCGACTACGTGGACACGGCGACCGGCGACCGCTACGTGCCCCACGTGATCGAGCCCGCGGCCGGGGTGGGCCGCACGGTTCTCGCCCTCCTCTGCGACGCGTACCACGAGGACGACATCGGCGGCGAGGCCCGCACCGTTCTGCGCCTGCAGCCGAGCATGGCGCCGGTGAAGGTCGCCGTGCTACCGCTGGTGAACAAGGCCGGGATGCCCGAGCGCGCGCGCGAGATCTACGAGGAGCTTCGGCCCCGCATGCCCGCGGAGTACGACGCCGGCGGCTCGATCGGCAAGCGCTACCGCCGCCAGGACGAGATCGGCACGCCCTACGGGGTGACCGTCGACGGCCAGACGATCGAGGACGGCACGGTCACCGTGCGCGACCGCGACACGCTCGAGCAGGAGCGCGTGCCGGCGACGGAGCTGGCGGACGAGCTGCAGCGCCGCCTGGGAGCAGCCGGGGCCCGCTAGTCGGGCCCCCGGCCGACCGTCGACTCGGCGGCCTCGGGCGACAGCAGTCGCCGCGAGAGCGGTGTGGCGGTGGTGCCGTGCACGGCGATCGAGACCACCACGCAGGCGATCGCGGTCCACACGATCACCTCGGTCTCCCCGGCGCTCAGCACCCCCGCTCCCGCCGCGATCGCCGCGTAGTAGAGGGACCCGATCCCGCGCACGCCGAACCACGCGACGAAGGCGCGTTCGCCGCGTGCCAGGTCGCAGCGCGCCAGCGCGAGCGCCACGGAGGCCGGGCGGATCACCAGGAGCAGGACGGGCACGAGGAGCCAGCCGGCGAGCTCCGGGGCCTGGAGGCCCTGGAGGGAGAGCATGGTCCCCAGCAGGAGGATCACGGCGAGCTCGCCGAGCTTCTCGACCACATCCGCGCCCTCATGCACCCGCCGGTTGTACTCGTGGGTGTGCTCGTAGCGGCGAAACGCGAGCCCGCCCGTGAAGGCGGCGATGAAGCCATAGGCCCCCACGATCTCGCTCAGCGCGTAGATGGCCAGCACGCTCGGGATCGCCAGCCAACCGTCGAACGCGTCGGCCAGCAGCCGCCGGTCGCGCAGCTCAACGGCCAGCTTGGCCAGGCCGTAGCCGACCGCCACCCCGATCGCGGCGCCGACACCGATGCCGAAGAGCACGTCGGCCGCGAGCCATTCGCCCACCCACCCGGTGCCCCCCTCGGCCGCTATGAACAGCCCGAGGAACAGGAAGGGAAACGCCAGGCCGTCGTTGAGCCCGGCCTCGCCGGTCACCGAGAAGTTCGGCTCGTGCTCGTCCTCGTCGCCGGGCGGACCGACGCCGATGTCGCCGGCGAGCACCGGATCGGTAGGCGCGAGGATCGCCCCCAGGACCACCGCGGCGCCGAGCGACAGCCCCATCACCTGAGTTCCGAACAGCGCGATGGCCCCGATCGTGAGCGGCATGGCGACGATCAGCAGCCTCCCCACGCCGGCCCAGGACGCTCTGTTCAAGGGCCGGTCGAGGCTCATCCCGGTGGCGAACAGGGCGATGATCACCGCCAGCTCGCTCACGTGCTCGACGAGCTCGGCGTCGGAGATCGGGTCGAGCCATCCGATCCCGAGCAGCTCGATGACGACGGCCGCCCCAAGGCCCAGGCCGAGGTAGATGATGCTCGCCGAGAACGCGCGCTCGCGCTCGTGGGAGAGCGCGCCGATGGCCGCGAACACGGCGACCCCGCAGAACAGGAGCGCCAGCGCATAGGGGTCGGCGAAGGAGAACCCCTTCTCGGCGGCCAGCACGGAGTTCAGAGCGAGCTCAGCTCGGCCACGATCTGCTCCTCGGCCGCACCGAACTCCTCATCGAGCCAGCGCCAGCGCGCGCCGTCGAGCATCTCCGTGCGGCCGTCGGCCAGGTGGTCCTGCACGCCCTCCACGCGCAGCTCCACCGCCACCACGCGGTCGCTCGCCTCCAGCTGCTCGGCCACCACCGACGCGTAGCCGTGTGCGGTGAAGGCGATGCCCTCGCCGAGCACGCAGAACGCCACGCGTGAGTCGTCGCGCAGGCGCTCCAGCGTGTCGCGCCGGCGACCCAGGGCGAGCAGCACGCGATCGTCGCCGGCCCGCACCGCGGTGGAGATGGGGATCGCGTGGGGCCCGGCGACGCAGAGGATCGCCGGGGTTCCTCGGGCCCAGTGCGGGAGAGCTTCCACTCGCGGCAGGATCACACTGCGCGCAGGAGCCGCCCGGCGATCTGCACGCCGAGCGCGAAGGCATCCTCCCGATCCCAGTCGGGATCGGAGAGCACCTGGATGCCGAAGCCGTCGCCCAGCGAGAAGAGCATCGAGGCCACCGACTCGGGGTCGGCCTGCAGCTCGACGACGCCCTCGCGCTGCTTCTCGCGCAGGGCGTCGGCCAGGTGCTCGCGCCAGCGGCGGTAGAGCTCGGCCAACTCCGCGCGGATCTCGTCCGAGCGCCGCGAGGCCGAGAGCATCTCGTAGATGACGGCCTGGCTGGCAGGCTCGCCCTCGATGAACTCCTCGAGCCCGACCACGAGCGCGGCGATGATCTCGTCCACGGTCTCGGCTCGCGCCACGCGCTCGTCCATGGCGGCGATGCGCGCCTCGCAGTCGTGGCGCACCACCTCCACGAGCAGGCGCTCCTTGGAGCCGAAGTAGTAGTGCAGCAAACCACGCGAGACGCCCGCCTCGCGCGCAACGTGGTCGAACGTCGAGCCCGCGGCGCCGCGAGTGCCGACGCTCGCGCGCATGGCCTCGATGATGCGCTGGGCCTTTTCTCCTTCGAGCTTGCGCGGGGCGGCTAGTGAGGCTTCCACTGGCGAGAGGCTACCTAGCAGCAGCGCGCGCGGGGATTCGCATCGCGGTCGTCCATCCGCCAGCGCTCGAACTCGCGCCGGCTCATCACGGACTCGCCCGGATGGGCGGCGCCGCGATGCTCGACGTAGCGCTCGTAGGCCGTCTCGCCCGACACCTCGCGCAGGTAGCCGACGAAGCCGCGCGCCGCCCAGCCCAGCCGGGGGTGGGCCGACCACATCAGCGGCTCCCCGTCTCGACCGGCTCGCGCTCCTCGCGCCGGAAGCGGCCGCTGCCGTTGCCCACCTTGGCCATCTCCTCGCGCTCGGCCGGAGTGGCGATCAGGCCGGCGGGAGCAAACAGGCGCGAGGGCTCTGCCGGGACCTCGGTGGTCTCCAGCGGCCTTCGCCCGCGGATGATCCCGATCCATACGCGCATGGCGTCGGCGATTATGACGATGATCAGCACGGCGAAGAAGGCGGCCAGCACGCCGTCGACCGTCGAGTTGGTCACGATCTGCTCCATGTCGCCCACGTTCTCGGCCGGCGCCAGCACCTCGCCCGCGTCGATCGCCTCCTGGAACGTGTCGCGCTGGGCGAAGAAGCCGAGCTTCGGGATCGTCGGAGAAGACCTTCTGGTAGCTGGCGGTGAGGGTGACCACGGCGTCCCACGCCAGCGGCACCCCGGTGATCCACGCCCACTTCAGCCGCCCCGACTTGATCAGGATGGTGGTGCCCACGGTCAGCGCGACCGCGGCCAGCAGCTGGTTGGCGATGCCGAACAGCGGGAACAGCTGATTGATCCCGCCCAGCGGATCGGTGGCCCCGGTCCAGAGGAAATAGCCCCAGGCCGCCACCACGATCGCGCTCGTGAGCCAGAGGCCGGGCTTCCACGAAACGCGGCCGATCGGCTTCCACACGTTGCCGAGCGTGTCCTGCAGCATGAAGCGGCCGACCCGCGTGCCCGCGTCCACCGTGGTGAGGATGAACAGGGCCTCGAACATGATCGCGAAGTGGTACCAGAAGGCCTTGAGCCCGCTGCCGCCTATCACGCCGGAGAAGATCTCCGACATGCCGACGGCCAGGGTGGGCGCGCCGCCCGTGCGGGCCACGAGGGTCTCCTCCTCGACGTCGTTGGCCGCCTGCTGCAGCTGATCCGGGCTGATGGTGAAGCCGAGATCGCCCACCGCCGTGGAGGCCGACTGCACCGTGTCGCCCACCACCCCCGCCGGCGCGTTCATCGCGAAGTAGAGGCCGGGGTCGAGGATCGACGCCGCGGTGATGGCCATCACGGCCACGAAGGACTCCATCAGCATCGCGCCGTAGCCGATGGTGCGGACCTGCGACTCCTTCTCGATCATCTTCGGCGTCGTGCCCGACGCGATCAGCGAGTGGAAGCCCGAGAGGGCGCCGCAGGCGATGATGATGAAGACGAAGGGGAACAGCGAGCCCGCGAAAACCGGTCCCTGGCCGTTGGATGCGAACTCGGTGAAGCGCTCGTTCTCGAGCACGGGCAGCGTCACGACGATGCCCACCGCGAGCAGCAGGATCGTGCCGATCTTCATGAAGGTCGAGAGGTAGTCGCGCGGGGCCAGCAGCATCCAGACCGGCAGCACGGACGCCGAGAAGCCGTAGACGACCAGGCAGATCACCAGCGTCTCGGGGTCGAGGGTGAAGAAGTCGGCCAGCGCGCCGTCGGACTCCTGGACCCAGCCGCCGGCCAGGATGGCCAGGAGCAGCAGCGCCACGCCCAGCGCCGTGGTCTCGAGCACCCGGCCGGGCCGCAGCACGCGCAGGTAGAAGCCCATGAAGAGGGCGATCGGGATGGTCATCGCGATCGAGAACGTGCCCCACGGCGACTCGGCCAGCGCCTGTACCACCACCAGCGCCAGCACGGCCAGCAGGATGATCATGATCGAGAAGACCGCGATCAGGGCGGCGACCCCGCCCACCGGCCCGATCTCGTCGCGCGCCATCTGGCCGAGGCTCTTGCCGTCGCGGCGCATGGAGAAAAAGAGGGTGACCATGTCCTGCACCGCGCCCGCGAAGATCACGCCGACGATGATCCACACCGTTCCGGGGAGGAATCCCATCTGAGCGGCCAAAACTGGGCCCACCAGTGGGCCCGCTCCCGCAATAGCCGCGAAATGGTGGCCGAAGAGCACCCGGCGATCGGTGGGCTGATAGTCATGATTGTTGTCGAGACGCTCGGCGGGGGTGGCCCGGCGGTCGTCGGCGCCCAGAACCTTCTTGGCTATGAAGCGTGCGTAAAAGCGGTACGCGATTGCGTACGAGCAGACCGCGGCGAAAAGCAGCCAGATCGCACTGATCTCCTCCCCGCGCGCAAGGGCGAGGATGCCCCACGCCACGGCGCCGAGCAGCGCCACCGCGCTCCAGATGATCACGCTTCGCAGACGAATACGCCCCTTCACGGTCTCCCCTCCTCCTCACTCGTGACGTTCATCACGTGCAACATGAGTCGGAGCTACCCGTTCAGGGGATTCTCAATACAAAGAGGGCGCCCGCCGGGCGCCCTCTGGTAAAACCGGATGGAGCGGAGTGGCTAGCCCGTACTCACCGGCTCGCTCGAGCTCGAGCTGGCGCTCGACGAGCTCGAGTCGGGGGTGGTCGTGGCCGTGTACTCGAATTCCTCCTCGGCGCCGAACATCGCGTCGAGCACCTTCTTGCGCAGGCCTTCGCTGAGGGCGAGTGCCGCACCCGCGCCCACGAGAGCGAGCAGGAGCAGCCTGCCCTTTCTCTTCTTGCGCTTCTTGACTCCGCGCAGCTGGTCGGACGCTTCCTTGAGAGAAGCGGCCGCGTCCTTGAGCTCGCGCTGGGTCTTCTTGTCGTCGAGCGCCTTCGCCGGGCCCTTGCCGTTGATGCGCCCGTACGCGGTCTTGGCCGACGCGAAGGCGTTGCGCAGGTTCGCGCGCAACTCCTCGTCGGTCATCAAGCGTTGCACGTAGTCGTTCGAGCGGACCGCCTTGCCCGCCGCGAACACTCCGGCACCAGCCTTTGCGGCCTTTTTCTTCGCTGCCATTGCTCTCCTAGGATCCGCTTTCCGGTGACACCATACCCGGCTTCGGGCGCTGAGAACCGAAACCCGCTGCTAATTACGAACCCGCCGGCTTGCGGCGCGCTTCGTAGACCCGGATCCGCGCGCAGCCGGCCGAGCCGGCTGCTTGCGGCCAAGCGCCGCGTCCAGCACCTCGCTCACCTCGTCCACCAGCACGAACTTCAGCTTCTTGCGCAGGTGCTCGGGGATGTCCTCGATGTCGGCCTCGTTGCGGCGGGGTATCACGAGCCGCTTGATCCCAGCCCGCTGGGCGGCCAGCGCCTTCTCCTTGAGCCCGCCGATGGGAAGGACCTGGCCGCTCAGCGTGATCTCCCCGGTCATCGCGGTGTCGGCGCGCACGGGGCGGCCGGAGGCGCGCGAGGCCAGAGCGGTGGCCATGGTGATGCCGGCGCTCGGGCCGTCCTTGGGGATCGCGCCGGCGGGAACGTGGACGTGCAGGTCGTTCTCGCGAAAGAAATTCTCGGGCAGGTCGCCGTCGAGTGACTTGACGTACGACAGCGCGGCGGCGGCCGACTCCTTCATCACGTCGCCCAGCTGGCCGGTGATCTGCAGCTTGCCGTCGCCCGGGTAGGCGGTGGCCTCGACGAAGAGCACGTCACCGCCGGCCGGGGTCCAGGCCAGTCCGGTGGCCACCCCCGGCTCGCTGGTTCGCCTCGCCACGTCGGACTGAAACCGCGGCCGGCCCAGCAGCTCGGGGATCGCCTTCGCGCGGATGGTCCGCTTCGACCTGCGCGTGCCCTCCGCGAACTCGCGCGCCACCTTGCGGCACACCGAGCCGATCTCGCGCTCGAGCCCGCGCACGCCGGCCTCGCGCGTGTAGCCGTCGATGATCAGATCGAGCGCGTCGGCGGCGAACTCGATCTTCGAGCGCCCCAGGCCGTTGCGCTCGGTCTGCCTCGGAACGAGATAGCGCTTGGCGATCTCGCGTTTCTCCTCGTGCGTGTAGCCGGCCAGCTCGATGAGCTCCATGCGGTCACGCAGAGCCGGCGGCACCAGGTCGATCTGGTTGGCGGTGCAGATGAAGAACACGCTCGACAGGTCGAAGGGCAGGTCGAGGTAGTGATCGCGAAACGTCGAGTTCTGCTCGGGGTCGAGCACCTCGAGCATCGCGCTGGCCGGATCGCCGCGGAAGTCGGTGCCCATCTTGTCGATCTCGTCGATCATCAGAACCGGGTTGTTGGAGCCCGCGTCGCGCATGGCGCGCAGGATCGTTCCCGGCATGGCGCCGATGTAGGTGCGGCGGTGCCCGCGGATCTCCGACTCGTCGCGCACCCCGCCCACAGAGATGCGCTCGAACTGGCGGCCCATGGCGCCGGCGATGGAGCGGCCGAGCGAGGTCTTGCCCACCCCGGGCGGGCCCACGAAACAGAGGATCGACGACCGGGCGTCCGGCTTGAGCTTGCGCACGGCGAGGAACTCGAGGATGCGGTCCTTGACCCTCTCGATGTCGTAGTGGTCGCGGTCGAGCGCCGCGCGCGCATCCTTGAGATCGAGGCTGTCCTCGGTGGCCTGCGACCAGGGCAGGTCGGCCAGCCACTCGAGGTAGGTGCGGATCACGCCGTGCTCGGCCGCCTGCGGGGGCAGACGCTCGAAGCGCTGCAGCTCGCGGTCGGCCTGCTTCTGTGCGTGCTCGGGGAGCGCCGCGCGCTCGAGGCGCTCGCGCATCTCCGCCGCCTCGGCCTCGGTCTCGTCGACCTCGCCGAGCTCCTCCTGGATCGCCTTGAGCTGCTGGCGCAGCAGGTACTCGCGCTGGCCCTTGTCCATCTCGGACTGGACCTGCGACTGGATCCGCGTCCCGATCTCCAGCAGCTCCTGCTCGCGTGCGAGCACCTCGGAGAGCATGCGCAGCCGCTTGGCCACGTTGCGCTCCTCGAGCAGCGCCTGCTTCTCCTCGGTCTTCAGGCGCAACGCACCGGCGACCATGCTCGCGAGCTCCGAGGGATCCTCGATGTTGTTGACGGCGATCGACAGCTCCTCGGGCAGGTAGGGGAGCCCCTCGATGATGCGCGAGAAGATGGTCTGCACGGTGCGGTGCAGTCCCTCGAGCTCGGGCGTCGGGTCGATCTCGTCCGGCGCCTCGGCGATGCGGGCGACCAGGTAGGGATCGGTGGCCACGTAGTCGCCGAGCTCCACCCGCTGGGCCCCGTGGACCAGGATGCGCAGCGTGCCGTCGGGCACCTTGAGCATGCGCGCCACCACCCCGGCGACGCCCACCGAGTACAGCTGCTCGGGACCGGGCTCCTGGTTCTCGGGATCTCTCGACGCGACCATGGCGAGCATCCGGTTGCCGGCCAGCACGTCGTTGATCAGCTGGACCGAGCGCTCCTGCCCGATGGCCAGGGGCGTGAGCGTCTCGGGGAAGGGGACCGAGTCGAGCAGCGGCAGGATCGGGAGAGCGTCCGGCATGGTCGCCTTGACCTCCGCGATCACGGCCTCGCCCTCGCCGGCGGGGATGGTGATGCTCACGGCCCGGGATCTCGGATCGGCACGTGGCGAACGCTTTCGTCGGGACGCGCGAGGGGAATCTGCACCTCGAGGATCCCGTCCTCGTAGGAGGCCCGGGCGGCGTCGGCCACCACGTCGGCGCCCAACTCGACCACGCGGCGGAAGGGGCCGTTCTCGATCTCGATCTGCTGGTAGAGGCGCCCGCCCGCCTTGGCCGGACGGCGCTCGCCGGCGATCAGGAGCTGGCGCCCGCGAATCTCGAGGGCCACGTCGGCGATGTCGATCCCGGCCAGGTCGGCCGTGACCACGGCACGCGGCGGGTCGTCCACGTAGAAGACGTCGACCGAGGGCGAGAAGCCGCGGCCGCGCAGGCCGGTCTGGCGCTCGAACACATCGCCGAAGAGGGTGTCGATCTCGCGCCGCATGCGCTCGAAGTTGGCGAACAGATCGCGGGACTGAGCCACGCGCGGAGCATAGACACGGGCTCGATCAGCGTCGTGGCGCGAGCGCGGCCTGCGCGGCCCAGTAGCCGCCCATGCCGTGGACCCCGCCGCCGGGCGGGGTCGAGGACGAACAGAGGTAGACGCCGTCGATCGGCGTGGAATAGGGAACCGGCCGCACGACGGGGCGCGTGAAGAGCTGGGTCGGGCTCTGGAGTCCCCCGTTGATGTCGCCGCCCACGTAGTTGGGGTTGCGCCGCTGCACCTCGGCGCTGTCCATGACCGACCGGATCAGGATCCGGTCGCCGAAGCCAGGAGCGAAGCGCTCGACCTGCGCCTCGATCGCCGCCGTCATATCGCGCGTGGAGCCGTTGGGCACGTGGCAGTAGGCCCAGCCGGTGTGCTTTCCCTCGGGTGCGCGGGAGGGGTCGGCCACCGTGGCCTGCACCAGCAACACGAACGGCCGCTCGGCGTGCTCGCCGCGCGCCACCGCCTCCTCGGCGGCCACGATCTCGTCGAGGGTGCCGCCCAGGTGGACGGTGCCCGCCCGCGCTGACTCCGGCGCGCTCCAGGGAATCGGTCCGTCGAGGGCCCAGTCGATCTTGAAGATGCCCGGGCCGTAGCGGAAGCGCTCCAGCGCGCGGCGGTAGCGCCCGGGCAGCCGCGAGCCCGCCATCTCGAGCAGGCCCTGCGGGGTGAGGTCGAGCAGCACGGGAGCGGCGTCGGCCGGAAGCTGTCGCAGGTCGCTCACCCAGCGGCCGGGCTCGATGCGCCCGCCCAGCTCGCGCAGGTGGGAGGCCATCGCGTCGACCAGGCTCTGGGAGCCGCCGCGCGCCACGGGCCAGCCCACCGCGTGGGCGCTCAGCACGAGCACGAGCCCGAAGGCCGCGCTGAGCGGAGCTCGCAACGAGACCATCGAGTGCGCCGCGCAGCCCGCGAAAAGCGCCCGCGCCTTCTCGCCCTCGAAGCGCGAGCGGGCCAGGCCCGCCGCCGACTGGACGGCGTTGCGGCCGAAGCGGGCCAGCGGGAGCGGATGTGCCGGTACCCGCGCCGGCGCCAGCACGTCCTCGAAGAGGGCGTCGGCTCGGCCCACGAGCGGCGCGAACAGCCGCCGGTAGGCGCTCTCGTCGGCCCCGAGCCCACGCGCGGTGTGCTCCACCGAGCGCTCGAGCATCGCCACCGTGCCGTCGTCGAGGGGGTGGGCCAGCGGGGCGGGCGGATGCAGCAGCTCCAGGCCGTGGTCGGCAAGCGGGAGCGTGCGCAGGAAGGGCGAGGCGAGCGCCAGCGCGTGCACCGTCGAGCAGGTGTCGTGCACGTAGCCCGGCATGGTGAGCTCCGCGGAACGGCAGCCGCCGCCCAGCGTCGTGTCGCCCTCCATGAGGGTGACCGGGCGGCCGGCCTGGGCGAGAGCGATGGCGCCGGCCAGCCCGTTGGGGCCGGCGCCGACGACTACTGCTCCGTGGCCCGCGATGGCCTTCCCCCCTCAGACGACCGAGCGGGCGAAGCGCCCTTCCCGCTCGCGTTGCGCCCACCAGGGGCGCAGCGGAACGCCCGACCGGCCTTCGGAGTCCGGGCGCACCCCGAGGAACTGGTGGATCTCCACCCGGTTGGTCTCGAACGCGATGCGCGAGACCGCCATGTAGAGGCGCCAGGCCCTGGCCTTGCGCTCGCCGACCTCGCCCACGGCCGCGTCCCAGTGGTGCTCGAGGTTGCGACCCCACTCCCTGAGCGTCATGCCGTAGTGCTCGCGCAGGTTCTCGCTGTGGCGAACCTCCAAGCCGTGGTCGTGCATCGCGCCGACCACGGTGCCCGGCCCCTGTAGCTCGCCGTCGGGAAAGATGTAGCGGTCGTTGAAGCCGCCGATCTTCGTGGCGCCGACGTTCGAGGGCCTGGTGATCGTGTGGTTGAGGATGCGCCCGCCGGGGCGCAGCTTGCCGCAGAGAAGCGTGAAGTGACCGCCCAGCTCATCGGTGCCGATGTGCTCCATCGTGCCCACGGAGGAGATCGCGTCGAAGCCCGTCTCCTCGACCTCGCGGTAGTCGAGGTGGCGGATCTCGACGCGGTCGCCCAGGCCCGCCTCCTCGATGGCCCGGCGCGCCCACAGCACCTGCTGCTGGGAGAGCGTCACGCCGAGCGCGCTCACCCCGTAGTGCTCGGCGGCGTGGCGGATGAGCGCGCCCCACCCCGCGCCCACGTCGAGCAGGCGCTGCCCGGGCTGGAGATCGAGCTTGCGGCAGATCAGGTCGACCTTCTCGGTCTGCGCCTCGTCGAGGGTCGAGTCGGCGTCGGAGAACACCGCACACGAGTAGGTCATCGTGGGCCCGAGGACCATCTCGTAGAAGCGGTTGGACATGTCGTAGTGATGGGCGATCGCGGCGGCGTCGCGCTCGGGCGAGTGGGGGCGCAGCTTGCGCCGCCAGGGGGGCGGTGCCTCCTCAGGAGGGATCGGCGGCGGGCGCAGCGCGGAGCGACCGATGCCCGCCACCACGCGCAGCGCGTCGCGCGGGCGCACGTCGACCCGGCGGTGGGCGAGCAGCGAGGCCAGCGTGTCGTGGAGGTCTCCGTGAATGTCGAGCGCGCCGGTCACGTACGCGCGCGCCAGGCCCAGCTCGCCGGGGGCCGTGAGCAGGTAGCGCAGCGCCAGCGGGGAGCGCAGCTCGACCATCATCTCGGCGTCGCGCGGGCCGGCGACGCTGCCGTCGTAGGCCCGGAAGCCCACGTTGATGTCCTCGTCGACGAGGCGCCCGAAGAACTCGCCGAGCTTCACAGGGACAGCTGCGCGCGGAGGCGGTCGACCTCGGCCTTCGCCTCTGTCAGGCTCGAGCCCTTCTGCTTGTGCACGAGCGCCACGGCCTGCACGTTGTTGCCGTCGCGCAGGAGTTGGACGAGCTCGGGGTCGGCCTCGGCCGCCGGGGCAGCGGCGACGGGCGCCTGCCCTCCGGAAAGCCTGCGCTCGAGCTCGGCCACGCGCAGCTCGAGCGCGGCGATCTGCTGTCGGGCCCATTCGTCGATGGGCGGGCAGTTTACGCGGCTCGCCGTGCGCTCACGCGCTGGGCCCGGATCGATGTCAGCTCGGCGGCGAGGGCGGCTTCATCGTCCAGATCGCGCCAGGTCACGCGGTTCACCTGGATGCCGAGGGTGCCGAGGTGTCGGTCTCGGCGGCGGTCCTCGTAGTAGGCCCGCGTGGTGTAGTGAAAGGCCTCTCCGTCGAGCTCGATGCCGAGGCGGGCGTCCTCCCAGTAGGCGTCGAGCTCGTGGCCGCCGATGAAGAGGTTGGTGCTGGGCTTGGGAAGGCCGTGGTCGGCGCACAGGCGCAGGAAGCGGCGCTCCGCTTGGCTGCGGGTGAAGGCCGGATCGGGCCTGTAGGCGGCCAGGATGCGTTCTACACGGTGGCGCCCCTTACGGCCGGGCAGGCGCTCGAGCGTCTTCTCCAACTCGGTGCGATCGAAGAGCCGCAGCACTTCGGATTCGTTCACGGCGTCCGCGAACCGACGGTCTCCGAGGACGTCGGCCAGGTCCACCATCGTGCGGGCCACGCTCGTGGTGGGGATCCCGTTCACGATCGCCCGGTCGTCGGGGTGGACGAGCCGCGAGCGGTGCACGGTGATGCCGGGCTTGGGCTTGCAGCCACGGTCGGCGGTGACCTCGATCCGGGTGCTGCTCGACCGCAGGATTAGCCACGCATGGGCCGCGGAGCGATGGCTGCGCAGCGCCGCCGGCCCGCACGCGAGGACGGCGGCCATGTCGCGCGAGTGCGACGTGAGCGCCGTGTGGCCGACGGCGTACACGCCGCGGTGCAACCGAACGAGCCGCCCTCGTTGGACTCTCACATCGATGGCGCGTCGCGGCAGGCCCAGCGCCAGCAGCTGCGCGAGCGAGACCACGCCGTGCTGCCGCCCGGCCAGCGCCCCGATCGCCGCATCCCAGGAGTGTGGGCCCTCGTTTCCACCTCCAGCGTCGAAAGTAGTGCCCACACTCCCAGGGTTGCCGGTCTGGCGTTGCAGCAGGGTCGACCTGCGTTACAACTCGGCCTCAGACCTCGAAGGTGGCGCCCTCGACCGCCACCTCGACCGGGCCGCCGAAGGCCTCCTCGGCCTGGCGGCGGGCCCAGTCGGCGTCGAGCTCGTCCGAGATGTGCACCAGCAGGAGCCGCCGCGCGCCGGTGGCCCGCGCCTGCTCGCCTGCTTCGCCCGGCGTGAGGTGGCCGCGTTTGCCGTTTCGCTCCGGGCGGGGCAGGGTGGCCTCCACGAGGATGAGGTCGGCCCCGGCCGCGAACTCGTTCAGGGCCTGCGTGGGGCTGGAGTCCGCGCCGTAGATGATCCGGCCCGGGCCCGCCGAGGAGCAGATGCACATGGCGAAGGTCTCGGTGAAATGGGGCACCGGCTGGAAGCTGATCTCGAGGGGGCCGATGGTCAGCCGGCTGCTCGCCTCGTACTCGCGCAGGTCGAAGGCCTTCTCGACGAGGTCCTCGTTGCCCCACGCCCCCACCACCCGGCGCAACGTGGCGGTGGCCCCGGGCGGCGCGTGCAGCTGGGGGCGCGCGGGATCGTCGGTCCCCGGCCAGCGGTCCACGGGCACGGGCTGCTGGCGGGGCGCGTAGGTGAGCGCGTAGGAGTAGGGCACGAGATCCAGGAAGTGATCCGCGTGCAGGTGCGAGATGACGACGGCGTCGACGTCGACGTAGTCCATCCGCTCGCGCAGTTTGCCGAACACCCCGTTGCCGCAGTCGACCAGGATCGTCGTGCCGGCCTCCTCGATCAGGTACCCCGAGCAGGCCCCCCCGGCGTCCTGCCACGACGGTGACTTGCCCAGCACCGTGAGCCGCATGTAAAGACTCTACGTCTTGGGCGCGGGAAAGGCGTACGCGGCGGTGGTGCGCTCGGCGCGGAAGACAAAGGCCAGCTGGCGCTCGGGGGCGAGCCCGCGCTCCGCCGGCCGGAAGGTCGTGCACGGCTTGCTCAGGTTGAGCGCGCAGAGCATGTTCTGGTGGAAGTAGCAGTCTTCGCAGCGGGCGGGCTTCGGCTTGGGCACGGGCGACATGGTGCAGCAGGGCGACGCTCGCCACCAGGCCCAACCCCGCAATACGGACACTTTTCCTTTACCCGCTAAGTGCAGGTATTCCGGCCGAGGCCCCGCTCCTAGCGGGTTTTGGAGGGGGGCGAGAATCCCGATCGGTCAGGATGCAGGCCTGTGGAACTGGTCACGGGATCGACGGGCTACATCGGCAGCCGCCTCCTGCGTCGCCTCGCGAGCGAGCAGCGTCCCGTGCGGGCGCTGGCCCGTACCCCGGAGCGCGTGGAGGCCCTGCCCGGGTGTCGAGCCCATGGGCGGGGACCTGCTTTCCGGCCGCGGGCTGGCCCGGGCCCTGGACGGGTGCCACACCGCCTACTACCTCGTTCACTCCATGGAGGCGAGCGCCAACGGCACGCTCGACTTCGCCGAGCGCGACCGCCGGGCGGCGCGGCGTTTCGGCCGCGCCGCGGCGCGAGCGGGCGTGGAGCGGATCGTCTACCTGGGAGGAATCGAGCCGGCCGGCGACGCTTCGTCGGGCCACCTGCGCTCGCGCGCGGAGGTCGAGCAGATCCTGCTCGACGCCGTTCCGGGCACCACCGGCCTGCGAGCCTCGATCGTGGTCGGCGCCGGATCCTCGTCGTTTCGCGTGCTGGTGCGCCTCGTCGAGCGCCTGCGGGTGCTTCCCATGCCCGGCTGGCGCGACAACCGCACCCAGCCGATCGCCGAGCGCGACGTGATCGAGTTCCTCGCCCGCGCGCCCGCGGTGAGGGCGGCCGCCGGGCGATCGCTCGACGTGGCCGGGCCCGACGTGATCACCTACGGGCGGATGGTCGACGCGATCGCCGAGGAGATGGGCGTGGGCAGGATGCCGGTGGGCTTCGGGCTCTCGCTCACGCCGCCGGCCAGCGCGGTGGTGGCCGCGGTGACCGGCCAGCCGGTCGAGCTCGTACGTCCTCTGATGGAAAGCCTCGAGTACGACATCCTCCCTCGCGACGCCGCCGAGGCCTGGCGGTTGTTCGACATCAGGCCACTCTCCTTCGAGCGCGCGGTCACCCGCGCGCTTCGTGAATGGGAGAGTCGCGAGACGCTCGGCGCGCGCTGATGAAGGTCGAGCGCAGCACCAAGATCGCCGCCCCGCCGAAGCGTCTCTACGACGTGATCATGGACCCGCAGCAGCTAGAGGACTGGGTAACGATTCACCATAACCTCGAGGATGCTCCACCTTCCCCACTGAAGAAGGGTTCAAAGCTCACACAGTGCCTCAAGCTCGCAGGTAAGAGGTTCAAGGTCCACTGGACCGTGGTGGAGAACGAACCCTGTGAGCGGGTCACCTGGGAGGGCAGAGGCCCGGTGGCGTCGCGAGCTCGGGTGGAATACCGCTTCGAGCGCAATGGCGAGGGGACGGACTTCTTCTACCTCAACGAGTACGACCTTCCCGGCGGGCCCTTGGGCCGTTTTGCCGGCAAGACGGTGGCTCGATTGACTCAAAAAGAGCTGGACGGTTCCCTTCAGCGCCTCAAGTCACTGGTAGAGTAACCGTTAATGGCTGATTTTTTGGATGAGAAGCGCAAGGAGATCGACGCACGGCTGCGCGAGCTGCGCCCGCTGGTGGACGAGTACGGGCGCCTCGAGAAGGCGGCCGCGGCGCTGTCGGGGGTGGGAACGACCGAACGTCCGGCCCGCCGACGCGCTCGTGGGTCCGGAGGCGGACGCCGCGGCCGGCCGCGCGGCAGCGGCAACCGGGCCAAGCAGGCGCTCGAGCTGGTGCGCACGCGCCCCGGGATCACCATCGCCGAGATGGCCGACGCCATGGGCATCCAGCCCAACTACCTCTACCGCGTGATGCCCACGCTGGAGTCCGAGGGCCAGGTCGCCAAGCGCGACGGCGGGTTTCACCCCGCCTAGCTTTCACCCCGCCTAGATCAGATCGAGTTCCTTGACGGCGTCGCGCTCCTCGCGCAGCTCGTCGACCGTCTCACCGATCTTCACCCGGGCGAAGTCCTCGATCGCGAGACCCTCCACGACCTCGTAATCACCCCCGCTCACGCGGACGGGAAAGCTCGAGATCAGCCCCTCGTCCACGTCGTAGGCGCCCGTCGAGAGCACCGCCATCGAGCGCAGCCCGTCGGCCCCCAGCACCCAGTCGTGCATGTGGTCGATCGCCGCGCTCGCCGCGGAGGCGGCCGATGACGCGCCCCGGGCGTCGATGATCTCCGCCCCGCGCTTGCCCACCCGCGGGATGTACTCGTTCTCGTACCAATCCATGTCGACCTGATCGACCGCCCGCTCACCCTTCACCTTCGCGTTGAACAGGTCGGGAAACATGGTGGGTGAGTGATTGCCCCACACCACCAGGTCCTCTACGTCCGTCACTCCCACTCCCACCTTGGCCGCGAGCTGCGCCACGGCGCGGTTCTCGTCGAGTCGGGTCATGGCGGTGAAGCGGTCGCCGGGGATGTCGGGAGCGTTGCTCATGGCGATCAGGCAGTTGGTGTTCGCGGGATTGCCCACCACGAGAACGCGCACGCCCGAGGCCGCGCCGCTGTTCAGCGCCTCGCCCTGCTTGGTGAAGATCGCGCCGTTGGCCTCCAAGAGGTCGGCCCGCTCCATTCCCTTCGAGCGCGGGCGCGCGCCCACCAGCAACGCGACGTCCACCCCGTCGAAGGCCTTGCCGGGATCGTCGAAGATCTCCGTGGAGGCCAGCAGCGGGAAGGCGCAGTCCTGCAGCTCGAGCGCGGTTCCCTCGGCCGCCTCGACGGCATCCGGGATCTCGAGCAGGCGAAGGTCGACCGGCTCGTCCGGCCCGAGCATCTGGCCACTTGCGATTCGGAACAGCAGCGCATAGCCGATCTGGCCGGCAGCGCCTGTGACTGTGACTGTGGTTGCCATTTACGAACTCATTTCCTCGATGACAGCGTCGGCAAACTCGCTCGTACCCACCGCAGAGGGATCATCACGCGAGGCCTTGAGGTCGTAGGTGACCTTGTCGCCCTTGCGGATCACCTCGGCCAGGCCCTGCTCCATGCGGTCGGCCGCCTCGGTCTCGCCCACGTGGCGCAGCAACAGAACCCCGGAGAGCATCAGGGCGGTCGGGTTGACCTTGTTCTGGCCCTTGTACTTGGGCGCCGATCCGTGGGTGGCCTCGAAGATCGCCCCCTCGGTGCCGATGTTCGCTCCCGGCGCCAGGCCGAGGCCGCCGATCAGGCCCGCGCCCAGGTCGGACACGATGTCGCCGTAGAGGTTGGGGAGCACGATCACGTCGTACTCCTCCGGGCGCGAGACGAGCTGGTTGCAGAGGTTGTCGATGATCCGGTCCTCGAACTCGATGTCGGGATGGCGCGCGGCGACCGACCGGGCGACCTCGAGGAAGAGGCCATCGGAGAACTTCATGATGTTGGCCTTGTGGGCCGCCGTGACCTTCCGGCGCCCGTTCTCCTCGGCGTACTGGAAGGCCGACTCGACGATCCGCTCGGAGCCAAAGACGGAGATGGGCTTGATCGAGATACCGGCGTCGTCGCGCACCGGCGAGTCGAGCTCGTCGGCCAGGAACGTGCGCAGCTTCTCGACCTCGGCGGAGCCCCTTTCGAACTCGATCCCGGCGTAGAGATCCTCGGTGTTCTCGCGAACGATCACGAGGTCGGTCTCGGGGAAGCGCGTCCGCACGCCCTCGTAGGCCTTGCACGGCCGCACGCAGGAGTAGAGGTCGAACTCCTTGCGCAGGGCGACGTTGATCGAGCGGTGGCCCGAGCCGACCGGGGTGGTCGTCGGGCCCTTGATGGCGAGGCCGCGCTCGCGGATGGAGTCGAGCGTTCGGTCGGGGAGCGGGTTGCCCTCCTCCTCGTAGACGTCGATGCCCGCGTCCTGGAAGTCCCAGTCGAACTCGACGCCGGTGGCCTCGAGGACCCGCTGAGTGGCCTCGGCAAGCTCGGGCCCGGTGCCGTCGCCCGGGATGAAGGTGACGCGATGTGTCAAGAGGGTCCTTTCTCTCTCAATGAGTGGGGGCAGCATTATGTCTGCCACCATCTGAGGCCGTGTTCGGCGGTGGCGGATCGATCCAGCTCGCTCGCGTCTTCGGCATCCGCATCGGCGTGGATGTCAGCTGGTTCTTCGTCCTCTTCCTGATCATCTACTCGCTGTCGAGCTACTACGAGGATGTGGCGCCGGCCTCCAACGCCTTCGTGCTGGCGGTGGTGAGCGCTCTCCTGTTCTTCCTGTCGATCCTGCTGCACGAGCTCGGCCATGCGCTGGTGGCCATCCGCAACGGCATCCCGATCATCGGCATCGACCTGTGGATGTTCGGCGGCGTGGCCAAGCTCGAGCGCGACACCGATTCCCCGGGCGTGGAGTTCCGCGTGGCGCTGGCCGGCCCGCTGGTGACCCTGGCTATCGCCGCCCTCTGCTTCGGCCTCGGCGCGCTCATCTCGAGTCCCGAAAGGGTGATCGACGGGTCGACCTTCGAGACCAGCGTGGGCAGCGCCGCCACCGCGGTGCTCGGCTATCTCCTGACCATCAACGTGATCGTGCTCCTGTTCAACCTGATCCCCGGCTTCCCCCTCGACGGCGGGCGAATAGCGCGCGCGATCGCCTGGAAGGTGACCGGCGATCGCAACAAGGCCACCCACTTCGCCGCCCTGCTGGGCCGGGGGGCGGGGTACCTGATGGTGGCCGGCGGCGTGCTGCTGCTCGCCGTGGGCTTTGACTGGATCACCGGCATCTGGCTGGCCGTGATCGGCGTGTTCCTGGCCCAGGCGGCGAAGTCGGCCCAGGCTCAGGCCGCGTTCGCCGGGCGCATCGAGCACCTGCGCGTGGCCGACGTGATGGACGCCGAGCCGGTGGCGATTCCCGAAGGCCTGACCCTCGACCGCGCCGAGAGCGAGTTCTTCCTGCGCTACGGATGGGCGTGGTTCCCGGTGGTCGACGGCTCGGGCCGGCTCACGGGCGTGGTGTCACGGGAAGCGGTCAACAGCGTGGGCGACCACGAGCGCACGGTCGACTCGGTCATGGCCCGCGACGACGGCGCCAGCGGGCTGCGAGCCGGCCTCGAGGACCCGCTGGAGTCGCTGCTGGGCCAGGAGAGCCTCTCGCGCCTGGGCGCCGTGATGGCCGTGGACGCCAACGGGGTACTGCGCGGCATAGTCACAGTTGACGCCGTTCGCCAAGCCCTGCGCGGCGTCGTCGCGGTCTAGGGCCGCCGCAGATACGTAGAATCGAAGGAGCCCCACCCGAAATGCCCCACCACGACGTCCTTGTCATAGGAGCCGGCCTGGCCGGACAGCGCGCCGCCCTCGCCGCGGCGGAGCAGGGCGCATCCGTGGGGGTCATCTCCAAGGTCCACCCAGTCCGGTCTCATTCCAACGCTGCTCAGGGCGGAATCAACGCGGCGCTCGACCCCCAGGACTCCTGGGAGTCGCACGCCTTCGACACGATCAAGGGCTCGGACTACCTCGGCGACCAGGACGCCATCGAGATCATGTGCCGCGAGGCGCCCGAGGAGCTGCTCGAGCTCGAGCACCTCGGCGTGACCTTTCACCGCAACGAGGAGGGGCGCCTGGGCAAGCGCGCCTTCGGCGGCGCGAGCGCGGCCCGGACCTACTACGTGGCCGACATCACCGGCCAGGCCATCCTCCACGTGCTCTACGAGCAGCTGATGAAGTTCGACGAGGTCTACCGCTACGAGGAGTGGTTCACCACCGCGCTCGTCCAAGACGAGGACGGCCGGATCGCCGGCGCGGTCACGCGCAACATCCGCGACGGCGCCATGGAGCTCTTCTCGGCCAAGGCGGTGATCCTGGCCAGCGGCGGCAACGGCCAGATCTACGACCCCACCACCAACGCGCTCATCTGCACCGGCGACGGCATCGCCATGGCCTACCGCATCGGCGCGCCCCTGATGGACATGGAGATGATCCAGTACCACCCCACCACGCTGGCCGGGCTGGGGCTGCTGATCACCGAGGGCGCGCGCGGCGAGGGCGCCCACCTCTACAACGCCGAGGGCGAGCGCTTCATGGAGAAGTACGCGCCCAACAAGATGGAGCTGGCCTCCCGCGACGTGGTCTCGCGCGCCGAGCAGACGGAGATCAACGAGGGCCGCGGCTTCCCCGACGGCACCGTGGCGCTCGACATCACGGTCGTGCCGCGCAAGCGCATCCACGAGGCGCTGCGCGAGATCGTGAACGTGGGCCGCGACTTCGCCGGGGTGGACATCACCCGCGAGCCGATCCACATCAAGCCCGGCAACCACTACGCGATGGGCGGGATCAGGACCGACATCCACGGCCAGACCACCATCCCCGGGCTCTACGCCGCCGGCGAGTGCGCCTGCGTTTCGGTGCACGGAGGCAACCGCCTGGGCGCCAACTCGCTGCTCGACACGCTCGTGTTCGGGCGCCGCTCGGGCGCCCACGCCGCCGAGGTGATCAAGGGCCTGCCCGTCCGTGAACCCAGCTACGCGCAGCTGCGCGACGAGGAGGCACGGATCTCGCGGATCGTCGACCACGACGCCGGCGGGCGGCGCGTGTCGGAGATCAAGGCCGAGCTGGGCGAGACGATGGACAAGTACGTGGCCGTCTACCGCGACGAGGACGGCCTGCGCGGCGCTCTGGAGACCGTCAAGCGCCTCCAGGAGGAGGCCAAGGACGTGTCGGTGGACGACAAGGGAACGATCTTCAACCAGGACGTGCTCGGCGCCCTGGAGCTGCAGTTCATGCTCGACAACGCCGAGTGCATCATCGTCTCGGCCATCGAGCGCAAGGAGAGCCGCGGCGCCCAGTACCGCACGGACTTCCCGGATCGAAACGACGACGACTGGCTCAAGCACATCAACGTCGGCGTGAACGGCGGCGAGGAGCCGGAGATCTCCTACTCGGAGGTCACGATGACCCAGTGGGAGCCCCAGGAAAGGACCTACTAGTGGCCGATTTCGCCCTCAAGATCCGTCGCTACGACCCGGAGTCCGAAGAGCCGGCCTACTGGGCCGACTACGACGTCGACCTGCCGCCCGAGCGCTCGGTCCTCGACGGCATCCTGCAGGTCAAGGACCGCGAGGACGCGTCGATCGCCATCCGCTGCTCGTGCCGGGCCGCCATCTGCGGGTCGTGCGGGGTGCGCATCAACGGCAAGTCGGCGCTGGCGTGCAACACGCGCATCGGCGACGCTGCCGACGGAGCGCGCAACGGCGCCATCACCGTCGAGCCCATGGGCAACATGCCGGTGATCAAGGACCTGGTCACCGACATGGAGGCCGTCCACTGGAAGAAGATCCGCCGGATCGTGCCCTGGCTACTGCCGGCCGAGGAGCCGCCCGAGGGCCAGGAGTACATCGTCCCGGCCGAGGCCATGCTCGACGTGACCCAGGCCATGGCCTGCATCCAGTGCGGCGCGTGCGTGTCGGCCTGCCTCTCGCTCGAGGTGGATCCCGAGTTCATCGGCCCGGCCGCCCTGGCCAAGGCCTACCGCTTCGTGGGCGACCCGCGCGACGGCGAGCAGGAGGCCCGCCTCAAGGACCTGGCCGAGGACCCACACGGGATCTACAACTGCACCCACTGCTTCGCCTGCGTCGAGGTCTGCCCCAAGGACGTGGCGCCCATGGATCAGATCATGCGCCTGCGCCGCCGAGCCACCAACGACTTCGAGATCAAGGACGCCAACAACGGCTACGGCCACGAGAAGGCGTTCACCACGATCATCGAGCGCTGGGGCACTTTGCACGAGGCCCAGCTGCTGCCGCGCTCCTTCGGCGACGGCTCGCTGGTCAAGGGCCAGCTGCGCCCGAGCGGCGCCAAGCAGCTGACCGAAAGCCTGCCCACCGCGTTCCGCGGCCTGAAGTCGGGCAAGGTCAGCCCGAAGAAGGCGCTACTGCATCCCAAGCTGCCCGATCAGAAGCAGGTCAAGCGCATCTTCAACGAGATCGAATCCAAGGGCGAGCGCGTCGAGCTCAACCTCTACATCGTCGGGGAGATGGCCGGCGAGGAGGAAGGGGCGATGGCCGAAGGGAGCGGCGAAGTATGAAACTGGCCTACTGGCCCGGCTGCGTCTCGCGCGGCTTCACTCCCGAGCTGCACGGCTCGATGGCCAAGATCGCCCCGCTGCTCGATCTCGAGCTCGTCGAGCTCGACCGCGCCAACTGCTCCGGCGCCGGCGTGATCGCCGAGCACAACCAGGAGCTCGTCGACACGCTCAACGCGCGTACCTTCGCCATGGCCCAGCAGGTGGATGGCGCCGCGGGCATGATGAACATCTGCTCGACCTGCCAGGGCGCACAGTCGGAGTGCCAGGAGCGCCTGGACGCCTCGTCGTCCTACCGCTCCGAGGTCAACGACCACCTCCAGCCCGAGGGGCTGACCTACGAGGCCGGCGGCGACTGGTGGAACAAGAACTTCCTCTGGATCCTGGTCGAGGAGATAGGGCTGGGAACGCTGAGTGACCGGATCAAGCGCCCGCTCGAGGGGATGCGCATCGCTCCCTTCTACGGCTGCTACATCGTGCGCCCCACCAAGCGGCTCGGCTACCACGAGCACCCCGAGCGCGACGAGTACCTCGGCCAAGTCATCGAATGTCTGGGCGCCGAGCCGGTGGAGTACGCGGGCGCACGCAAGTGCTGCGGCTTTCCCGTGATCACCATGAACCGCACCACTTCGTTGCGCCAGGCCGGCCGCCACGTGGCCGACGCCCTGGACGCCGGCGCCGACTGCATCGTCACGCCCTGCCCGCTGTGCCACCTGAACCTCGACCTACAGCAGCCCGCGGCCGCTCAGTACGTCGAGCGCGACCTCGGGCTGCCGGTACTGCACCTGCCGCAGATGGTGGGCCTGGCGCTCGGCCTCGAGCCCAAGGAGCTCGGCCTGGGCAAGCACGTGGTCTCCACGCGCGACGTGGTGCACAAGGTCGCTCAGCTCGCCGCTGCCTGAGCCCGGAAGCCCGCGCGGCCGGGGACGATCAGCCCGGCGGCGGCCCCGGCCACGGAGAAGACGGCCGCAACGACCATGGTGGGGGCGAACCCGTCGCTGAAGGCCTCTGCCGACGCGTAGCCTCCGGCGCCGGCGAACACCGCGACCGCGATCGCGATGCCGAATACTCCGCCGAGCTCGCGCAGCAGGCCGTTGGCGCCGGCCGCCTTGCCGACCTCGTCCATCTGCACGGCGCCGATCACCGCGTTCGCGGAGGTGGGGATCGCCATCGAGGTGCCGATCCCGGTCACGATCGAGGGTGCCAGCAGCTCTGAGAAGGCGAGGCCCGGCTCGGCGATCGCCGCGATCCAGAAGAGTCCCACCGCCTGGAGCGCCAGCCCCCCGACGATGAGCGGGCGCTCACCTATGCGGTCGGCCAGCGCTCCCGCGAGCGGGGCCACCACGAACAGCGTGGCCGTCCACGGCACCAGTCGCAGCCCGGCCTCGAGCGGGCTGTAGCCGAGGCCGGTCTGCAGGAACTGGGCGAGAAAGAAGACCGCGCTGAAGAGGGCCGCGAATAGCAGGAACGTCGCGGCATTGCCCGCGGAGAAGGCTCGCGACGCGAAGAAGCGCATCGGCAGCATCGGGGCGCGAGTGCGCAGCTCGAAGGCCACGAAGGCCGCCAGCAGGAGCGCACCGGCGATGAGCGCAACCAGCACCTCGACGCTGCCCCAGCCGGCGGAGTTGCCGCGCACGAGCGCCCACACGATCCCGAAGGCACCGGCCGCCACCAGCGCGAAGCCGCGCACGTCGAGGGCCCGGTCGCCACCGAAGCTCTCCTCGACGCGGAGCAGCACGAGCGGCAGCACCACCAGCCCGATGGGAACGTTGACCCAGAAGATCCATTCCCACGAGAGCCCCTGTGCCACCGCGCCGCCGATCACGGGACCGGCGATGGTGGCCAGGCCGGTGATGCCCTCCAGGATTCCGATCGCCGTGCCGCGGCGCTCGGGCTCGAAGGCCGCGCTCACGATGGCCAGGGCGAGCGAGATCACCAGCGCCGCGCCCGCCCCCTGCACGGCCCGGGCCGCGATCAGCCAGTTCACGTCCGGGGCCAGCGCGCAGGCGGCAGAGGTGAGCACGAACAGGGCCAGCCCGGCCGCGAACATTCGCCGGCGCCCGAAGCGGTCGCCGAGGGCCGCGGACGGAAGGAGGAAGACCGCCAGGGTCAGGTTGTAGGCGTTGACGGTCCACTCGAGCTGCTCGATCGAGGCGCCGAGGTCGAGCCGGATCGTGGTCAGCGCCGTCGACACCACCAGGGTGTCGAGCGCCACCATCAGCGACGCCACGGACGTCAGTGCGAGGACCCATCTCATATCCGGTGCAGACCGAAGCACCGGGGCAAACTCATCGCGGGCGACCCAGCGGGCCGAAACGAGAAGACCGGCCCGCCCGGCCGGTCTTCTCGTTAGGCGTACCCACTTCCGCCCTGGGAAGTTGTCCCGACCCCTGTGGCCATGCTCTCCCGGAAAGCCGCTTTCGTCGCCACCCCGAGGCGGTGAGATCGAGGGGAGAGAACGAGTGAAATTCGGAGGATGCGAAGGGGGAGCGCCGGGTTACCCGGCGGGGTGATCGGTTATCCCCCGTTCTACCCCGCGCGCGGCGTACACTTCGGCTGCATGCCCTCCGTGATATCCGCGAAGTTCGAAGACCTCGTGGCGGTGGGGCTCAGGACGCTCATCACCGAGGACCCGAACCTCGAGCTGGTGGAAGCCGACGTTCCCATGGAGGAGCTGGCCAAGTCGATTGCCCGGCACCAGCCGGCCGTGGCGGTGATCAACTTCGGAACGCTGCGCTCGCCCGCCGAGGTGTTCCAGCTACATCAGGAGCATCCGGAGACGCGCATCGTGGTCCTGGCCAATCGCCCGAGCGCGGCGGACTGCAACCAGATGCTCTCCTTCGGGGCCACCGCCTGCCTGTCCAAGGAGACCCAGGCCCGGGACATCGTCAGCGCCATCCACCTGGCCTCCCGCGGGATGCACGTGCTGCCGCGGTCAGCGGCCGCGGCGGGAGGAGCGGACCACAGCGGGATCGAGGGGTCCGATCTGCTGACGCCCCGGGAGGCCGAGGTGCTCGAGCGCCTGCAGGACGGAGCCACCAACGCCCAGATAGCCCACCAGCTCTCGATCGGCGTCGAGACCGTCCGCACCCACGCGCGCAACATCTACCGAAAGCTCGGGATCGGCTCGCGCCGCGACCTGGCCCGGCTGGCGCGCGCGGAGCCGATCGTGGTCGACGAGCAGCGCCGGCCGCTGCGCGGCTAGGCGGCGCGCGCGGCGCCCAGCAGGCCGCGCACGTTGAGCAGCTCGGCCACCTGCACCGCGTTGGTGGCCGCGCCCTTGCGCAGGTTGTTGCCCACGATCCAGAGGTTCAGGCAGCGCTCGTGGGACGGGTCGCGGCGGATGCGGCCCACCAGAACGTCGTCCCGGCCCGCGGCGTCCAGGGCAGTCGGGTAGAGCCCGTTGGCGGGGTCGTCGAGGACCACCACGCCCGGGGCTGCTCCCAGCAGCTCGCGGCACTCGTCCGGCTCGAGCGGCTCGCGCGTCTGCACGTTGGCCGACACCGAATGGCCCGTGAACACGGGCACGCGCGCACAGGTGGCCGAGACCCCGATGTCGTCGCGCCCGAGGATCTTGCTCGTCTCGCGCATGCACTTGCGCTCCTCGGTGGTGTAGTCGTCGCCGTCGGTGAAGGTCTCGACCTGCGGGAGCACGTTGAAGGCGATCTGGTGGGGGTACACCGACGGCGCAGGCATGTCCCGGGCCTCGATCACCGCCTCGGCCTGGTGGTGGAGCTCCTCGACGGCTCTCTGGCCGGTGCCCGACACCGCCTGGTAGCTGGACATCACCACCCGCTCGATGCCGGCCTTCTCGAGGATTGGGCCGAGGGCCATGACCGTCTGCATGGTGGTGCAGTTGGGGTTGGCGACGATCCCCTTGTGCCCTTCGAGCGCCTCCGGGTTGACCTCGGAAACCACCAGCGGCACGTCGTCGTGCATGCGCCACTGCGACGAGTTGTCCACCACCACCGCGCCCGCGTCGGCGAAGCGCGGCGCCCACTCCGCGCTGATGCTCGAGCCGGCGGAGAAGAGTGCAAGGTCGAACCCCGCGATCGACTCCTCGGACAGGGCCACGACGGTCAGGTCGCGCTCTCCGTAGTCGATCGTGCGCCCGGCGGAGCGCTCGGAGGCGAAGGGAACGATCTCGTCGGCGGGGAACGCGCGCTCGCGCATCACTCCGAGGATCGTGGAGCCCACGGCTCCGGTGGCTCCGACCACGGCGACCTTCACGAGCCGACCTTGGGCCGGTGGTCGCCGGCCACCTCCTCGGGCAGCACAGCGTCGGCGCCCAGTCCGAAGGCGGTATGCAGCTGACGGACGGCGGTCTGCACGTCGTCCTCGCGCACCACGCAGGAGATCTTGATCGGCGACGTCGAGATCATCTCGATGTTCACCTCGGCCTCGCCGAGCACCGTCAACGCCTTCGCGGCCACGCCCGGGTGGCTTCTCATCCCGGCGCCGACGAGCGAGACCTTGCCCATCTCGGCGTCGGCCTGCACGTCGCCGAACCCGAGCTCGTCGGCCAGTGGCTCGAGCGCCTCGCGGGCGATGGCGAGATCGTCCCGCGGCACCGTGACCGACATGTCCGCCGAGCGGCCCTCGCTCGCGGGCTCGTTCTGGATGATCATGTCGACGTTGACGTTGGCGTCGGCCAAGGCGGTGAGCACGCGGCCCGCGATGCCGGGACGGTCGGGCACTCCCGTGAGGGTGATGCGGGCCTCCGAGGTGGAGTGCGTGACGGCGGTGACTAGCGGTCGTTCCATGGTCAGGTCCTCGTCCTGGACCACGGTACCCGGTCCGTCGTCGAAGCTGGCCCGGCAGTGGATGGTCACGCCGTGGTTGCGGGCGTACTCCACCGCGCGCAGCTGCAGCACGCCCGCGCCCGACGCCGACATCTCGAGCATCTCCTCGAAGGTCAGCACCGACAGCTTCCGCGCCTCGGGCACGATGCGCGGGTCGGCGCTGAACACGCCCGCCACGTCGGTGTAGATCTCACACACCTCGGCGCCCAGCGCCGCGGCCAGCGCCACCGCCGTGGTGTCCGAGCCGCCGCGGCCCAGCGTGGTCACGTCGAGCGACTCCTGAGAGACCCCCTGGAAGCCGGCCACCAGCACGACCTTGCCGCGGTCGAGAGCCTGCCGGATGCGATGCGCCTTCACCTCGAGGATGCGCGCCTTGGTGTGCCCGGCGTCGGTGACGATCCCGGCCTGAGAGCCGGTCAGCGATATGGCCTCGTGGCCGCTGTCGTTGATGACCATGGCGGCCAGGGCGCACGACACCCGCTCGCCCGTCGACAGCAGCATGTCCATCTCCCGCGGGTGCGGGCGATCGGACACCTCGTGGGCGAGCGCCACCAGCTCGTCGGTGTGCTTGCCGCGCGCCGAGAGGACGGCCACCACGTGGTTGCCCTCATCCGCGCTGCGAACGATGCGCCCGGCGGCGCGCCGGATGCGCTCGGCGTCGGCGACGGAGGTGCCGCCGAACTTCATTACGACCGTCTCGGCCATGACGGCGAAAGATAGTCCCGCTAGAGCGCGTGGCGGCCGCGCAGCGCGCGGCCGAGCGTGATCTCGTCGGCGTACTCGAGGTCCGAGCCCACGGGCAGCCCGCTGGCCAGCCGGGTCACGGCAACGTCCGGCGCCTTCTCGCGCACGGCGTCGGCCAGGTAGAGAGCGGTGGCCTCGCCGGTGGTGGTGGCGTTGGTGGCGATCACCACCTCGCGCACGCCGCCGCCGTTGGACACCCGGCCCAGCAGCTCGCGGATGTGCAGGTGCTCGGGATCCACGCCGTCGATGGGCGAGAGCGCGCCGCCGAGCACGTGGTAGCGCCCGTGGAACTCGCCCGAGCGCTCGAGCGGGATCACGTCGCTCGGTTGCTCGACCACGCAGAGCGTGGACTCCTCGCGGCGCTCGTCCTGGCAGATGCGGCAGGTGGCCTCGGTGGCGAGGTTGAAGCAGACCTCGCAGTGGCCGACCGTCGCCTTGACCTCGCGGATGGCGTCGGCCAGCGCGAGCGCCTCCTCGTCGGAGACGCTGAGTATGTGGAAAGCCAGCCGCTGAGCGGTGCGCTGGCCGATGCCGGGCAGGCGCGCGAGCTCGGTGATCAGGCGGTTTACGGGAGCGGCGAACACGGACCCGCAAGGCTAGCCAGGGGGCCGGGCGGTCCCGGCGCTAGCGTCGCCCGCTCATGCCCAGCGCGATCGTGATCGGCGCCGGTGTGTTCGGCGCCTCGGCGGCCGACCGCCTGGCGCGTGACGGCTGGGAGGTCGAGCTGGTGGACCGTCTCGAGCCGGGGCATCCGCGCTCGGAGTCCGGCGGCGAGACCCGGCTGATGCGCTGCTCGCACGGCCCCGATGCCTTCTACACCCGCTCCGCCCGCCGCTCCTGGGACCTGTGGCGAGAGCTCGGCCAGGGCGTCCTGGCCGATCCGGGCGTGGTCTGGTTCGCCCGCCAGGAGGATGGCTGGGAGGCCGAGAGCGAGCGGGTGCTCGGCGAGGCGGGGATCCCGGTGGAGCGGCTCGAGCCCGGCGCTGCCCAGCTTCTGTACCCGAGTCTCAACGTCGACGATCTCGCCTTCGTGCTGCACGAGCCCGAGGCCGGCGTGCTCAGGGCCTCCGAAGGTGTCAAGGCCCTCGTCCGGCGGGCCCGCGAAGCCGGGGCGGCCCTGACGATCGAGCCGGCGCGCCCCTCCGGGGCGGCGGTCGAGCTGGCGGGCGACCGTCGCGAGGCCGACGCGGTGGTGTGGGCCTGCGGCGCGTGGCTGGCCTCGCTGTTTCCCGACCTGGTGAACATGCGGGTCACCTTTCAGCAGCTCTCGCTCTTCGACGCCGCCTCCGAGTGGAGCGGGCCGGGCTGGGTCGACTTCGACGCCGCCACCTACGGGCACGCGCTGATCGAGCCCTTCGGCTTCAAGGCCGCCTCGGATCTGGACGGTCCCGACATCGATCCCGACGAGCGGGCGCTCGAGGCCGGCGAGGACGCGATAGCGGCCGGACGCGAGTACCTCGCCCACCGCTTCCCGGGGCTGGCGGGGGCGGCGGCACGCGGCGCGCCCGCCTGCCACTACAGCTCGACCGCCGACGGCCAGTTCATCTTCGCCCCCCACCCCGAGCAGCCCCGCGTCTGGCTGCTCGGAGGAGGCTCGGGACACGGCTTCAAGCACGGCCCGGCGATGGCCGAGCACGTGGCCGCAGTGCTCAGCGGCCGGGCCGAGCCCGAGCCGCGCTTTGCCCTGGGCGAGCGGGCGGCCGCGCGCAGCCTGCGCACCGCCGGCTTCGGCGCCGAGCGCGACTAGAAGCCGGGCAGTCCCATCCCGCCGAGCCCGCCGGGCCCGGCCAGACCGCCGGCGGCCGCGTTCATCTTGGAGGCGGCCAGCTCCTGGGCGGCGCGGATCGCCTCGTTCACCGCGGCCTGGACCATGTCCTGCAGCATGTCGACGTCCTCGGGATCTACCGCCTCGGGATCGATCGTCAGCTCTCTGAGCTCGAGGTCGCCGGAGATCTTCACGGTGACCATGCCGCCGCCGGCGCTGGCCTCCACGACCTCCGCCTTCAGCTCCTCCTGAGCCTTGGCCATGTCGGCCTGCATCTTCTGGACCTGCTTCATCATGTTGCCCAGGTTGGGTTGGCCCGCCATCGCTACTCCTTCTCGGTTTCGAAGACTTCCTCGGCCGCGAACTCCGCTCGCAGGCGCTCGATCAGCTCGTCCTCGCCCAGCAGCGCCGGGGCGTCGCCATCACCGTCTGCGCGCAGCTCGTAGGACACGTTCAATGCCTGGCCACTGAGGCCGCGCAGCGTGCGCTGAACCAGCTCGCGGTTGGCCTCGGCCTTCTTCTTGACGAATGCGGCGTCGGACGGGAAGGCCACCACCAGGCGGTCGCCGTCGAGGGCCATCGGACGAGCGGCGCCCAGCGCGGCGCCGAGCATGCCGTTCTCCTCGGTCACCGCCTCGGCCACCGCGGGCCAGATGGCCTGCAGCTGCTCGAGCTCCAGGGACCCCACGGCCTGAGGAGCGGTCTCGGGCCGGGCCTCCACCGCCACCGCGGCCGAACCGCCGCCGCTCGGCGGCGAGGGCCGCGGCGCGGCCACCGGGCTCTCGCTCGGCAGCGCCGGCTCGGGCTCGCCCGCGAGGCGCGCCTCGAGCTGCTCGATGCGGAACATCAGCGCCTGCAGCGAGAGGTCGGCCTGGGGCTGAGTGGCCTTGAGCAGCGCCATCTCGAGCTGGATGCGCGGCTCCGAGCCGTCCTTGACCGCCGCGATCGCCGCGGCGAGGAAGTCGATGGTGCGCAGGATCTCTCCCTGCGAGAAGCGCTCGGCCTGAGCGGCAAGGCGATCGGTGTGCTCGGCGGTGACCGAGAAGGAATCGGGCACCTCGCCCAGCGTCTGGACCACGAACAGGTGGCGCAGGTGGGCCGACAGGTCGCGCATGAACTGGGTGAAGTCGCGCCCCGAGTCCGACAGGCGCTGCACGGCGAGCAGCGCACCGCGGGGATCGTGGTCGGCCAGGCTCTCGGTCGTGTCGAGCACCAGGCCGGCGTCGGCCACCCCGAGGATGTCGAGCACGTTGTCGAGCTCCACCTTGGGGCCGCCATAGGTGACGAGCTGCTCGAGCGTGCCGAGCGCGTCGCGAAACGAGCCGGTGGCGGCCCGGGCCAGCATGCCGACGGCGGCGTCGGGGATCTCGATGCCCTCCTCGCCCGCCACCCGGCGGAGCACTGCAGCGATCTGCTCGAGCGACGGCCGCTGAAAGTCGAAGCGGTGGCAGCGGTCGACGATCGTGGCCGGCACCTTGTGCGCCTCGGTGGTGGCCAGCACGAAGACCACGTGCGGGGGCGGCTCCTCCAGCGTCTTGAGGAAAGCGTTCCAGGCCGAGGGCGAGAGCATGTGCGCCTCGTCGAGGATGTACACGCGATGCCCGCCCTGCATCGGCGCCAGGGCGACGTTCTCGCGCAGTTCGCGAATGTCGTCGACCGAGTTGTTGGAGGCGGCGTCCATCTCCACCACGTCGAGCGAGGTGCCGGCCAGGATGGCGCGGGTGCCCTCCGACGCGGGGTCGAAGTCGACCCGCGCGCCGCCGTCGGCGTTGAGCGCGCAGGCCAAGAGCTTGGCCATCGAGGTCTTGCCCGTGCCCCGCGAACCCACGAAGAGGTAGGCGTGATGGACCTTGTCGAGCTCGACCGCGTTGCGCAGCGTGCGGACGATGTGGTCCTGGCCCACCACCTCGTCGAAGGTCCTCGGGCGGTGGCGGCGGTAGAGCGAGAGCATCGGGCTTCCCATGCTAGCCGCGCCGGTGGCCGGGTCGGCGGGAGGACGCAGGCTTCGGTCGGCGAACAAGTTGTTTCCGCGCGTGGCCACCGGCGCGCGCGGCCGGCATGGCCTCTGATCAGGACACGAGCGAGCGCCCTTCGGGCATCGGCCCCCAGACCGCGGCTGGACGCGGTGGCGGCCATACCGCGCCCGAGAGCCCGCCCCATCCCGAGCCGCAGCCACAGCCGGGTGAGATCAGCGTTCGCCGGCTCACACCCCAGCCGGCGCGCTCGATGCCCCGGGGCGAGCGGGTGTCGGCGCTGCTGGCGCTCGGCTCGGCCGTCGGGGTGCTCGCCTTTTTCGTCTCCTCGCTCACGCCGGGCGGCGGCGGCGGCGAGGCATCCTTCGAGGTCGAGCCCTCCAGCCGGACGGTGGCGCCCGGTGGGCGAATAGTGCTCACCGGCAGCGACGCCCCGGACTCCAGCTCGCTGGTTCTCGAGACCCGCGCCAAGGGCGGCCCTTGGCGCGAGGCCGGGCGCGCCGAGTCCGGCTCCGACGGGGACTTTCGCCTCGAGGGCCGGTGGTCGGGCGCCCTGGGCCGGTCGCGGTACGCGCGCGGGTTCCCGGGACGGCCACGGCGACCCCGGTGCGCGTGACCGTCCGCCCGCTGCGGCTCGCCTCGGTGGGCGACATCAACCTGGGCGACGTGCCCGGCGACGCCAGTCGCGGCCAACGGGCCCGCCTGGCCCTGGGAGAGCGTGGGCGCGCCGCTGCGAAAGGCGGACATCGCCTTCGGGAACCTGGAGGCCGCGGTCTCGGAGCGGGGCACCCCCTTCCCCAAGCAGTTCAACTTCCGCGGCACGCCGGCCGCTCTGGCCGGCCTGCGCCGTCGTTCGGGCATCGACGTGCTCAACCTGGCCAACAACCACGTGGGCGACTACGGGCAGCAGGCCATGCTCGACACCGTGCGGGGGGTCGAGCGCCTGGGCATGAAGGCGGTCGGCGCCGGGCGCGACCTGCGGCGCGCGCTCGCCCCACAGATCATCGAGCGGATGGGCCTGCGCCTCGGGTTCGTGGGGTTCTCCAACATCGCCCCGGTGGAGTTCGCCGCGACAGAGGACGGACCGGGCACCGCGTGGGCCACGCCCGAGGCGGTCACGTCAGCCGTGCAGGCGGCGCGGCGGGAGGCGGACATCGTGGTGGCCACCTTCCACTGGGGAATCGAGAAGCAGACGCTGGAGAGCGCCGATCAGCGGCTGCTCGCCGACGCGGCGGTCAACGCCGGGGCGCAGCTGGTGATCGGCGCCCACCCCCACACCCTTCAGCCGGTGCGCCGTCAGGGCTCCGCCCTGGTGGCCTACTCGCTGGGCAACTTCGTCTTCGGCGCCTACTCGACCGACACCTCCACTACCGGGATCCTCGAGGTCGACCTCACCGCGGAGGGCGTGTCGGCGGCCCGCTGGCGCGAGGGCCGGATCACGGGCGGGCGCCCGGAGCTGACCGATTCGCGCCCGCGCCGGCTGCCGCTGAACGATGAGCTGACGATGGACACCGGCGTGAGCCTCTACGGCCCGCCCACACTCGTCCCCTAGGACCCCGAGCTTGTCTTGGCCGTCGTGCGCCGGGCGCGTGGCTTGGCGGCAGCGCGCGGCTTCGCGGCGGTCCGCGGCTTGGCGGCGGTGCGCGCCTTCGCGGCGGCCGCCGTCGAGCGCGACCTGGTGGCCGACGAAGTCGAGCGCGACTTCGCCGTCGTAGCGCTGCGCGTCCCCGACCCGCTGCTCCCGCTGCCCTTCGCCCGCGTGCGCGCGGCCTTGCGCGCCGCAGCCGATCGGCTCTCCGCGTTCTGGCTGCGCGTGCGCGCGCCCTTGCGGGCGGCGGTCTTGCGCTCGCCGCGGTCGGTGTGGGTCTTCAGCTCCTTGACGACGCTTTCGAGACGGTCGACCGCGTCGCGCAAAGGCTTGGGCGCCTGCTTGCCGTCGGACGCGTGAGCGGGTAGCTCCGCGAGGTCGCGCGCGACGCTCTTCCGGATCCCGTTGTCGCGCATCTTGTCGTACAACTTCTTGTCCTTCTTGGTCTTCGCCATGCGGGAAGGCTTACCACTTTCGTCAGTCGAGCATGTCGAGTGCCGCGCCGACGATCGTCTCGGCGTCGATCCCGTGGTCCTCGTAGACCTCGGCCAGCTCGCCCGATTGACCGAAGCGGGTCACGCCCAGCGGGGTGAGCGGAGTGCCGTTGACGGCGGCCAGAAAGGCCAGCGCGTGGGGGTCGCCGTCGAGCACGGTCACCATCGGCGCGGCGCGCGCGGCGGGGAACAGCTCGCCGAGGATGGCGTCGGGATGGTCGCCCAGTCCGGCGCGGGCGCGCAGCGCGCGGAACACCAGGTCGGCGCTCGTGAGGCAGATCACGTCGGCCTCGTCGCCGAGCGCGTCCGCGGCCGCCAGGAGGTCCGGGATCACCGCGCCCATGCCCACGAGCGTCACTCGCGGGCGCCCGCCCGCGCGCCGGAGCGCGTAGCCGCCGGCCAGCACGAGCTCGCGATCGGGCTCGCCGGCCAGCGCCTGGTCGATGGGCCGCGTCGAGAGGCGGAAGTAGGCCGACTCGCCGTCGGGCCGGCCCAGGCGCGAGAGCGCGTGCAGCAGCGTCCACTCGAGGTGCTGGCCGAACGCGGGCTCCCAGGCGGTGCAGCCTGGCTGGGCGATGCCGATCGAGGGTGTGACGATCGACTGGTGCGCGCCGCCCTCGGGGGCGAGGGACACGCCGCTCGGCGTGCCGACCAGGATCGACTGTCCGCCGGCGTAGATCCCGAACGACCAGGGCTCGAGGGCGCGCCCCACGAAGGGGTCGTAGATCGTTCCTATGGGCAGCAGCGGCTGGCCGTAGCGGCTCCAGCTGGCGCCGAGCTCGCCCAGCAGGCCCACCAGGTTGGTCTCGGCGATGCCGAGCTCGATGTGATGGCCGCCAGTCGACTCGTGCCAGTGCACGAGCGTCTGGGGATCGTCCGCGAACCAGTCGCGCCGTTCGCCCACCGACCAGATCTCCCCCTTGTTGATCCAGCCGCCCAGGTTGGTCGAGCTGGCCACGTCGGGACTCACGGTGACCACTCGAGCGGCGACGTCGGGTGCCTCGTGCACGAGGTCGACGAAGAAGCGGCCAAAGGCCTGCTGGGTGGATGCCACGCCTCGGTGTGTGCGGCCCACGGCCACCGGCACCGCGGGCGGCGACACCGGCTCGGGCTCGTCGCGGGCCAGCGCGGTGGCCGCAGCCGCGCACAGCTCGCCTTCGGCGCTGGCCGGGTCGAAGGCCGCCCACGGATCGTCGGCGTCGGCGCCGAGACCCGCGGCCAGCTCGAGCATCTGGTCGCGGGTGAGCAGCGCGGAGTGGTTCTCGGGATGGCCCTCCACCGGCAGCGACCAGCCCTTGATCGTGTAGGCGAACACCACCGTCGGGCGGTCGGAGTCGACGGCGCGGTAGGCCTCGATCAGCTTGGCCGGATCGTGGCCGCCGAGATCGCGCACCGCCGCGCGCAGCTCCTCGTCGTCGAGCTCGCCCACCAGCCCGGCGAGCTCGCGCTCTCCGCCCGGCAGGCGCTCGCGCAGCTCGGCGGGCTCGGAGCGCAGCAGCCGCTGGTACTCCTCGTTGGGCATCGCGTCGATTCGCCGGCGCAGGCCCTCTCCGCCCGGGCGCTCGAACAGCGCCTCCAGCCGCGACCCGTACTTCACCGAGATGGTCTGCCAGCCCGCCCCCTCGAACATGCCGGCCCAGCGCCCGAAGGCGATGTCGGGCACCACGCGGTCGAGGGACTGGCGGTTGAGGTCGACCACCCACAGCACCTCGCCGAGCTTGGCCACGCTGGGATCGGCGATCGCCTCCCACACCGCGCCCTCGTCGAGCTCCGCGTCGCCCAGGAGCGCGATCTGGCGTCCCATCGGCGGTGCCTCCAGCCGGTGGGTCTCCAGGTAGCGCCGCGCGATCGCGCCCCAGATGGGCGCGGTGGCGCCGATCCCCACCGAGCCGGTCGAGTAGTCCACCGGGTCGGGATCCTTGGTGCGGCTCGGGTAGCTCTGCAGCCCGCCGAACGCGCGCAGCGTCTCGAGGTAGGGACGGTCGAGGCGTCCGAGCAGGTAGTTGATCGCGTGCAGCGCCGGCGAGGCATGGGGCTTCACCGACACCCGGTCCTCGGAGCGCAGCTCGGAGAACCACAGCGCGCACATCAGGCTCACCATCGAGGCACTCGAGGCCTGGTGGCCGCCCACCTTCACCCCGCTTCGGTTCTCGCGCACGCGGTTGGCGTGGTGGACGATGGCGGCGGCGAGCCACAGCACGCGCCGCTCGATCGACCTCAGCGTCGCGAGGTCAGGAGTCGCGCGCGGCTGCGAGGGCGGGGTCGCGCTCAGTGAACCACTCATGCGTGGCGATCTTCCCATCCCGGATCGTCAGCACGATGTTGAACGCCCAGCGTCCGTCCAACCCGCTCACGCGGCCGCGGGTGAGCCACGCCCCGCTCGCGACGACCCGGTCGCGGCCGTAGCCCTCGAGGCTGTCCACGACCATCTCGCTGGAGTCCCAGACGGAGCGCCATTGCTCCATGTTCTCGCGCACGCCCTCGCGGCCATGCCACGAGGCCTGCTCGGGCCACTCGGCGGCGGGGTGCATGACCGCGTCGTCTGAGTACATGTCCAGCACCCCTTCGAGGTCTCCCGCGTTCCAGCGCTCCATCGCCCGGCGGGCGACCTCGAGGTTCTTCTCGTCGGACATAGGAAAAGTGTCGCTGCGCACTCGGCCAGCCGAGTGCTTGCGCAAAAACAAAACGGACCGTGCACCCGTCCTTGTGGCTGGTCCTCGGGCGTGCCCGCCGATCTTCGGCTCCGGCCAGGCTGATCCGCGGCGCACGAGCGGTATCGCTTAAGGCTGCTTCCTCCCGGATCTGACCTGGTTCGCAAGCGCTCGCCGCGCGGGACCCGGCCATCTACGCCTCTGTCCGGCGTACTGACCCCGAAAGCCAAAACCCCTAAGACGGGAATTCAGCCCCACTAGAGCGGATTGTGGGTGACAGGGCACCGCTACCTCCCCGCCTAGCACGGTCCGCCGCCAAGCATAGAGCCTCGGTGCTCAGGGCAGCGGGCGCGAGACGAACAGCGAACGCCCCGCAAGCCCGGGCTCGACCCCGAAGCCGAGGCGCTCGTAGAGACGGAGCGCGGTGGTGTTCGTCTCGGCCACGTCGAGCTGGATCCGCCGGCAGCCACGCTCGCCCGCGCTCGCGAAGGCCGACTCGATGAGCGCGCGGCCCAGGCCGCTGCCGCGCTCGCGCTCCTCGACGAACAGGTCCTCGAGCCAGCAGTCGGGGGCGCCGGTCCAGACGCTGAGCCGGTAGCGCAGCTGGCACACGCCCGCGGCGGAGCGCTCCTCGCCGGCCGCCGCGAGCAGGAACTCGGTATGTGGGTCTTCGAGCAGCTGGGCAACCGTGGCGCGAATCAGGTCGTCGCCCGGGTCGTCCCGGTCCATGGAGTCGCGAAAGCCGCCCATGAGCGCGGTCACCGCCTCCAGGTCGTTTGGCTTCGCCTGCCAGACCCGCATCGGGGCGAGTATCGCGCAGGAGCGGGCCGATCCGGCGCTACCTTTGGGTCAGCATGCTCGTCGAGGATCGTCGGTCTCGGGCTCGCCGCCCACCACAGCGGCGAGTGTCACGCGCGGCCATCGTGCTGCTGTCGCTGGCCGCCTTCATCGGCGCCGCGGCGCTTCTGCTCGATCAGCTACCGAGCCTCAACCCGTTCTCATCGGAGACCAAGGACCGCAGCCAGCCGGCGGTGCTGAAGTCGATCGAGCGCTTGAGCGAGTACCGGGCGGCGAGCGCCCAGCTCCAGGTGATCGTCGACGTCGAGGAGGACGCCGACTACCTGCCCTCCTTCATCCTGGGTGAGAAGACGCTGCTGGTGGCGGGCGGGAACGTCGACGCCGCCGTCGACTTCCGCGGTCTGGACAGGGACGCCCTGCGGGTCTCCGACGACCGCCGCTCGGTCACCATCACGCTCCCCCAGCCGACGCTCTCGGAGGCCGAGCTCGACCTCGAACGGACCCGGGTGTTCGACAGCGACCGCGGACTGCTCGACCGCGTGGGCGACGCCTTCAGCGACAACCCGAGCAATGAGCGTTCGCTACTGCTGCTGGCCGAGGAGAAGCTGGAAGCGGCCGCCGCCGCGGACGCGGGAGTGATGAGCGCCGCGCGCGAGAACACGCGAGCGATGCTCGGGGGCCTGATGCGCGGGCTCGGCTTCACGCGCGTGACGGTGCGCTTCGCGGCCGCTCAGACGTAGAGTGCGGGCCCATGGCCCACCGCGAAGCGATTCAAACCGACCACGCCCCCGCCGCCATCGGCCCCTACTCCCAGGCGATGCGCAGCGGCGACCTGCTGTTCTGCTCCGGGCAGATCCCGCTCGATCCCTCCACGGGTGAGATCGTCAAGACCGACGTGGAGGGCCAGGCCCAGCGCTGCCTCGAGAACCTGACCGCGGTCTGCGAGGCGGCCGGCGCGTCGCTCGCCAACGCCGTCCGCTGCACGGTCTACCTCACCGACATGGGCGACTTCGCGCGCGTGAACGAGATCTACGGCAGCTTCTTCGAGGGTGACGACCCGCCGGCCCGGGTGGCCGTGGCGGCCGCCGCGCTGCCCAAGGGCGCCGACGTGGAGATCGACGCGATCGTCGCGCTGTAGGGGCGAGTCGCGCTCGCTGAAGACCTTGGGGTCTATGGGGCCCCAAATTCTTCAGCGAAGTGATGGCGCGAACGTGTGGGCCTTGGTGCGCCGGCAGCACGGCGTCGTGACGAGGGCGCAGCTGCTGGCAGTCGGCTTTCAGCGCGCACGCGGTCAAGCATCGAGTCGCGACCGGTCGCTCACTGTCTTGCGCTGCGGGCCACGAGCCGCGCTGAGCCACGAGGCTGCGGGGGAGCTATGGCAGATCCGTCCTCGAGCCGTCGGGCCGATCGAGGTGTCGGTGCCTCAGTCGGTCCGCCGGGTGGCGCCCGGAATCGTGATCCACCGGCGCGCGAGCCTCGGGCCGGCTGACGTGACCCGCCGCCGCGGCATCCCGGTGACCAGCCTGGTCTGCACGATGGTGGACCTGGCGCCGAGATTGGGCACCGGCGACATCGAGCGGATGATCAACGAAGCCGACAAGCGAGACCTGATCGATCCAGAGGGCCTCTTAGCTGCTGTTGAGGGGTCACCCAGACGCCCCGGAGTCGCGGTCCTGCGGGCGGTGCTCGATCGCCACACGTTGGTCCTCACCGAGTCCGAGGCGGCGGCCGGCGGGTGAACGGCTTCACCGTTGACTTCTACTGGCCGGAACTGGGTCTCCTGGTCGAAACGGACGGCCTGCGCTACCACTGCACCCCCGCTCAGCAGGCCCGCGACCTGCTCCGAGACCAGAAAGCCGTCAGCGCTGAGGCTCTCGCTCCAGCGGGCGCAGGTCCGGCACGCCACCCGTCCAGACCTCGTCGGGCGCGGGAGGCCCGTAGGTCCTGACCGCGCCGCGATCGTCCGCTCCCTCGCGCCGCATGTGCCTGTACCAGCGGCCGTAGGCCGGCGCGGCGAGCACGGTGAGCCCGGTCAGCAGCGCCGAGCCCACGAGCAGCGACAGATGGGTCACGAGCGGGTCCGTGTTTCCCGCCGACAAGGCCGCAAGGGCCGCGAACCCGACCCCGAACGCCATCCCCGTGTAGTAGTCGAGCGGGAAGCGCCAGATCCAGGGCACCTCGAACCACCAGACGCTGCCGCGCTTGAAGCGCGCGACCGTGTAGGCGGGGTTGAGCACGAACCAGATGTAGTCCCAGATCACGGCGAGGGCGAAGTAGGTGCCGATCACGAGAAGCTCGCCGCTGAGCGTCCATTCCACTCCCGACACGAAGGGCAGATGGAGCAGCAGCATCGGGATGGTGAAGGCGAACACGTGGTAGCCGGTCAGCGGCCGGCCGCCCATGACGAACCCGAAGAGCTTCCCGAAGCGCCCGCGCTTGTACCACCAGGTCGGCAGCCGCTCGGCCCAGCCGTTGCCGCCCTCGATCTCGATCTCGATGCCGGCCAGGCCAAAGCAATAGACCCAGAGCAGGATCGTCCGGCCGATGTCGAGATCGTCCATGGCCCGAGATTCGCTGCTCCTGTGGCTAGTCCTTGAGAAAACTGCGGCTACGCAACCAGTGCCGCGCAGGCGGACCACCGCTTCGTAGACGTCCGCGAAACGGGTGTACAGCGGCGACAGCCCGAGGCGGATCGAGTCGGGCCCGCGGAAGTCGGGGATCACGTGGGCGCTGTCGATCAGCGTCTGCGTGAGCGTGGCGGCGTCGGCGTGGCGGAGGCTGACGTGCGCCCCCCGCTTCTTCGGATCGCGAGGTGTGCCGAGCTCGAAGCCCCGGGGGGCGAGCGCCTCGTCGTACAGCTCGACGAGGAAGGTGGTGAGCGCCGTTGCCTTGTCGCCGATGGCCGGCATCCCGGCCTCGCCGATGAGCCGGGCGCCGTGCTCGACCGCGGTGGTGGCGAGGATCGAGGGTGTCCCCGCGAGCCAGCCGCGGACGCCCGGCTCGGGGTCGTGGCTGCGCTCCATCGCGAACTGATCGCGCTGGCCGAACCAGCCCTGGATGGGCGTTCGCAGCTCCTGGTGCCTCCGGGTGCTCAGGTACAGGTAGGCGGGCGCGCCCGGCCCGCCGTTGAGGTACTTGTACGTGCAGCCGACGGCCAGCTCCACGCCCCAGCGGTTGAGCTCGATGGGCACGGCGCCGGCGGAGTGGCTGAGGTCCCAGATCAGCGGTGCGGGCGCCTCGCCCGTGATTCGCGCCACGTCGGCCAGCGCTCCGGAGCGGTAGGCCACGTGGGACAGGGAGATGAGGGCGACCTCCCGCCCGGCGCACGCGGCGGCCACGTCGGCGGGCTGCGGGCCCTCGACGGCGTCGGCCTCGAACTGGATCAGCTCACGGCCGTGCGCGCGGGCCAGGCCGTCGAGCACGTAGCGGTCGGTGGGGAAGTTGCCGCGGTCGGTCACGATCGCGCCCTCGCGCTGGGAGAGCACGGCCGAGGCGAGCTTGAACAGGTTGACCGTGGTGGAATCGGTAACGATCACCTCGCCGGGTTGGGCGCCCAGGACACCCTCGGCCAAGAGGTCGCCGGCGCGCTGCGGAAGGTCGATCCACTCGTCCCAGCCCGTCACCAGGGAGGCGCCCCACTGGTCGATGCGCTCGTGCAGCGCGTCGCGGGTGGCGAGCGGAAGGCGACCTAGTGAGTTGCCGTCGAGGTAGATGGTGTCCGGGTCGCTGTGCACGAAGCGCTCGCGGAAGCCGGCGAGCGGATCGGCGGCGTCGAGCCGCTCGGCGTCCCCGCGCTCGATCACCGCTGCTCTTCGAGCCAGCGCACCACGGGCGGCCAGGCCGCCGAGCGGGGATCGACATGCTCCATGTGGCCCACTGCCGGGAGGGAGACGAGCTCGCAGGGATCGCCGGCCTCGACCGCCCGCCGCTGGTACTCGCGGGAGATCGAGACGGGCACCTCGAGGTCGGCCTCGCCGTGCACCAGCAGCTGAGGCACGCCGAGCGGCAGCCGCTCGATCGGCGAGGCGAGGTCGTAGCGCGCGGGATGCTTCCCGGGCGGGCCTTCGAGCAGCCGCCGCACCACGCCGCCGCCGAGGTTCAGCCGCAGGGCCTCCCGGAGGTCGACAACCCCGGCTTGGGAGACGGCCCCCGCCAGCCGGACGCGCGGCTCGGCGCCCGGCGCCCCGGCCGGAAGCCCGCGCCGGGCGGCGGCCCACAGCGCCAGATGTCCGCCCGCCGAATGCCCGATCGTGAAGACGCGAGCGGTATCGAGCGGCTCCTCGAGAGCGCCGAGCTGATCGATTCCGGCGGCAACGTCCTCGAAGGTCTCCGGCCAGCCGCCGCGGCTGCGCCAGCCGAGGCGCCGGTACTCGAGGTTCCAGACGGCGAAGCCCCGCCCGGCCAGGTCGCCGATCAGCTCCTCCTCGAGGTTCAGCTTGTAGCGAGCGCGCCAGAAGCCCCCGTGGATGAGGACAGCGACCGGCCACGGCGCCGCCGCTTCCGTGGGCGGCGTGAGCACGCCGTACTGGTCGCGGTGCTCCCCGTATCGATAGATCCGCGTCTCGATGCCCCCAGTATCCTGGGCACCTCTCCCGGGCGCGTAGCTCAGTGGGAGAGCGCTGTCGCCTCACACGCGAGAGGTCGCTGGTTCGAACCCAGCCGCGCCCATGCGGGTCCCTGCCGTCTTGGCTCACACCTTTTTCACAAGGAAGCGACTGGCGAGGCCTAGCTTGTTGTTCCATGCGAGTGGCCCGCGTGATTGCGGTGCTCGAACCGGGTGGGGCGCAGCTTGGTGCCCTGCGTCTTTCGTTGGCGCTGCGCGCCCATGGCATCGAGTCGCGCTGGCTCGCCGGCCACGCGACGAAAGAAGGGCTTGCCATCTTCCGCGCACACGGAGTCGATGTGGAGTTGCTCGGAGGGGGGCCGGCACTGCAATACGCGCGCCGGCGCGCGTTTGCCGAGCGCCTGGCTGTCGCGCTCGGCGATGAGGATGTGGTGCACGCGCACATGTTCGGCGCGTGGTGGGCAGCCGCACGTGCCGTACCGGACGGCGTGGCGCTAGCGGCCAGCGAGCACAACGCGCTGCAGTGGCCGGGCCGCGCGCCGCGTCGAGCGCTGCGCGAGGCGCTCCATCGCGTCGATGTGTTCTTCGCCCATGGGCCCGCGGCGCGTGAGGAGATCCTCGCTGCGGGGCTCCCGCACGAGCGGATGAGAGAAGGCACATCGCCGATCGTCGGCACGCACGCAGCGCCACTGCGGCACCTGCCGTCACCGCGGATCGTCTTCGCCGGACGCTTGCATCCGGACAAGGGACCCGATCTGCTGCTCGATGCACTCGGGCGGCTGTCGGAGCCGGCGCCCGCGTACTTCCTCGGGGCGGGACCGATGGAGCGCGAGCTGCGCCGCCGCGTGACGCGACTCGGCATTGAGCGGCGGGTGCATTTCGAAGGCTGGCGCGACGCCCCGGCGGGCTGGATCGCCGGCGCGTCGGTGTGTGTGATTCCGTCGCGCTTCGACGCTTGGTCGCAGACCGCCACGCTCGCCATGAGCCTTGGTGTGCCGGTGGTGGGGACCGCGGTCGAGGGACTGCCCGGCGTTCTCGGCGACGGGCGCGGCGTGCTGGTGGCGCCAGATGATCCCGCCGCCCTGGCCGACGCTATCGAAGGCATTCTGAGCGGGCGCATGACCACCGACCTGCGCGCGGCGAGGCTCTATGCGCACCGCTTCAGTCCGCAGGCCGTGGCCGCTCGCTACGCGGCCGCGTATCGCGAACTTTGCGCGACCACCGGCACGGTGGGGGCTGTCGCGGCCGCCTAGCGCCGCTAGCTCGAAACCGGCGGCGATGCCCCGGCCCACTCGGCCTTGTGCAGGCGCTTCTCCGCCTGGTACTCCTCGAGCGCCTGCGGCGAGTCGACGTCGCCCAGCGTCGGATGCCAAGGCACGAGCTCGCGGGCGGCCTCGACCCCGAAATGCTTGTACAGCACCGCCCCCAGCGACTTGATCTTCACCTCGCCGAAGCCGGGGAGGGCAGCGAGGTTGGCGCGCAGCTCGCCGGAGTCCGACGCGTCCGTCCAGACGCGCGCGGCATCGCCTTCGTAGCGGTCGCGCAGGTGCACCGCCAGCTCGTGCACCCGCTTGGCCATCGAGCGCGGGTAGCGGTGGATCACCGGCTTGGCGAAGAAGACCGGCTCGAGATCCGCTGACGCCAGCGTGGCCGCGTCGATGGCGCCGAGCCGCTCCTTCAGCGCGAGCGGTCCCAGGAACGCCTTCATCACCGTGACCCGCTGGTCGAGCTCGAAGCCCACCAGCAGTGCCATCGGATCCGAGGCGATCAGAGCGTTGGCCTCGTCGGACTCGGTGAAGTACAGGCGGTCGGGCACGCCATCGATCGTATCCGGCAGTTAGCCCTCCGTATGTAGGGGGCCGTCAGACCCCGTCCGCGAACAGCGCGTAGACCGCCGCGCAGCGGCGCATGGCACCCTCGTCGATGTACTCGCCGGGGCCGTGCGAGACGTCGAGCCGGCCACCGCCGTAGGCGAACGCCGGTATCCCAAGCTGGGAGTACCAGCGCGTGTCGAGCACGCCCGGGCAGAGCTGCAAGGGCGGCTCGGCGCCCTCGATCGCGGCAGCGCATTGAGCCAGGGCCACGCGCGGCGGGGTGCGTGGCCTCGGTGCCCCCGGAGGGCTGCTTCTGCAGCACGTCGATCTCGACCTGAGCACCGATGGCCTCGGCCGACTCGTCGATCATCGTGGTGAGACGAGCGAGCTCCTGCTCGAGGTCCTCCTCGGGGTTGAAGCGCCGGTCGATCGAGAACCACGCCGAGCCGGGGACCACGTTGAAGCCGACACCGGCGCCCGCCTGCCCGCCCACCACGAGCATGGATGTGCGCTTCTCCAGCAGGTCGTGCGACAGGGCGGTGAGCGGCTCGGCGATGCGGATCATGTGCTCGAAGGCGTTCACGCCCTCGTCGACGTGGCCCACATGCGCCTCTTGCCCGGTGGTAGTCACGCGCAGGGTGATCGCCCCCCGGCACGCGTGCCAGATAACCCCGCCCGTCGGCTCGGCCGTGACCATGGCGAGAGCATCCGGAGCGATCATGCCGGCCTCCCGGAGATGGCCGGAGCCGGCCGCGCTGCCCGTCTCCTCGTCGCAGACGAAATGGAGGACGATGCGCCGACCCTCGAGCAGACCGAGCTCACGCGCCGCGACGGCGCCGTAGATCATGCTCACGAGGCCGCCCTTCATGTCGGCCGAGCCACGCCCGGTGATCCTGCCGTCGCTTCGTTGTGGCCGAAACTGCTCCGGGCTCTGCGCCGGCACCACGTCGAAGTGACCGTGGAAGTAGACCGTGCCCGGGCCGTCGCCGACGCTGCCGCGAAGGACGCAGGGTTCCTCCAGCTCGCGGGCGGGGGCGAGCTCGATCAGCTCCGGTGACAGGCCCAGCTCCGCCATGGCATCGTGCAGAGCACGGGCGCAGCGGCCGAGGCCGCGCCCCGGCGGGTTCTCGGTGTCGATGGCCACGAGCCGTATCAGCAGCGCGGCCATGTCGTCGGCCCGCGGCTCCAGCCAGTCGCGCACCTCGGCGGCCCGCGAGGTCACCGTCGCAGGGCGCTCGCCAGGACCAGAGGGCCTTCGGCGAGCCGGGTCGAAAGAGAACGCCGGCTCGCCGCCATGGCTCAGGGACGGACGGGCTTCACCCGGAAGTTGACCCGGCCGCTCCGGCCACGGTTGAACTGTCCCTTGCTGGCCACGAGGACCCACGGCCGGGGCAGCGCCCCCGTCGTGTCCTGGAGGAACTGGGCGAACAACTGGCTGGAGCGCGGGCAGCTCAGGCCGCGGACCCAGACGTTGTAGTTGCCCCTCTTCAGCGCCAGCGAGCCGATCCGGTCGTTGTTGAGAACCCGGAAGGTCGCTGGGCACTTGCTCTGCCCGCCGGAGGGGTGCTGGCCCCGGCTGCCCTCCTGTTGGGCCGCTCCCGCGGTCGTGTTCGACACGTAGGGCTTGATGCGGAAGCCGACGTGGCGGTGGCCGCGCGAGAACGTTCCCGTGCCGCTGTCAAGCAGCCACGGCCGCGGCAGCACGCCGTCATAGTCCTGCAAGAAGGCCTGGAAGAGCCTGACCGCCCGCGCACAGCTCACGCCGCTGTAGGACAGCAGGGTGATGCGATACCGGCCCTTGGCGATCCTGAAGCTCCCGATCCGGTCGTTGTGCAGCACCGAGAAATAGCCGGGGCAGATACGCGGCGACGGGGGATGCGGCGGAGTCGGCGGGGTCGGGTTGGTATCCGGGGTCACGCGGAAGCCCACGTTGCTTCCACTGCCTGCGCGGAACGTGCGCGAGGAATTGGTCGCCACCCACGGGCGCGGCAGCCTGCCGTCGTAGTCCTCCAGGAACTCGGAGAACAACCGCGACGCCTCGGTGCAGCCCATCGTGGTCGTCTCGAGCACCGTGATCACGTACGGGCCCTTGGGCAGCTGCATGCCGCCGATCCGGTCGTTGTGCAGCACCTCGAAGGTGCCGGGGCAGTTGGCCGGGGCGGCCGACGCCGCCGGCGCAAGCGCCAGAGTCGCGGCTGCGGCGAGCAGCAGCCCGCTCAAGGTCCTCTTCGTTCGGGTCATCTGTGCCTTCCTATTGATTCGCCTTATTGCATTGGTCCTGGATCGACTGGAGCTCCGCCACCGCGGCGTTGGCGCCCTCTCGGGCAGTTGTCGCGTTGAAGAACCGGTCGATCGCGGTCACGGTGCCCTGCACGCACGCGGCGGCCAGCTGAGATTCCTCCCGCGCCTGCTTGAGCGCGGCCTTGTCCTTCTGGTCCTGGCTCTGCGCCGCGGCGGTCTCGCTGCGGGCCTGTTCGACCTGCGACGCCTCCTGGGTGATCGTCGCCTTCAGTCTCCCCTCGGCCGCCTGCTCGCGGATGAAGCGCCGCTTGACGCGCCTGAAGGCGGCTCGCTCGCGCCGGCCGATGGCCCGCAGGCGCGCCTCCTCCTGTTGCGCGGTCTGCGCCTCGTTGGCCTGCTCGCGCTTCTTCTTCGCGATGGTCGCGTTGGCGTTGTCGATGCTTGCGTTGGCGTCGTCGAGGTCGGACTTCGTGGTGAAGGCCCAGATGGCCAGACCGATCACCACCAGCGCCAGGAGGCCGGTGATGACCATCCAGGTGGTCGTGCGCGAATCACGCGCGGAAGAGGCACTCACGACGCGTCCTTTCGACGTGGAGACTGCGAGCGGGCGCGAACCTATCGCACCGATCGCCGGTCCGTCGGCCCCATCTAAGACGATGCCCCTCGTGAGCAGGTTGGCCCGGCTTCGCATCGTGCGCCCTGAAGAGGGCCGTGGCCGCCTGGTTCGCATACGGATCTGGCTCGAGGGCGCCATGTGGTTCCCGGTGCTCGCCGCGAACGTGATCGCGATCGCGCTCGGCACCACGCTCCCCTTCCTGGACGAAGGCCTCGGCGACCAGCCCGCGCTGCCGATTACGCTGTCCGCGGTCGAGCAGATCCTCGGCGCCATCGTCGCCGGGATGATCACCTTCACCGGCGTCGTGTTCTCGGCGGTCCTGGTGGCCGCTCAGCTGCAGACCACCGCCTACTCGCCCCGGCTCGCCGCTCGCTTGCGGCGCGATCCCGTGGTGATTGCCGCCCTCGCGCTGCCCACCGCAAGCGCGAGCTACGCGATGTTCGCGCTGGCCGCGATCGGGCGCGAGGCCGACAGCTCGGGTGAGGAAGTCGCGTCCGCCCTGACCGTGGGCGTTGCGCTGCTGCTGGCCATCGTCACCTTCGGCGCCTTCATCGCTCTGGTCCAGCGGGCCTTCGACAGCACCCAGATCGGAGGCATATTCCGCTCGATCGTCAGGCGCACCCACCACGTGATCCGCGAGGTGCATCCCGCCACCGCGGAAACGACCGAGCTGGCGCACCGGGCGGAGGAAGGGACCCCCGTGGTCGAGGTTCTGCACTCCGGGGCCCCGGGTGTGCTCGCGTCGATCGACCGGGCGGCGCTGGTGCGGCTGGCGCGCGAGACGGGCAGCTTCGTCGAGGTGGTTCCCATGGCCGGCCACTTCATTTCTCCCGGTACCCCGATCCTGTCCCTCCACGGCGCAGATGCGGAGCCTCCGGACGAGCTGGCGCGGCACGTCCTGGTGCTGGCCCGACAGCGCACCATCGACCAGGATCCCGCCTTTGGGCTGCGCATGCTGGTCGACATCGCGATTCGAGCGCTGTCGCCCGCCGTCAACGACCCCACCACCGCGGTGCAGGCGCTCGACCGCATCGAGGCCCTTCTGATCGAGCTCTACGGTCGCCGGCCCGGGCCGATGATCGTCGCCGACCAGGACGGCGAGCCGCGGGGCCTGTTCCGGGCGCCCGAATGGGAGCAGTACCTCGATCTCGGGCTGATGGAGATCCGCCGCTACGGCGCGAGCTCGATACAGGTAGCGCGACGCCTGAGGGCGGTCTATGGCGATCTCCTCGAGATCGCCGAAGGGCCGGCGCACGCTCGTGTCGAACTCGAGCAGCGGCTGCTCGACGAAGAGCTCGCGGCCTCGTTCCCGGATCCCGACGAACGCGAGATCGCCGGCCGCCCGGACCGACTGGGCCTGGGCAGCGCGGCGTAGGCCGGCGAGATCCTCAGTCCAGGCGGCCCGGCAGCCCGAAGCGCTCGAAGGCGGCCGCCACCTCGGACGCGTCGGTCGCCTGCTCGGGCCAGCGCTGGTAGAAGTGCTCGTCGCGGCTGATCGTGGAGCGGGTGATGAACGAGGTGATCTCCGTGATGCCCGCGTCGCCCAGCGTCAGCACGTCGAGCGCGAACGGCAGGTAGGCGCTCTCCTCCTCGTACCAGGTGTAGCTCCCGACGGCGGCCTGCCCGTTGGCCCGGGCGGGCACGTGACGCCAGCGCCAGTCACCGGAGAGCGGGCCGCGGACCAGGAACACTCTGATGGCATCGTGGCCGCGAAACCAGGCGGCCAGAGGCGGCATCGACCAGGCAGCGTCCTCGGCCAGCATCGCCACCACCGCGTCCACGTCGCCGCTCTGCATGGCGTCCATGTAGCTCTGCACCACTTCGCTCAGGCGCTCGTCGCCGAGCGAGCGCAGGGTGGCCTGCTGGCTGCGTTCGGGAAGCCGGTCGTCGACGGTCTTGCGAGCGCGCTGCAGCGCACTGTTGACCGACGCCGTGCTGGTCTCGAGCGACTCCGCGGTCTCCTGCGCCGAGAACCCGAGCACCTCGCGCAGCACCAACGCGGCGCGCTGGTTGGGGGGCAGATGCTGAAGCGCGGCGACGAACGCCAGCTCCACGCTCTCGCGAACCTCGTAGCGCGCCTCGGGAGCGGCGTAGCCGTCCTCGAGGCCCAGGCCCTCGTCGGGGTAGGGCTCCACCCAGATCGACTCGATGGGCGGCAGGCCGAGCCCGTCGTGGGCATCGGTGGCGGGGCCGTGGTCGAGCGGGACCACCCGCTTGGGCCTCTTGGCGATCAGGTTCAGGCAGGTGTTGGTGGCGATCCTGTAGAGCCACGAGCGAAGTGAGCTGCGGCCCTCGAAGCGCGCGAGGCCGCGCCACGCGCGCAGCAGGGCGTCCTGGAGCGCGTCCTCGGCGTCGTGCAGCGAGCCGAGCATGCGGTAGCAGTGCGCCTGAAGCTCGGAGCGGTGGGGCTCGATCAGGCGCTGGTAGGCGCCCTCGTCTCCGCCCTGAGCCGCTCGCAGCAGCTCTTGATCGTGCTTGGGGGATAGGGCGTGAGCGGTGCTCATGTCCTGCAGATTAGATTGCCTTCGGTGGGAGCCCGCCGACTGCCGTCTCTGCTCGCCGCGGCGCTCGCCGTGGCTCTGGCCTCCTCCGGGACGGCTCAGGCATCGGGCGCCGGCTCCTGTACGCGGCTCCCGGCGCCGGGCGGCGCGGTGATCAACGTGTCTCCCGCGCAGGCGGGAGAACTGCCGGCGATCGTGGCCGGCGCACCGGCGGGGGCCACCATCAGGCTCGCCGACGGCACCTACCCGGTCGGGACCATCACCATGAACCGGCCGGGCGTGACGCTTCGTTCGGCCTCCGGAGATCCCGGCAGCGTGGTTCTCGACGGCGCCTACGGGCCGAGCGCCCTGATTCATCCCTTCGCCGACGACCTCACCGTCGCCGAGCTGACCCTGAGCCGCGCCCGCGACCATCTCGTGCACTCCTATCCGGCCGCCGGCGGCCCCGACCTGAGCGGGCTGCGGCTCTACCGCGTGCGGATGGTCGACAGCGGCGAGCAGTTCCTCAAGGTCAACAGCAACGCGGCGCGCAGCGCCTGGGTCGACTCGGGCACGGTGGCCTGCTCGCAGTTCGTGATGACGGCGGCGGGGCGCGCCAACATCGAGCGGGCCTTCGGCTGCTACACGGGCGGGATCGACGTCCACTCCGGCCGCGGCTGGCGAGTGCGCGACAGCACGTTCGAGGGCATCTACTGCGAGGACGGCGAGCTGGCCGAGCACGCGATCCATTTCTGGAAGGGCGCGCGCGGCACGCTGGTGGAGAACAACGTGATCAGCAACTGCGCGCGGGCCATCGGATTCGGCCTGGGCGACACGGGGGAAGGCCGCGCGTGGGCCGACGATCCCTATCCCGGGGTCGGTTACATCGGCCACTACGACGGAGTGATCCGCGGCAACTCGGTGCTGGCGGACATCCCGCAGTACGACACGGGCATCGAGCTCGCGCAGGCCCGGGGCACGCGCGTGCTGCACAACACGCTGGTCGAGACCCAGAACGCCACGCGATCGTTCAGCTCGATCGACTACCGCTGGGCCAACACCAGGGCCGAGGTAAGCAACAACCTGACCCGGCGGATCACCGCCCGCGACGGCGGGGAGGCCGCGCTGGCCGGCAACGTCGAGGCCACCCCGGCCGGATGGCTGGTGAATCCACTGGGTGGGGACTTTCACCTTCGGCCGGGCCAGAACGGCGCGCAGGACCGCGGCTTGCGCCTGGCCGGCGCCGGGCCGGATATCGACGGGCGCGCGCGTGACTACGGGGCAGCGCCGGACATCGGGGCCGACGAGTGGTCGCCCACGGTGCGAAGCCGCCTCGTGCTGGGCCTGCGGGGCGCGCGCCGGGTCCGCGGGCGCTATGTCGTCAGGCGCGGAGAGGCCTTCCGCGTGGTCGGCACCCTGCGGCCGTTCGTGGGCGGCCAGAGCTTTACGGTCAGCTTCCGCCGCGGGCGCCGCGTCCGCCGCGTCGAGGTGCGGTCGCGGCGCTTCGGCAGCTCGCGCAAAGGCGGCTTCGTGGTGCGCCACCGGCGCCGGACCGCTGGGCCGATCGTGATCCGGGCCCGGCACCGCGCCACGGGGGCGCTCGCCGGCGTCAGCTCGCGCCGGGTGCGGGTGCTCGTGCGCTGAGCGCCACGGCGCCGAGTAGGCGCTCCGCCATAGGTGGAATCCGGCCCTCGGGATCGCATTCGGGGTCGTACGCGGTCAGGGAGACCGCCCTGACCAGTCCGGTGCGCAGAACATCGTCCACGCGCGCGACCAGCTGTTCGCCCGTGATGCCGCCGGTCGAGCTGTAGATGTTGACCGCCGCCTCCTCGGCATCGAGCACGTCCAGATCGATGTGCAGGTACAGGCCGGTCGGCTCGGGCTCCAGCTCGGCCAGGGCGCGGGCGAGCGCGTCTCCCGTGGCGAGGTCCTCTGGGGCCACCCGCCCGATGGCTGAATCCTCGAAGCGAGCGGTCTCGCCTTCGTCGAAATCGCGGGCGCCTGCCTGGAGCACCGCCGTGTCCGGTAGCGGGCGCGCCCCCGGAACGGTGGTGAGCATCCCCTGCCAGGCATCTCCGGTGAGGATGGCCATGCCCATGCCGTCGAAGTAGCCGAAGGTGGTCGTCTCGGGCGTGTTGAAGTCGCCGTGCGCGTCGAACCAGACCACGCCCGGCGCCTCCTCGCCGAGGCCGGCCACCGCGCCCAGTGCCGCATGGCAGCAGCTGCCCGAGAGAACCACCGGGAAGGCGCCTTGGGCGATCGCGCCGGCCACGCGCTCTCGCACCTGCCGGATGAGCTCGAAACAGCCGCCCGCCTCGTCGGAGAATTCGCCGCTCAGCTCGATCACCTCAGTCTCGGAGGCGCCCAGCGCTTCGGCCGCGCCGCGTTCGAGCAGGTGCTCGGGGCCGCGCCCGACTCCGTAGCGAAGCCGGTCGAGCTCGTAGGGGACCGCGATAAGGCTCACCGCGCTCACGCGGCGCAGTCTATGGACACTAGGCCGCGTTTCGATCCTGCGCGCGGACCAGATCGATGAGCAGTTCCTCGGTGGGATGCTCCTCCGAGGCGCCCTCCACGGCGGCGGCCGCCTCGGCCGCGCGCACGAGGTCGATGGCGGTGGAGCGCACCTGCGCCACGATCTCCGCCAGACCGAGGTCGGGGTCGCCTTCGAAGCTCTGGGTGGCCAGCGCGGCGGCGCTCGAGGCGTGCCGGCGCACCTCCCGGCTGTCCGGGGTCACGTGATCGAACTCGGCCGCCAGCGCCCACACGCCGTAGCCCAGGGCCTGAACGGCGTCGGCGAGCTCGGCCGGCGCCTCGCCGCCGCCGCGCAGGTAGCGCCCCACGTGGCGGGCCAGGACCCGGGTGTTGCGCACCGCGAAGTCGATGTGCCGGAGGCCGCGCCCGTAGCGCTCGAGCTCACCGCGGCTGGAGCGCCGTCCGGGCGAGAAGCGTGCCGTCTCACGCGCCACGGTCAGCGAGTCCTCGAGCTCGCGCACCCCGTCGTCGATCTCGCGCGAGGACTGCAGCGCGGCCTCCGCCTGGGCGCCGTCGCGCTCGGAGAGCGCCATCGCCAGGTCCTCCATGGTCCGGCCCAGCTCGCCGAAGATGGACTGCGTGGAACGCCCGACGAGAAGGATGGGGTTGAGCGGGAAGGCCAGCGCGCTGATTCCCAGGGCCACCCCTCCCCCCACCAGCGCCTCGAGGAGGCGGCTGGGAGGCAGGCCGGCGCTGCTGGGCTCGATCAGCGAGAGCAGGATCGCCGACACCGCCGCCTCGGTCACCAGCACCGGGCCACCGCCGAGGATCACGGCCACGCTCATCGCCAGCACCACGAGCAGGCCGAGCTGGATGGGTCCCGTGCCTATCGCGACGATGAGCAGGTCGGCCACTCCGATGCCGAGCACCACGCCGCCGATCAGCTCGATCGCCCGCTCGGGCCGCTGGCCGTAGGTGGCGCCAAGGGCGATCACCGCCGCGATCGATGCGAACACCGGGCTCTCGACGTCGAGCAGCAGCTTGGCGAGGTACCACGCGGCCACCGCCGCCACCGCCGTCTGCAGGATCGGCCAGGCGCGACCGCGGAGACGGTCGAGCGCGCGGCGTGCGGTGAGGCGGCTGGAATAGACGTGCGTCATGCGACCTGAACAGAGTGCCACGCTTGCGTATAGACGTGGTAAAGAAAGCTCAGAGCGTGGCCCAGAGATGCACGACCGCGTAGGAGCGCCACGGGCTCCACGCCGCCGCCACGTGATCCGACTGACCGAGACCGGCGAGGGCGTTGCGCAGCCCGACGTCCCCGGGCAGCCAGGCATCGGGATCGCCGAGGGCGCGCATGGCGATGTACGACGCCGTCCACGGACCCACGCCGCGGATGGCCAGCAGCGGCGCGGGGTCGGCCCCGGGGCCCAGATCGAGCTGGCCGCCCAGCACCAACCGGGCCAGCGACCGAAGGGCCTCTCCGCGCGCGCGGGGGAAGGGGAACGCGGCGGGATCGGCGTTCGCGAAGGCCGATGGAGTGGGAAAGCGGCGCGTGAGGTCACCCGCGCCGGCCAGTGGCTCCCCGAGCCGCCCGGCGAGGCGGCCCAGCACAGTGCGCGCGCCCGCCACCGACACCTGCTGTCCCACGATGGCCCTGACCGCCAGCTCGAAGCCGTCGACGGTGGAGGGCACGCGCAGGCCGGGCCGGCGCTCGACGAGCGGGCCCAGCACAGGGTCCTGCCCGAGATGCGCCTCGACCGCGGCCGGATCGCTGTCGAGGTCGAGCAGGCGCCGGCACAGCGCCACCGCCGCGTCGCGATCGTCCGGATCGGCGAGCTCGAGCCGACAGGCGACGCCCTCGCCGTCGGCCGTCAGCTCGACCACCGCGGGGCCGCCCTTCAGCGTGATCGATCGCCGGTAGAGGCGGCCGTCGAAGCTCTCCACGCCGGGCACCGCCCGCGTGCCGAGGAACCCGAGCAGCGCCTCGCCGTCGAAGGGCTGAGGAGCGGTGAGTTGGAGCTCGGCCGGGCTCGTCACGGCCCGGTGATGCGCCGCGTCCCGCCGGGAACGCGCACGAACACCTGCCACGAGTAGTACGCCAAGAAGGCTTCGGGGTCGCGCCGGATGCGCTGGGTGTAGGCGAGAACGGCGTTCACGTAGAGGTCGGACGGGTTGTAGCGGTAGAGCGCGTTGCGAAGCCGGCCCGGAGCGCCGTTGGCGTGCAGGTAGTTGGCCGCGCCGAGGATGGCGTCCCGGGGATCGTTGATGTCGCCGCCGAGCCCGTACGCCTCCCAGGTGGAGGGGATGAACTGCATCGGCCCCTGGGCCCCAGCGGCGCTCGAATTGCGCAGGCGCCCGAAGGCGGACTCGACGAAGTTGATCGCCGCCAGCACCGGCCAGCCCACGCCGAACCGCCGCTGCGCACGGCGGTAGTGGGCCAGCAGCCGGGCCGGGGCCTCGGGCGGCCCCGTGCGGTAGCGCCCGGGTGTGGCCGGCGTGATCTTGCCCAGCCCGCGACGGGCCCGGAACGTGGCGTTCAGGTGTGCGGCGTCGGGGGGTGAAAGCCGCCCCAGGACCTGGTCGGCGAGGCGCTCTCGCGGGGTGAGGAGCAGGTGCAGGCGCTGCTGGTGGAGGGCCCAGAGCGTCACCTCCTCCGGCGGCGGGTACGAGGCCAGGCCGCCGGCGGCGCGCCAGCGCTCGATGGCCTCCTCGAGCGCCTCCTCGGTCTCGGTCAGGCGCTCGGCCAGCGCGCCGGGCCGTCGCGGGAGCGAGGCGTTGGGCGCGGGTGGCTGCGGTGCCTGCGCGGCGCTCCCCGCGGCTCCGAGCACCGGGTCGCGCGGCTCCTCGTAGTCGGACGGGCAGCTTGCGCCAAGCGCGGCGGCGGCCAAAAGCGTCACGAGCAGGCGACGGGGAAGCATCTCCTCACAAGGTAGTCCTGGGCCTCCGGACCGAGATCTCCACCGAGCCGGTGACGGGCATGGGCACGAGCATCTGGTCGATGGTCGCGGGCTCGACCCGCGCCGCGCTCGGGCCCATGGCCACCGCGTCGCGCACGCCCCTTCGGTCGAGCTCGAAGGTCCACTCGAGCGCCGACTCCACGGGAGGGCCGAACCAGGGATCGAGCTTCGCCCCCACGCGCTCGCGCTTTCGCTCGTCGACGCTGAGCAGCCCGAGCGCCTCGACCAGCTCGCCCAGGTGGCGATCGGTGGGGACGACCGTGATCAGCGCGCCGCCCGGCACTATCACGCGTGCGAGCTCGGCGCCGTTGCGCGGCGCGAAGACGTTCAGAGCCAGCGCGACCGTGGCGTCGCGAATGGGAAGCGGGCCCCAGGCGTCGGCGGCGACCGCGCCGATACGAGCGTGAGCGCGAGCCGCACGGCGCAACGCATGCCTGGACAGGTCGAGCGCAAGTCCGCTGCGGCCGGGGAGGCGGTCGAGCACGCGCGCCAGATACCAGCCGGTGCCGGCGCCCAGGTCGAGCACGCACCCATCCGGTACGCCCACCCTCTTCGCCTCCTCCGCCAGCGCACCGGCCAGCGGGTCGAAGTGGCCGGCGGCAAGAAAGCGCTCGCGCGCCGCGACCTGCTCGGCCGTGTCGGCGCTGCCGAGCTGAGCGTCGCCGGGCAGCAGGCTCAGGTATCCCTGGCGGGCGATGTCGAAGCTGTGGCCGGACGGGCAAGTCACGACCCCGTCGCCGGCGGAGAGCGAACAACCGCAATGAGGACAGCGCAGGAGTGCCAGCACGTCGTCGAGCATCGCTGCCAGGATTCCATCCCGATGGGAAAGCGCAGCCGCAGGCGAGCGAGGGACGACTCCTCCCCCGTCGCCTCCACCACCGATTACCGCGACGAGGAGGGCAGCGTCCTCACGCTTCGCGACGAGCTGAGCGCGGGCACGCTGCGCAAGCTCGACGATCTCGACGCACGCCCGGCGGCCTCGGCGGAGGACCGCTCGCAGCGCCGCGCGGAGTTCCTGTTCGAGCGCCTGGTGGTGCGCTGGGAGATCGCCGGGCTGCCGCTGGAGGGCCAGCGCGAGCTGTTGGGCCGCTACCGGATGGCGAGCCCGGACGAACGGCAGCAGGTGAGGAGGACGCTAGCCGAGCACCTGGCGAGCCGCCATCCAGAGGTGCAGATCTGACTCACCGCTCGGGAGCCCCCAGCACCGGCTCGGGCTCACCCTTGTTGGCTGCCGTACGCGCATCGGCCACCGCCCCGGCCACGAGCGATACCGGCCGCCCGGCCATATCCACGAGCGAGCGCAGCGCCGCGACCACCGGCACCCGCGCCGCCTCGGGCTGCCGCCGCCGCGGCCGAGGGCGCGGTTCGGGTCGAGGCTCGGGCGGCTCCGGTATCCGCACGTTCGGGTCCTCCGGCGCCGGCAGTCCCCCAAGGTTGCCGCCCAGCAGGCACCCCTGCACCGCCTCGGCCAGCAGGCTCGCTCGCAGGGCATAGCCCTGTCCGGTCGCGTGGACGCCGTCGCGCCCCAGGGCGCCCGGGGTGGAGAGCGCCGCCGATCGCCAGTCCATCACCTGCGCGCCGGCCTGCGAGGCGAAGGCCTCCACGATCGCGTTCAGCTCGCCCAGCGGCGAGCCCCGCCGACCCGGGCGGGTGACCGTCGCCACCACCATGCAGCGCCCGCCCGCGAGCTCCTGCGCGGCGGCCAGGTTCGAGCCCAGCGTCGACGCGCTCAGGTCGTTGGTGCCGAGCGGAAACACGACGACCTCGTGGTCGGGGCGCAGCTTCTCGGCCAGCACGCTCAGCCCCTGGGCGCTCGTGCGGCTGCGCTGCGCGTCGACCTCCACCGCGCTCCCGGCCAGCGCTTGGCGCAGGTAGGGGCCGGAGCCCACTTCGAGACTGTCGCCGATCACCAGCACCGACCCGCCGGGAACCTGGGCGTAGGCCGGTGCCGCCGAGAGGACCGCCGCTACAGCAAGAATGGCCGCCGTGAGCTTCCCGACGATCGAGTTCGCGGCCTTCTTCGTGGTCGTGTTCGTCATCTCGTGGGCGCTGATGCCTCATCCGCGGGCGTGGCGCCCGTTCATTCTGGTTGCTTCCTACGTCTTCTACGGCTGGATCGACTGGCGGTGGGTGCTGCTCCTCATCGTCTCGAGTGTGGTGAACACCCTGGCAGCGCGGGTGATCTCGCAGTCAGACTCCCAGCAGACGCGCAAGCGCGCCCTCACCGCGGCGATCGTCTTCGACCTGGGTCTGCTGTGCGTCTTCAAGTACCTCGGCTTCTTCGTGTCCGAGGTTGACGGTGCCCTCGACTCGATCGGGCTGGGCTCGCCGCTGCCCCTCGTGCAGATCGTGCTCCCGATCGGCATCTCGTTCTTCACCTTCCAGGCGATCTCCTACGTGGTCGACGTCTACCGCGGCGAGACCAAGGCCGCCTCGCTGGGCGACGTGGCCATCCTCCAGGCCTTCTTCCCCCACCTCGTGGCCGGGCCGATCGTGCGCGCCAACGAGCTGCTGCCCCAGCTGCGGACGCCGCGCGACCCGCGCGCGGTGCTCGCCGGGCCCGGCCTGTTCCTGATCGCCGGCGGACTGATCAAGAAGACGGTGGTGGCCGACGAGCTGGCGCGCAACGTGGTCGATCCCGTGTTCAACGACCCGTCTGCGCACTCGGGCCTCGAGGTGATGCTGGCCATCTACGGCTTCGCCGCGCAGATCTACTGCGACTTCTCGGGCTACACGGACATGGCGATCGGCGTGGCGCTGCTGCTCGGCTTCCAGCTGCCGCAGAACTTCAACCGCCCCTACCTGGCGCTGAGCCTGCAGGACTTCTGGCGGCGCTGGCACATGACGCTCTCACGATGGCTGCGCGACTACCTCTACATCCCGCTGGGCGGCAACCGCGACGGCGAGCGGCGCACCTATCGCAATCTCATGCTCACCATGCTGCTCGGCGGCCTCTGGCACGGGGCGTCGTTCACCTTCGTCATCTGGGGCGGGATCCACGGCACGGCGCTGTCCGTGGAACGCTGGGCCCGCTCGCGCTGGGAGGGCTTCCACATGCCGGTGTGGCTGGCCTGGCTGATCACGTTCCACATCGTCTGCCTGGCCTGGGTCTTCTTCCGCTCTCCCGACCTGTCCACGGCGTTCTCGATGCTGGGCGGCGTGTTCTCCGGCGGGCCCTCGCCGCTGGTCACGGTCCCTATGGTTCTTCTGACCGTGGCCGCGATCGGCCTGCAAGCCGTGCCCGGCAGCGCGTGGGAGCGAGCCGAGGGTTGGCTCGTCACCCGGCCGGTGGCCGCTCAGGGTGTGGCGCTCGGTCTCCTGATCGTTGTCGCGGACGCGGCGGTGGGCCAAGAGGGCGTGGCCCCGTTCATCTACTTCCAGTTCTGAGCCAGTGAATCCCCGGATACCAAGCAAGCTCACGATGCCGGCGGGGCGGGTGCTGGGTGTCGTGATGATCGCGCTCGTGGTAGCGGCGCTGTTCAACTCGGAGGCGATCGTCCGCGCGGGCGAGAGCATGCAGGGCGGAACCACGCGCGACGTGGTGCTCTCGGTGGCGCGCCCGCTGGACGACGTCGCGGGCACGGTGGGCCTGCACCTGCCGCGCGACGGCCTCGACATGGCCTTCGGCCAGGAGTCGAAGACGGCCGAGGGGACCGAGCTCGAGACGGGCTCCACCGCCATCCTCAAGGCGCCAAAGAAGCGCAAGCTGGTCAACAAGACCTTTCCTCAGCCCACGCCGACCAGCCCCATCGAGGTGTTCGTGACCGGCGACTCCCAGGCCCTCTTCATCGGCGAGCTGCTCACCGACGAGCTGCCCGACGACCTCTTCAACGTGGAGGTGAGCCCGCGCAACTCCACCGGCCTCACCAACCCGGAGTTCTTCAACTGGGAGATCAACGCCCAGCAGGAGATCGCGGCGCGCAGCCCCGGTGCGGTCGTGATGGTCATGGGTGGCAACGACGGCTTCAACGTGCTGGGCCAGGACGGGCAGCTCTACGGCCCCCAGGATCCGGAGTGGGAGACCGAGTACGCGCGCCGCGCGGCGGTGGTCATGCGCGAGCTCGGCTCGAACGGCAAGCGCCCGGTCTACTGGGTGCCCCCGCCCACGGCGCGCGACGGTGCGTTCAACGTGATCTACGAGACCCAGAACCGGGCCGTCGAGCAGGCCGCCGCCGCGGTGCCCGGCGTTCGCTACGTCGACATCTACAGCACCATCAACAACGGCCGCTACAGCGACGAGCTCAAGATCGACGGCCGGAAGGTCCTCGCGCGCCAGTCGGACGGCGTGCACTTCTCGCGCGAGGGAGCGATCGTGCCCACCCGGCTGGTGGTGGAGGCGATGGCCAAGGACTACCGCGCGCTGCGTGATGCGGCGCCTTAGCGTCCTGGTTCTGGCCGCCGCGCTGGTGGCGCCGGCGAGCGCCGACGCACTGAGCCGCCGCCTGCTGGTGAACGGCGACTCACTGGCCGTGGGCACCGCCCCCTACCTGCCGCGCGAGCTGGCGCGCTGGAGGGTCACCCAGTCGACCGCGGTCAGCCGGCACGCCTTCGAGGGGGCAAGCGTGCTGCGCGCCTACGGCCGCAGGCTCCCACGCGTGATCCACGTGAGCCTCGGCACCAACGACGACCCGCGCTCGGTCAGCGCCTTTCGCGCGGCTGTTCGCCAGGTGATGTCGGTGGCCGGGCCACGGCGCTGCGTGGTGTGGGCCAACGTCGTGCGCCCTCCGGTCGCGGGCGCCAGCTACGCGGGCTACAACCGGGTGCTGGCCCAGGAGTCGCGGCCGCGCAAGAACCTGCGCGTGGTCAACTGGGCGCGGATGGTGCGCGAGAACTCGTACTGGCTCGCCGGGGACGGCGTGCACGTGTCGGCCGAGGGCTACCAGGTGCGTGCTCGCGCGGTGGCGCGCTCGGTGCGCCGCTGCCGCTAGCTTTGCCGCAAGCAGCCGGCTGGCCGGCTGCGCGCGGATGGGTTCAGTTGAGCGACGGATCGGAGGGCATGGTCGAGAGCAGCCGGTAGCTGCCTCCCTTGCGGCGCAGGGCGTCGGACCAGATGTCACCGTCGGCGAAGGCATCGTCGGCCTGCGCGGGAGTGACCAGCCAGGCCTCCTGCTCGAGCTCCACGTCGAGCTGCCCCGGCGCCCAGCCCGTGTAGCCGGCGAACACCCGGATGCGCTGCAGCGACGTGTTGTCGGCGTCGGGGTCGAGCGTGCCGAGCGAGTCCACCACCTGCGTGCCGGCCTCCGCCGGGTCGGCGAACTCGCCCAGGGCGACCACGGACTGCGGCGCGACAGGCCCGCCGATCCGCACGAGCTCCTCATCGGCCGCCAGCTCCGCCAGCTGCGGGACCGCCTCGGCCACCAGGGTCTCGGACTCGCGGTTGAGCACCACGCCCATCGCGCCGTCCGGCGTGTGCTCGATCACGAGCACGACCGTCCTCCGGAAGTAATCGTGCAGCACCGGCGCCGCAATGAGGAGGTGTCCGCGCAGGCTGTCGGGCATCAGGGGTACATTCTGCCCATGAACGCCAAGCTGGATACCGGTCGAGTCTTCGAGCGAATCTTCTCCTTCTACGGGAGCCAGTTCACGCTGCTGATCCCCGCGGCGCTTGTGCTGTTCCTCCCTGTCGCGATCGTCAACGGCCTGCTGCTGTCCAGCGGAGGCTTCCTGCTCGCGCTGGTGAGCGCGGCGCTGAGCCTGATCGCCACCTACTGGTACCAGGGCATGGTCGTGGAGGCGACGCGCGACATCTTGGACGGTCGGCGCGATCACACGATCGGATCGCTGTTCAGCTCGGCCGCGCCGTTCATAGGCCCGCTGCTCGTGGTCGGCATCCTCGCCGGTATCGGCATCGCGATCGGGTTCGTCCTCCTGATCATCCCCGGCCTCTTCCTGCTGACCATCTGGGCGGTGATCGTGCCGGTGATCGTGATCGAGCGCGCGGGCGTGCTCGAGTCCTTCGGACGCAGCCGCGAGCTCGTGCGCGGCAGCGGCTGGCAGGTCTTCGGCGTGATCGTCGTGATCTTCCTGGTCAGCTTCATCGTCCGGGCGATCATCGGAGGGATCGTCGGCGGCATCAGCGACGACTCCTTTGTCGGCTACGCCATCTCCGACCTGATCGTCAACGTGCTCTTGGTGCCGCTGAGCGCCTTGGCAGCCACGGTCATGTACTTCGAGCTGCGTCGAGTCAAGGGCGATCCGCTCGCCGAGGAGGCGGGCACAGCCTCGCCGCTGCCGCCGCAGGACAGCCCGCCGCCGGCCACCCACGTGTCCGAGCGGCCGCCCGAGCCCTCGGACGCCCCGCCACAGGCGGGCGGGCCCGAGGCGCCGGGGCCACCACCGGCAGGGCCGCAGGCACCACCCCGCTGATGCGGGTCCTATCCGTCGTCCACCACCGCAACGCGGCGGCGGGCGTGTTCGCCGAGCCGGCCCGGGTGGCCGGCCACGAATTTGTCGAGTGGGTTCCCCACGAGGCGCCCCCGCCCGCGGCGGAGGAGTTCGACGCCGCCATCGTCTTCGGTGCCGAGGCGCAGATCGACCAGGAGGACCAGCTCCCATGGCTGCGGGCGGAGAAGGACCTGGTGCGGGAGCTGCTCGGGCGCCGCACCCCGATGCTCGGCGTGTGCTTCGGCTCGCAGGTGATCGCCGACGCCCTCGGCGCGGTGGTGCGCCCCGCTCGGGGCCCGGAGATCGGCTGGTTCGAGATCGAGCTGACCCCCGAAGGTCAGATCGATCCCCTGCTCGGCTGGCTTCCCGAGCGCTTCGAGGGCTTCGGCTACCACCACTACGAGTGGCTGCTGCCGCCGGGCGCGGTGGCCCTGGCCCGCAGCTCGGCGTGTCTGCAGGCCTTTCGCCTGGAGGACTCGCAGCCGGTCTGGGGCATCCAGTTCCACCCCGAGGTCACCCTCCCCGACCTCAGCTCCTGGCTCGCGGGCTGGCAGGGCGACCCGGGCGCGGTGGCCACCGGGCTCGATCCCGAGGCCATCCGCACCGAGAGCGCAACGAAGATCGACGCCTGGAACGACGTGGGCCGCGGCATCTCGGCGCGCTTCTTCGCCGCGGCCGCGGGAACCCTGCTCGAACGCTAGGTCGCGCTAGGCGTCGTAGGGCGCACGCGCCGGCGACCAGAACACGACCACCTCGAGGTCCTCCTCGATCGAGTGAAACTTGTGCTCGACGCCCGCCGCGACGTAGACGATCGAGCCCGGCTGCACGGCCCGGTCCTCGCCGTCCACGCGAATCTGCCCCCGGCCGCTCGCCAGGTAGTACACCTCGTCCTCGGTGTGGGGCTGCTGGGGGTCCTCGCCGCCCGCGGGCCAGAAGGCGATGGTCATCGACAGCTTGCCGCTCGCGGCCCGGAAGAACTCGGAGTAGTCGTGCCCCGACGTGTCCAGCCGGGCGAGGACGTCCTTGACCTCGAAGGCGTCCATGGATCAGTGCTCGTCGTGCGGAGTCAGGTACGCACCGGCCAGGCCGCCGTCGACCAAGAAGGTCGACGCGTTCACGTAGGTGGAGTCGTCGCTGGCCAGGAACAGCACGGCATTGGCCATCTCGCTCACCTCGGCAAAGCGGCCCGGCGGCAGGTGCTCCAGCCGCCGCGCGGCCTTGTCCGGGTCGTTGGCGTAGAGCTCCTGCAGCAGCGGTGTGTTCACCGGCCCGGGGCACAACGCGTTCACCCGGATCTTCTTGCGCGCGAACTCCACCCCCAGCTCGCGCGACATCGCGAGCACGCCCCCCTTGGAGGCGGTGTAGGAGATCTGCGACACCGCGGCCCCCATCACGGCCACGAACGACGCGGTGTTGATGATCGATCCGCCCCCGTTGTCCAGGAGGTGCGGGAGGCCGAACTTGCAGCAGAGGAAGACCGACTTCAGGTTGACGTTCTGCACCTTGTCCCAGGACTCGACGGAGGTGTCGAGGATCGAGGCGTCGTCGTCGGGCGAGATGCCGGCGTTGTTGAAGAGCACGTCGATCTTTCCGAATTGCTCGCGCGCCTGGGCGTACATCCCCTCGACCGCGGCGGGGTCGGTCACGTCGGCCTGGATCGCGAGATCACCGACCACCTGGTCGCTGAGATCCACGCCAACCACCTTGGCGCCCTCGGCCTGGAAGAGGCGAGCGGTCTCGGCGCCGATGCCGCTGGCGGTGCCGGTGATCACGGCCACCTTGCCGTCCAACCGTCCCATCAGGCCTCCTCCGTCGCGTAGTAGACGTTCTTGAGCTCGGTGTAGTGCTCGAGCGCGTGCGGCCCGAGCTCGCGGCCGGTGCCCGACTGCTTGAACCCGCCGAACGGCGTGGATACCCGTACCGAGGTGTTCGAGTTGATCGACATCACACCGGTTTCCACGGCCCGCGCCACCCGCAGGGCCTTGGCGCCGTCGCGCGTCCACACCGAGCCCGAGAGGCCGTAGATGGTCTCGTTCGCCAGGCGCACGGCGTCGGCCTCGTCGTCGAACGGGATCACGCAGGCCACCGGGCCGAAGATCTCCTCGCGCGCGGCGCGGTCGTCGTTGGACACCGGGCAGAGCACCGTGGGCGCGAACCAGTAGCCCCTGCCCTCGGGGGCCTCACCGCGGAAGGCCACCGGAGCGTCGCCGTCGATGTACGACGACACCGTCTCGCGCTGGCCGGCGGAGATCAGCGGGCCCATCTCGGTGGAGGGATCGAGCGGGTCGCCCACCGCGATGGCCCTGACCGCGTCCTCCAGCGCGGACATGAACCGGTCGAGCGCCGGCCGCTCCACCAGGATGCGCGAGCGAGCGCAGCAGTCCTGGCCGGAGTTGCCGAACACCGCGCTCGGGGCGGCGGCTGCCGCCTTCTCGAGATCGGCGTCGGCGAACACGACGTTGGCCGACTTGCCGCCCAGCTCGAGCGTGACCCGCTTGATCGTCTCCGCGGCGCGGGCGGCGATCCGCCGGCCCACCTCGGTCGAGCCGGTGAAGGCCACCTTGGCCACGTCGGGGCTGTCGACGATGCGCTCGCCCACCACCCGTCCGCTGCCCACCACCACGTTGAACACGCCCTCGGGCACGCCCGCCTCGACCACGAGCTTCTCGAGCTCCAGCGCGGTGAGCGGCGTGAGCTCCGCCGGCTTGAGCACGATGGTGTTGCCCGCCGCCAGCGCCGGGCCGACCTTCCACGAGGCGATCGCCAGCGGGAAGTTCCAGGGGGTGATCAGGCCCACCACCCCCAGTGGCTCGCGAAAGGTGAAGTCGAGGCCGCCGTCGACCGGGATGGTGTCGCCGAGCAGGCGCTCCGGAGCGCCCGCGTAGTAGTTGAACACGTCGGCGACCATGCCGACCTCGCCCCGCGCGTCGGAGATCGGCTTGCCCACGTTGCGGGCCTCCAGGAGGGCGAGATCGCCGGCCCGCTCCCGGATCTTGGCCGCGACGCTGCGCATCAGCTCGGCGCGCTCGGCCGCCGGCACGCGCTTCCAGGCGGGGAAGGCCTCGTGCGCCCGCGCGATGGCGGCGTCCGCCTCCTCGACTCCCGCCTGCGGAAGCTCCGCCATCACGTCTTCGGTGGCGGGCTCCACCACCTTCACCAGCATCTCGGTGCTCACGGGACCGTTCAACACCTCCAGTAAAAGGACTGCCCGCGAGACCTTTACCATTGCGAGGATCGCAATGTCAAGTACGCCTCCGGTCATCGGCATCTGCGCGGTCAAGGAACGCGCCCGCTGGGCCTTCTGGGACCAGACCGCGCATCTCACCGCCGACACCTACGTCAGAGCGGTGCAGGACACCGGCGCGATGGCCGTGCTCCTGCCCGTGGACACCCGGCCTCCGGAGCGGTTGCTCGACCGCCTCGACGGGCTGATGGTGATCGGCGGGGCCGACCTCGACCCCGCGGTATATGGCCAGGAGCGATCGGACGCCACGGAGACCACCTACCGCGATCGCGACGAGTTCGAGCTGGCGCTCACGCGCGCGGCGATCGACCGGGGCCTGCCCTATCTGGGCATCTGCCGTGGCATGCAGCTCCTCAACGTGGCCATGGGCGGGACGGTCAATCAGAACCTGGTCGACGAGGACGGAGACCAACCCGCACCGGCGCATCGTCGGGACGTTCGTGGGGACCGAGCACGACATCGACCTGCAGGCCGGCTCGCTCGTGGCCCGGGCGACCGGCGAGGAGGTGCACGAGGCGCGCTGCCACCATCACCAGGCGATCGACCGCCTCGGCAGCGGTCTCGTGGTCACGGGCAGCGCCCGCGACGGCGTGGCCGAGGCGATCGAGCTGGAGGACGACGACCGCTGGGTCCTGGGCGTGCAGTGGCACCCCGAGGCCGGCGACAAGCGCCAGCTCTTCGAGGCCTTCGCCGAGGCCGCCGCTCAGCGGGCGGACTCGGCCGCGCTGCGGTAGTCCCGCGCCGCGTCCACCAGCGACCCGATCACGCTGCTGCGCTGGTCCTCCTCCGGATGCCACAGCACCCCGAGCGCGTAGGGCTTGCCGGAGAGCTCGATCGCCTCGACCACGTCGTCCTCTACCGCCCAGCCGGTCACCGACACGCCCTCGCCCAGCTCGCTCACTCCCTGGTGGTGGTGCGACTTGACCCCACTCACCGTCGAGCCGACCGAGCGCGCGGCGAGCGTGCCCTCGGCGATCCGGACCTCGTGGTCGGCGAAAGCGCCCGGCGTGTGGCGGTGGCGCTCGCTGGCTATGGCGTCGGGTAGGTGCTGGTCGAGGGTGCCCCCGCAGGCCACGTTGAGCAGCTGCATGCCACGGCATATGCCCAGCACGGGCATGTCGCGCTCCAGGGCGGCGTGGCTGAGCGCCAGCTCGAAGCGGTCGCGCTCGGGCCGGCAACCCTTGCTCTCCGCGTGGGCGGTCGCGCCGTACGACGCGGGGTCGATGTCCGAGCCCCCGGCGAGCATCAGCCCGTCGAGGAGGTCGATCATCTCGCCCGGCGCCTCGGCGGCGGCGTCATCCGGTGGTAGCAGCAGCGCCATCGCGCCCGCCGTTTGGACGGCCAGCGCGTAGGAGCGCGGCGACACGTTCGCCAGCACCGTCCACGCTCCCCAGCTGACCTCCTCGATGGCGCCGCAGATGCCGATTACGGGCCGGCTCAAGGCCTCTTACAGACGCTCGAAGCCGCGGAACTTCTCCCAGTCGGTCACCGCCGCCTCGTAGGCGTCGAGCTCCACGCGGGCGCGGTTGAGGTAGTGGTCGACGACCTCTTCGCCGAAGGCCTCGCGGGCCATGGCCGACTCGGCGAACAGGTCGCGCGCCGCGTACATGGTGTGCGGCACGTGGGGCTTGTCCGACTCGTAGGCGTTGCCCTCGAGGGCATCCTCGAGCTCGAGCTCGTTCTCGAGCCCGTGCAGGCCGGCGGCGATCATCGCGGCGAGCGCCAGGTAGGGGTTCACGTCGGCACCCGGTAGGCGGTTCTCGAAGCGAAGTCCCTGGCCGTGGCCCACCACGCGCATGGAGCACGTGCGGTTGTCCTTGCCCCACGCCACGGCGGTCGGGGCGAAGGAGCCCTCGACGTAGCGCTTGTAGGAGTTGATGTTGGGAGCGAAGAAGAGTGTGAGCTCCTCGAGGCAGGCCAGCTGCCCGGCGAGGAAGCGGTGAAAGAGCGCCTCGTCGCCGGCGAACACGTTCTCGCCGCTCTCGTCCTGCAGTGAGCAGTGGATGTGACACGAGTTGCCCTCGCGCTCGTCGAGCTTGGCCATGTAGGTGAGCGCCATGCCCTCCTGGGCGGCGATCTCCTTGGCCCCCGTCTTGTAGATCACGTGGTCGTCGGCGGCGTGCAGCGCGTCGTTGTAGCGGAAGTTGATCTCGTGCTGGCCGAAGTTGCACTCGCCCTTCGAGTTCTCCACCGGCATGCCCGCGCCGGCCATGGAGTTGCGGATCCGGCGGATCAGCGGCTCCACTCGCGCCGTGCCGATCATCGAGTAGTCGACGTTGTACTGGTTGGCGGGAACCAGATCGCGATAGCCCTTGTTCCACGCGTCCTCGTAGCTGTCGCGGAACACGATGAACTCGAGCTCGGTGGCCGCCGTGGCCTTCCATCCGCGCTCGGCGAGGCGGGCCAGCTGACGGCGCAGGATCTGCCGCGGCGAGGCCACGACGTCGGAGCCGTCCTCCCACTCGAGGTCGGCCATCACCAGCACCGTGCCCTCGTGCCAGGGCACGGGCCGCAGCGTGTCCATGTCGGGCTTCATCACGAAGTCCCCGTAGCCGCGCTCCCAGCTCGACATGGCGTAGCCGTCGACGGTGTTCATGTCGACGTCGACGGCCAGCAGGTAGTTGCAGCCCTCGGCCGCGTGGCTCACCACCTCGTCGAGGAAGTGGCTGGCGGTCAGGCGCTTGCCCTGGAGCCGGCCTTCCATGTCGGCGATGGTGAGGAGCACGGTGTCGACCGTGCCCTCTGCGGCTTTCTTCTGCAGCTCCTCGAGCGTCATCGGCGGCACCGTATCCGATAGAAGTCGGCCCTTGCTTCTACTCGGGATCGACGAAGGCACGACCGGCGTCAAGGCCGCTCTGTTCGACGAGCGCCTTCAGCCCGTGCGGGAAGCACGGCGCGACAAGGTCAACCGCCACCCGCGCGCGGGTTGGGTGGAGCAGGACGGCGAGGAGGTGCTCGCGGCCGTGGTCGAGGCGGTGGGCGAGCTGCTCGAAGAGGATCCCGGCGAGGTGGTGGCCTGCGGCCTCGACCATCAGGGCGAGTCGGTGCTCGCCTGGGACGCCGAGAGCGGAAAGCCGCTCACGCCGATCGTGGTGTGGCAGGACAAGCGCTCGTCGGAGGTGCTCGAGCGCCTCGGTGATCACGAGGACGAGATCCGCGGACTCAGCGGCCTGCCCTTCGACCCCTACTTCTCAGCGGCCAAGCTGGCCTGGCTGCTGGAGCGAGACGAGGGAGTGGGGGCGGCGCGCGAGGCGGGCACGCTGCGGATGGGGACGGTCGACTCGTTCCTGTGCGACCGGCTGGGCGCCGGCTTTGCCACCGACGCGTCGACCGCATCCCGCACTCAGCTGCACGCGCTCGGGCGGCCGGGGTTCGACCCCCGGCTGGCCGAGCTGTTCGGCGTGCCGCTCGATGTGCTGCCCGAGGTGCGCGATACGGCGGGCGAGCTCGGCGTGCTGCGCCACGAGTCGTGGCCGGTCGAGCTGCCGCTGTGCGGCCAGGTGGTCGATCAGCAGGCGGCGCTGGCGGGCGCGGGCTGCGTGGTCCCCGGCCGGGTGAAGGCCACCTACGGAACCGGGGTGTTCGTGCTGGGCCACGTGGGCGACGAGGTGCCCGAGCCGGCGGGCGGCCTGCTGCCGACCGTGGCCTGGTCGCTCGACGGCCGGGTGGAGTACGCGATCGACGGCGGCGTGTTCGCGGCGGGAGCGATGCTCGAATGGATGTGCCGCGAGCTGGGGCTGGCGGAGCGGCCGGCCGATCTCGCCGTGCTCGCTCGCGAGGTCGACGACAGCGCGGGGGCCCGAGTGCTCCCGGGGCTGGCCGGCGTGGGCGCCCCCTGGTGGAAGCCCGACGCCCGGGCGGTGCTGGCCGGGATGCACGGAGGCACCACGCGCGAGCACGTGGCCCGCGCCGCCCTCGAGGGGATCGCGTGGCGAGTGGCCGACGTGGTGGCGGCGATGCAGGAGACCGTCGACGTGGCCTCGCTGCGCGTGGACGGCGGGCTCACCAACGAGCCGCTGCTGCTGCAGCTACAGGCCGACGCGAGCGGAGTCCCGGTAGAGGCCGCCGGCGCCGACGCAACCGTGCTGGGCGCCGCGGCGCTGGCCGCCGTGGGCTCGGGCACGATCGGCTCGCTGGCCGAGGCGGCGGAGTTGCTGCCCGTGGACCGGCGCGTGGAGCCGGCGCGGGACGATTCCTGGCGTGCGGCAGAGCATTCGCGCTGGCGGGAGTTCGTGGCCGCCGCGGCAGAGCTGCGCTGAACGGCGGCTATAAGGGGGTGAGTTCGGCTGGCGCTGTGTCGACTTTGCCACCGTGTGGGGGGGAAAGTCGGAAGTGTGGAGGAGTAGATGGCCGCTTTGGCGCGTCGCTCTCACGGGGTGGTGACGCGGCGCGAGCTGCTGGCGGCGGGGATCAGTGGGAGGGAGATCGACGGGCGCCTGCGTAGTGGTGCCCTTATTGCTGTCTTTCGCGGCGTCTTTCGGGTTGGTCACACGGCCCCCAGTACCGAGGCGCACTACCTGGCCGCGGTGAAGGCCTGCGGCGACGGGGCTCTGCTCAGCGGCCAAGCTGCCGCGCATCTGTGGGCCTGCTCAAGAGGCCCGGCGCCGCCGCCCGAGGTCACCGCCGCGCACCGTTCGCGGGTCGGGGCGTAACGACCCGCAAGGCAAAACGCCGCGGCACCACCTGGCGCGGCATCCCAGTCACCACCCCCGCCGAAACCCTGGTTGACCTGGCTGCTGCCGTAGACGAAGCAGAACTAGCCCGGGCCTGTCACGAAGCCGGCGTCAGGCACCACACCACCCCGAGACAGGTCGAGCAGGCGTTGGCCCGCCGGCCCAACGCCAGAGGAGCGGGCCGGCTGCGGGCGCATCATGCGCGGCGAGACCAAGATCACCCTCAGCAAACTCGAGAGCCGCTTCCTCGAACGCCTACAAGAAGCCGGCCTCCCGCTGCCGCAGACCAACCGCCCCGCCGGCAGCAAACGCGTCGACTGCCGCTGGCCCGACCACCACCTCACCGTCGAGCTCGACAGCTACCGCTACCACCACTCCCGCCACGCCTGGGAAAACGACCGCCGCCGCGAGCGCGAGGCCTACGCCCGCGACGACCAGATCCGCCGCTACACCTGGAACGACGTGACCGGGAACCCGGCGCCGATGCTCGCCGAGCTCAAAGGCCTCCTCAGGCCGACGCCGTCGGCTCTTCCTTCTCCTCGGTGATCCCCAGCCCCTCGTCGAAGCCGATCGTGGCCACCGGGCCCTTGTAGGTGTTCTTCGCGCTCACGAGCCACCAGATGCCCGACCGCGGCTATCACGGCCAGCACCATCAGCGGCGAGTAGTTGACCGACGACCAGGTGAACTCGTCGTTCCAGAACACCCCGGCCGGCGTGAAGGGCAGCGAGAAGATGACCACGCAGATGACCACCCAGACCACGGCGATGGTGTTCACCCACTTGTACTTCGCGCCGAGCGTCCAGGAACCGGGCTCGAAGTTGTCGCCCGCCCTCAGGCGCAGGTACACCGGCGTCACGTAGGCGATGTAGAGGCCGATCACCGCGATCGAGACGACCGCGAAGAAGGCGACCGGGATGCCGGCTTCGGTGCCGCTCAGCGCGGGCAGCGTTATGAGCGCGGCCAGCCCACATGAGGCCAGCACGGCGGCCACGGGCACGCGGTTCTTGTTGACCGAGCTCCAGATCTGCCAACCGGGCACCGCCCGGTCGCGCGAGAACGCGTAGAAGGTCCGCGAGCAACTGGTGACGCAGGCCATGCCGCAGAAGAACTGCCCGATCGTGGATATCAGAATCACGATCTCAGCCCAGCCGGAACTCATGGCGCTGGTGAAGATCGGGATCGTGCCGCCCGACGCGGCCTCGACGTCAACCGCGACGAAGGTGATCGCCAGCAGCACGAACCAACCGATCACCGCGGAGATGAACACCGACTGCCATACGCCCTTGGCCGCCGCGACCTCGGCGTCCTTCGTCTCCTCGGACACGTGGGCCGAGGCGTCGTAGCCGGTGACCGTGTACATCGTCAGCAGGAAGCCCACGGGCAGCACGTAGATCCAGAAGAAGAGGTTGGAGGTCGAACCGTCCGAGAAGCCCGAGTTGTTGATCGTGTCGGTGAAGACGAAGTCCGCGCTCTGATGGCGGTCGGGCACGATGATCAGGATCAGGATGATGATCGCCACGCCGACCACGTGCACGCCCACCGAGATGTTGTTGAACAGGGCGACCAGGTGCGCCGAATAGATGTTGATCAGCGCGTGCAGACCCATGATGATCAGGAACAGCACGAAGATCTCGTCCAGCTCCGGCCCGCCCGTGAAGTTGACGATGATGTTCAGGTCCCAGAGGCTGAAGAGGTTGGCCGCGAAGGTGGCGCAGGCGTAGTCGACCGAGGCCACCACGGCGATCAGGCCGATCACGTTGAACCAGCCGGTGAACCAGGACCAGCCCGGGCCGCCCAGCTTCGCCGCCCACCAGTAGGGGCCGCCGGCGGTGGGATAGGCCGAGCACAGCTCGGACATCGAGAAGGCGACGGTCATGAGGATCGCGCAGATGATCGGCCAGCCCCAGGAGATCGCGATCGGACCGCCGTTGTTGAAGGCCTGGCCGTAGGTGGTGAAGCAACCGGCGAGGACCGAGATGATGCTGAACGAGATCGCGAAGTTGGAGAACTGGCTCCAAACGCGGTTCAGATCCTGCTTGTAGCCGAGCTCTGCGAGCCGCTCCGAATCCCTGTCGCGCTGCCCAACGTCATCGGCCATTGCCGTGTTCCCTCCGTCGATAGACCGCGGCGGGAGCCCTCAACCGGACCAAATGGTTTGGGCCTCCGACCTTCTCTCGGCCGCGACTGTAAGCGACCGTGCGGATGGACGCAAGCGATGCTTTCTAGCGTGCAAGCGCGCCAATAACCTCCTGCCACCAGGCCCGCGCCGTGTCGTCGGTCTCGCGCGAGAGGCGACGCCGCGCGTAGGCCTGCAGCTGACGCGCGCCGCCGGCGGCGAGCGTCGGTCCCGTGACGGCGAAGCGGCCGTCGGTGAGCATGACCAGCGCACCCCGGTTGTCGCGCCGGGTCCGGAGGTGCTCGCGCACCGCCACGCCCAGCAGCTCGTCCGGGTAGGCCGGATCGCCGTCCTTCTCCTCGTCCCACGGCCGCGAGGTGAACACGCCCGATATGCCGACCAGCTCGCGAGGCGCCGGCGCGTCATCCCCGAGCGGCCCGTGCTGCCAGCGCTCGAGCAGGTCGCCCATGCTCGCGGCCACCTCGCTGCGCACCACCACGTGCAGCCGGTCGCCGGCCTCCACCCGCGTCGACCCGCGCGGCAGCACCGCCTCGCTCCCGCGCACGATCACGCTGACCAGGGCGTCGCGCGGCAGCCCGAGATCGCGCACCCGCCGGCCGGCCACCGCGTCCTCGGGCCCCACCGGGTACTCCATGATCTCCGCGCCGAGGCGGCGGATCGTGCCCGTCTCGGCCAGCGGGCGCGGCAGGGCGGGCTCGTTGGTGGTCACGCCCAGGCGTGCGGCGAGCGGCTCGAACGTGGTCCCCTGCAGGAGCGTGGAGAGCACCACCGCGAAGAAGATGATGTTGAAGAACACGTCCTCCGAACCGGGCACGCCGTCGATCACGGGGAAGGTGGCCAGCACCACCGGCACGGCTCCGCGCAGTCCCGCCCAGCCCAGGACGACCCGCTCGCGCGCGGTGAACGAGTCGAGCGCCGTGCCCACGATGGTGGCTATCGGGCGCGCGACGAACAGGAGCACCAGCGCGAGCACGGTGCCCTCGAACCAGACGTCGTCCAGCCGGCTCGGGAACACCAGCAGCCCGAGCGCGAGGAACATCACGATCTGGGCGACCCAGCCGAGGCCCTGGTGAAACACGACCACCGTGCGCTTGGCCGGGATGCGCGCCGAGCCGAGGGCGAGCCCGGCGAGGTACACGGCGAGAAACCCCGATCCGTGAAGGGCGTCGGCCGCGCCGAAGGCCACGGCGGCCGCCGCGAGGGTGGCCACCGGATAGAGCCCGGGTGTGTCGAGGCGAGCCCTTCGCAGCCCCTGGACCGACAGCCAGCCCACCGCGAGGCCCACCGCCAGCCCGATCCCGACCTCGACCACGAACAGCAGCGCCATGTCCGCGACCCCGTAGTCGGGCTGGGTGATCCACTCCACGAATCCGATCACCAGCAGCACCGCGACCGGGTCGTTGAAGCCCGCCTCGCCCTCCAGGGTGTGGGCCAGCCTGCGGCGCAGGGTCGATCCGCGCAGGATCGAGAACACCGCCGCGCCGTCGGTGGAGGCGATGATCGAGCCCAGCAGCAGGCCCTCCAGGGTGCTCAGGTCAAAAAGCCAGGCCGCCGCCAGGCCGGTGATGGCGGCGGTGATGAAGGTGCCCACCAGCGCCAGCCCGAGCGAGGGCCGCAGCACCGGGCCGGATGGCGTCGAAGCCGGCGGTCAACCCGCCCTCGAAGAGGATCAGCGCCAGCGCGACGACCCCGATCGTGCGCGCGAACTCGTAGTCGGCCTGCCGCTCTCCGAGGTCGATCAGCCCGAGGCCGTCGGAGCCGATGGCCATCCCCAGGCCCAGGAACAGCAATAGGCCCGGCAGCCGCACGCGGGCGGCGAGCAGCGAGGCCGCGATGCCGGCCGCCAGCAGCGCGCCGGCTACGAGGATCAGCTCGCCGTCGTTCATGCTCCCACCGAGCCTCGCAAAGTTGACAGCTCCGCGGCGCACGCCATAGGGTCCGCGGCATTGGACTAGACCAATTCAGGAAGGAGCCGGAGCGCCCGGCCTGGGTGGTGATCGAGGAGCGACTGACCGAGCGGATCGAGTCGTCGGCCATCGGCCTGGGCGAGCGCCTTCCCTCGGAACGAGAGCTCGCCGAGGGGTTCGGCGTGTCGCGCATGACCGTCCGCCAGGCGCTGGCCTCGCTCGAGGCGCGCGGCCTGCTGGAGCGCGGCGTCGGGCGCGGAACCTTCGTGCGCCGGGCGAAGATCGAGCACGACCTGATGCGCGTCGCCGGCTTCAGCGAGGTGGTCGAGCGCCAGGGCCTCGCGCCCGGCGCCCGCGTCACGTCGATCGACCAGCGGCTCGCCCCCGCGGCGGTCGCCCGCGCGCTCGGCCTCGACGAGGGGGCGCTCGTGGTTCGCGTGGAGCGCGTGCGCCTCGGCGGCGGCATCCCGCTGGCGCTCGAGGACTCATGGATTCCCACCGACCGCTTCCCGGGATTCGCGTCGCACGACCTGAGCGGCTCGCTCTACGCGCTCATGCGCGACCAGTACGGCCTCGAGCCCGTTCACGCCGTGGAGCGACTCGAGCCGGTCGCCGCGCGCCGCCACGAAGCGCGCGCGCTCGACGTCGCCGAGCGCGCGCCGCTGATGCTGGTGGAGCGAACGGCCTCCGCGGCGGGCGGGACGGTGGTGGAGTTCGCCCGCGATCGCTGGCGCGGCGACCGCGTGCACTTCACGATCGAGGTTTCGGCGAGGGCGCTCACGGGGGTGTAGCCGGTGAACCAGGACAAGTCGATTCCTGAGCTGACCGAGGTGATCGCGCGGGTCTCGGCCCTGCTCGGTCCACGGGAGGGCGCCGTCAGGGCGCTCGACGGAGGCATCACCAACCGCAACTTCAAGGTCAACTTCGGCGGCACCGAGTACGTCGTGCGCCTACCGGGCAAGGACACCAACCTGCTCGGCATCGACCGCGAGGCCGAGCGAGTGGCCAACAAGCGCGCCGCCGAGCTCGGCCTCGCGCCCAAGGTGGCCGCCAGCCTTCAGGAACCGCCGTGCCTGGTCACCTGCTTCGTCGAGGGTCACGAGATGAAGCCCGAGGAGCTGCACGAGCCCGACGCGGTGGCGCAGGTGGCAGGAGCACTGCGCGAGTTTCACGACAGCGGCCTGGAGCTGCCCACCGACTTCCAGGTGCTCGACATCGCCCGTGACTACGCCGAGGTGTCGAGGGGCCGCGGCAGCGAGCCGCCGCCCGCGTTCGACGAGGCGCTCGACAACGCGGGCAAGGTGGTGCAGGCCGTGGGTGACGATCCCGACCACGCGCCGGTCCCCTGCCACAACGACCTGCTCCCGGCCAACTTCCTGCGTGGCGAGGAGCGAATCGTCATCGTCGACTGGGAGTACGCGGGCATGGGCGACCGCTTCTTCGATCTCGGGAACCTCGCCGTCAACAACGAGTTCGGAGACGAGGACGAGGAGCGGCTACTCGAGGCCTACTTCGGCGAGCCCGCCACGCCGCGGCGCAGGGCCGCGCTGAAGCTGTTTCGCTTCATGTCGGACTTCCGCGAGGCGATGTGGGGCGTGGTCCAGGGCACCGTGTCCGAGCTCGACTTCGACTTCGACGCCTACGCGGACAAGCACTTCGCGCGCATGAGCGCCACCAGCAGCGACGAGCGCTTCGATTCCCTGCTCGAGGAGGTCCGTGGCCGCTCTGCGTGAGCTTCCGGGTTCCGCACGCTGCGTGATCATCGGGGGCGGCGTCGGCGGCACCGCGATCGCCTATCACCTGGCCGAGTTGGGCTGGGACGACGTCGTGCTGGTCGACCGCAACCAGCTCACCTCGGGATCGACGTTCCATTCCGCCGGGCTGGTGGGCCAGCTGCGCGGGTCGGTGTCCCTGACGAAGATGATGATGTACTCGGTCGAGCTCTACCGAAAGCTCGGCGAGGACTGCGGCTGGGTCGAATGCGGCGGGATCCGGCTCGCTTCCAGCGAGGAGCGCATGGAGGAGCTGCGCCGCCAGGCGGGCTGGGCCAAGACGTTCGGGCTGCCGCTGGAGCTGATCTCGGCCGACGAGGCGCGGGACCTGTTCCCGCTGATGTCGACCGATGGCGTCCTGGGTGCCGCCCTGCTTCCCACCGACGGCTACCTCGACCCCTCGCAGCTGACCTTCGCGCTGGCCGAGGGCGCGCGCGAGGGCGGCGGGCGGATCTTCACCAGCACCCGCGTGACCGGGATCGAGAGCGAGGCCGGGCGGGTCACGCGCGTGCGCACCGAGCGCGGCGACATCGACACCGAGAACGTGGTGATCGCCGGGGGCATGTTCGCCGCAGAGCTCGGCCGCCTGGCCGGGGTTCGCATCCCCGTGCAGCCGATGTCCCACGAGTACATCGTCACCCAGCCCTTCCGCGAGCGCGATCCGGCCCATCCGCTGCCCACGCTGCGCGACCCGGACCTGCTCATCTACTTCCGCGAGGACGCGGGCGGTCTCGTGATGGGCGGCTACGAGCGCCACTGCGCGCCCGCCTTCCTGCCCGACGGCGACGACGGGTTCGACCGCATCCCCCCCGACTTCAACGGCCGCCTGCTGGAGGACGACTGGGATCGCTTCGAGGAGATCGTGGTCAACTCGCGCCGGCGCGTGCCGCAGATGGAGGACGTGAGGGTCACGCGCATGATCAACGGCCCCGAGGGCTTCACGCCGGACAACGAGTTCTGCCTCGGGGAGACCGAGATCGGCGGGCTCTTCGTGGCCGCCGGCTTCTGCGCCCACGGGCTGGCGGGCGCGGGCGGGATCGGCAAGGCGATGGCGGAATGGATCGCCGAGGGCGAGCCCTCGCTCGATCTGTGGCACATGGACATCCGCCGCTTCGGGGCCCAGTACCGCTCGCCCTCCTACACCGTCAAGCGCATCCGCGAGACCTACGAGACCTACTACGACATCCGCTATCCCCACCACGAGCGACAGGCCGGGCGGCCGCTGCGCGTGTCGCCGGCCAACGCGTGGCACCGCGAGCACGAGGCGAGCTTCGGCGAGAAGTCGGGTTGGGAGCGCGTGAACTGGTACGAGCGAAACGCGCGAGACGGCGACGAGTCGCTGCGTCCGCGCGGCTGGGCGGGGCGCCACTGGTCGCCCGCCGTGGGGGCCGAGCATCTGGCCTGCCGCGATAGCGCCGCCATCTTCGACGAGTCCTCGTTCTCCAAGCTGGAGATTGCGGGGCCGGGGGCGGCGACCCTGCTCGAGAGCCTGTGCGACAACCGAGTGGCCCGCGAGGTGGGCCGCATCACCTACACGCAGATGCTGAACTCGCGGGGAGGCATCGAATGCGACTTCACGGTGGCCCGGCTGGCAGAGGACCGCTTCTCGATCGTCACCGGCACGGCCTTCGGAAACCATGACCGCGAGTGGATCCGCCGCCACCTGCCCGGCGACGGCTCGGTGCACGTGAACGACGTGACGTCCGCCTGGGCCTGCTTCGGGATCTGGGGGCCGCGCGCGCGGGACATCCTGGCGCCGCTGACCCCGCAATCCCTGTCGAACGACGATTTCCCCTTTCTCAGCCTGCGCGAGATCACGGTGGGCGGCGTTCCCGTGCGGGCGCTCCGGGTGACGTTCGTGGGCGAGCTCGGCTGGGAGCTCTACTGCCCGGCCGAATACGGCCTCACCTTGTGGCGGACGCTCTGGGAGGCCGGTGAGCCCCATGACCTCGTGGCCGGCGGCTACCGCGCGATCGACTCCCTGCGCCTCGAGAAGGGCTATCGCGTCTGGGGAGCGGACATCACGCCCGACGAGACGCCGGGCCAGGCGGGCCTCGGCTTCTGCGTGAAGCTCGACAAGGACGGGGGCTTCGTGGGGCGCGAGGCGCTGATGGATGCCGGCGAGCCGAGCCCGCGGCTGTGCTGCCTGACCCTCGAGGACCCGCTCTCGGTCGCCCTCGGCAACGAGCCGGTACGCGTCGGGAGCGAGATCGTGGGGCGCGTGACGAGCGGTGGGTACGGCTACAGCGTCGGTCGCTCCATCGCCTACGCCTACCTTCCCGCCGGCCAGGCGGAGGCGAACACCGAGGTCGCGGTGGAGATCTTCGGCCGCTGGGTGGCGGGAGAGATCGCCGAGGAGCCCTTGTTCGACCCCGACGGGGAACGGCTGCGAAGCTAGACTGACGGCACAGAGTGGCGGTTACGTCCGGGGACGGGGACGCCCGCTGCGGTTCGTTGCTCAATCCAATCAGGCCTTGAACCCCTCCATCAGTAGACCTCTTCTAATCGCGCTTCTGGCCGCCGTGTTCGCGCTGGCCCTCGGGGTGGGTTACGCGGCGAGCTCGTCCGGGGGCGAGGAGGAGCCGGTCAGGCCCGTCGGGTCGGCCGCCGTTCCGATCTCCGTTCCCGACGCCGACGGCGGCGCCACGGCCTCCGCCGACCCCGCGGCCACGGGCCTGGGCGACACCCCTGCACTGCCGCGGATGGCCCGTAAGCCCAAGCCTCCACCGCGGGAACCGGAGCCGGAGCCCGAGCCCGAGCCCCCTCCGGAAACCTTCACCGAGGAGCCGGTCGTGCCCGACCCCGTGGTGCCGGAACCGGCTCCCGCCCCGCCGGCGCCCCAACCCACGCCGCCCCCGGTCGAGTTCGACGACGAGGGCTGAGAGAGGTGGCGAGGGCGGACACGTCGTACACCAAGCCGGAGCTGACCGAGGATTGGATCGTCCGGGTGCTCCAGGGCATCGAGGTCAGCGAGATCGTGAGACACGTGGTCGTGCGCCTGGACGACCGCCGGGTCTGCCTGACCGTGGTGGCCCCCGCGGGCTCTGAGGCGGCCTGGACCCGTTACTCGAAGGCGGCCGCCAACCGCGCGGGGGGCACGGGCGACCGGCTGTGTCCGCTGCTGGCGAGCGGCCGCACCGACGACTGCTACTACGTGGCCTACGACGTGGGCGAGAGCAGGCCGCTCTCCGCCCAGGACAAGCTCGGCACCATCTCCGGCACCGAGTGCGCGCAGGTGCTCCACGGCGTGGGGCGGGGCCTCGAGCAGGCCGCCGCCGCGGGCATTCACCCCACCGAGCTCACTCCCGACTCGGTGTTCATGGACCCGCAGCGCGGAGCCGTGCTGGCCGACCTCGGAATCACCCGCGAGGCGCTCGGCAACCCCACGAAGTTCGGCGATCGCGACGCCCCGTGGGTGGCCCCGGAGGTGCTCGAGGGTGAGAACGCGTCCGAGCGTTCCGCGGTCTACTCGTTCGGAGCCTTCCTGTACACCCTGCTCACCGGAGCGGCGCCGGATGACGGCTCGTCGCTGCGAGAGCTGCGCCCGGACCTCCCGGAGGCGCTCGAGGTCGTGCTCGCCACCGCGCTGGCTCGCGATCCGAAGCTGCGCTACCGCACCGTCTCGGAGACTCGCAACCTGGCGAACATCCTCCTGCAGGGCGGGACCATGCCCGGCTCGAAGTCCGAGCAGCGCCCGCGCGAAGCCACAACGCCTCCTGAGCCCAAGCAGAAGCGGCGCACACCCCAGGCTGTTGCGCTGAAGCGCAACAACGCGGAGGCCGTGGGGGCAGCCCCGCCGGCGAAGGCGGCGAAGGCGGCAAAGGCGAAGGCCGCCCCGCGCGGCGCAAAGGCCAAACCTGCTCGCCCCGGCAGGGGCAACGGACGCCCCGCGACGGCTCGCGCACGGGCGAAGCGGCGGACCGCGCCGCGCCTCGCGCCGGGCGGCGTGCTCCTGGCGATGGGTCTGGGCGTCCTGATCTTGGGTGCGCTGGCCGGTGTGCTGCTGGCCGGGCCCGGGGCGGAGGAGCCGCCGCCGCCCCGCGACTTCGAGGGGAGCGGCCTTCAGGTTCGCCTCCCCGGGAACTGGACGGGCACGGTACCCGCGGCCGGGGCGCTGGAGGCCCATCCGGAGGCCGATCCCGGCTCGGGCCTCGTCCTCGAGCAGGTGGACGCGCCGGTCGAGCGCGAGGAGCAGGGAAATCCCGTGCGCCTCGGGCGTCTCGAGGCTTGGCGTGAGCCGGGAGCCGACGTTGCCGGCGCCCTGGAGGCGGTGCGCTACGTGATACCCACCGAGTCGGGGAAGCTGGTGGCCACGTGCCGCGCATCCCTCCAGGCTGAGCCGGGCACGCTGGCCGACTGCGAGCGCGTGGCCTCGACGCTGCAGCTGCGGGCGGCCACCGGACTGCCCGTGGCCGAGGTGATCGCGCAGCAGCAGCAGGTGCAGGCCGAGATCGCTCGCCTCGGGACCGAGCGCGCCGCGGCGCGCCGGCGGCTCGCCGCCGCGGAGCTCCCCGCGGGGCAACGCGTCGGCGCCGAGGCCCTCGAGCGTGTGCACGACCGCGCCGCCACCCGCTTCGAAGGCCTGCCCGGCGGTGAGGCGGTGGCCGCCGCCGCCCGCCGGACGGCCGTCGCCTATCGCGCTCTGGCCAACGCCGCCAACGGCGAGAGCGCGCAGCGCTTCAACGCCGCCCGGGCGCGGGTGCGCCGCAGCGAGGCGTCTCTGCGCGCGGCGCTCGCCGACCAGTAGTGGCAAGGGCTCCGTACGACGAGGCCTACCTCGACGACGGAGAGCCGCGCCCGCACTACGCCGAGCTGCTCGGCGGGTTGGGCGACCCGGCCGAGCTGGCCACCGAGGTCAAGGCGCGCCTGCGCTCACGCGGGGTGAGCTTCGGCGCCGCCTCCGACGGCATCTTCGCGCTCGACCCCGTGCCGCGCATCATCACCGGCGCGGAGTGGTCGGAGCTCCAGGCCGGCGTGGTGCAGCGCCTGCGAACGCTCGACGCCTTCGTGGCCGACGTGTACGGCGAGGGGCGCGCGCTGGCCGCCGGAGTGGTGCCCCGAGCGGCGATCGAGGGCTCGCCGCACTACGAGCCCGCGATGCACGGAGCGACCGTGTCGCGCTGGGTCGGCTTCACCGGGGTCGACGTGATCCGTTGCCCCGACGGTCGCTTTCGCGTGATCGAGGACCAGGTGCGCATGCCTTCGGGAATGGCCTACGCGGTCGTGGCGCGCGAGATCCTCCTCGGCCTGCTCGCGTTCGACCCGCCGGATACCGACCTCACTCCGTCCTACGGCGAGCTGGCGCAAGCGGTACGCGACGCCGCCCCCGCGGGGATCGAGGAACCGCGCATCGTGCTGCTCTGCGAGGGACCCTCGGCCGCGGCCTGGTGGGAACACGAGCTGCTCGCCCGCGAGCTCGGCGCCCCCGTGGTGACGATCGATGACCTCGAGGTCCGCGACGGCGGGCTGGTGGCCTGGCTCGAGGGTCAGGCGCGCGGGGTCGACGTGGTCTATCAGCGCACCGACGAGGACCGCTTCAGCGGAACCCCGCTCGAGCTGCTGATCGAGCCCTGCCGTGCCGGGCGGCTGGGCGTGGTCAACGCACCGGGAGCCGGAGTGTCCGACGACAAGCTCGTGAACGCGCACTTCGACGATCTGGTCCGGTTTCTACTGGACGAGGAGCCGCTGCTGCCCACGATCGCCTCGCGCCCGGCCGCGGAGGTCGAAGACCTCTCGGGCTGGGTGGTCAAGCCACGCGGCGAGATGGGCGGCGAGGACGTGGTGCTCTGGGATTACGCCGGCGACAGGGAGCGGCGGGAGACGCTGGCCGCGGTGGCCGCCGATCCGGATGCCTTCATCGCCCAGGAGCAGGTGACCCTCTCGGTCGCGCCCACCGTCTGCGACGGCCGGCTCGCGCCGCGTCACGTCGACCTCCGCCCCTACGCCGTGCTCAGCGACGCCGGCGTGCACGTGCTGCCGGGAGCAATCAGCAGGGTGGCCCTGGTCGAGGGCTCGATGGTGGTCAACTCCGGCCAGGGCGGCGGCGCGAAGGACAGCTGGGTGCTCGACTAGTCCGGGCGCTCGGGCAGGAGCCCGGCGAGGATGTGCTCGGTGCCCTCCATGTGCCCGCGCATGAGCCGCACGGCGCCGGCGGTGTCGCGGCGGCGCAGCAGCGAGATCAGCTGCCGGTGCTGCTCGTTGGAGCTCACCAGCACCTCACGGGGATGGGCGATGCGGTGGATCAGGTTGCTCATCTGGCCCTGGACCTCGGTCATGGCGGTGATCAGCCGAGGCGAGTGAGAGGCCTCGGCCACGCCGATGTGAAAGCGGATGTCGGCCCGCCGGTACTCGTCGAATGGACCGGCCTCGTGCATGTGCTCGGTGAGCTCGAGCAGGCGCACGAGGTCGTCGTCCTGCGCGCGCTCGGCCGCGAGCACGGTCGCGCCGGTCTCGACCGCCACCCGGTAGTCGAGCACCGCACGGGCATCCTCGGTGAGCACCTCGCCCTCCGCCGCCTCGCCGAGCGGCGGCTCCTCGGCCACGAAGGTGCCGCCCGCCCGCCCTCTCAGCGAGACCAGGTGCCCGCTCTGGACGAGCGTGGTGAGCGCCTGGCGCAGCGTCGAGCGGGAGATGCGCAGCTGCTCGGCCAGGTCGCGCTCCGGAGGCAGGCGGCTGGCCGGCGCGAGCAGGCCGAGGCGAATCGCGGTGCCGAGCCGCTCGACCGTCTCCTCGAATGTCGTGGGGGGCTGGACCGGCTTGAAGACGGCCTCGAGCGCCGGTGTTCTTGTGGCCGCGGGAGCGATGTCCACGATGCCAAACCTACACACGCACGCCCGAGGCGGGCGCCGGTCGCGCTAGATTCCCGGCGAGGTGGAGAACCGCACTGAACGCGTCGTCGTAGAGACCGATCGGTACCGCGTGGAGGGGTCGATGACCCTGCCACGGGAGGGACACCGCTCGCGCGTGTCCGATCACGTGAACCGCCGCGATACCGAGTTCTTCACGCTGCTCGACTGCAAGCTGGTGGCGCTGGATGGATCGCAAGGGGAATGGAAGGCACCGGTTCTCATGCTGGCGCGCCGGCACATCCGCCTGATCGTGCCCGCGTCCGATGAGTGACTTTCCGTCCGAGCTCCGTCCCACGATGAGAGTCCTCCATGCTCTATGCGATTCTCATATGCACTGACCAAGCCTGCGCCGAGGAGTTCGAAGGCTGGGGCCAGCCGGACGAGTTCGAGGCACTGCTGTGCGAGAGCTGCGGCGCCACGCTCCAGGCCACGGCGTTCAGCGAGGTGAGAGTCGAGGCCACGGTCACCCGCCTGCCGCGCTTCACCCCGCACCTGCAGCTGCGCGAAGCGGCCTGACCCCGGCGGCGGGAGCTACCCTAGAGCCGCTTCGGAGAGGTGACCGAGCGGCTTAAGGTGCACGACTGGAAATCGTGTGGGCGGGTCAAACTGCCTCGTGGGTTCGAATCCCACCCTCTCCGCCTTTAGTTGAATTCTGCGCCGCGAATGAGCCCGTCGGCAGCCTCGACCACGGCGGCAACGCTCGCCTCGACCACGACCCGCGGGCCGCCGGCGAGGCTCCGCGGGACGCCCGGTCCGCCTAGGATCAAACCAATGTCGGCTGCGGCTCCGATGATCGCGTCGACAGCCTCCAGCACACGCTCGCCGGCGTCGGCCATGGTCGCGGAGAGCACGAACAGCTTCGGATCGTGCTCCACGACGATGGCCGGAAGCGCGGCCGTCGGCACGTCGGCCCCGAGCGTCAACACCTGGTAGCCGGCCGACTCGAGTAGTTTGGCCGCCATGTCGAGGCCGACCACGTGGTGCTCGCCCTCGACCGCCGCGAGCATCGCCCGGTAGTCCGCGCGCTGAGCGGCAAACGCCGCCGCGTCGTGCACGAGCACGAGCACCCGGGTGGCGATCTGCGTGGCGAGGTGCTCCTGTCCGACGCCTATCTCGCCCGCAGCCCAGAGCCGACCGATCCGATGCATGGCGGGCGCTACCACGAGCTCGTAGATCATCGCCTCGCCGAGCGTCAGCTCGAGCGCCTCACGCGCCACCTGATCGGCCTCGTCCGAATCACCCGCGAGAAGCGCTAGACCGAACTGGTCCGACAGGGAGTCGGCCAGCATGCGCTTGCGAAACCTGTCGCGGCTGCCCTCCAACGCCAACACCCTACGCCTTCGCCGGTAGCGAGGCTAGCCGGTACATTGGCAGGCGAATGGCCCGTCAAAGCGCCGCAGCCCCGTCGCCCTTCCCGCCGATCGCGGAGTACGCCTTCCTGTCGGACTGCCATACGAGCGCGCTCGTGGCGCCCGACGGGTCGATCGACTGGCTGTGCGTCCCGAGCTTCGACTCGCCCAGCGTGTTCGGCTCGCTGCTCGATCGCCAGATCGGCTCCTTCACGCTGGCGCCGTTCGGGCTCAACGTCCCGACGGCCCGCAGCTACGAGCCGGGCACCAACATCCTCACGACCACCTGGAACACGCCGACCGGCTGGATAGTGGTGCGCGACGCGCTCACCATCGGCCCGTGGGATCGCGAGGACGAGATCACCCCTCATACTCGCCCGCCGGTCGACGACGACGCCGATCACATGCTCGTGCGGACGGTCGAATGCCTGGAGGGCAGCGTCGAGCTGGAGCTGATCTGCGAGCCGAGCTTCGACTACGGGCGCGTTCCGGCCGAATGGTCGCTGGACGGAGCCGACCGTCACTGTGCCGACGCCCGCGGAGGCGATCTGACCGTACGGTTGCAGACCGACATGGCTCTTGGGGTGGAGGGCGAGTGGGTGCGCGCGCGGCACCGGCTGGAGCAGGGCGAGCGGGCGTACTGCGCGCTCTCCTGGGCCCAGGGGCTGAAGGTGCCCCAGAACGTTGCCGAGGCCGAGGACCGCCTGGCCGCCACGGGGCGCTTCTGGCGCCGCTGGCTGGGCGGCGCTCGGCTTCCCGATCACCGCTGGCGCCAGCCGATTCAGCGCTCGGCGCTGACCATCAAGGGCCTCACCTACATGCCGACCGGCGCCACCGTGGCCGCACCCACCACCTCGCTTCCCGAGACGCCGGGCGGAGAACGCAACTGGGACTACCGCTTCGCGTGGATGCGTGACTCGACCTTCACGTTGCAGGCCCTTCACTTCCTCAACCTCGACTGGGAGGCCGACGAGTTCATGCAGTTCGTCGCCGACCTCCAGCCCAACGAGGACGGCGGCCTGCAGATCATGTACGGCATCGACGGCCGTCGCGACCTGACCGAGTCCACGCGCGACGAGCTATCGGGCTACGCAGGCGCTCACCCGGTACGCCTCGGCAACGGCGCCTTCGACCAGCGTCAGAACGACGTCTTCGGCGCGGTGCTGGATTCGATCCTGCTTCACACGCGGCGCAGCTCGCGCCTGCCGCGACGCCTGTGGCCGATCGTCCAGAGCCAGGCGCGCTGCGCCACGGAGGTATGGCGCGAGCCCGACCAGGGCATTTGGGAGGCCCGCGGCGAGCCGCGCCACTACGTGTCGTCCAAGCTCATGGGCTGGGTCGCGCTCGACCGCGCCGCCAAGCTCGCCGAGATCCGCGGCGATTCCGAGCTCCCCGCCACCTGGAGGGCCACGGCGGACGAGATCGAGGCGGACATCCTCGAACACGGCGTGCGCGACGGCATCCTGCGCCAGCACTACGACACCGACTCGCTCGACGCGTCGACGCTGCTGGCCGCGATCTTCGGGTTCCTGCCCGGCGACGACGAGCGTCTGCGCAAGAGCGTGGAGGCGATCGCCGACGAGCTCACCGAGGACGGCTTCGTGCTGCGTTACCGCACCGACGAGACCGACGACGGCCTCGAGGGCAAGGAGGGCAGCTTCCTGATCTGCTCCTTCTGGCTCGTGTCCGCGCTGGCCATCGTCGGCGATTACCAGCGCGCCCGCGACCTGATGGAGCGGCTGCTCAGAGTGGCCTCGCCGCTCGGCCTCTACGCCGAGGAGTTCGACACCTCCACGGCGCAGCACCTGGGCAATTTCCCCCAGGCCTTCTCCCACCTCGCGCTGATCGAGGCGGCTGGGCGAATCATCTTGGCTGAGCGGCTGGAGGAGATCGGCGGTTGAGCTTCAGGAGCGTACGGCGTCGCGTCCGGCCGCCTTGGCCGCGTACATGGCGCCGTCGGCCGCGGACACCAGCCCGTCGGGGCCCTCGCCCCCACGCGCGGCCACGCCGATGCTCGCGCTGACCGGCACGAGCTGATCGCCCAGCACCACCGCCAGGGAGGAGATCGACTCACGCACGCGCTCGGCCACCTGCAGGGCCTCATCGGCGTCGGTCGAGGGCAGGATGGCGAGGAACTCCTCCCCACCCCAGCGCCCGAGCGTGTCACCGGCGCGCAGCGCACCGTGCACGTCCGCGGCGATCAGGCGCAGCGCGTGGTCTCCGGCGTCGTGGCCGTGGATGTCGTTGATCTGCTTGAACCGGTCGACATCGATCATCATCACGGCGAGGGTCTGGTCGTGGCGCTCGGCGTTGGCCACGGCGGCGTTGAGTGAATCCTGGACGTGCCTGCGGTTGTAGAGACCGGTCAGGACATCGACGCGGGCCAGCTGATCGAGGCTCTGGTTGGCCGTGCTGAGCGCCACGCGCGAGGAGATCAGGTTGGCCACCAGCAGCACGCAGCCGAGGCCGCCCAACACAAAGCCGACCCAGAGGATCCAGGGCACGTAGCGCCTGAACCCCTGGACAGGCTCCAGCAGCTGTGCCCGGGGCACCGACATCACGAGCCGCCACGGAGCGCCGGCCACGTCATGGCTCGCGAAGTATTGGCCGTCCTGCGTCTCGCCGGAGGACGAGCGGGCCAGGCCTCGTCCGAGCTCGGGATCGGCCTTGCCCACCTTGGTCAGGCCAGTCGAGACGCTGCGGTTGCTCGCCACGATCGTGCCCGTCTCGTCGAGCAGATATACGTCGGTTCCCCTGATGGGCGTGGCGTTGCGCAGGTACGCGCCGATCGGCGTCTCGTCGACGTCGAAGGCCCCGCTGAACACCCGCCGGCCGCGCTCGGAGTCGAAGGGGGTGGCGAAGGCCACGATCGGAATGCCCTCGGCCGCGGAGGGAACCACCTTGGACACCGCCGTCAGCCCCTGGGCCGCTGCGCTCAGATGGGCGTAGTCCTTCGTCAGGTCCTGGCCGATGACTGAGCTCTTGGCCGGCGCGACCCCGAGGGCGCGACCGTCGGAGTCGAGCAGCACGGCGGCCTCGTAGCCGAACAGATTCGTCACTTCCTTCAGATCCGCGGAGCCCGCCCCGGCGCCCGAGAGCTCGCGTTCGGCCACGCGCCGCTCCTGGTCGAGGAGATCGCGGGCGTAGGTCGCGGTGAAGCTCGCCGCGACCTCGGCGCGACCGTCGAAACGCTGCTCGATGTCCGCCTCACCTCGAGCTTGGGCGTTCAGAAGCACGGCGGCGGAGAGCACGGCGAGAGCTGCCCAGGCCAGCAGCAACAGCGCCCTCGAGGCTTTGTGGCTCATAGCCGAGCTATCGGTAGGTGCGCGAGAAGCTGTAGGGCGAGCTCAGAGGCCGAGCTCGCGCACGCCCGTCTCGTGCCAGCCCAGGTGGTGGGCCAGCTCGTGGCGAAGCGTCCGTTCGACCTGGGCGCGCAGCAGCTCCGGATCCCAGCCGAAGTCGCGCACCAGTGTGTCCTGGTACAGGACGATGCGATCGGGATAGTTGTCGCGAGCAACCGTGTCGCCGAAGTAGTGGCCGTAGGCGCGATTCTCCTCGCCGAGATGCGACACCACCACCGGCGTCTGGTCGAGTAGCTCCTGGAACTCGGGCGGCAGCCGGTCGATGGCTTCGGCCACGAGCAGGTCGAACTCGCTGGCGCCGTGGCGCAGATCGGGATCGCGGGCCATCTCCTCGCTGCGGCGCACCAGGCGCTCGAACTCGTCGTCGGGCATGGCGTCCTTGCCGGTGAGGGCGACGAAGGCCCAGGCCGTCAGGCCCGCGAGCGCCAGCCCACCCAGCGCGAACCACGCCAGCCCTTCGGCACCCGAGAGGGACGGCGGGTTGAGAAAGACGAAGACGAGGCCCACCGCGAAGAAAGCGGCGGCCGCGGCCTTCAGCGGTGTGCCCAATGCGTCCAACATTCCCCTCTCAGAGTACGCAGGAGATTGGCGCGCTAGTCCTGCTCTTGGTCCTCGTCCTCCGCGCCGGCGGCGTCCGGGTTGCCGGTGGCGGTGTCGTCGTCGCCGGGAGTCCCCGGGCTGCGTTCCGCCTGATCGCGAGCGGCGCCCTCGCCGTCGTCGTCGGGGACCGCCTCGGTGGGAGCCTCCTCGGGCAGCTGATCCGACTCCTCGCCCGGTGTCTCGCTGCTCATGCCTCGTCCTCGTCCTCGCCGGAGCTCTGCGACTCGTCCTCCGGGTCGGGCGTGGCGCCGGGCACGCTGGGATCCTGCTCCTTGGCCTCCCAGTCGCGGCGGGCCTCGTCGATGTGCTTCCCGACGCGGTCGGAGTCCTCCGCCATTCCCTCCGCTTCGCGCTCGAGCTTGTCGGCGTGCTCCTCGTGCTCGGTCATCGCGCCCGAGTCTAGGCCAGGCGGACCAGTACCGGACCGCCCTGCGGATCGACGGCGGGGGTCCACTCGGCCGACAGGCGAGCCGAACGCCCCGGCATCACCCGTGCAAGGCGCCCGCTCCACAGCTGTCTCTCGTTCTGGACGATCTCGATCCGGGGTGCCCGCCGGTGCTCTCGTGCCCGCAACGCGAAATGGCCCCGTGCGGGCTCCATGGGCGGCCCGCCGTGACGGCTGATCGCGTTGGGGGCGATCCAGCCCAGCGGCGGCTCGCAGCACACCGCCACCCGCTGCGCCGGCCATTCGCCGGTCGCGAGGTAGCGGGTGACCGACGAGGCGACGCGGCGCCCGCTGAGCGCGGCCACGTCGGCCTGCTCGGCTCCGTGCAGGACGTTTCCGGCCCCGAACACCCCCGGCCGCGAGGTGTGCAGGCCGGGATCGACCGCCGGCCCGCGCGTGAGCTCGTCGAGCTCCACGCCGCCCAGCACGGCGAGCTCGTGGTCGGGGACCCAGTCGGCGCTGAACACGACCGTGTCGCAGGCCACGCTGCGCCGGCGGCCGCTGTCCAGGTCGGCCAACTCGACCTCCTCCACCCGCCCACGTCCGCGGATCTCGCTCACGCGCGTGCGCGTGTGCACCGGCACCCGGTAGCGGGCCCGGGCGCCGAGCCGAAAAGCAGCCACGGTCTGGTGACGGGCGAACTCGGTGGTGAGGGCGACGGCGCGGGCTCCGCCGTGAGCGAGGGTGAGGATGGCCGAGAAGCTCACGTGCTCGGCGCCCACGATCAGCGCCCGTCCTCCGGCCGGACGGCCCTCCAAGTAGACGAGCTGCTGCAGCATCCCGGTGGTCATCACGCCTCCGGGCCGGTCGCCCGGCACCAGTCGCGCCGCGCGGGGCCGCTCGCGGCAGCCGGTGGCGAGCACCACGGCCGCGGGCGCAAGCACCGAGCGCCCGCGGGGGCTGGTCAGCTCGAGGGCGGGCTCGGGCCCTGAGGCCCAGCCAGTGGCCATCGTCTCCGTCAGCACCTCCACCCCGGCCGCCCGCGCCATCTCGGCGTAGCGCCGCGCGTAGGCAGGGCCGCTCAGCGGGCGGCGGAGGTCCCGCGCGCCGAAGCCCTGATGACGCGCGTGGCGCGGGATCCCGCCGGCGTCGGTCTCGCGCTCGATCACCACGACCTCCCCGGCGCCGCGGCGGCGCAGCTCGATCGCAGCGGCCAGCCCGGCCGGCCCGCCACCCACGATCGCCACCGGGCCGTCAGGCACCGTTTGCCGCCTCGGCCACGAGCGTTTCGAGGCGTGCTCCACAGAAGAACCCCTGGCAGCGCCCGAGGTGAGCGCGCGTCCGGCGCCGCAGCCCGTCGAGGTCGGCCGGCGGGATGGGGCTCGCGAAGGCGTCGCGGATCTCGCCCCGCGTGACCCGCTCGCAGAAGCACACCACGCGCCCGTATTCGGGATCCTCGTCCACGAGCTCGGCGGAGGAGTGGGGACGTGCGAAGCGTTCCCCCACGTTGGGCATCCGCACCTCGGGCAAGCCGACCCGCTGCTCGAGGTCCCCGAGGCCGAGGCCCTCGCGCACGTGCTCGGCGATGGCCATCGCGGCCGACAGCCCGGTGGAGCGGATGCCGCCCACGCACGCGTAGCCGTCCTCGAAGCTGATTCGGTAGTCGCCGCGCTCGGTCGCGGCGCGCAGGCCCGCGTACACCGCGGTCACCTCGTGGCTCAGAAGCTCGGGCAGGATCCGGCCCGCCTCGCTGCGCAGGTAGGCGAGCCCGGCCTCGGTCGAGGACGTGTCGTCCTTGCGCTCGAGGTCGTCGGCCGTGGGCCCGACCATCACGTTCCCGAACACCGTGGGAGACACCAGCACGCCCTTGGAGACCTTGGTCGGCACGGCAAGCACGATGTGGTTCACGAGCGGGCTCGCCAGCTTGTCGAACACGATCAGCTCGCCGCGGCGCGGAGTGACGGTGAAGCTCGTGCGGCCGAGGAGCCGATCGACCGTGTCGCTGTGCAGGCCCGCGGCGTTCACGAGCTGCCGGGCGGTCAGCCGGCCGCGCGTGGTCTCGAGGCCGAACCCGCCGCCGTCGAGGCGCTCCACTCCCACGAGGGCGGTGCTCCGGCGCAGATCGCAGCCGGCCAGCACCGCCTCGGTGGCGAAGGCGAGCGGGGTGGTGAAGGGGCAGATCAGACCCTCGTCGGGCACCTCGAGCGCGCCGCGGGCGCCCCGCCCGAGGTGCGGCTCGCGGTCGTAGAGCTCGGCCGGCTCGACCCGGCGCATGTCGCGGTAGCCGTTGGCCCGCGCGCGCTCCACGATCCCCGGGAACTCGCCGAGCTGGCTCTCGTCCCACGCCACCAGCAGCGCGCCCCGGTGCTCCAGCGGAATGCCCACCCGGGGCGCGTACTCGCGCAGCAGCTCGCAGCCACGCTTCACCAGGCGCGCCTCGAGCGTGTCGGGCGTGGCGTCGAAGCCGGTGTGCAGCAGCGCCGTGTTCGCCTTGCTCGTGCCCGCGCCCACGTCGGGGCCCGCCTCGAGCAGGGTCACGCGCAGGTCGAGCCGGGCCAGCTCGCGCGCGATGGCCGCGCCCACCACCCCGGCGCCCACGATCACCACATCCCGGTCCATCCGCCGCGACACTAGCCTGAGCGACGTGAACCGTCTGCCCGTGATTGCTCTCATCCTCGCCTTGGCCGCCGCGGGATGCAGCAGCGACTCGAGCGACGAGAGCTCGAGCGAGCCCACCGAGACCCGCGCCGCCGAGCCCGAGGTGCTGCCCGGCGGGGGAACGGTCCCCGCCCCGAGCATCACGGGCCTTGCGCCGGCGGTCCGCGCCGCGGAGTGCGAGCTCATCAGCACCACCGCCCGCTCTCGGGACCACACCGCCGACATCGAGGAGACGGTCGAGTACGACACCGACCCGCCGACCACCGGCAAGCACTTCCAGGTGGCCGCGGAGGACGGGCTGTACGAGGAGGCGGCGCCGGACACCACCGTCGTCCACAGCCACGAGCACGGCCGGGTGGTCGTCTGGTTTCGGCCCAGCCTTCCGCGCGAGGCGCGCGCCGGCCTGCGGGCCCTCGTGGAGGAGGACGGCTTCCAGATGCTGCTCATGCCCCGATCGGAGATGCCCTTCGAGGTGGCCGCGACCGCCTGGAACCGCAGCCCGGGGCCGGAGGGCACCGGGCGCCTGCTGGGCTGCCCCGCCCTCAGCCCCCCCGCGTACGACGCGCTGCGCGCGTTTCGCGACGAGCACCGCGGCCGCGGGCCCGAGGCGATTCCCTAGTTTCGGGTGTAAGCCCTGGCCTGGCGGCGCACCACGTCGACCAGGTTGCCCAGCGGCAGGTTCACGTCGTACAGGTGCAGGCCCCAGTCGGGTCCGATGCGCTCCGTCAACACCGGCCGCGGGTCATTGGCCGTCGGGGTCACGCCGAGCCACACCGCTCCGCCGGCGCGCCGGCACCGCGCGTGGTAGAGCCCCGGAACGGACACCCAGCGCGTGGGTACCGCCGCCGGTGGCGCATCGGTGACCGCGCCGAGGGGGCCGTCGACGGGCGGGGTGGCGAAGTAGGGCTCGAGGACACCCGACCCGCCGCCCAGCGCCGCGGGGTTGGTGCAGAGCACCTCCTGGGTGGCCGGATCGGCGGTCACTCCCAGACGGTCGATCGCGCGGCCGAACCGAGCATCCGCCGGGGGCGTCCCGTAGAAGGCCGAGTAGCCGATCACGCAGCCCGTCTGGCCGGGGGCGCGGCAGGCGCGGATGTTGCGAAAGTCGCCTCCCGAGTCGCGGCCCTTCTTCACCAGCACGTTGCCGCCGAGCAGCAGGGCCGACACCAAGCGCCTGCGCACCCTCCTGCGGCGATCGATCTCGTCCCGCGCCAACTGGCGCAGCAGGTAGCTGCCCTGCGAGTGCCCGATCAACACCACTCCGCGGCCGCGGTTGTGATTGCGCAGGTAGTCGCGCCACGCCGACACCACGTCCCGGTAGGCCAGGGCGGCGGCGGCCGCGGGGATCTCGCTGCCGATCGCGTTGAGGGTCAGCTGGCGATAGACGGGCGCGAACATCCGGCACACCTCCGAGAAGCGCGCCGCCTGCTGCTCGGCCACCGACCTCAGCTCGGGCTCCACCGTCCTGGTGGCGTTGGTCCGGGCCTGCCCGCTCACCGTCGGATAGACGTAGAAGCAGTCGACCTTCGGCCTGCGCGGCCGCCGGGCCCGCTCGGTGCTCTGGGTGCCGTCGGCCTGCACGACAGTGGTGGTCAGGCCGCGCGCGCACGGATTGGCGGCGAGCCCGGGCTTGCAGAGCCAGACCGTCTTCGCCGAGGCGCTCGCGCTTCCGAGCACGAGGGTCAGCAGGACACAGAAAAAGATCAGGGGGAGGCGCATGAGGCGGGCACTCTACGTCGAAAGGGGCGAAATGCTGAGTGATTTCCGACAGTTCATCGTGCGCGGGAATCTCGTCGACCTCGCGGTCGCGGTGGTGATCGGCACGGCCTTCGCCGCGGTCGTCACCTCGCTCGTGGAGGACCTGATCACGCCGCTGATCGCCGCCGTGGGCGGCGAGTCGGACTTCTCGGCCCTCTCGTTCGAGATCAACGGGAGCGAGTTTCGCTATGGAGAGTTCATCAACGCGCTGTTGGTTCTGGTGCTGGTGGGAGCGGTCGTCTTCTTCCTGGTGCTGAGGCCGGTGAACGCCCTGCTCGCGCGGGCCCGGAGCGAGCAGCCGGTGGACGAGGAGACGCGCGACTGCCCGGAGTGCCTCAGCCAGGTCCCCAACGAGGCCCGGCGCTGTGCGTTCTGCACGTCGCCGCTTTCTGCCGGCTGAGGCCGCGCCCTATTGTCCGGGGCCATGCGCGCTCCGATACGCCTCGGCCTACAGATCCCCAACTTCAACTATCCGGGGGTGAGCGAGGAGGACCTCTTCGAGCGCCTCAGCGACATCGCCACCACGGCCGAGTCCTCGGGCTTCGACTCGCTGTTCGTGATGGACCACCTGCACCAGATTCCCCCCATGGGGCCGCCCGAGAATTGGATGCTCGAGGGCAACACCGTTCTCGCCGCGCTGGCCGCCCGCACCACGAAGGCCAACCTGGGCCTGCTGGTGGGCGGAGTGACCTATCGCAATCCGGCCCTCCTGGCCAAGGTCACCACCACGCTGGACGTGATCTCCGGCGGACGGGCCATCCTCGGCATCGGGGCCGCGTGGTTCGAGGACGAGCACCGGGCCTACGGCTACGACTTCCCGTCCTTGGGCGAGCGCTTCGAGCACCTCGAGGACGCGCTGCAGATCTTCCGCGCGATGCTCACCCAGGAGGAGTCGACCGTCGAGGGCCGGCACCACAGCGTCCATGGCGTGATGAACAACCCCCGGCCGATCCGCGGCGACATCCCCATCATGATCGGGGGGAGCGGGGAGAAGAAGACGCTGCGAATGGTGGCCCAGTACGCCGACGCGTCGAACTTCTTCGGCGACGCGGAGCAGATGCGGCACCTGATCGGCGTGCTCGAGGATCACTGCGAGCGTCTGGGGCGCGACCCGTCGGAGATCACCAGGACCCGGCTGGGCTCGGTCGTGATCGCGGAGAGTCACGAGGAGGCCGAGCGCAAGGTCGAGCACCTGCGCGAGCGCGGCGCGTCCGAACGCATGCTGGCCACGCTCGTCGTGGGCGATACGGACGGGGTGGCCGAGCAGGCGACAGAGCTGCTCGACACCGGGCTGGACGGCCTGATCTTCAACACACCCGACGCCCACGATCTCGAGACGGTCGCCCTGCTCGGCGAAGCGCTGGGCCCGCTGGTGGCCGACCGCCACGCCCGGGTGGGTTGAGTCGTGGCGGCCACGATCAAGAAGTGGGACGAGTACCCGTTCGGCCTCTCCTGGGTGATCGACGAGCCGGTCGAGCGGACCTCTCATGCCCTCGTGTCCAACGGGAAGGTGTGGCTGATCGACCCGGTCGATGCGGCGGGCGCGGTCGAGCGGGTCCGCGACCTGGGCGAGCCCGCGGCGGTGCTCCAGCTGCTCGACCGCCACAACCGCGACTGCGCCGCGGTGGCGGAGCGGCTGGGCGTGCTGCACGTGAAGGTGCCGGACACGATCCCGGGATCGCCGTTCGAGGCCATTCCCGCGCTGCGCTTCCCTGGCTGGCAGGAGACCTCGCTGTGGTGGCCCGAACAGCGTGCGCTCGTGGTGGCCGAGGTGGTGGGCACCTCGTTTCACTACACGGGCGGGCTTGCCCCCGTAGGGATGCACATCTTCCTGCGCGCGACCCCGCCGGGCTCGATCCGGGGCCGCCAGCCCGAGCACCTGCTGGTGGGGCACGGCTCCGGCGTTCACGGGCCCGAGGCAACCTCCGGCCTCGAGGATGCCTATCAGCGGTCGCGCAGCGACCTCCCGGCGGTGATCAAGACGCTGGCGGGGCAGCTGATCAAGCGCTAGACGAGCGGCCCCGCCTGCGCTGCGCGAGGCCGCTCGCACCGCGCCGGGCGCAATCAGACCGGAACGACCGCCGTCTCCAGGTGCACCGGCACGAGCGCGAAGGCCACCGCGCCGTGGCTCACCCGGACCGACGCCCCGGGGCGGAAGGCGGTGAAGGACTCGGCATCTTCGGCCGGCGGCGTGAGCCCGAACAGGCGGTGGCCCACGCGGGATCCGTGCAGGCGCAGCGCGCGGACCGCGTCGCGCTGGCTCGCCCGCCAGCCGGCGGCCTCGAGGCGCGCGCCGTGCCACAGCTCCCAGCGCCAGCGGTAGAAGGGAAGACGCCCGAGCGGCAGCTCGTGCAGTGCGTACTGGAAGGCGAGTCCCTCGACGACGGGCATGGGATCGAGGCTAGAAGATCGGCCCCGCATCGATCGCCTGCTCCACCGCGACGCGCGTGGGCTGCCGCCCGAACCCGGTGAGGCACCACGTGGCACCCGCCTCGATCCACGGCGCCGGATCGGTGCCCGCCGGATTGGTCACCACGTAGTCGAACGGCCCGGCGCCCTCGCGCATGGCCTCGACCTCGGCGCACAGCTCGGCCAGCGCCTCGGGTGCCGGTAGCTCAACCGGGAACAGGCCGTCCCAGCGGGCGGCACGGCGCAATGGCCGGCGGTTGGGCCACGTGGCGGCTACCCAGACGGGGATGCGCGGGCGCTGCACCGGAAGCGGCTCGAACTCCCCGGCCCAGTAGGCGGCGAGCCTGTCGAGCCCTTCGTCGAGCAGTCGCGCTCGCGCGCGCGGGTCGCCCTCCTCGCCGAAGCGCTCCGGGTCGAACTCGCCGGTGCGCGGGCTGCCGAGGCCCACCCCGAGGACCAGCCGGCCGCCGCTCAGGCGATCGAGCGTGACCGTCTCCCGCGCCAGCTGGTGCGGACGGCGGCGCGCCAGCGGCGTGATGAGCGGGCCGATGGTGACCCGCTCGGTGGCGGCCGCCACCGCGGCGAGCGTGACCCACGGGTCGGCCAGCGCGCGGACGGGCTCGATGTAGTCCACGTGGTCCCACACGAAGAATCCGTCCCAGCCGCGCTCCTCGGTGCGCGCCCCGAGCTCGGCCACCAGAGCCGGCTCGGACAGCTCCTCGAAAGGAGCGACGAAGATGCCGTGGCGCGCCGTCAGGGTGCGAGCTCGACGGGCAGCGTCTTGAGCTGGTTGACGAAGGGCGACTCGGCGAACAGGGGCCGTCCCGCGATCTCCATCGCCGGATAGCGCGCCAGGGTCTCCTCGAGCATGACTCGCAGCTCGAGCCGGGCGAGTGCTGTGCCCAGACAGAAGTGGCGCCCACCCGCGCCAAAGGCCTGGTGCTCGGTGGTGCGGGTGATGTCGAAGCGGTCGGGATCCTCGAAGCGCGACTCGTCGCGGTTGGACGAGACGTACCACATCACCACCTTCTCGCCCTCGCGGATCGGGCAGCCGGCGAGCTCGGTGTCGCGCGTGGCGGTGCGCCGGAAGTGGGCGAAGGCGGGGAACATGCGCAGCGACTCCTCGACGGCGCCGGGGATGAGGGAGGGGTCGTCGAGCAGCATCCGGCGCTGCTCGGGGTTCTCCATCAGCGCGCGCATGCCGCTGCAGTAGGTCGCCTTGGTGCTGTCGTTGCCGGCAGCGACGAGCAGGAAGAAGCCCATCACGATCTCGTGGTCCTCGAGGCGCTGCCCGTCGACCTCGCAGTGGACCAAGACGCTCGTGAGATCGTCGGTCGGATTCTCCCGGCGCGCGTCCATGAGCCGCCCGCAACGCTCGAAGATCTCGGGCACGTCGCGCTGCATCACGATCTCGGCGCCCTCCGGGTTGATGTCCGGGTCGCCCGCGCCCAGCGTGGTGTTCATCAACCGCGCCCAGATCTCGTCGTCCTCCGGCGGGATCCCCATGAACGAGCCGATCACGCGGGACACGATCGGCTGGGCGACGTCGGTGACCAGGTCGCACCCTTCGCGGCCCTCGAGGCGGTCGAGCACGCCGGTGGTGATCTCGCGGATGGCGGGCTCGTGCTCGGCGATCCGCTTGGGAGTGAAGCCACGCTGGAAGAGCGCCTTGATGCGGTCGTGCTTGGGCGGGTCCATGCCGATGAACATCGCCTGGACGAGCTCGAGCGGAAGGATCGCGTTGGTGAGCGCGGTGATGCCGCCGAGCTCGGAGGAGTAGGTCTGCCAGTCGCGGCTGACCTCGTGCACGTCGTCGGCGCGCGTGACCGACCAGTAGCCGTCCTCCTCGGGATACTCGGAGATCTTCTCGGTCCAGTGCACCGGACACCCCGACCGCAGCTCGCGAAACAGCTCGTGCGGCGGACCGTCCTGCCAGAACTCGCGTTCGGTGACCAGGATGTCTTCGAGAGGCTTCCGCTGAACGGTCATGGGCGGGATGATCGCATCAGCGGTCACCCTCGCGCCAGCGCTCGGCCAGCTTCGCCGGGTCCGCGGCGTAGAGCTCGCTGTATCCGCAGGCGCCGCAGATCCAGGCCTTGGCCTCCACCCGTGTCGACTTCTTCAGGAAGCCGGACGTCTCCTCGAGGCGAAAGGCGATCTGCCCGGCCGGGCCGCCCTCCCCGAGGCTGTTCACCCCCACGTCCTCGAGGATCTCGGTGGACCCACACTTGGGACAGGTGCCGGAGCGCACGGCAGCGGACTATCTCATGCTCAGGCGCACAGCTCGCGTGCGGCCGCCACCAGCCCGTCGGTGCACGCCTCCACGCTGGCGAGATCGACCCATTCCTCGTCCGCGTGGGCGCCGGCGCCGGCGGGGCCGAACACGACCGTCGGGATGCCGGCCGCCTGGATGAACGCCGCGTCCATCCAATAGGTCTCTCCGTACAGGCGTGCCGGCGCTCCGGTGACCGCGGCGGCGGCTCGGCTCACGGCGCTCACCACCGCCGCATCGGGCTCGACCTCGAACGAGTCGCGCACCAGGCCCATGCGCAGCTCGGCGCCCTCGACACCCTCGATCAGCGCCTCGCACTCCTCGCGAAACGCGCCCGCGCTCTCGCCGGGCGCGGTCCGGCGCTCGAGCGCGAGCACGCAGCGCGCGGGATAGCTCGAGATCTCCTGCCCACCCTCGATCAGCCCGGCGTGGACGGACCCCGGCCCGGTCAGTGGGTGTCCTGTCGCGGCGTCCAGCGCCGCCCGTAGCTCGGCCAGGCGAGTGAGCACGGGCGCCATGGCGGTGATCGCGTCCCTGCCCTCCGCCGGGCGGGATCCGTGCGCCGCCCTTCCCTCGATCTCGATCTCGGCCCATACGAAGCCCTTGTGCGCGATGCAGACGCCCAGGCCGGTGGGCTCGGTGACGATGGCGGCGTCCGCTCGGTGGGTCTTCAGCACGGACTGCACGCCGAGGCTCGCGTGCTCCTCGTCGGCCACCGCGGTCACCAGCACGTCGCCCGCGAGCTCCTCGGCGGCCAGCCGCTCGGCCGCGAGCATGCACGCGGCCAGGCCGGCCTTCATGTCGTAGGCGCCGCGCCCGTAGAGCCGGCCGTTGCGCGCCTCGGCCGCGAAGGGCCGCTCCATGCCCTCCACGCCGACCGTGTCCATGTGCGCGTTGAGCATGAGCGAGGCGCCACCACCGCGCCCGCGTGCGACGCCCAACACGTTCGGGCGGCCGGGCGCAGCCTCCGTCACTTCCACCTCGAGGCCGGCCTCGCTCAGCCACCCGGCCGTGAAGGCAGCGATCTCGGCCTCGCCCGAGCCGCCGGGCACGAGGTCGGGGTTGACCGAGTCGATCGACACCAGCGCCGAGAGGAGCTGTTCGGCGGTCATTTGGGACCTTCCTCGGCTCAGCCGGCCTTCGCGTAGCGGTGGTGAATGGCCAGCGCGTTGCCGTCCGGGTCCTCGAAGAAGGCCTGATGGCAGACACCGGAGTCGAGCGGCTCGCCCTTGAACTCGACGCCGCGCGACTCGAGCTCCGTCCGAGCGGCATCGAAGTCGTCCACGCGCAACTCGATGGGGTGATTGTTGGCCCGGAACTCGATTCCGAAGGCGTCCGACTGCATCACCGCGATCGTCAGGTTGCCGGTCTCGAACTCGCCGGCCGGCATATCACCCCACCGCTTCGAAAGCGGCAGCCCGAGCACCTCGCCGTAGAAACGGGTGGCGGCATCGAAGTCGCGTGTGGCGACGGTGATGAAATCGGTGCCGGTGATCACCGGCGTCGAAGAAGTCATGGAAGTGATGTTTTCACGCCCCGGGAAGGAGTCGCCTACCGGCCTCCTCTGAGCGCTTCGAGGGTCAACGGGCAGCGAGGGGTGCAACGCTCAGGGTGGTACTGACCGTGTCGACGGTGGCAACGAGCTGTTTCCCGGTCAAGCCGGGGTTCGCGAGCAGGCCCTGAGTCTCGGACAGCCCGGCGCGCTCAACTAGGAGCTTCTCGTTGAGCACCCACTCTCGGCGGCCGGCCAGGCGAGCATGGGCCGCGCACAAAACCGCGTTTGAGAGCATCCCGGTGCAGCACACCGAATCGCCGGAACGAGCATGGCTCCCGGCAAACATCAGCGCAACGGCGGCGCGGCCTTCCCAGCGGGCGGCTGCCGTGGCCGAGAGCTTGGACGGGAAGTCCGGGCGCGAAAGCTCGCCGGAGAGCGACTTGGCGATGGCCAGCTCCCCGACCGGCAAATAGGTCGGCGCACCGACGACATAGCCATTCTGCGTCAGAACGTCGAAGCGGCCCTCCCGCGCGTCGGCGAGCCAAGCCTCGATCAGGTCGAGGTCCCGAAACAGGACATCGACAGGAAGGCCGTCGATCGTCAGCCAGGCCCCTCCGTTCATGATCGGGCCCCACTCGTTGAGATCAGACACGTAGCCCTGGTGGCCGAGCAGGCGAACGCCCTCGGGATCGAGGAGCTCGCTCTGCCCGCGGTAGTACACGCCAAAGTCCCAGTCGCTGTCCTCGCGGTGTTGCCCGGTAGCTCTTGACCCGCCCAGGACGACCGCCACAGCGCCCGGCAGGCCGGCAAGCTGATCGGCGACGGCAGCGACGGGCGCGGGCAGATTTG
>CAVVCU010000008.1:0-321569 GCA_963746825.1 uncultured Thermoleophilaceae bacterium
CCGCTGGATCGCCTCGCGCCTCCAGCGCGCGATCGGGCGTTCGATGAGCGCCGCGTCGCACGCCTTCGACTTCTCAGGGCGGCCCTCGACCTCTACGACTTCTTCTGGTCCGAGCTCTGCGACTGGTACCTCGAGATCGTCAAGGAACGGCTCTACGACGGCGATTCCGGCGCTTCGGCGACCCTGCTCTGGGCGCTCGAGGAGGTGCTGGCGCTGGCCCACCCGGTCATGCCGTTCGTGACCGAGGAGGTCTACTCGTACCTGCCCTCGCCGCTCGGCGGAGGCGCTCGCGATCGCGCCGTTCCCCGAGGTCGACGACTCGCTGATCGACGAGGGGCCGAGGCCGAGATCGGGTCGGCGATCGAGCTGACGCGGGCGCTGCGCCGTTGGCGCGACCTCGCCGGCGTTCCGGCGGGGGCCCAGGCTGAGCGCCCGGGCGAGCAGACGGGACCCGCATGAGCTGGTCGGCCGGCTGGCCCGCGTGAAGTTCGGGACGGGCGGCGGCGGCGAGGGCGAGCCCGATGGCACGCGTGTCGGCGGGTCGAGCTGCTCGAGGCTGAGGGCGTCGACGCCGAGCCGTCGCCGCGAGGATCGACGAGCGCCGCGAGAAGCTCCGCTCCGAGGTGGAGCGCGGTGAGGGCAAGCTCGTCGAACGAGAAGTTCGTCGCCAAGGCGCCGCCCGAGGTGGTCGAGGAGGAGCGGCGCGAAGCTCGAGGCCTACAAGGCGTCGAGCTCGAGGAGCTGGGGTAGCCGGGGCGTCCGCCGAGGACCTCGTCACCGGCTCGCGAGCTCCTCGGCTGGCGGCTCGGGCTCGAGCGGATGCAGCGGCTCTCCTCGCTGCTCGGGATGCCGCAGCGGCGCTTCGCCTCTGTCCACGTCGTCGGCACCAACGGCAAGACCTCGGTCGCGCGGATGACGGCCGAGCTGCTCGAGGCGCACGGCCTGCCGCCGGCGCCTACCTCTCGCCCCACCTCCCCGATTGGCGCGAGCGGGTCGTCATCGGGGGCGAGCCGATCTCGGCGGCTGCGTTCGCCGATGCGCTCGAGCACGCCGAGCCGGCCGCGGAGGTCGCTGACCGCGGGGCCGACGACGACGGACCGGTCACCCAGTTCGAGTTGCTGACGGCGGCGCCATCGTCGCGCTGGCGGCCGCCAAGGTCAAGGTCGCCGTGATCGAGGCGGGGCTCGGGGGTCGGCTCGACGCGACGAACGTGATCCCGTCGCTCGCGACGGTCCTGACCTCGGTCGGCCTCGACCACACCGAGTACCTGGGCGACACCATCGAGGCGATCGCCGGCGAGAAGCTCGCGGTGCTGCGCGATCAGACGATGCTGGTCCACGGCCCCGTCCTGCCCGAGGCTCGCCGGTGAGGTCGCGCGAGGTCAGCCGCCACCACGCCGGGGAGATGGAGGTGATCGGCGACACGCCGGGGTCGGAGACGTGCCCGGCCTACCAGCGGCGCGAACTGGCCCTTGCGGTTGCCGCCACGCAGGCGGCGATGGGCGGCGTCGATCCGCAGGGAGCCGAGGTCGCCGAGCGGGGCCTCGCCCGACACCCGGCCGGGCGCAGGTGCTCCACGGCGACCCGCCGCTGATCTTCGATGCCGCCCACAATGCCGATGGCGCCCGCGCCCTGGCAGAGGCTCTGCCGGCGTCTCGCGGGCGGCCGCGCGGCGTCTGCTGCCTCGCGGTGCTCTCCGGCAAGGACTCCGCCGGCATCGTCGCGGCGGTCGCCCGCTCCGCTCGGCGATCGTCTGCACCGAGGTGCCGGCCGAGGCGATCGCGGGCACTGGGCGGCCCGGGGCGATCTCTCGCCCGCCGCGGCAGCTGGTCGGCGCTGGCCCGGCGGGCGGGCGCCGACGCCGAGGCGGTCGCGATCCGGCGCGGCCGGGGCCGAGCTCGGCCAGCTTGCGCGCGATCGGGAGGGCCACGGGGCTGGTGGCTGGTTCCCGCTACCTTCTCAAGTGCCATGGACAGTCAGGCCCGCGGAGAGTTGCTGACCATGATGGGCTTGGTCGCCGTCGTGGTCGCGGTCGTCATCCTGGTCTTCTTCGCGGTCGGCTACGTCTTCGGGCTGCTCTTCCTGTGATTCACGCACGGCAGGCCGGCTGCGTCCCCGCTTAGGAACACGTACACTCGGCGTCCCAACCCCTGCTCGCGACTACTCGGCATCGACGGCGGCTCACTCGACCTCGTCATCCAGCTGCTGGTCCTGTTCCTGATCGTCACCTACTTCGCGCTCATCTGGACCTACCACGACGCCAAGCGGCGCATCGAGGATCCGGTGCTGATCGCTTGCGCGACGGCCGCGTCGGTCTTCCCGTTCGTCGGCACGGTCGTCTACACGATCCTGCGCCCGCCGGAGTTCCGCGAGGACCGCGAGGAGCGCGAGCTCGAGCTGCGCGCCGCCGAGCTGCGTCTGCGCCAGCTGATCGAGCAGTCCACGCCGGACTCGCCCACCCAGCGCGTCGGGGCCGAGCCCCTCGACAAGTTCCCCGAGGTCCGCCACCTCCAGCCCATGCTCTCGCTGGCCAACGCGCGCAACGAGGAGGAGATGGCCGCGTGGGTGCTGCGCTCGGAGCGCTACCTCGGCCGCCAGGGGGTCGAGATGGGCGACGTGCTCTTCGTGACCGAGCCCAAGATCGACGGCCTGGCGATCTCGCTCGTGTACGAGGACGGGGTCTTGGTCCGCGGCGCTACGCGCGGCAACGGCGAGGTGGGCGAGGACGTGACCCAGAACCTGCGCACGATCGGCGCCATCCCCCTGCGCGTGGAGGACGCGCCGCCGCTGATCGAGGTGCGTGGAGAGATCTACCTGCCGCTGGCCGCCTTCGCCAAGCTCAACGAGCAGCGCGCCGAGGCGGGTGAGCCGACCTTCGCCAACCCGCGCAACTCCGCGGCCGGCTCGATCCGCCAGCTCGATCCCAAGCTGGCCGCCTCGCGACCGCTGTCGATGTGGTGCTACGGGATCGGCGCGACCGAGGGCATCGAGTTCGACACCCACAGCGAGTCGATGCAGTGGCTGCGCGACCACGATTTTCGCGTGAACCGCGACGTCGAGGTGCACGACACCGTCGACGAGGTCGTGGCCGCCTGCCGGGCCTGGGAGGAGCGGCGCGACCGCCTCGATTTCGAGATCGACGGCGTGGTGGTCAAGGTCGACGACCTCGACCTGCAGCGCCAGCTAGGGGTGGTGGGCCGCGAGCCGCGCGGGGCCATCGCCTGGAAGTTCGCGCCCTCCACGGCGACCACGCAGCTCCAGGCCGTGGCCTGGAACGTGGGGCGCACGGGCCACATGGTGCCCTTCGCCCAGCTCGAGCCGGTCCAGGTGTCGGGCGTGACGGTCAGGCTCGCCACGCTGCACAACGAGGAGGACCTGCGCCGCAAGGACGTGCGCGACGGCGACGAGGTCATCGTGATGCGCGCCGGCGACGTGATTCCCCAGGTGGTCTCGCCCACCGCCAAGGCCCAGCGGCGAAAGCGCCGCCGGCCGGTGCCCGAGCCCCCCGCCAAGTGCCCGGCCTGCGGCACCCCGACGGTCAAGCCCGAGGGCGGCGTGTGGACCATCTGCCCCAACCGCGCCGGCTGCCCGGGCCAGGTGTTCCAGGCCGTCAAGCACTTCGTGGGCGCGATGGACATCGACGGCCTCGGGGAGGAGAACGCCCGCCGCTTCCTCGACGAGGGGCTGATCAAGGACGTGAGCGACATCTACGACCTGACCGTGGAGAAGCTGGTCGAGCTGGAGCGCTTCGGCGAGACCTCGGCCCGCAATCTGGTGCAGGCGGTCGAGGCCTCCAAGAGCCAGCCCTTCACCCTGGTGCTCTACGCGCTGGGCATCCCCGGCATCGGGTTCGTCAACGCCCGCAACCTGGCGCGCCGGCTGCGCTCCATGGACGCGCTGCTCGCCGCGTCCGAGGAGGAGCTGACCGCGGTCGAGGGCATGGGCCCGATCATGGCCGCCACCGTCCACGAGACGCTGGCCGAGCAGCGGACGCGCGACCTGATCGAGCGCCTGCGCGGCCACGGGCTGCAGATGGAGGAGGAGGGTCCGGCCCCGCCGGCCGACGGGCCGCTGGTGGGCAAGACCCTGGTGCTGACCGGGACCCTGCCCACCCTGACCCGCCCCGAGGCAACGCAGCGCATCGAGGCGGCGGGCGGCAAGGTCACCGGTTCGGTGTCGAAGAAGACCGACTACGTGGTGGCGGGCGAGGACCCGGGCACGAAGATGGCCAAGGCGCGGGATCTGGGCGTCGAGATCCTCGACGAGGATGCCCTGGTGGCCCTGTTGCCGGAGGACATCGGCGAGCTGCCGCCGCCCCCGCCCCGCCAGCGGCGCTAGTCCTTACTCAGCGGCACGTACTTGCTGGCCGTGAAGCGGGCGCCCTGCGGATCGCTCAGCACGGTCATCCGCACCCACGGGGCGTCGAAGGGCGGCACGAGCACCTCGCCGCCCAGCCGGGCCGCCTGGTCGGCCACGGCGTCCGCGTCGTCGACCGCGAACGTGATGCTCCAGTGCGCCGGCGTGTCGTCGGGGAAGTGGTCGCTCGTCATCGGCATCAGCGTGGCCACCACGTCCTCGAAGCCGGCCGGAGCGCCCTCGGAGGCCATGCGCCGGCGCAGATCGGGATCGCGCTGCTCGAGGAAGTCGCCGTAGCCGGGACGGCACCACATCGTGAAGTCGCCTTCGCCCAGGTCGACGGTGTCCGCCACCCAGCCGAACACCGCGCCGTAGAAGGCCTTGGCCCCCTCCGGGTCGCGGGTGTTGAGCTCGCTGAAGTTCCAGGTGCCCGGCTCGTTGACGAGCTGGGCTCCTCGACTCTCCTTGGCCTCCCAGAGGGAGAAGACGGCGCCCTCTGGATCGGCGAGCACGGCCATCCGGCCCGCGTCGAGGATGTCGAAGGGCTCCATCAGCACCGTTCCACCGGCTTCCTCGGCCTTCGCCGTGGTCTCCTTCGCGCTGTCGACGGCGATGTAGGTGTTCCACACCGGCGCCGAGGCCGCGGTCTGGGCAGGCTGGGAGCCCACCGCCGCAATGTCGCGCCCCTGTAGCTGAGCCATGAAGTAGCGCATTGGCGAGTTCGGGGGCATGCGGTCCTCGAACTCCCAACCGAAGAGATCGCCGTAGAAGCTGAGGGCGGCCTGCGGGTCGGGCTGCGCGGTGTCGACCCAGCACGGCACGCCGGGCGGGTAGCCGTCTCGCTCTTGCATCGTTGCTCCTGTCGTCGTTTGATCCATGGCGGTCAGGCTAGGAGCTATTTAGGTCAGTTCATGTCCTCAATCTGCGACAGGATGTAAAGGGCCATGACCGAGACCGCGAGTCGCTTGCTGACGCTGCTGTCACTCCTGCAGACGCGACGCGACTGGCCGGGGGGCGAGCTCGCGCAGCGGCTCGGGGTGTCGGGGCGCACTATCCGGCGTGACGTCGAGCGCCTGCGCGAGCTCGGCTATCCGGTGGAGTCGCTCACGGGCCCGGCCGGTGGCTATCGCCTGCGCGCGGGCACGGCCATGCCGCCGCTCGTGTTGGAGGACGACGAGGCCATAGCGATCGCCGTCGGGCTGCGCACCGCGGCGCGCGCCTCGGTCAGGGGCATCGAGGAGGCCTCGCTGCGCGCCCTGGTCAAGCTCGAGCAGGTGCTGCCTGCGCGCCTGCGCCGCCGGGTCAGCGCGCTGGGTTCGGCCACCGTGACGCTGCCTGCCGAGGGCCCGGTGGTCGACCCGGCTGGCCTCACGACCCTGGCCTCCGCCGCTCGCGACGGCGAGCGCGTGCGCTTCGCCTACCACGGTCGCGACGGCGTCGACAGCCGGCGTGAGGTCGAGCCGCACTCCCTGGTCAACCTCGGGCGCCGCTGGTATCTCGTGGCCTGGGACTGCGGGCGCCAGGACTGGCGGACCTTTCGGGTGGATCGCCTCACGCGTCCCGCCTCGACCGGGGTGCGCTTCGCCGCTCGCGACGTGCCGTGGGAGGACGCCGCGGACTACGTGGCGCAACGGCTCTCCGCCGCGCCCAACCGCTACGAGGCACGGGTCATCCTGCACGCCCCGGCTGAGGCGATGCGCCGGCATCTTCCCTCGCCGTGGGGCACGATCGAGCCGGTCGACGAGCGGACCTGCGAGTACCGGACCGGCGACGACGATCTCGACTGGCTCGCGCTGCGCATCCTGATGTTCCGCGTCGACTTCGAGGTGGACGGCGCGCCGGAGGTAAAGGAGCATCTGCGCGAGCTGGCCCAGCGCCTCGAGCGGGCGGCCGACGGACGTTAGGTGCGTAGCCACACTACTTAATAGGTAAGCTATCGGTCGTGTCCGCGCCGGTCGTCGACCAAACCGAGCTCGAGCGCTTCAACGAAGCGTGGGATCACTTCACCGATGCGCTGCGTCGCGCCCGCTCGCGGGCCTGGCAGCAGCCGGCGCCGCTCACCCCCGCGCAGTACTACCTGCTGTTGGCGCTGAGCCACCAGCCCGGCCTCGGCGTAGGCGAGATGGCCGCGGCGGCCGGATGCACCTCGCCCACCGCCACGCGCATCCTCGACGGGCTCGAGCGTGATGGCGTCGTGGAGCGCCGGCCCTCTACCGACGACCGTCGCCGGACGATCGTGTCGCTCACCCCGAAGGGCAAGCGGCTGCTCGGCCAACAGCGTCGTAAGAGCAACCAGAAGAAGCAGCGCCTCTACGATCAGCTCTCACCCGCGGAGCGCGCCCAGAGCGAAGCCCTGCTGCACCGGCTCGCCGACGTGATCGCCGACCTGTGAGCCACGCCGCCGAAGCCCCCCGCCAGCGCTACGGCATCACGCTCGCGGTCCTCGCCATCAGCGCCCTGGCCTACGCCGTCTCTCAGACCATGGTCGCGCCGGCGCTGCCGGAGATCCAGCGCGCGGTCGGGGTCTCGCAGAACTCGGTGACCTGGGTGCTCACCGTCTACCTCCTGACGGCGTCGATCGCCACTCCGGTGTTCGGCCGTCTCGGCGACATGTTCGGCAAGGACAGGGTGCTGCTGGCCGTGCTCGTGGGCTTCGGCATCGGCTCGGTGGTGGCCGCGCTCTCCCATTCGCTGCCGTTGCTCATCGCCGGCCGGGCGATCCAGGGGGCCGGCGGCGCGATCTTCCCACTGGCCTTCGGGATCATCCGCGACGAGTTCCCGAAGGAGAAGGTCGCTCAGGCGATCGGGCTGATCAGCGCCACCTTCGGCATCGGCGGAGGGGCGGGCCTCGTACTGGCCGGGGTGATCACGGACGCGCTCAACTACGAGTGGATTTTCTGGGTGGCCGCGATCGTCGTCGCGTTCGCGGCGGTGATGACCCACTTCTTCGTGCCGGAGTCGCCCGTGCGCAGCGGGAGCACGAAGATCGACTGGGCAGGAGCGGGGCTGCTGTCGGTCGGCCTGGCTTCCCTGCTGCTCGGCGTGAGCCAGGGCAACGCGTGGGGGTGGGGCTCGCCGCGGGTGCTCGGGCTCTTCCTGCTGGCAGCCCTTGTGCTGACGCTCTGGGTCCGCTTCGAGTCGCGCCATCCCGACCCGCTCGTCGACATGAAGATGATGCGCCGCCGGGGGGTGTGGACGACGAACCTGGTGGGCCTGCTCGTGGGCTACGGGATGTTCTCGAGCTTCATCATCATCCCGCAGTTCGTGCAGACCTCTCCGGCGTCGGGGTACGGCTTCGGCGCCTCGGTGATCGAGGCGGGTCTCTTCCTGGTGCCCTCCACGCTCGTGATGCTCATCGCCGGGCCGCTCAGCGGCTGGCTGGGCACGCGGTACGGATCACGGCTTCCGCTCATCCTGGGGACGGTCGCCTGCGCGGCCGCCTTCGGCTGGCTGGCCATCGAGCACGCCCAGGAGTGGCAGTTCCTGGTCGGCACGGCGATCATGGGCGTCGGGATCGGGTTCGCCTTCGCCGCCATGGCCAACCTCGTCGTGGAGGCCGTGCTTCCCACCGAGACCGGCGTCGCCACGGGCATGAACACGATCATGCGCACGATCGGTGGGTCGGTCGGGGCCCAGCTCGCGGCCTCGATCGTCACCGGTTCGGTGATCGCCGGCACGACCATTCCGCGAGAGGCCGGCTACTCCGAGGCGTTCGCGATCTCCGCGGCCGTCCTCGTGCTGGCCACGATCGTGGCCACCGGGATTCCGCGCTCGGGCCGCGCGACACGCGAGGCCTCCGGACTTCGGTCCGACGCCGTGCCGGCGCGGGTCTGACCGGCGCTGGCTCGCGTTCAGCCGCTCTGGGCAGCGATGGCCTGCAGCATCTTGTCCTGCAGGCCGCGGGCACCGGTGGGGTAGACGCCGTTCATGAGAATCGAATAGGCGTAGAGGTCGCCGTTGAGGACCTCGCAGTAGCCGGAGAGTGCGCTCACGTCGGAGAGCGTGCCCGTCTTGCCCACGCAGCGGCGGTGCGCGGGGCCCGATCGCATCCGGTCGGCGAGCGTGCCCTCCGAGCCGGCGATGGCCAGCGACTCGATGAACGCGTCGCCGTACTCGTCCTGATCGACCGCGTACATCTCGGTGAGCAGCCTCACCACCTGGCGGGGGCTGGCGCGATTCCCGCGCGAGAGGCCGGACCCGTCAACGAGCCGGGCGCCCGAGCCGAGCCGGCGGGCGAACCCGGCGGCCAGCTTGGCGCCCGCCGCCGTGGTGCCCCGGCCCCGGGTCTGGAGAGCGAGGTCCTTGAGCAACATTTCAGCGAAGAAGTTGTCCGAGGGCTCGTTGGTGAGCGCGATCAGGCGCTCCATCGGCGGTGAGTCGACGCTCGCCAGCACCTGGGCGTCCGCCGGGGCGACGCCCGCGCGGGCCTTGAGCCGCACGCTCACCCCGCGCCGCTCCAGTGCCGCGTCGAGCTGCGTCGCCGCGAAGCGGGGCGGGTCGACCTGGAACGATCGGCCCTGCTCGTCGCCGAGCCCGCGGTTGAAGGCCAGGCCGCTCAGCGGGCCCACCCAGATGGACGTGGCGTAGCGCGACTCGGGGCCCCCGCGCAGCGAGTCGAAGCGCGATTCGTCGCCGTACACCCGCCCCGTGATCCGCTCGATGCCGGCCTGCTCGATCAGCGCCGCGAGCCGCTCGACGGTCGCTCCGCGGCCGTAGTACCGGCGGACGAACCGGTGGCTGCCGAAGGTTGGGTCGCCGCCGCCGCGCAGGTAGAGGTCGCCACGCCAGATGCCGTCCTCCGCCACCTCGCTGTCGCCGAGCACCTCGGTGCCGAGCGTGCCCTCGCTGCCGTAGCGGGCGAGCGCCGCCGCTGTGGTGAAGAGCTTGGTGTTCGAGGCGAGGATCCGCGGCGTGTTCTGCTTGTAGCGAAAGACCGTCTGCCCCTGGCTGACGTTCACGACGTACGCCCCGGAGTAGGCCCCCGAGGCGCGCATCTGGCGCGTGAGCTTGCGCACCAGAGCGTCGTCGGCCGCCGCGGTGGCGGGGGCCACGGCCGAGACCAGCGCAAGGAGAAGGGCCACGCGGCGCATGCAGGTGCAACACGCTAGCGGCGGGAGCGGAGCGCTTCCGTGAGACAATGGCCCATATATGGGCGAGGTGGTGAAGCTCCAGAAGCCGGGCCGAAAGGCCGGTCGCAAGCCGGGTCAGAAGGCCGGCGCGACGCAGTCCAAGGCGCGCCGGCGCCGGCCGCGGCGGTCGCGCACGGCGCTGGTGCTGGGCGGCGGCGGCTTCACCGGTGGCGTCTACGAGATCGGGGCCCTGCGCGCGCTCGACCTCCTGGCCGTGAACCGGACGGTCAACCAGTTCGACGTCTACGTGGGCACCAGCGCGGGCTCGTTCGTGGCCGCGCTCACGGCCAACGGGGTGACCCCGGAAGAGATGATGCGGGTGGTCAACCAGCAGGTGCCCACCCCCTTCCGCGACGTCGACCGCGGCACGCTGATGCGCCTCAACGCGCTCGAGTTCGCTCAGAGCGCGGCCCTGCTGCCGCTGCGCATGCTGGGCCTGACCCGCAACGTGCTCAGCCAACTGCGCTCCACCTCGGTCATCGACCTGGCGGTGGGCCTGGCCGAGGCGCTGCCCTCGGGCCTCTACGACGGGCGCGGGATCGAGGACTACCTCGAAAAGGTGCTCGGCGATCCCGACCGGGTGAACGACTTCCGCCTGCTCGAGAACGAGCTCTACCTCACCACCACCGACCTCGACACCTGCGAACGGATCGTGCTCGGCGAGACGGGCTGGGACGACGTGCCGATCTCGCGCGCCGTGGCGGCCTCCACCGCGCTGCCCATGGTCTACAAGCCGGTGGAGATCAAGGGCCGCGACCTGGTCGACGGCGGGCTGCGCTCGACCGCCAACGTCGACATCGCGGTCGAGGCCGGGGCGAAGTTCGTGATCGTGGTCAACCCGCTGGTGCCCTACGTGAACGACTTCCAGAAGGTGATCCCGACCATGTGGGGCAGCCGCGTGCGGCGGGTGCGCGACATGGGCTTCCCCCAGATCGGCTACCAGGCCTTCAAGCTGCTGGCCCACCAGCACCTCCACGAGGCGGTGGCCCATTGGAAGGAGCGTTATCCGGGCGTCGACATCATCCTGATCGAGCCCGACGTGACCGACGAGCTGATGTTCGAGACCAACGTCCTCAACTTCGCCCGCCGCGTGGAGATCGCCCGCCACGGCTTCGAGTCGGTCACCCTCAAGCTCGCCGCCGACTACGACGAGCTGCGCGAGACCTGCGCGCGGCACGGAATCGAGATCTCCGCCAACCGGGTGCGCAAGGTGGTCGACAAGGTGGGCGAGGACCGCGAGAAGACGGCGGCCTGGCGGCGCATCCTCGAGCAGACCACCGGCGCGCTGCTGCGCCAGTCGGATCAGGCGTAGTCCTCCCTACGCCGACTGTCGAGTTACGTACGCATGAGGTCGCTAACTCGACACTCGGTGCGTCACACCGCCCCGTCACACACCGCCGCATAGGCGCGCACCAGCCGCGCGGTGGCCGCCTCGTTGAGCACCCCCGCGCGCACGTGGTCCTCGGCGCCGAGCGGCCCGCCGGGCGCGACGATCACCCCCTGGCGCCGCAGTCCGTTGGCCAGAGCATCGCCGCCGATCCCGGGCGCGCGCAGCCAGACGAAGTTGGCCTGCGAGTCGGCCACGTCGGCGCCCAGTGCCCGCAGCTGCTCCACGAGGAAGCGGCGCTCGCGGCCCACCACCTCGCGGCGGCGCGCGATCTCCGCCTCCCCGGTCCGCAGCGCGTGCTCGATCGCCGCCTGGGTGAGGGCGTTCACGCCCAGGTTCGGCGCCACCGCGGCGAGCAGGCCGGCGTCCGACCCCACGGCGTAGCCCGCCCGCAGCCCCGACAGGCCCCAGGCCTTGGAGAACGTGCGCACCACCAACAGGCGCGGGAAGGCCTCGACCAACCGCAGGCACGCGTCCACCTCCTCAGCGTCCTGGAAGTGGACGAGCGCTTCGTCGAGCAGCACGTAGACGTGCTCGGGCAGCGCCGCGAGCAGCGCCCCGAGCTCGGCCGAGGACACGTAGTCGCCGGTGGGGTCGTTGGGGTTGCAGAGGGCGATCGCTCGCGTGGAATCGCCGACCTTGTCGAGAAGCGCCGAGCGGTCGCACGCCACCGGCCGCGCGCCGGCGTGGGTGGCCAGCAGCGGATAGAGCGGATAGGAGGGCCACGGCATCAGCAGCTCGTCGCCGCGGCCGAGCAGGAACAGCATCGCGGACTGCAACAGCTCCGCGGCGCCGTTGCCCATCACGATGCGCTCGGGTGCCACCTCGTGGCGGTCGGACAGGAGCCGCCGCACTCCGGCGGCGTGCCGGTCCGGGTAGCGGTTCACGAGCCCCCGCGCCCGCGCGATCGCCGCGTTCACGATCTCCGAGTGCGGCATGTCGGGCCACTCGGTGCCCGCCAGATCGATGTCGGGCACCCGCTCTAGGGCCAGCGCCTTCTCACGCAGCCGCCGCGCGCGGCGCTCGCGGTTCAGCTCCTCCTGGTCGAGGTCGTCGAACTGCCTGTAGTAGTCGCGAAAGCCCACCGGCCGAGCCTCAGCCGGCTAGCTGCCCGGCGCCAAGCTCGGTCCCGGGCCCTCGATCAGGAGGAACCAGACCGTGAACACGACCACCGCCACGCCAACGCTGACGGCGAAGATGCGCTCGAGCGCTCCGCGCTCCTGACGATGGCCGGCCGCCCGGCGCACCAGCTTCCACGCGTGATCCACGCGCTTGGCCGCCGCCATCGTGAGCATCAGCGAGGCCAGGCAGCCCAGCATCACGGTGGAGATCCCGGCCGTGACGAAACCGGTGAGGTAGTCGACCTGCGAGCCGATCCACAGCCAGGCCAGCGGCTGCGGGCCGAACAGCGAGAGGCAGAGCAGCACCTCGAGGGCGAGGAGCGAGTGGGCCAGCAGGTTGTCGGCACGGCGCCGGCGCTCGGACGACGGTGCGACGTCGTCGCGGTAGCGGACGGGGGCCGTCCCGGGTCGCCGCCCTACGAACAGCCCGCCGGTGTCGGTGGGATCGTTGCTGGCCATGAGAGGACGGCGCGCCGCCCTCCTTCAGGGTAGTGGTGCTTCTAGCGCGCCGCCGCGTAGGTCTCGTCGACGAGATCGGCGTACTTCTCGTGCACGACGTTGCGCTTGACCTTGAGCGTGGGCGTGAGCTCGCCCGTTTCCTGGGAGAGATCGTGATCGAGGATCGCGAAGCGCTTGATCTGCTCCACCGGGCCCACGTGCGAGTTGACCTCGTCGATCGCCTTCTGCACCACCTCACGCACCTTCTCCTCCTGGCTCAGGGCGGCCAGGTCGGCGTTCTCGAGGCCGAGCTCCTGCGCCAGGGCGGGCGCCTCCTCGGGGTCGAGCGTGACGAGCGCCATCAGGTAGGGCCGGCGGTCGCCGATCACCACCGCCTGCGAGATCCAGCGGCTCTGCTTGAGCCCGTTCTCCAGGTTGGCCGGCGTGATGTTCTTGCCGCCCGCGGTGATGATGATGTCCTTCTTGCGCCCGGTGATGTAGAGGAAGCCGTCCTCGTCGAGACGCCCGAGGTCGCCCGTGTGCAGCCAGCGCTCCTCGCCCTCGATGGTCTCGCTCGTGGCGCGGTCGTTCTTGTAGTAGCCCTGGAAGATGTTCGGGCCCTTGAGCAGCACCTCGCCGTCGTCGCCGATCCTCACCTCCACTCCGGTCATGGGCTTGCCCACCGAGCCGAAGCGGAACTGGTTGTCCTGGGGACGGTTGACGGTGGCGCTCGTGGAGGTCTCGGTCATGCCGTAGCCCTCCATCACCGGCACCCCGCAGGCGAAGAAGAACTCGAGGATCTCCGGGGCGATCGGCGCCGCGCCGGTCACGCACTCGCGGATGTTCTGGCCGAACAGTCCGCGCACGTTCTTGAACAGCTTCTCCTCGGCGGCGTCGAAGCCCGCCTGCAGCTCGGCGGGAACCTCCTGGCCGGCCTCCCGCATCATGCGCACCTTCACGCCCACCTGGACGGCCTGCTTGAGCTGATCCTTGTCCTCGACGCTGGAGGTGGCGAGCGTGTAGATCTTCTCGAACATGCGCGGCACCGACGGGAAGTAGGTCGGGCTCACCTGGGCGATGTCCGCGATGATCATCTTCGGGTCGCGCGACCAGTAGGCCACCGCCACGCCGAGCTCGAAGGACGCGAACTGGATGAGGATCGCGAAGGCGTGGGCGAGCGGCAGGAAGAGATAGGAGCAGTCGCCCTCCTCCAACACGCTCTGGTCGACCACGGCGTCGGTGATCGCCCGGTAGTTGGCGTGCGAGAGCAGGCACCCCTTGGGCGGGCCGGTGGTGCCCGAGGTGTAGATGTAGAGGCAGATGTCGTCGGGGGTGACCCCCTCGTAGCGCTCGACCCACCGGGCCTCGTCGCCCTGACGGCCGCGCTCGCGCAGATCGTCGAGGGTGATCGCGTCACCCAGGTCCGCGCCGCCCGGGTCGAGGACGATCACGTGCTGGAGCTCGGGGCAGCTCGCCTCGATCTCGCGGATCTTGGCCAGCTGCTCGGCGTCCTCGACGAAGACGGCTCGCGAGTCGGAGTGCTCCAGGACGTACTGGCATTCCTCGGGCGAGTTGGTCTGGTAGATCGTGACGAGCGTCCCGCCGGCCGTGAGGATGCCGAAGCAGGCGTAGCTCCACTCGGGGCGGGTGTGCGCGAGGATCGAGATCTTGTCCCCGGGCTGGAGGCCGAGGTCGATCAGCCCGAGGGCGACCTCCTTCGCGACCTGGCCGAACTCGCGTGTACGAGATGTCCTGCCACTCGTCGCCGACCTTGTGGCGAAGGGCCGGCGCGTCGCCGTAGCGCTTCGCGGCCAGGGGCAGAAGATCAGCGATGGTCTTCGACCCGGTGCCACCACCGATTCGAGCGGCGCTTCGCGCCGTGACTGCTTCCATTGGGCGGAGTCTAAGTGCTCTCCGCGCTCAGACCGTCACGCAGAGGCCAGTTGCTTCTTCTGGCCGGCTTCCTTGATGCTGCTGGTGAAGAGGGTCTTGTCGATCCGGCCCTGGAAGATCGGCACTCCGAGCTCCATGCATTTCGCAATGACCTCGCGGCGGTGCATTCCTGCTTCCCGTCCGAGCTCGGTGGGCGTCAAGTGGATCGCCATGCAGTTTGTTCCTCCTCGTGGCTTAACCTGGACGTAATATGGAGAGTATCGGCTGGCGTGGACAGCGCAAGGCCTTTTTCGCCTTTGCGTAGGTCTTTCGTCTAGATCGGGTTGGGTATGTCCACGAACCGGTGCTCGACGCCGAAACGCTCGGCCACGAGCTCCCCCAAACGGCGTACCCCGAATACCTCGGTCGCGTAGTGCCCGCCGGCGATGAAGTGCACGCCGCTCTCGCGTGAGTCGGCCATCACGTGCTCCGCAGGCTCGCCGGTGAGGAAGGCATCGAGGCCGAGCGCGATCGCCCCGTCGAAGTCGCCGGCCGCGCCGCCGGAGACAATTCCCACGCTGTGCACGAGCTCCGGGCCGCCGTCCCATACGAAGGGCTCCTGGCCGAAGGTGTCGGCGCAGCGCCGGCGCAGCTCGGGGAACGGGATCCCCTGGGCCGAGCGGCCCACGAAGCCGACCGGCCGGCCCCCGTGCTCCGCGAAGCGCTCGGCCCGCTCCAGGCCGAGCTCGCCGCAGATGAGCGCGTTGTTGCCCACCTCGGGATGAGCGTCGAGCGGCAGGTGGTAGGCGGCCAGCGCGATGTCCGCCTCGAACAGCACGCGCAGGCGCTCCTTCATGCGGTGGCTGATCGTCCGTGGGTGGAAATCCCAGAAGAGACCGTGGTGGCAGAGCACCAGCTCGGCCCCCTCATGGGCCGCGCGCTCGAACAGGGCAAGTTGGGCGCTGACCCCGGTAATGACCTTGGTGATCTGCTGCGATCCGGGTACCTGCAGGCCATTCGGCCCATAGTCCGAAAAAGAGCCGATATCGAGAAGGTCATCCAAAAAGGCTGTAACTTCGTTATGGGACGTCATGGAGCTCGTAAAACTCGCACAACAGGCGTAGCCTGCGTGGACCTCGGCGATCGTGTGTGGGTTGGGAGGCCCAGTGACCACTACGCGTATTGAGGTTTCCGATCGTGATCTCGTAGACGCCGTCCGCAGGGGCGACGAGTCGGCCTTCGAGGAGCTCTTTCGCCGCTACCACGGCCCCATAGCCGCCTACCTCGGCCGGATGGAGCGCGACAGCGCCCGGGCCGAGGACTTGACCCAGGACGCCTTCCTCTCCGCCCTGCGCCATCTGCGCACGAGCGACGCCGACATCGAGTTCAAGCCCTGGATCTACGAGATCGCCCGTAACGCGGCCATCGACCACTGGCGCCGCGCCAGCCGCGCCGAGGAGGTCTCGGTGGACCGCGACGAGGGACTGCGCGCCTCCGACCGTCTGCGCCTGGTGGGACCGGCCGCTCCCGACTCGGCCCTCCTGCACAAGGAGCGCCTCACCCACCTGCAGGGCGCCTTCGACGAGCTCGGCGAGGTTCAGGCGCGCGCGCTCGTGATGCGCGAGCTCGACGGCCGGACCTACCGGGAGATCGCCAAGGAGCTCGACGTGAGCCGCTCATCGGTGGAGAGCACGCTGGTGATGGCGCGCGAGCGCCTGCAGGTCGAGTACTCGGACATCGAGGAGGGGCGCCGCTGCGAGGCGGTGCGCGCGGCCTCGATCCGGCTGGCTGAGGGCAACGCGTCGTCGCGCGACATGGGCCGCGTCGACCGGCACGCTCGCCGCTGTCCCACCTGTTTGCGCCACGCCCGGCAGCTCGGGGTCGAGCCGCTCTCGACGGCCACGCGCCTGCGCCGCAAGATCGCCAACCTGCTTCCGCTGCCATTCCTCGAGCCGGCGGCCGAGCGAACCGCCGCGATCGTGGCCGCCATCGTCATCGCCGGCACGGGGGGCGCCCTGATCGCCGGCGTCGACGCGGTGCCCGGCTTCGGGGGCAACGGCGGCGACGACGGCGAGACCCCCGCGGGCGACGAGCGCCGGCAGGACGGCGAGTCAGGGCCGGGCGCCTCGGGCTCCGGCGGGTCGGAGCCGACCGCGGCCGAGGCGGCTGCGCGACGGCGCGCCCTGAGCGCGCAGCGTGCGACGCGCCGCCGCGAGGCGCGGCGGCGAGGCCTGCGGGGCGGCGGCGCGGCGGGTCAGCCGGGCGCCACCGCGCCGGGTCAGGGCTCGGGGCCAAGCGCAGGCGGGCCTGGCGCCACGGGCGGGGCCAGGGGCACCGGCATTCCCGGCGTTCCCAATCTCCCGGGCACGGGGGACCTGCCCGGCAACCTGCCGAACCTGCCCAACCTCCCGAACCTGCCGAACACGCCGAACCTTCCCAACGTTCCGAGGCTGCCGAGCACACCCAACCTGCCCAACACCCCGAACCTTCCGAACACCCCCAACCTGCCGAGCACGCCGAATCTGCCCAGCACCCCCAATCTGCCGAGCGCCCCAGCACGCCGAACCTGCCGTCCGCGCCGAGCACCCCGAACCTGCCGTCCGCGCCGAACCTGCCGTCCGCGCCGAGCCTGCCCGGGGGCGCCCCGTCCGCCCCCAGCCTCCCGGTCACGCCGCCCTCGGTTCCGTCGCTGCCGTGACGAAGCCCCTTCCGGGGTAATCTGGCGCCGATGGGCGCGAACCCGAGCCGGGCGGCGGGGGACGACCTCTTCCTCGAGTCGCTGATGGACACGAGCCTCTATTCGATGGGGGCCTACTTCTCCGACGAGCATCCCGAGCTCGTGGACGACGTGATCGCCGAGAGCGAGGCCATCGAGCGCACCGGCCTGCGCTCCTACGCGGCCAAGAACGACATGACCGTGGAAGCCTGTTACGAGACGCTGCTTGACCGGGCTGGCCGTGCGCTACTACAACTCGGTCGCCGGCTAGTGGCCGGCACGCCCGCCGCGACCCAGGACCTGCGTGACCTCGCGCGACTGCGGCGCGTGCGCGACCGCATCGACCGGGAGTACGCAAAGCCGCTGGACGTCGAGGCGCTCGCCCGCGGAGCACACATGTCGGCCGGGCACTTCAGCCGCCAATTCCGGCTCGCCTACGGCGAGTCCCCGTACGGCTACCTGATGACCCGGCGCATCGAGCGGGCGATGGCGCTGCTGCGTCGCGGCGACCTCAGCGTCACCGAGGTCTGTTTCGAGGTCGGCTGCTCGTCGCTGGGCACCTTCAGCACCCGCTTCACCGAGCTGGTGGGCATGCCGCCCAGCGCCTACCGGCGCCACGAGGCGGCGGCGACGGCGGGGATGGCGCCGTGCGTGGCCAAGCGGGTGACCAAACCGATCAGGAATCGAGAAGCGCCCGTGCCGAGCGGCGCCTAGCGTTGCCGGCATGGACATCACCATTCACGCGACCTTCCTCCCGCACGACGACCCGGCGGCCTCGCTGGCCTTCTATCGCGACACGCTCGGCTTCGAGGTCCGCAACGAGGTCGAGTACGGGGGCATGCACTGGAACACGGTCGGCCCCCCCGGCCAGCCGGGCACGTCCATCGTGTTGCACCCGCCGGGCGCGGACCCGGGTGTGACCGACGACGAGCGTCGTGTGATCGCGGAGATGATGGCCAAGGGCACCTACGCGAGCCTCATGCTGGCCACGCCCGACCTGGATGGTGTCTTCGAGCGGGTGCAGGCCGGCGACGCCGACATCGTCGAGGAGCCCACCGACCAGCCGTGGGGCGTTCGCGACTGCGCCCTCCGCGATCCCGCGGGCAACCTGATCCGCATCCAGGAGCTGAGTCATGCCGAAGGGTAAGGAGCAGTCTCCCTCTGAGCTCATCGACGGGAGGATCAAAGAGCTGGCCGACTGGCGGGGCGACACGCTCGCTCGGGTCCGAAAGCTGATCAAGCAGGCCGACCCCGACGTGGTCGAGGAGTGGAAGTGGCGGGGCGTACCGGTGTGGGAGCACGACGGAATCGTCTGCACCGGCGAGACCTACAAGGACTACGTCAAGCTGACCTTCTTCAAGGGCGCCTCGCTGGAGGACCCGTCGGGCCTCTTCAACTCGAGCCTCGAGGGCAAGACCAGGCGTGCCATCGACATCCGTGAGCACGACGAGATCGACGAAAGGGCGCTGAAGGCGCTCGTTCGGGCCGCTTCGGAGCTCAACGAGTCCAAGAAGTGAAGAAGTGAAAGCCGACAGCCACGATCTGATCCGCGTGCACGGCGCGCGCGTGAACAACCTCAAGGACGTCAGCGTCGAGCTCCCGAAGCGCCGGCTGACGGTGTTCACGGGCGTCTCCGGGTCGGGCAAGAGCTCGCTGGTGTTCGGCACGATCGCCGCGGAGTCGCAGCGGCTGATCAACGAGACCTACAGCGCCTTCGTGCAGGGCTTTATGCCGGCGCTGGCTCGGCCCGAGGTCGACGTGCTCGACGGGCTCACGACCGCGATCCTGGTCGACCAGGAGCGGATGGGGGCCGACCCCCGCTCCACGGTCGGCACCGCCACCGACGCGAACGCGATGCTGCGGATCCTCTTCAGCCGGCTCGGGAAGCCGCAGATTGGCCCGCCCAGCGCGTTCGCCTTCAACATCGCCTCGGTCAGCGCGAGCGGTGGGATCACGGTCAAGCGCGGTGCCAAGACCGAGACCAAGAAGGCGACCTACAGCCGCACCGGCGGCATGTGTGAGCGCTGCGAGGGCCGGGGCGCGGTCAGCGACTTCGACCTCTCCGCGCTCTACGACGACAGCAAGTCGATCAACGAGGGCGCGATCACGGTCCCCGGCTACAGCATGGACGGCTGGTACGGGCGCATCTACCGCGGCTGCGGCTTCTTCGATCCGGACAAGCCGATCAAGAAATACAACAAGCGGGAGATCCACGACCTGCTCTACAAGGAGCCGACCAAGATCAAGGTCGACGGGATCAACCTCACGTACGCGGGGCTGGTCCCCCAGATTCAGAAGTCGTTCCTGTCCAAGGACAGGGAGGCGATGCAGCCGCACGTCGGCGCGTTCGTGGACCGGGCAATCACCTTCGCCACCTGCCCGGAGTGCGACGGCACCCGGCTGAGCAAGGACGCACGGTCGTCCAAGATCAAGAACAAGAGCATCGCCGACGTCTGCGCGATGCAGATCTCAGACCTCGCCGAGTGGGTGCAGGGTCTGAATCAGAAGTCCGTGGCGCCGCTGGTAGAGGCGCTCCAGGAGACACTCGACTCGTTCGTCGAGATCGGGCTGGGCTACCTCTCGCTCGACCGCCCGTCGGGAACGCTCTCGGGCGGCGAGGCGCAGCGCACCAAGATGGTCGGCCATCTCGGCTCCTCGCTGACCGACGTCACCTACGTCTTCGACGAACCCACCACGGGCCTGCACCCGCACGACATCGAACGGATGAACGACCTGCTGGTGCGGCTGCGCGACAAGGGCAACACCGTGCTCGTGGTCGAACACGAGCCAGATGCGATCGCCATCGCCGACCACGTCGTCGATCTCGGCCCCGGCGCCGGCACCGAGGGCGGAGAGGTGGTGTTCGAGGGCACCGTCAAGGGGCTGCGGCGCAGCGGCACCCTCACCGGTAAGCACTTGGACGACCGGGCCGCCCTGAAGGATGAGGTGCGCGAGCCGTCGGAGGCGCTGGAGATCCGCGGCGCCGACACCCACAACCTGCAGGGCGTCGACGTCGACGTCCCGCTCGGCGTGCTGGTGGTCGTGACCGGGGTGGCGGGCTCGGGCAAGAGCTCGCTGATCGAGGGCTCGGTGTCGGGGCGGGAGGGTGTGGTGACCGTCGGCCAGGACGCGATCCGCGGGTCGCGGCGAAGCAACCCCGCGACCTACACGAAGCTGCTCGACCCGATCCGCAAGGCGTTCGCAAAGGCCAACGACGTGAAGCCCGGGCTGTTCAGCGCCAACTCCGACGGCGCCTGCCCGGTCTGCAACGGCGCCGGCGTCATCTACACCGACCTGGCGATGATGGCCGGCGTCGCCACCACCTGCGAGGAGTGCGAGGGCAAGCGGTTCCAGGCCGAGGTGCTGGAGTACGAGTTCGGTGGCAAGGACATCGCCGAGGTCCTGGCGATGCCGGTCGCCGAGGCCACGGGCTTCTTCGGCTCCGGCAAGGGCGAAATCCCCGCCGCCCACAAGATCCTGGAGCGGCTCTCCGACGTCGGGCTCGGCTACCTCAGCCTCGGCCAGCCGCTCACCACGCTGTCCGGCGGCGAGCGGCAGCGGCTCAAGCTGGCCACACATATGGGCGAGAAGGGTGGTGTCTATGTCCTCGACGAGCCGACCACCGGCCTCCACCTCGCCGACGTCGAGCAGCTCCTCGGCCTGCTCGACCGGCTGGTGGATTCCGGCAAGTCGGTGATCGTGATCGAGCACCACCAGGCGGTGATGGCGCACGCCGACTGGATCATCGACCTCGGCCCGGGCGCCGGCCACGACGGCGGTCAGATCGTCTTCGAGGGCACACCCGCGGACCTGGTCGCCGCCAAGTCCACCCTCACCGGCGAGCACCTCGCGGCGTACGTCGGCGGGTGAGCTGCCGCACGTCGAAGCGGTCGCTGTCGAAGTCCATCCGCGCCACCCTGGGAAACAGGCGGCCCGCCGCTCGCCGGCAGTGCGCCGCGATCGACTTGGCCAGGCCGGCCATGCGCATGTCGCCCTCGGGATCGTGGTCGAGTCCCAGCAGGTGGCCCCACTCGTGGACCACGGTCGTGCAGTTGGCGATGAAGCCCTCGTAGGCGAGCCAGCCGCCGCCGGCCAGCGAGGACCACTCGTCGCGGATCAGCCAGACCCGGCAGCCGCCGAGCTCGGCGTAGCCCGCGGCGCGCTCGAGCCTTTCGTCCTGGGGTGTCGACGGATCGTCGGCGCCGCTGGGCCAGGGGTCGGTCTGGGGCCAGAGATACTCGACTCGCGCACAGTCGGGCGTCGTTTCCCAGAAGCCCTTGGCCGCGCGCTCGTAGCGCTCGAGGCCCGGTGTGGGCGTGAAGGCCGCCGCGGCGCACGGGATCGCGAGCAGCCCGAGCAGGGCGAGCAGGATGGCGCGCCTCACGGCCGCTCACCGCTGGTGGAAGCTTCGAAATCCCGCAGCATCCCCCCGCTAATCGGCGGGAATGGGCGATTCCTGCGTGGTTACCGATCGCCGAGCACGCGCTCGGCGACACCCTGCGTCAGCTCCGGGCCCAGCCGGTAGAAGTTCCAGGCGCGGCCCCTGTACCGGTTGGTGATCCAGAACACCATCGTCCGTCTGCCGAGCACCCGGGTGAGCTCGCCGTAGGACCAGTTGTTGCCGCCGTCGTGCCAGGCGACCCTGAGGTCGTCCGCGCGCAGGATCACCCACCCGTAGCCGTAGTGGGAATCCCCGCCGGGCTCCTCCGGCACGTGGGGCTTGAACAGCTTGCGCTTCGCACGACGATCCAGGACTCGGTTCCCGTCCAGCGCACGCTGCCAGCGGAACATGTCGCGCGGGGTGGAGAGCAGACCGCCGTTGCCGCGCAGGTTCCACCAAGGGCCGTCGGAGGCCCAGGGATGGTCGGGCGGCCGGCCGTGCGCCCTGCCCTGCCGGTCGTACTCCACGGCGACCTGGCCGGGATCCCAGTCCGGCAGCACGTAGCCGGTCTCGGTCATCCCCGCCGGTGCGAAGAGGTGCTCGCCGAGAAACTCCTCGTAGCCGATGCCGGACGCCTTCTCGACGATCGCCGCGAGGACGCTGTATCCGGCGTTGGAGTAGGCGTACTCGGCGCCCGGCCGCGCCTGGAGCTGGGACCCGAGCGCGGCGGCCAGCATGCTTCGGCGCGTCTGTCGCTCGTAGTCGCCGCCGAGCGCATCGACCAGCCCCGACGTGTGCGTGAGCAACTGATGCAACGTGATGCCCCGCTTGTCGGCGGGCACCGGCCCGAGGTGCTTGCCGATCGGGTCGGTCACGCGGAGCTTCCCCTTCATCTCCAGCTTGAGGATCGCCGTGGCCGTGAACTGCTTGGTCATCGACATCACGTCGTAGACCGTGTCGCACCCGGCGGCGACGCCCCGCTCGCGATCGGCCATCCCGAAGCCCTGGCAGTGGACCATCTCACCGTCGCGGGCGGCGACCAGGCTCCCGCTCGAGCCACGGGGGAGCTTGTTGTCGAGGAACCGAGCGACCTCTTGATCCACGGGATCGTCAACAGCGATCTCCTCGACCTCATGCGTGCGCTCCACGGCGCCGGCCAGGCCACTGGCGGCCAATGCCGCCACGCCGAGGACGCACGAGACGACGAGGAGTCGCCTGCGCCCGGTCCGGATTCGCTCTCCGAGCCCTGCCAGCAGTAGCGACAGAGCCTGACGCGCGAGGCCGTGGCGCCCCTCGGCGAGGTCGAGGGCCAGGTCGCGCAGGTAGGCGCGGTCGCGATCGCGCCGGGCGCGCGGACAGGCGAGAAGGCAGAGATCGAGCAGGCGCCGGCTCATGCCGGCCTCGGGCTGGGCTCCACCCTCATCGCAGCGCGAGCACTCACCGCGGCCGCGGTCGAGCGCAGCCGCTCCGCCTCCTCGGCCAAACAGGTCTCACCGCGGCTCGTCAGCCTGTAGTAGCGCCGGCGGCGGCCGCCGACCTCCTGTTCGCGGGTCTGCGCGATCAGCCCTTCGTCCGTCAGGCGATTCAGCGCCCCGTACAGGGTGCCCGCCGTGAGCTTGACCCGGCCGCCCGAGAGCTCCTCGACGTCACGCGCGATGCCGTAGCCGTGCAACTCGCCTCGCGCGAGGCCGGCCAGGATGAACAGCGCCTGTTCGGTCACGCAGGCAATATATCGTGTGGCGATAGGTCAGTCGCCGACCAGTCGGGCTGACTGGATTTGAACCAGCGACCTCTCCGACCCGAACGGAGCGCGCTACCAAGCTGCGCCACAGCCCGAGCGGCCAAAGATAGCGCCGATTTCGGTACGGCAACCGGCGCAAGCGCCCAAACGCCATTGCCATACTGAGGTCGCGTGAGTGCCTGCCGAACGATGCTGACCGTCGGCCTCGTCTTCTCGACGCTGGCCGGTTGCTCCTCCGACGATGACGGGGGCGAGCGCGCCGAGCCCGCGAGCGATGCTCCCGCCCCGCAGGAGACCTCGACGGCGGAGACCGCCGCGGCGCAGCCGCGCCCCGTCCGCCTGCTGAGGCTCGGGCGCTTCGAGTCCCCCACGTTCCTGACCGCGCCGCGCGGTGACAGCCGGCGCTTCGTGGTGCAGCGCGACGGGCAGATCGTGATCGTCCGCGGTGGGCGCAAGCTGCGCACGCCGTTCCTCGACATCTCCGACCTCGTCTCGGCGCCGGAGGGCGAGAGCGGGATGCTCTCGATGGCCTTCGCGCGCGACTACGCCCAGTCGGGCCGCTTCTACGTCTACTACACCGACAACCAGGGCTTTCTCCAGATCGATCAGTTCCGGCGCTCGCAGGGCGACCCCGACCGCGCCGACCCCGGCTCGCGCCGCTCGGTGCTGCGTGTCCCGCACAACCGCGGCAACCACAAGGGCGGCCAACTCCAGGTCGGCCCCGACGGCTTCCTCTACGCCGGCTTCGGCGACGGCGGCGGCGGGGGCGACCCCGACGAGAACGCCCAGGACCTCGGCCAGCCGCTGGGCAAGCTCTTCCGCATCGCCCCGCGCCCCGACGGCGGCTACGACGTGCCCGCCGACAATCCCCTGCGCGGGCGCGCCGGTGCGCGCCCCGAGATCTACGCGTACGGGCTGCGCAACCCCTACCGCTTCTCGTTCGACCGATCGCGCGGCAGCCTGGTCGTGGGCGACGTGGGTCAGGACGAGGTCGAGGAGGTCTCGTTCGTCCGCGGCCGCTCCGGGGGCCGCCAGCCGCGCGGCGGGATCAACTTCGGCTGGGACGTGTTCGAGGGGCGCAGCAACTACGAGGGCGGAAGCGCTCCCGGCCACCTGCCTCCCGTGATCACCCACCTGCATTCGCAGAGCAGCTTCTGCTCGATCACCGGCGGCTACGTGATCCGAGACCGCTCCCTGCGCGGCAGCCGCTTCTACGGGCGCTACGTCTACGGCGACTTCTGCGACGGCAGGCTGCGTCTCGCCAAGCTGCGCCGGCCGCGGTCGAACTCGAGGCTGAGCGGACTCCAGGTATCGAGCCTCGCCTCCTTCGGCGAGGACGGTCGCGGGCGGGTGTACGCGATCTCGCTCGAGGGGCCGATCTACCGCATCGGCCGCCGCTGAGCACCTAGACTCGCCTCCCTACTTCCGAGGAGGCCGCCAGTGCATTTCGAAGGTGTGATTCCCGCCGCGCTGACTCCGTTCCGACGAGAGCGGGGCGGTTGACGTCGACGCCCTGTCCGCGACCGCTCGCTGGCTGCTCGACCAGGGCGTGACCGGCCTGGTGGGCACCGGGACGATGGGCGAGGCCCAGAGCCTGAGCCGCGCGGAGCGGCGCACGGTCATCGAGACCCTGGTGGAAGCGGCCGACGGGCGCGTGACGGTCACCGCCGGCGTGTCCAGCGAGACACCCACGCTTTCGATCGCCTACGCGGAGGACGCCGCCGCGGCCGGCGCGACGGCGCTGATGCTGTTGCCCCCGCTCGGCTACGCCGGCGACGCCCTGGAGGTCGAGGCCTTCTACCGCGCGGTGGCCGAGGCGACCGGCCTGCCGATCATGGCCTACAACAACCCCAAGGCCAGCGGCACCGACATGCTTCCCCCCCTGATCGAGCGCCTGGCGGCGATCGAGGGCGTGGTGGCCATCAAGGAGTGCTCGGCCGACGCGCGCCGGCTCGCCGAGCTACTGAACGCCACCGAGGGCTTCGAGGTGCTGGTGGGCGGCGACGACTGGGCGCTCGAGGGCTTCTGCGCCGGCGCGACGGGCTGGATCTCCGGCGTCGCCAACATCGCGCCGCGCGAGTGCGTCGAGTTGCTGCGCCTGTGCCGCGAGGGCAGCCTCGACGAGGCTCGGGCCGTGTACGCCCGCATCCTGCCGCTGGCGCGGCTCGACATGCGGCCCAAGCTCGTGCAGTTCTTCAAGGCCGCGATGGACCTGACCGGGCAGACGGGGCGGGCCCTCCCGCCGGCCGCGTCTTGCGCTGACCGACGCCGAGCGCCGGGAGGTGGAGCAGGCGGTGGCCGCGCTGGGCGCCGGAGTGGCCGCGTGAGGGCAGGCCGCGTTCTACACGCGGTCGATTCACACACGGAGGGGATGCCCACGCGCGTGATCACGGGCGGCGTGGGGCCGATACCCGGCGCCTCCATGCTGGAGCGCAAGCTGTACTTCGAGCAGCACATGGACGGCCTGCGGCTGATGCTCATGCGCGAGCCCCGCGGGCACGGCGCGATGTCGGGGGCGATCCTGCAGCCGCCGCTTCAGGAGGATGCCGACTGGGGGGTGCTGTTCATCGAGGTGTCCGGCTGCCTGCCGATGTGCGGCCACGGGACGATCGGCGTGGCCACCGTGCTGGTGGAGACGGGCATGGTCGAGGTGAGCGAGCCCGAGACCGTCGTCCGCCTCGACACCCCGGCGGGGCTCGTGGAGGCGCGGGTGGCGGTCGAGGACGGCCGGGCCCGCTCGGTGGCCCTGCGCAACGTGCCCTCCTTCCTGCTCGGGCGCGACCGCGCGGTGGAGCTCGACGGCCGCTCGCTCACGTACGACATGGCCTTCGGCGGCAACTTCTACGCCATCCTGCCCGCGCAGTCGGCGGGCCTGGAGGTCGACCCCGCCCGGGCCGCGGAGTTGGTCGAGCGCGGCCTGGAGATCATGGCCGCCATCAACGAGGGCGACCGCCCCGAGCATCCCGGCGACCCGCGCATCGGCGGCTGCAAGCACGTGATCTTCACGGCACCGGGCGAGGACGGCGCCCGCTCGCAGCGCAGCGCCACGTCGATCCACCCGGGCTGGCTCGACCGCTCGCCCTGCGGCACCGGCACCTCGGCCAAGCTGGCCGCGCTGCACGCCCGCGGCGAGCTCGCGGTGGGGGAGGAGTTCGTCAACCGCTCGGTGATCGGCACGCGCTTCGGAGGGCGGATCGTGGCCGAGACGGAGGTTGGCGGGCTGGCGGCGGTGGTGCCGGAGATCAGCGGGCGGGCCTGGATCACCGGCATGGGGCAATACGTGCTCGATCCCGACGATCCCTTCCCCGAGGGCTTCGCTCTCTGACTCACCACGACGTCGCGGTGGTCGGCGCCGGCATCGTCGGCTGTGCCACGGCGTGGGAGCTCGCCCGCCGTGGGGTCAGCGTCTGCCTGATCGATCGCGAGCCCGAGCCGGCCCGCGCCACCACCGGGCTGGGCGAGGGCAACGTGCTGTGCTGCGACAAGCAGCCCGGAGCCGAGCTCGAGCTGGCCCGAGCCGGGCTGGCTCTCTACGACGAGATCGAGGAGCTGCTCGGGGCCGAGGCGGGCATCCGCCGCAAGGGCGCGCTGGTGGTGCACGGCGAGCCGGCGAGCTGGGAGGCCGAGCCCGCGCGCCTCGCCGCGCTGAGCGCCGCGGGCGTGTCATGTGAGCTTGGCACCGCCGCCGACGTACGCGAGGCGGAGCCCGAGCTGCGCGGCGACATCCTCGGCGCCGCGTGGTTCCCGGACGACCTGCAGTGCGCGCCGCGGGCGATCGCGCGTGGGCTGGCCCGCGAGGCCGAGCGACTCGGCGCCACGCTGCTGATGGGGGTCGACGTGGAGGATCTGAGCTCGGTCGCGGCCGACCAGATTGTGTTGGCTGCCGGCCCGTGGAGCGCCGACGCTCGCGACCGGCGCCGGGCTGAAGCTCCCGCTCGAGCCGCGCAAGGGCCAGCTGGTGCGCCTCGAGCAACGGCCGGACTTCCTGGCCTGCAAGGTGATCGACGGCAGCTACATGGCCGCCGTGGCCCACCCCGACGAGGGCCTGCTCGTGAGCCCGGTGATCGAGACCACGCTCGACGGCCACGTGCTCGTGGGCTCGAGCCGCGAGCGGCGCGGCTTCGATCTATCGGTCGACGCCGCGGTCAGCGCCGCCCTGCTGGAGCGCGCTGGGCGACTGGCGCCCGGCGTGCTCGAGCTGAAGACCGAAGCGGCCTGGGCCGGCCTGCGTCCCTGGCTACCGGACGGCCTGCCCGCGATCGGCCCGTCGGCGGCGGGCGAGGGCCTCTGGGTGGCGACCGGGCACGAGGGCGCCGGCGTGGCGCACGGGCCGGTCACCGGCCGGCTGATCGCTCAGGCCATCTGCGGCGAGCCGCCGAGCCTCGACCTGGCTCCGTTCGACCCCGACCGCTTCAGTCGAGGTTGACCCAGACGGTCTTGTTCTCGAGGTACGCGTCGAGCCCCACGCGACCGTGCTCGCGCCCCACTCCCGAGGACTTGAAGCCCCCGAAGGGCGCCGAGGGGTCGCCCTCGCTCCAGGTGTTGATCCAGATATCGCCGGCCCGCAGCAGCGCGGCCAGCTTGTGCGCCTTGCGCAGGTCGCGCGTCCAGACCCCGGCGGCGAGGCCGTACTCGGTGTCGTTGGCGCGCGCCGCCACCTCCTCGATCGAGTCGTAGGGGAGGGCCACCAGCACGGGCCCGAAGATCTCCTCGCGGGCGATCTTCAGGTCGTCGCTGGTGGCGCTGAACAGCGTGGGCTCGACGAAGTAGCCGTCGCCCTCGCGGGCCGTCCCGCCGGTCACGAGCTCCGCTCCCTCGGACTTGCCCGCCTCGATGTAGCCGCGCACGCGCTCCTCCTGCTCGGCGGAGATCAGCGGCCCCATCTGCGTGCCCGGCTCGAGCCCGGGCCCGAGGCGCGCCTTCCCCGCCGCCTCGACCAGTCCGCTCACCACCTCGTCGTACTGGCCGGAGTGCACGAACAGCCGCGAGCCGGCGTTGCAGGCCTGGCCGGTGTTGTAGTAGATGGCCTGGTAGGCGCCCTTGATCGCGGCATCGAGGTCGGCGTCGGGCAGGATGATGTTGGGCGACTTGCCGCCCAGCTCGAGCGTGACCCGCTTGAGCGCCCCGCCCGCCTTGGCGCCGATCTCACGCCCGACCACGGTCGAGCCGGTGAAGGCGATCTTGTCGACTTCGGGGTGGTCGACCAGCGCCGCGCCGGTCTCGCCGTCGCCCGTGATCACGTTCAGCACGCCGTCCGGCAGCCCCGCCTCGAGGGCCAGCTCGCCCAGCCGCAGGCCGGTGATCGGGGTCTGCTCGGCCGGCTTGAGCACCACCGTGCAGCCCGCGGCCAGGGCCGGGCCGAGCTTCCAGGCCGCCATCAGGATGGGGAAGTTCCAGGGGATGATCTGCGCGCACACCCCCACCGGCTCCTTGCGTGTGTAGCAGTGCATGTTCGCCGTGGCCACCGGCAGCACGTCACCGGAAATCCGGGTCGGCCAGCCCGCGAAGTAGCGCAGGTGCGCGGCGGCGAGCATCACGTCCACCCGCTTGGCGATCCGGACCGGCTTGCCGTTGTCGAGCGACTCGAGCTGGGCGAGCTCGTCGGCGTGCTCCTCGATCGCGTCGGCGAAGGCCAGCATCGAGCGGGTGCGCTGGGCGGCCGCCACGCCGCTCCAGCGCCCGTCCTCGAACGCCTCGCGCGCGGCGAGCACGGCCCGGTCGACGTCCGCAGCACCCGCATGCGCGACATCGGCGATCACCTGGGCCGTGGCCGGGTCGCGCGTCTCGAAGGTACGGCCGTCCGCAGCGTCGAAGCGCTCGCCACCGATCAGCAGCCGGTGCGGGCCGGAGGCGTAGGAGCGGGCGGGCTCGGAGAGGGCGTCGGGGAGGGTCGCGGCGGTGGACATGGGGCGATGCTAGGAGAAGCGCAACTCCACGCCGCCCAGGCCGCCGATCTCCAGGCGCACCACGTCTCCCGGCTCGGCCGGGTGGGGCGGGGCCAGCACGCCGGTGATGATCCTCTGCCCGGGCTGAAGCTCCTCGCCGGCGTCTCTCAGGCGCCCGGCCACCACGCCCACCATCTCCTCGAGGCGGGCGCCCGTCTCCTGGGCGGCGATCTCGTGCTGCTCCTCGCCGTTCACGAGGATGCGCGCCGCGCCCGGACTGGCGGTCTCGGTCCTGGGGCCGAAGGCGACGGCGCGGTGGAAGATGTTCCCGGCGAGGATCGTCTCGACGTCCTGGGAGAGGTCGGGCGGATCGGCCAGCTCCAGGGCGGGCATCAGCGCGACGATCGAGCGGGCGTCATCGCCCAGCTCGACCGCGACCTCGGATTCCACCACCACGTTGCCGTCGTCGGCCAGCGACCAGGTCGAGCCGTCCTCGATCAGGCTGTTGCCGGTGAGATAGCCGGCCAGCGGGCGGTCGATGCCGAGCTTCTCCTGCATCGCCGACACGTTGAAGCCGATCTTCCAGCCGACGGGCGCGGCGCCCTGGGCCACGATCTCCCGGCGGCGGGTGAGCAGGGCTGCGGTTCCTCGCTCGACGGTCACGACGGGCAGGCTACCGTCCCCGCTCTTGAACGAGAGCTTCTACCGGCTGGAGGACGAGCACCTGGTGCCCACGGTGCTGACGCGCGGCCCCTGGGACCCCGACGCCCAGCACGCGGGCCCGCCCTCGGCGCTGCTCGCCCGCGCCGTCGAGGCCTGTGAGCCGCGCGAGGAGCTGCAGATCGGCCGGGTGACCGTGGAGATACTGGGCCCGGTGCCGCTCCAGCCGCTGCGGCTGAGCGCCGAGGTGGTGCGCCCGGGGCGAAGCGTGGAGCTGCTGGAGGCCGCTCTGTGCGGGCCGGACGGGCCGGTGATGCGCGCTCGGGCCTGGCGCATCGAGACGGGCCCGCCCGCCGAGCCGGCCGACGTGCCACCCGCCGGCCCGGCGTACGGGGAAGAGCGCCCGTTCTTCGAGACCGGGCAGGAGGTCGGCTACCACACCGCAATGGAGTACCGGTTCATCCACGGAGGCTTCCTCGAGCCGGGGCCCGCGACGGTCTGGATGCGCATGAGGGTCCCGCTGGTGGAGGGCGAGGAGCCCACGCCGCTCCAGCGCGTGATGGTCGCCGCCGACTCCGGCAACGGCGTGAGCACGGCGCTCGACTGGCGCGAGCATCTCTTCATCAACACCGATCTGAGCGTGCACCTCCACCGCCTGCCCACGACGGAATGGGTCTGCCTCGAGGCGCGGACACTGATCGGCTCGCTGGGCATGGCCGATACCGAGCTGTGGGATGAGCGGGGCCGGATCGGGCGGGCGGTTCAGACTCTGCTGGTCAGGCCCCGGACCTGATCGACGAAGGCTGAGACTGCGGGGCGCTCGGCGCTCGAACGGCGTACGGCCAGGAATAGCGCACGCTTGAGGCCGCCGCTTGCGACCGGGCGCAGGGCGAGGCCGGCGCCTTCGCCGGCGCCGCCGAGGGACGGCACGAGCGCCACCGCCAGCCCGTGGCGAGCGAGCTCAAGCAGCGTGCCAAGGTCGCTTACGCGGTGCCCGACCTGGGGCTCGAAACCCGCGACGCGACAGGCGCTCTCGATCATCGTGGTGTAAGCCGTGCCGGTCCACGGCGTGGCCCAGACTTCGTCGGCCAGGTCGGCCAGGTTCACGGCTGCAGACGTCGCGGCGAGACCGTGGTCGGAGGGCAGAGCCACCAGGAGTTCATCCTCACCCAGTTCGTGGCGAGTGCTTCGGGAATCTCGCGGGCGGGGAGCATGCTCGTACTCTTCGGCCACCACCGCGTCCAGCTCGCCCGACGCGAGCAGGGGCAGAGCCGTTTCCGCCTCCAGGTCGCGCAGCTCACAGGAGAGGGCGGGAAAGCGTGCGGCAAGCTTGGCGAATGCAGGCACGACGAGCGCTCTTGCGGCTGTTTGGAAGGCCGCCACGCGCAGGCGCCCGGCCGGCACTGCCGAGGTCTCCAGGGCTGCTTCGGCCGCCTCGATGCGCTCGAGTACGCCCCGAGCGTGACCGGCCAGCACCCGGCCTGCGTCGGTAAGCAGCACGCCGCGGCCGGCGCGCTCGGACAGCACGTGGCCTGTCTCTGCCTCCAGCCGGGTGAGCTGCTGCGAGACGGCGGAGGGCGTGAAGTCGAGAGCGTCGGCCACGGCGGTAACGCTCCCCCGCTCCTCGAGCTCGACCAACAGGCGTAAGCGTCCAGAGTTCAGCATTCAGTGATGCTAAACCAAAGCCAGTAGATATACGACTGGATCTAAAACAGTGCGCGCGGCAGGATGGCGCCCATGGCTTCTTATCTCGCTTTCGTCGGAATGGCCGCGGGCGCCGTGCTCATGCCGGGGCCCGACATGCTGGTCGTCGTCCGCACCGCCATAACCAGCGGGGCGCGCGCCGGCGCCTGGGCGGCCGCCGGGTCTGCTGCCGGCAACCTGGTGTGGGGCGCGGCCACGGTGCTTGGAGCGACCGCCGTGCTCACCATGTCCGCCACCGCATTCAGCGTCCTCAAGCTCGCGGGGGCCGCCTATCTCTGCTGGCTCGGGCTGCAGGCGCTGCACGCCGCCCGACGCGGCGAGCTCTTGGCCGAGGACGATGACCGCGCCCAGCCGCTCGGACGAGGCCGCGCCTTCCGTCGCGGGTTGGCCAGCGACCTCGCCAACGTGAAGGTGGGGCTCTTCTGGACCGCCCTGGTGCCGCAGTTCATGCCCCAAGGTGGTGGGGTGGCGCTGCCCGCGGCGATGGTGGTGACCATGGCCGCGCTGGCCTTTGCGGGGCTCGCGGGGTTCGCGCTCGTGGCCGGCCGGCTGCGCGCGGCGCTCGCGCGGCCGCGAGTGTCGCGGGCGCTCAACGGCGCGGTCGGCGGCCTGCTTGTCGGGCTGGCGGCCAAGCTCGCCACCGCCGCTCGTTGACGGCTGCGCCCCGGTTGGAGGGATACTCCTCCGATGGCCGATATCTCCAAGGCAGTGCTGATCACCGGCTGTTCCACCGGCATCGGGCGGGCCACCGCTGAGCGTCTGGCGCGCTCGGGCCACACGGTCTACGCCACCGCCCGCCGGCCGGAGGCGATCGATGACCTGAAGGCCGTCGGCTGCCGGACGCTCGCCCTCGACGTGAACGACGAGGCCTCGATGAGCGCGGCGGTGAGCGCGGTGGAGGAGGCCGAGGGTGCGGTCGGGGCGCTGGTCAACAACGCCGGCTACAGCCAGAGCGGCGCTCTGGAGACGCTCTCCCTCGACGATGTCCGCCGCCAGTTCGAGACCAACGTGTTCGGGCTGCTGCGGATGTGCCAGCTGGTGCTCCCCGGCATGCGCGGCCAGGGCGGGGGACGGATCGTCAACGTCGGCTCGATGGGCGGCAAGCTCACCTTCCCGGGGGGCGGCATCTATCACGCCACCAAGTACGCCGTGGAGGCGATCTCCGACGCCATGCGCTTCGAGGTCGCGGGCTTCGGCGTCCAGGTGGCCCTGATCGAGCCCGGGCTCATCAAGACCAACTTCGCCGAGACCGCCGTGGGCTCGGTGTCTCACGAGGACGGCCCCTACGCCGAGTTCAACACCGCCGTCTCCGCGTCCACGGCGAGCGCGTACGAGGGTCCGATGGGCAAGCTCGGCGGCGGCCCCGACGCGGTGGCCAAGGCCATCGAGAAGGCCCTGACCGCCGACCGGCCAAAGGCGCGCTACCCGGTCACCGCCTCGGCTCGCATCCTCATGACTCAGCGCAAGCTGATGCCCGACCGCGCCTGGGATGCCATGGTGGGCACCTCATTTCCGCGGCCGGGGCGCAGCTAGCGGTCACTAGGATCTCCGCGTGCCCTACTTCAAGGATGCGGACGAGGTCTACGCCTACATCGGCAAGCTCTTTCAGGATCTGGCCGATGACGAGGAGCTCGCCGCCAAGTTCGGCAAGGCCAACACGATCGTCCAGTACCAGTACCGCCAGCCGGAGTCGCAGATCACCGTCAAGCTGCTCGACGGCGAGGAGGGCCAGGTCGACTGCGGCCAGACGGCGATGGAGCCCGAGGTCGTGATGACGATGGACGCCGATACCGCCCATCGCTTCTGGCTGGGCAAGGTCAATGTGACCGTGGCGCTGGCCCGGGGACAGATGAAGGCCAGGGGGCCGGTGGCCAAGATCCTCAAGCTCGTGCCGCTCGTCAAGCCGGTGTTTCCGCGCTACCGCCTCCTGCTCGAGCAGAACGGGCGCCAGGACCTCCTGCAGGCCCAGTGACGGACGCCGGGTCCGCGCTGGACCGCGCGCCGCTGCGCGGCTTCAAGGACTTCTACCAGTACGCCTCGACCACCCGGGTGATCGCGGGCCGCGACCTCCTCGAGTCCACCGGCTTCGAGTTCATGAAGGAGGGCGCGAGCCGGGTGTTCGTCGTCACCGACGAGATCATTCGCGCCACCGGCCTCGTGGACAGGGTCGAGGCGGGTGTGGCCGACGGCGGCCTGGAGGTGGCCGGCGTGTTCGACGACGTGCCCCAGGACTCGTCCACGGAGGTCTGCGAGCGCTGCGCCGCCGCGGCCCGGGAGGCGGGCGCGGACTCGTTCCTCGCCGTGGGCGGGGGCTCGGTGATGGACACGGCCAAGGTTGCTGACGCCGTGTTCACCCACGGCGGAAGCGCGCGCGAGCAGGAGGGCTTCTTCCTCATGCCGCGCGACGCCGACGGCATGGGGCGCCCGCACGACGTCGCGCCGCTGGCCTGCATACCGACCACCGCGGGCACGGGCAGCGAGGTGTCCATGGCGGCGGTGATCAAGGACCACGAGAACAAGGTCAAGCTGGAGATCGCCGACTTCCCGTTGTTCCCGCGGCTCGCCATCCTCGACCCCGAGACCACGCGCACGCTTCCCGCCTCGGTGGCGGCGGCCACGGGGATGGACGCCATGACACACGCGGTCGAGAGCTACGTATCGGTCGACTGGAGCGCCCACGGCGACGCCCGTGCGCTCCACGCCCTGCGCATGATTCGCGACAACCTCGAGCGTGCCGTGGAGGGCGGGGAGGCGGATGAGGAGGCGCGCGGCAACATGCTGATCGCGGCCAACCTCGCGATCAGCCTGTCGCTGGGCTCGGTGCACGCCATGTCCCACCCGGCGGGGGCGCACTTCGGCGTGCCCCACGGGGTGGCCAACGCGATCCACCTGCCCCACGTGATCCGCCACAACGCGGCCGGCGGCCCGGACATCGCCGACCGCTACCGCGACGTGGGCGAGATCTTCGACATCCACGAGCCCGAGATCGGCGAGGCTCTGGCCGAGCACATCACCGAGCTGAGCCGCCGCCTCGGCCTGCCGACGCGGCTGTCGGAGGTCGGGGTTCCGGAGTCGGGCATCCCGGCCCTGGTCGAGGGGGCGATGGGCGACGGCACGACGCTGCTGAACCCACGGGAGATGGGCGAAGAGGACTACGCCGAGCTCTACCGCCGGGCCCTGTAGGCGCCGACCATCTGCTCGAGGGTCTGCCGGCCGGTGTGCTGCGGGCGCCAGCGCAGCAGCTTGCGCGCCCGCTCGGTTCTCATCAGCACGGGCTTGCGGAAAGAGTGCAGCCAGGCGGCCGAGTCGGGCACGAGCGGCAGCCGGGTGGCGATCTCCGCCGCTGCGCCCGCCGCCAGCTTCGGCACGGGCAGCGAGTACCAGCCCAGGGCCGCGGCGAGATCGGACATTCTGAGGGTGCCGCCGCCGGCGAGGTTGTAGGGGCCGGGCTCACCGACCCCCCGCACACCCGCCGCGAACGCGCGGGCCACATCCTGCTCGTGCACGAGCTGGAACGAGACACCGGGATCGGGCAGCACCGGCTTGATCAGCGGAAGGGCGCCCGCCAGCCGGATCACCGAGGGAATCTCCTGCACCAGTGTCTGCGCCTCCGGTCCGGCGACGATGCAGGGCCGGAAGGCATAGGCCACCGTGCTCGGGTGCTTGAGCAGCACCTGGCCGAGCGCGTCCTCGACCTCGGCCTTCTGCTGGGAGTACGGATGGTGAGGCGAGCCGCGGGGTGGCACCTCCTCGGTCAGCCAGTCGGGATTGTCGTCGTGGAAGCCGTACGCGGCCACGCTCGACGCGTAACAGATTCGCTCGGCTCCGGCCTTGGCGGACTCCTCGAACACCCGTCGCGAGCCGGCCACGTTGAGCTCGCGGGTGGCGTCGCTTGCGCTCACGATGGCGAAGGCGAGGTGCACCACCACGTCCGCTCCCTTCACGAGCCCGCGGACGCTGCCGGCGTCGGTCACGTCGCCCTCGCGGTACTCGGTCTTGCGCCAGCCGCGCTCGCGCGGATCGAAGGGCCTGCGCGCCATGCCCACGATCTCCTTGACGGCGCGCGAGCGCTCGAGGGCGTCCACGATGGCCAGGCCCAGGTCGCCCGTCGGGCCGGTCACGGCCACCGTGAGGCCGGTTCTCGCCATGTGGGGGTTCTACCCGATGGGGCTCTTGAGCGAGCGGCGTCCGGCGCGGCCGGTCCGTGTGGTCTCGCAGCCGCTCAGGATGTCGATCGGGTCGGCGTCGACCGTGTCCTGGCCCTCGCCGCAGCGCACGCGATCGCGCCGGCCGTCGCGTGAGCGCACCTCGTCGTCGCCGAGGCCGGTGTCGATCGAGTCCGAGCCGCCCCCGCCGTTGACCTTGTCGCCAAAGGAGCCCGTGCGGATGCGATCGCGCCCCGCGCCCCCGTTGACCTCGATGGCGCCCCCGTCGGCGGTCACCTCGTCGGCACCCGGGCCGGCCACGATCGTCGCGTTGTCCTGGTCGGAGCTGATGCTGTCGGCCCCCGACCCGGCGTCGACGAAGTCGCCTCCGAGGCTCGCGTAGATGCGGTCGGCCCCCGACCCGCCGAAGAGCTGGTCGGCACCCGCCTGCCCGAACATCGTGTCGGCGCCGGTGCCGCCCAGCGCCACGTCGGCGCCCGCGCCTGCGTAGACCACGTCGAAGCCGGCGCCGGCGTCGATGCGGTCGTCGCCCGTTCCGGCGATCACGAGGTCGACACCGTCGCCGCCCTCGACGGAGTCGTTGCCGCCGCCGGCCTCGAGGTAGTCGCCCGAGGCGTCACCAGAGAGGCGGTCGTCGCCGCCCTCGCCGTAGATCTGATCCGCCGACGACGTGCCGGTGAGCCGATCGGGGGCATCGGTCCCCACCAGCGTGTCCGCGAACGCGATCGCGGCCGTGGCGGCAAGGGCCGCGAGTGTGGCGAGGATGAGGAAAGCGCTGCGTCTCACGCCTTTAGGAACAACGCGGGAGCCTCCTGGTTGCGGGGTCACTCGTCGAAACCGGGCTCGCCGGGCATGATCACGTCGGCCGCGCCGTCGCGCATCACGACCCTGGGCTGCACGGGCACGAGCTCGCGGTTTCGCGCGGTGTCGAGCGCGGCCTGCACCGAGTCGAAGGTGACCAGGGCCTCCAGGTGCTTGATCGTCGGGAACACCAGCATCAGCTCGTCACGCCCGTGGGCCTCGAGCGCGGCGGCGGGACGCAGCCAGCGGGCATCGACGCATTCGCTGCCGTCCGGCGCGGCCTGGGCACCGGGCGGAGCCTCCGCCACGAAGAAATGGGTGTCGAAGCGGATCTTCACCTCCTCGGGGGTGATCCAGCGCGACCAGGGCACGAGCTCGATGGAGGCCGGCAGGGCGATTCCCGCCTCCTCCTCGAGCTCCCGCACCGCGGCGGCGGCGAGGTCGGCGTCATCCCCGTGGAGCGCGCCGCCCGGGAACACCCAGGCCCCGCCCATGAAACGCTGCTCGGGGTTGCGCTGCACGAGCAGCACCTCCGGCCCGGCCGGTCCGTCGCGCAACAGGACCAGCGTGGCCGCCTCACGCGGCGTGGTGACCTCGCCGTCGTTCAGCTCCTCACCGGGCGGTGGCCGGTCGACCTTCACGCGCCGCTACTCTATGCGCCCTTCATGAGCGAGACAGTGACCACTCAGCAGTGGATCTGCACGTCCTGCGGTTTCATCTACGACCCCGCGGAGGGCGATCCCGACGGCGGCATCCCGTCCGGCACCGCATTCGAGGACATCCCGGACGACTGGTTCTGCCCGGTGTGCGGCGCCCGCAAGAAGGACTTCGAGAAGTACGAGGGCTAGTCGCCCGTCGCTCAGCAGGCGCGCGCGGCCGAGGCCGCGCAGGCGTCCTGTCGCAGCGGCGCCACGCGTAGCGCGGCCGCCGCGGCTCGCCGCCCGGCGTTTCGGGCGCTGACGGTGGCCCGGTTGGCGAGTGCCCCGCTGCTCGCCGCGACCCGCGCGTTCACGCGCAGCACGCGTGAGGCGCCCGGGCGCAGCGCGGGGATCCTCCAGCAGGCGATCCCGTCGCGCACGCGGGTGCCGCGGGCGGAGATCAGGACCAGGCCGCCGGGCGGGCGGTCGCACACGCGAATGCGGCGTGCGGGCGCTCGGCCGGTGGATCGGAGCGCGATCCGGTAGCCGACCACCTGCCCGGGGCGCGCCCGCCGCGCTCCCGCGATCTTGCGCAGGCGCAGCCGCGCGCGGCCCTCGCGGACGCGGGTGCTCAGCGCGGGCAGCTCGCCCACCGGGGTGGGGTCACTCACCGGCGCGGTCACCCCCACCTGGCTCTCGAGCACCCCGCGGGTTTCGGGGCGCACGCGCACGCGCACGGTGGCGCTGGCCCCGGCGGGGATGGTGCCCAGCTCGCAGCGGATCGGGTCGCCCACGGTGCAGGTCCCCTGGCTCGGCGTCGCGGATATGAGGTCGGCAGGGCCCCGTACGTCCTGGGTCAACACCACTCCCGGCGCCGCGTCGGGCCCGTCGTTGCGCACGACCGTGGTGTAGGTGGCCGGCTGGCCCTCGCGTGGCGGATCGGGCGACACCTCGGTATCCACGCGAAGGTCGGCGAGCGGATAGAGCTCGGTCGAGAGGGTCAGCACCTGGGTCAGGTACTGCTCGAAGCTGGTGGACTCCTGCAGGGTGGTGCTGGTGGCGCCGTTGGGGAGGATGCCGTCGGCGGCGATCAGGTTCGCGTCGAACCCAAGCTGATTGAGGTAGGCCGGGTTCCCGCCGGCGAGCGGCACGCCGCGCTGGGCGATCGAGCTGTTGAAGACGTTGTTGGGCGGGTTGGCCGCATCCCCGAGCGACACGCCGTTGAGCAGGAGGCGGTCGCCCGACGAGGCGCGGTCGCCCTCGTAGGCCACCACGCCGACGGTGCTGCGCACGGCGCCGGTCAGCGGGGTCACGAAGCCGCCCACCGGGATGGAGAGCGGGGGGTCGCTCGACTCGATCGACGCGAGCCCGTCGAACACCGTGAGGTTGCGAAGCGGCTGGGCCGGGTCGCGGTAGGCCACCACGAGCGCCCAGCCGGCGAAGCGGTCGATTCCCGTGCCCGACTGCACGTCCGCGACGGTGTACTGCCCCGGGCCGGCGGCCGCCACCGTCGCGGTCACGTCGGCAAACGCGACGTAGGCACTCGCCACCGCGGCGCTGTCGGCCACCGCAGCCGTGATCGTGCTGTAGCCCGGCGACCCGGGCGCCCGCAGCCGCACCGTTCCCCGCGCCGGCGGGTTGGGTGCCCCCACGCCGCCCGCGCCGGCGCTTGTGCGCGAGCCGTAGTAGAGGCCGGCGAAGCGCACCGCGGCCCCGGCGGGCAGGGAGAGGGTGGCCGTCGAGGAGCCGAAGGTCGACGCGTCGCCGTCCACGTCGACCCGCGTCATGTTCCAGCCGTTGTTGTTGAGGGATCCCGGACCGAGGCCCTGCTGCGCGCCGGCGCAGTCGGGCGCCGCCGGGCACGTCATCAGCGTGTTGCCGGCGATCTGGATCTCGCCCCGGTCGTTGGCCGTGAAGCGCGGGACGAAGGGCTGCTCGACCGCTGCCTGCGCGTTGGCCGCGGCGAGCGCGACTCCGAGCAACGCCAGCGAGAGTGCTGCAGATAGGTGGGTTCGCACGAGGATGACACCGGGCCGTCCGTGGCCCGCGAACCATCATCCCATATGGGTCAGGCCGCCTGGCTCAGCTGCCCGGCCGACGTGGCGGCGTCGATGGCCTCGCCGGTGATCTCCACGAGGCGCGACAGCTCGGCCTCGGAGATGGAGAGCGGGGGCATCAGCACGACCACGTCGCCCAGCGGGCGGATGATCGCTCCGCGCCTGCGGGCCTCGAGCGCCACCCGGTGGCCGATGCGCATCGGCAGCGGGTGCTCGACCAGCTCGATCCCCGTCATCGTTCCGACCCGGCGCACCTCGCGCACCGCCGGGTGGGCCGCGACCCCGTCGAGCAGCCCGCCGAACAGCTCGAGCTTGGGCTGGAGCCGCGCGATCGTGTCCTCCTCGCGAAACACGTCGAGCGAGGCGATCGCCGCCGCGCAGGCCAGCGGGTTGGCCGTGTAGGTGTGTCCGTGGAAGAAGGTGCGGAACTCCTCGTGCTCGCCGAGGAAGCCCTCGTACACGCGCTCGGTGGCCAGCGTGGCCGCCAGCGGCAGGTAGCCGCCGGAGATCCCCTTGGCCAAGCACATGAGGTCGGGCGTGACGGCCTCGTGCTCGCAGGCGAACATGCGCCCGGTGCGCCCGAAGCCGGTGGCCACCTCATCGGCGATCAGCAGGACGTCGTAGCGGTCGCACAGCTCGCGCACCGCGCCCAGGAAGCCCGGCGGATGGACGAGCATCCCCGCGGCGCCCTGCACCAGCGGCTCCATGATCACCGCCGCCACCTCGCCGCGGTGGGCGGCGAGCACGCGCTCCAGGGACGCCGCGTCGCCGGGCTCTGACTGCAGGGCGTCGAACAGCAGCGGCCGGTAGATCGAGTGGAAGAGGTCGATACCGCCCACCGACACCGAGCCCAGCGTGTCGCCGTGGTAGGCCATCCGCAGCGAGACGAACTTCGTGCGGCCGGGCTGGCCGCGCTGGCTCCAGAACTGAAAGGCCATCTTGAGCGCGATCTCGGTGGCGGTGGAGCCCGAGTCGGAATAGAAGACGCGCGTGAGGCCCGGAGGGGCTATCTCGATCAGCCGCCGGGCCAGCTCTATGCCGGGCCGATGCGAGAGGCCCAGCATCGTCGAGTGCGAGACCTTGGCGAGCTGAGCCCGCACCGCGGCGTCGATGCGCGGGTGGCCGTGGCCGTGGACGTTGCACCACAAGGAGGACACTCCGTCGATGTAGCGCCGCCCGTCGACGTCGATCAGGTCGGTGCCCTCCGCCCGGTCGATGATCAGCGGCTCTTCGTCCGCCCAGCCTCGCTGCTGGGTGAACGGATGCCATAGGAATGTGCGGTCGGCGCTGCTGAGATCCATGCCGGCGAAGCTACCCGCCGCCTCGGATATACGATGTCGCCATGGGGAAGGGAATCGCCGCCGTGCTCACGGCCGCGCTCATCGCACTGCTCATTCCGCTCGGCGCGCAGGCTCAGGGGGCAAAGCCCTCGAAGCGCTGCGACTTCACGGACCCGGCGGTCTGCCTCTATCCGTGGCCCAACGACCTCTTCACCAAGAAGAGCAAGGCCACGGTCACCGGGCGGCGGCTCAACCTGAGCCGCAAGTCGATGCCGGCCAACAAGGACGGCGTGCGGATCGACCCGGCCGACCAGAACCGGGCCGACGGCTTCAGCCCCGGCTCCATGCTGGTTACCAAGGTCCCGGGGCTGACCACCCCCCTGGCCGTCGAGCGCTCGAAGCTCCCCCCGATCGGCGACATGAGCAAGAGCCTCGCGCGGCGCTCACCGGTCGTGGTGATCAACGCGAGCACCGGCGAGCGCCACCTGGTGTGGGCCGAGATCGACTCCAACCCGCCCGATCCCAAGGACCGCGTGCTGATCATCCGCCCGGGCCGCAACTTCGAGGAGGGCCAGCGCTACGTCGTGGCCCTGCGCTTTCTGAAGAACGCGCGTGGCAGGACCCTGCGGGCGCGCCGCAACTTCCGTCTCTACCGCGACGGCAAGGTCACGCGAAGGCCACGCATCGAGCGCCGGCGCAAGCGCTTCGAGTCGATCTTCCAGACGCTGAAGGAGGCAGGCGTCGGGCGCCGGAGCCTCTATCTGGCCTGGGACTTCACCGTGGCGAGCCGCCAGAGCCTCACCGGACGGGCGCTTCACATCCGCGACGAGACCTTCCGCGCACTCGGCGACACCAACCTGGCCGATCTCCAGGCCCAGGGCAGCTCACCCGCCTTCACGGTCGACCTGGTGAAGGACAACACCCCGGCCGAGGACGACCGCATAGCCCGGCGGATCGAGGGCACCCTCACCGCGCCGTGCTACCTCACCAACGGATGCGCGCCGGGCGGAAGGTTCGTGCTCGACGCGAAGGGCCGGCCCACCCGGCAGGGCACCACCACCTACCGCTGGTTCTGCGGCATACCGCGCTCGGCGCTCGACCCCGCGGCGGCGCCCAAGGCGCGCCCCTCGCTCTACGGCCACGGCCTGCTCGGCAACCCGTCCGAGTTCGACGCCGGCAACGTCAAGTCGATGTCCAACGAGCACAACGTGCTGTTCTGCGCCACCGCCTGGGCGGGCTTCTCGGCCGAGGACGTGCCCCACATCGCCGGCACGGTGATCCCCGACTTCTCGAAGTTCGACACCGTCGCGGACCGCATGCAGCAGGGCTTCCTCCAGCAGATGCTGCTCGGGCGCGCGCTCATCCACCCGCAGGGCTTCTCGTCCCATCCCGCCTTCCAGAAGGGCGGGCAGAGCGTGATCGACACCACGCGCCTGTTCTTCGACGGCAACAGCCAGGGCGGGATCATGGGCGGCGCGCTCACCGCGCTGGCGCCGGACTGGGACCACGCGGTGCTGGGCGTGCCGGGCATGAACTACTCGACCCTGCTGCAGCGCAGCGTCGACTACGACCTCTACGGCCAGCTCATCGACCCCGCCTACCCGCGGGAGATCGAGCGCCAGCTCATGTTCTCGGTGGTTCAGCTGTTGTGGGACCGCGGCGAGAACAACGGCTACGCCCACCACGTGACCAACCGCCCCCTGCCCGGCACCCCGCCCCACGAGGTGCTGATGCACGTGGCGGCCGGCGACCACCAGGTGGCCGACTTCACCACCTCGATCATGGCCCGCACCTTCGGCGCGCGAATCCGCCAGCCCGCGCTGGCGCCGGGGCGCACTCTTTTCGCGGACCCGTGGTACGGCGTTCCCAGCATCCCCGCGTTCCCCTACGACGGCTCGGCGGTGGTGTGGTGGGACGCGGGAACGCCTCCGTCCCCGCTCGAGAACGTGCCCAACCGGGCCGGCGAGGACCCGCACGGGGCGCCGCGCAGCGAGGTGGCGGCGCGGGTGCAGAAGTCGGAGTTCCTGAAGGTCGACGGCAGGGTCGTGGAGGTCTGCGGGACCGCGCCATGCTTTGCCCGGGGCTTCACGGCTCCGTAGGTCTGTAGCTACTCTGAACCGCGCCATGCCGCCTCTTCCGCTGCTCGTCTTCGTGGTGGGGACGGGCTCGCTCGGTGCGGAGATCGCGGCCGTGCGCCTGCTCGCTCCGTACTTCGGCGCATCCACGATCGTGTGGGCCAACACGATCGGCATCGTCCTGGTCGCCCTCTCGATCGGCTACTGGCTGGGTGGGCGGCTCGCCGACCGCAATCCGCACATGCGCGGCCTCTGCCTGCTGGCGCTGGTGGCCGCCGGGCTGCTCGCCCTCGTGCCGTTCGTCGCCGATCCGATGCTCGAGATCGCCGTCCAGGCGCTCGACGAGATCTCGGCCGGCGCCTTCCTCGGGTCGCTGTTCGGAGTGCTGGTGCTGGTGGCGGTGCCGGTGCTGCTGCTGGGCGCCGTGTCGCCCTACGCGATCCGCCTGGCCGTGTCGAGCGTGGAGGAAGCCGGCACGGTCGCCGGGCGCCTCTACGCGCTCTCGACCGCGGGCTCGCTGGTCGGCACGCTGCTGTCCGCGCTTCTGCTCATACCGCTGGTGGGCACCCGGCGCACCTTCCTCGTCTTCGCCCTGGCCATCGCGGTCATGGCGGTGTGGGGGCTGCGCCCGGCGCGCCGCTACGCGCTCGCCCCCGCGGTGATCGCCGGGCTGATCGCGCTCCCGGTGGGGACGCTCAAGGCCGAGGCCGATTCGGGCCGGGTGATCTACGAGGCGGAGACCGAGTACCAATACGCGCGGGTGATCGAGCGCGACGACGGCGAGCGCTGGCTCGAGCTCAACGAGGGTCAGGCGCAGCACTCGATCTACAACCGGGACACGGTGCTCACGGGCGACGTTTGGGACGGGCATCTGGTGCTCGGCTTCGCGGGCTTCGACCGCCCGCCCCGGCGCGTGGCGATCCTCGGCAACGCCGCCGGCACCACTGCCCGCGCGTACGAGGAGTTCTTCCCCGACACCCGCGTGGACGGCGTCGAGATCGACCCCGAGCTCTCGGACATCGGCCGCGAGTTCTTCGACATGAACAACCCGCGCCTGCACCTCTACCACGAGGACGCGCGGCCCTATCTGCGGCGCACCGAGGCCCGCTACGACCAGATTTCCGTGGATGCCTACCGCCAGCCCTACATCCCCTTCTACCTGACGACGGTGGAGTTCTTCGAGACCGTTCGCGACCGGCTGCGGCCCGGCGGCGTACTGATCGTGAACGCCGGCCATCCCGAGGGCCAGGACGATCTCGAGAAGGTGCTGACCGCGACGATCGGGGAGGTGTTCCCGCACATCCTGCGCGATCCGATCGAGGACACCAACACGCTGATCGTGGCCAGCGAGTCGCCGCTCTCGGCCGACGGAGTGCGCGACGCCGTTTCCAGGCCTGCCCGCCGGCCTGCGGTCCACCGCGCGCCTCGCCGCGGGCCGGCTCGAGGCGCCGCTGCGCGGGGGCGAGGTCTACACCGACGACAAGGCGCCGGTGGAGTGGCTGATCGACAAGTCGATCGTGGACTACGCGGCGGAGGATTGAGCCCCGCCGCGGCGACGCCCGCGCCCGACGTCGCAGTCGTCGGCGGCGGGATCGTGGGCTGCTCGGCGGCGGCCTTCCTGGCCGAGGCGGGCGCCCGCGTCGAGCTCTTCGAGCGCGACGAGCTGGCGGGCGCCGCGTCGGGGCGCAACTCGGGATCGGTGCAGCATCCCTTCGATCCGGTGCTGGCCGGGCTGCACGCCGAGACGCTGCAGCTCTACCGCGAGCTCGACGGCTTCGAACTGCCCGACGCGCCGGCCGGCATCCTGATGCTGGCCACCGACCCGGCCGCGCTCGAGGCTCCCGCCGCGGCGATCGCGCGCGACCAGCCCGAGCTCGAGCCACGGACGCTCGACCCAGGTGCGGTGCGCGAGCTGGAGCCCGCGGTGGGCGAGGAGATCTGGGGCTGCCGGCTCGAGACCGGCTATCCGGTCCGCCCGGCGGCCGCCACCCTGGCCTTCGCCGAGCGAGCGCGGCGGGCGGGAGCGACGCTTCGGGAGGGAGCCGCCGCGCGGCCCTGGCGTGTCGACGGCGAGCTGCGGGGCGTGGTCGCGGGGGGCGAGCAGCGTCCCGCCGGCGCGGTGCTGGTGTGCGCGGGCCCGTGGACTCCCGCGCTGATCGACCCCACGGGATCGTGGCGGCCCATCGAGCCGGTCTGGGGCGTGGTGGTGGAGGTGGAGCTCGAGGACCCGCCGCGCCACGTGGTCGAAGAGTTTGGTGTGGAGGAGCTGTCGCACGCCGAGGCCCCGGACTCGATCTTCAGCCTGGTGGCCGCGGAGGGAGGCGTTTCGGTGGGCTCGACCTTCCTGGCCGAGGAGCCCGACCCCGTGGCCTGGATACCGCAGATACGCCGGCGGGCACAGCGCTTCGTGCCCGCGCTCGCTCGGGCCCGCGTGCAGGCCACCCGGGCGTGCGCTCGGCCGGTGTCGCTGGACGGTCGGCCGCTCGTGGGGCCCCTCGCGACCGAGGGGCTGTGGGTGGCGGCGGGCCACGGGCCCTGGGGAATCTCCACCGGAGCGGCGACCGGGCGCCTGGTGGCTGACGCGATACTGGGCCGGGCGACCGTGCCGGCCGAGCTGGCGGCCGGGCGCTTCTAGGCGGCCGCGCCGCACTAGCGGTTCGCGCACGATCGGCGCAGCGCGATGGGTACCTCGTCGAGTAGGAGGCAGAGATGACCCTGAGGAAGTATCAGCTCGGAAGCTACGAGGACATGTGCGCCGCGCACCGCTGGGAGGTGCCCGAGCGTTACAACATCGCCCGCGACGTGTGTGACAAGCACGACCGCGAGCGGCCCGCGATGGTGTGGGAGGACTGGGAGGGCAACGAGCGGCGCGTCGACTTCGGCGAGCTGCAGGACCTGTCCAACCGGTTCGCCAACGTGCTTCGGGCGCATGGCGTGGAGCGCGAGGACCGGGTGGCGACGCTGCTGCCCTCCCTGCCCGAGACGGCCGCCGCGTTCATAGGCACCTATCGCGCGGGCGCGATCCTGCTCTCCCTGTCAGTGCTCTACGGAGACGACGGAATCGAACACCGGTTGCGCGACTCCGAGGCCAAGGTCGTGGTGACCAACGCAGCAAACCGCGACCGCATTCCCGGCGGCCTGGCCGACGCCGTGCTGGTGCTCGATGATGGCCTGCTGGATGAGATGGCCGAGGCCTCCGCGGACTTCGAGACCGTGGACACGGCCGCCGACGACCCGGCCCAGCTCTACTACTCGTCGGGCACCACCGGCAAGGCCAAGGGGATCCTGCACGCCCACCGCTACCTGCTGGCCCACGAGGAGTTCGAGTTCTGCCACGACGTGCGCGACGGCGAGCTGTTCCACGGCTCGGGCGAGTGGGCCTGGGCCGCCGGCATCTGCCCGCTGCTCGGCCCGTGGCGCTACGGGGCGGTGGCGCTCGTGCAGGCGCGCAAGGGCGGCTACGACGCCGAGGAGCACCTGCGCTTCCTCTCCAAGCACGGGGTGGAGAACATGTTCACCACGCCCACGGCCCTGCGCGCCATGACCGGCGTGGAGGATGCGGGCCGGCGCTACCCGCTCGAGAAGCTGCGCATCACCTGCTCCGCCGGCGAGCCGCTCAACCCCGAGGTGATCCGCTGGTTTCGCGACCAGTACGGGGTGACCGTGCTCGACTACTACGGCCTGACCGAGAGCTACCCGCTGTGCGGCAACTTCCCCACGGTCGACGTGCGCGAGGGGTCGATGGGCAAGCCCATGCCGGGCTGGGAGGTGGCCATCCTCGACGAGGACGAACAGCCCCTGCCGGTGGGCGAGCGGGGCGAGATCTGCCTGCGCGCCCGCTCCAACCCGCACTACCCGCTGGGCTACTGGAACCGCCCCGAGGACACCGAGTCCGAGTTCGGCGGTGAGTGGTTTCACACCAAGGACGCCGCCGAGCTCGATGAGGACGGGTACGTCTGGTACGCGGGGCGCGCAGACGACGTGATCATCTCGGCCGGCTACCGGATCGGGCCGTTCGAGGTGGAGTCGGCGTGCGTGGAGCACGCGGCGGTGAAGGAGGCCGCGGCGGTGGCCTCACCGGATCCGCGCCGCGGCGACCTGGTCAAGGCGTTCATCGTGCTGGCCGCGGGCCACGAGCCCTCGGACGAGCTGGCCGGCGAGATCAAGAAGCACGTGCGCGAGCGCCATTCCGCCTACGCCTACCCGCGCGAGATCGAGTTCGTCGACGATCTGCCGAAGACGCTGACGGGCAAGATCCGCCGCGTCGAGCTTCGCGAGCAGGAGCGCGAGCGCAAGGCGGCGCAGGAGGCGAAGTCCTAGGCGGTTCTCGCGGGAGGTTTCGTCGCGGGTGGTGATTGGGTCGCGGGGGGTGGCCATTGATGCATCCCAACGCTGCAAGATTCGCCACGGCCGTCGCCCGACCGACCCGGTTGGCGCTTTTGCGTCCCGCCGCGGCTCTCGGCAGCGGCCGTTACCTGAGCCGGCCTCATACTCGAGACCGATGCGCCGGGCGCCCCGATCGGCAACCATCGCGTCATGAGCCGGCCCAGCCGCCGACTGCTCGCGCGGTTCGCGGACATAGCCATTCCCTGGGGCGTGGGCCTGTTCCTGGCCCTGGTCTCGCTCGACGTCGGCCGCCACACGGACAGCTCGGGCCTCGTGCTGGTGGGCCTTGCGCTCGCCGTCGCCCAGGGGGCGGCTCTGCACTGGCGGCGGCGCTACCCCGAGTGGGTGATGGCGGTCGCCCTCGCCGGCGGCTTCGGGATCTGGCTGCTCGCCCCCGACGTGGTCTTGCCCGTGGCCGGCCTGTTCGCTGTCGGCTCGCTGGCCGCGGCCCGCCCACCAAGGGTCTCGCTGGTCGGCCTGGTCGCGCTCATCGCCCTGTCGGCCACCAACTTCTTCACCGCGACCGCTGAGGACACGGTCTTCACGATGGGCCTCGCCGTGGGCGCGTGGGCCCTCGGCGAGGCGGCGCGCAACCGGCGCGTGGCCATCGAGGAGGAGGCACGCCGCGCCGCCGGGGAGGAGAAGGCGTACATAGCCCGCGAGCTCCACGACGTGATCGCCCACAGCGTGTCGGTGATCGTTGTCCAGGCCGCGGCCGCGGACGACGTGTTCGACGAGCGCCCTGACCAGGCGCGCCAGGCTCTGCGCTCGATCGAGCGCTCCGGCCGCGAGGCGATGACCGAGTTGCGCCGCCTCCTGGGCGCCGTGAGGCCGGATGGCGACGGCCGGTTCGAGCGCCGGGCCGCAGCCCGGCCTGGACCGCGTGGAGGAGCTGACCGAGCCGCTGCGCGCGGCCGGCCTGGGCGTCGAGGTCCGCCGCGAGGGCGAGCCCGCTCCCCTGCCCGCGGGGGTCGACCTGTCGGCGTACAGGATCGTCCAGGAGGCGCTGACCAACACCCTCCGGCACGCCGGCGCCAGCCGGGCCGAGGTGACCCTGCGCTACCGCCCCGGCGAGGTTGAGCTGGAGGTGCGCGACGACGGCAACGGCCTTGCGCCCGGCGACGCCGGCGCGTCCGGGCAGGGCCTGACGGGCATGCGCGAGCGCGCCCTGCTGCTGGGCGGCACGCTCGAGGCGGGGCCGCTGCCCCGCGGGGGCTTTCGCGTCCACGCCCGGCTTCCGCTGGAGGCGGGCCGGTGACTATCCGGGTGGTGATCGCCGACGACCAGGCGCTGGTCCGCGGCGGCTTTCGCATGATCCTCGACGCCCGCGAGGACATGGATGTGGTGGGCGAGGCCGGCGACGGCGCGGAGGCGGTGGAGATGGTCGCCCTTCACCGGCCCGACGTGGTGCTCATGGACGTGCGCATGCCCGGCCTGGACGGCATCGAGGCCACCCGGCGCATCGTCCGGTCGGGAAGCCCAGCGCGGGTGATCGTCCTCACCACCTACGACCTCGACGAGTACGTGTTCGCCGCCCTCCGCGCCGGCGCCAGCGGCTTCCTGCTCAAGGACGTGAAACCGGCGGACCTGGTGGAGGGGATCCGGGTGATCGCCGAGGGCAATGCCCTGCTGGCGGCGACCGTCACCCGGCGCCTGCTCGATCGGGTCGCCCACACCCTGCCGGACGGCTCAGCCGGCACGGAGGACCTGGCCGAGCTCACCGATCGCGAGGCGGAGGTCCTGCGGCTGGTGGCTCTGGCCCTGTCGAACGCCGAGATCGCCAAGCGGCTGGTGGTGAGCGAGGCCACGGTCAAGACGCATGTGTCGGCGGTACTCCGAAAGCTCGGGCTGCGCGATCGCATCCAGGCCGTGGTGTTCGCCTACGACGTCGGCCTGGTGCGCCCGCGCTCATCCTGAAGTCGTAGGGCGAAAGCCATCCGAGCGGCCGATGTGGGGCGCGGGCGGGCGCCATAGCTTGGGCACATGGCAGCTATCGAGGTTGACGGCTTGAGCAAACGCTACGGGCAGGTGCAGGCGGTGGGCGGTGTGTCGTTCGCCGTCGAGGCCGGAAAGGTGACCGGCTTCATCGGTCCCAACGGGGCGGGCAAGAGCACCACGCTGCGCATGTTGCTCGGGCTGATCCGGCCCGACTCCGGGACGGCGACCTTCGACGGGCGCCGCTACGAGGAGCTCGAGTCCGCATCGGGCCAAGTGGGCGCCGTGCTCGAGGACGCGAGCTTTCACCCCGGCCGCAGCGCCCGCAATCACCTGCGGGTCCTGGCCGCGGCCGGCGGCCACCCGCCGCGGCGCGTGGACGACCTGCTGGAGCGCGTGGGACTCGCGGGCGCAGCTGACCGCCGGGTCAAGGGTTATTCGATGGGCATGCGCCAGCGCCTCAGCCTGGCCGCGGCGCTGCTGGGCGACCCCGAGGTGCTGATCCTCGACGAGCCGGCCAACGGCCTCGACCCGCCCGGGATCCGCTGGATTCGGGACCTGCTGCGCGCCGAGGCCCAGCGGGGCCGCGCGGTGCTGGTGTCGAGCCACCTGCTCTCGGAGCTGGCCCAGAGCATCGACGACGTGCTGGTGATCGCCCACGGGCAGCTTCGGGCGGACGGCCCGATAGGCGGGGTGCTTCGGTCGGTCGATGGGCCCGCAACGCACGTGTCGGCGGGTGATCCCCTCGCGTTGGCCGCCGTGCTGCGCGGCCACGGTCACACGGTCGAAGCCCAGCCCGCGGGCGCTCTGATCGTCCGCGGGGCCACGCCGGAGGCGGTGGGCCTGCTGGCGGCGGAGCACCGCATCGCGCTCACTTCGCTGGGGGCGGCCGGGCGCTCGCTCGAGGACGCCTTCCTCGAGCTCACCGCGGTGCCGGCATGAGGCCGCTCCTGCACGCCGAGCTGCTCAAGCTGCGAACCACCCGCACGTTCGCCGCCCTGGCGGGCGCCGCGGTGGGCACCTCGCTGCTGCTGGCCGTGCTCGTGGCCGTGCTCACCGAGCCCACGGAGTCATCCGTGCTCATCGACGTGTTCGCCTCGGACACCAGCAGCCTCTTCATCCTGATCCTCGCCGTGGTCGGCGTGAGCGGCGAGTGGCGCCACCGCACGATCGCCGGCTCGCTGCTCGCCGCCCCGAACCGGTTGCGCTTCCTGGCCGCCAAGACGGTGGCGTTCGCCGCGGCCGGGTTGTTGCTGTCGGTCTTCATCTCCATCGCCGTCGCGATCGCCGGCTCCGCGGTCCTCGGCTTTCGCGGCCTGCCGCTGCCGGAGGCCGGAGAGCTTGTCGATCTGGCCGCCCGCGGCGCGCTGATCTCCGCGCTGCTGGGAGCCTTCGGCGTGTGCCTGGGGGCGCTCGTGCGCAACCAGCTGGTGGCCATCGTGGGCGTGCTCCTGCTGTTGCTCTTCCTCGAGCCGCTGGTGGTGACGCTGGCCCCCGACTACGGGCGCTTCGGGCCCTTCGGGGCGCTGCCCACGGCGATCACCGAGATCTCGCCCGAGGAGGTCGGCCTGGGCGACGTGGCCCTCGTGGCCCCCGGAGTGGGCGTGCTGCTCATGCTCGCCTGGATCGGCGCGGCCTTCGCGGCCGGCGGGGCGCTGCTTCGCCGGCGCGATCTGGAGTAGCGCGTCAGACCGGCAGCAGCGGGATGTCCCACAGGATCGCCGCCGCGATGAAGGCCCCGATGGCCAGCGCGGCGGCGATGCCGCCCAGCACGCGTTCGGTGGTCGTCGTCTCCTCGGCACGGTCGGCCAGCTTGTCGCCGAAGATGATCGCCTTCTCGAGCAGCCGCTCGGCGCGGTCGAACTCGAGGGCCAGGAAGCCCAGCCCGAGCAGGATCACGAGGAAGCCGGGGCCGGGCACGCCCGGTCCCGACAGGACGATTCCCACGAGCACCAGGAGAAAGCCGAACACCACCACGCCCGCGCGGGCGATCGGGTGGCGCTCCTTGTGGCGCTCCTTTCGCTCCTGGAGCTTGACCAGCAGCTCGGGGCGGTCGTCCTCCTTCTGCTCGCCGGCCTCGTCGGTCATCGCGCTCACGGTAGCCAGTCGCCGAGGGGCAGGGCCTCGGCGGCCTCGGCCAGCCGGCTTGGGGTGGTGGCCGGCAGCCCGCTCACGGCCACGCCAGTCAGGCGCTCGACGGTCTCCCGGTTGGACCGCTCGATCGGCTCAGGATCGAGCGGCCACGGCGTCATCACCACGCCGGCCACGTGCAGGCCCGCGGCGCGCGCCGCCTCGACCGTGAGCAGCGTGTGGTTGATCGTGCCCAGTCCCGTGCGCGCCGCCACCACCACGGGGAGGGCCAGGTCGACGGCCAGGTCGCGCACCAGGTAGCCGGGGGTGATCGGCACCATCAGGCCGCCCACTCCCTCGGCTATCAGCAGCCGGTCAGCGGCGCCGCGGGCAACCGCGAGCAGTCTTGCGGGCTCGATCGTCTCGCCCGCCAGCTCAGCCGCGTAGTGGGGGGAGAGCGGCGGCGCGTAGCGGTAGGGGGCCACCTCCTCGGGCGCCAGCGCGCCGCCCGTGGCGGCGGAGAGTAGATCGTGGTCGCGGGGCCAGTCGCCGGCCGGGTCGGCCAGCCCGGTCACGACCGGCTTGAAGGCGGCAACCGGCTCCCCGCGGGCCACCAGCGCCGCGCAGATGGCAGCCGCCACGATCGACTTGCCGACCCCGGTGTCCGTCCCCGTGACGAACAGGCCGCGCAACGGCGGCGCGTCAGGCAGCGTCGGCCAGGCCGTCGAACACCCGGCGGCCGTCGGCGGCCGTCACCCGCAGGTCCGCCGGGCGGCCCGCGGAGGCCGGGATGCTCGCCGCCAGCAGCTCGGCAGCCTCGCGCAGCTCGGTCTTGGTGTGAGAGGCCATCACCGCCAGGCGCAGCCGCGACGTGCCCTCCGGCACGGTGGGCGGACGGATGGCCGGGGCGAATATCCCGCGCTCAAGCGCGCGATCGCTCGCGGCCACGGCTGCGTCGGCGTCACCAACGATCAGCGGGACGATCGGGGTGCTCTGGCCGTCGTCCACTCCCACGCCGGCCTCGGCCAGCGCCTCGCGCAGGACGCGCGAGTTGCGCTGCAGCTTCTCCACCCGCCGCGGTTGCTCGCGCAGCAGGTCGAGGGCGGCGATCGCCGCGGCCACCGAGGGCGGGGCCAGGGCCGTGGAGAAGATCAGCGTGCGGGCGGTGTTGATGAGGAACTTGGCCATCGTCTCCTCGCAGAGCACGTACGCCCCGTAGGAGCCGAGCGCCTTGCCCAGCGTGCCCACGATCACGTCGACCTCCTGCTCGAGGCCCTGCTCGGCCACCAGGCCGCGACCGCCCGGGCCCACACAGCCGGTGCCGTGGGCCTCGTCGACCATCACGCGTGCGTCATAGCGCTGGGCCAGCTCCACGATGTCGCGCAGCGGCGCCACGTCGCCGTCCATCGAGAACACGCCGTCGGTCACGATCAGGGCCCCGCGCCCCTCGGCCTCGCGCAGCCCCCACTCGAGGTGGTCGACGTCGCAGTGGTCGTAGACGAAGGTCTCCGCGCGCGAGAGCCGGCAGCCGTCGATGATCGACGCGTGGTTGAGCGCGTCGGAGAACACGACGTCGCCCTCCCGCGTGAGCGCGGACACCACCCCAGAGTTGGCCAGGTAGCCCGAGCCGAACAGCAGGCAGGCCTCGGCGCCCTTGAAGTCGGCCAGCGCCTCCTCGAGGCGCCGGTGGATCGTCATGTTCCCCGATATGAGGCGCGACGCGCCGGAGCCAGCCCCGTAGCGCATCGCCGCCTCGGCCGCCGCCTCGCGCACGCGCGGGTGATCGGCCAGGCCGAGGTAGTTGTTGGAGCAGAGCAGCAGCACCGGGGTCCCGTCGAGCAGCACGCGCGGCCCCTGGGGCCCCGAGACACAGCGCAGTCGGCGGTACAGGCCGCGGCCGCGGATCTCCTCGAGTCGCTCGTGGATGTCGCTGCTCACGCGGCCTCCGGCTTGACCTGGACCACTTCGGGGAAGGCGTTGGGAGCGCCGTCGGGCCGCGCCGGCACGGAGGTCTTCTTGCGGTGGCGCAGCTGGGTGGCGGGATTCCAGAAGTTGGCCTCCCCCTGCGAATCGATCAGCGCGTCGACCGGAGTGCGCGGGGTGTCGCCGTCGAGCCAGCCCGAGCGGTTGTCGGGGCGGGGGTTGGCGCCGTTGTCCGCCTGGCGCGCCACGTTGAGGCCGAGCTCCTCGAACACCGCGCGGTCGTCCTCGGGCTCGGAGCCCAGGGTGGTCAGGAAGTTGCCCATCATCACGCCGTTGAGCCCGGCCTTCACGGCCAGCCGGGCGAACTCCCCCTGGCCCAGGTTCTCGTTGCGCCCGCCACAGAGGCGAAACAGCGCGCCCGGGATCACGAGGCGGAAGATCGCCACCCACTGGACGACCTCCCACGGGTCCATCAGCTCGCGGCTCCCGAACTTGGTGCCCGGACGGGGGTTGAGCAGGTTGATCGGCACGCTCGTGGGCTCGAGCGCGGACAGCTCGAAGGCCATCTCCACGCGCTGCTCGTGCGTCTCGCCCAGGTTGAGGATTCCGCCGACGCAGGTCTCGAGGCCCGCCTCGCGCACGGCGTCGATCGTTCGCACCCGTCCCTCGTAGCGCACGGTGGTCGACACCTCGGGGTAGTAGCTCTCCGCCGTCTCGACGTTGTGGTGCACCCGCTGGATGCCCGCTTCCTTGAGTGCCTGCGCGCGGGCCACCGACATGTGGCCGATCGACGCGCAGCGCTTGAGGTTGGTGTGCTCGGCCACCAGGCGGGCGCCGTCGACGATGTTCTGGAAGTCGCGCTTGGAGAGCCCCTGGCCCTGGGTGACCATGCAGAAGCGGTGAGCGCCCGCCGCCTCGGCGGCGCGGGCGTGCTCGAGGATCTGCTCCGCGGTCATCATCGCGTGCATCGGCGTGTCGGCCTCGGCGAAGCGCGACTGCGCGCAGAAGCCGCAGTCCTCGGCGCAGCCGCCCGACTTCGCGTTCACGAGCGAGCAGAGGTCGGTGGAGTCGCCGAAGCGCTCGACGCGCACCTGCCAGGCCCGATCCACCAGCGCCTCGATCTCGGCGTGGTCGGTGATCTGCCCGAGCTGGAGCGCCTCTTCAGGAGAGATGAGGGACGGCACCGCAGGCCACCGTAGGCCCGCGCCCGGACGGAGCGCCCGTTATCGGCCCTGCCAGACCGGCTTGCGCTTCTCGGCGAAGGCACGCACGCCCTCGCGGAAGTCGCGGGAGCGAAAGCACGACTCGCGCAACTCGATCAGCTCCCGCTCGACTTCGGCCGGGAGGGGGCGCGAGCGCAGGGCGCGGATCACCCGCTTGTTGCCCTCGAGCGAGAGCGGAGCGTTGGCGGCGATGGCGGATGCGAGCGCGAGCACCCGCTGCTCGAGCTCCTCGGGCTCGAGCACCTCGTTCACGAGGCCCATGGCGCCGGCCCGCTCGCTCTCGACGTTGGTGCCCACGAAGAACAGCTCGGCCGTGTGAGCCACTCCGCACACGTCGATGAACTTGGCCAGCCCGGTGTGGGAGTAGATGAGCCCGAGCTTGGCCGGCGGCATGCCGAACTTCGCCCCCCGCGCGGCCAGGCGGATGTCGGCGGTCAGCGCCAGCTCCAGGCCGCCGCCGATCGCGTGGCCGTTGATCTCGGCCACCACCGGGAAGCGGTAGGCCTCGAGCGCCTCGATCGCGTCGTTGAAGGGATGGGCCACGAGGCGCTCGGCGGACTCCTCGAACTGTTGTTCTTCCAAGTTGCCGATGTCGTAGCCCGCGGAGAACACGGTGCCGGTGCCGCGAATGACCAGGCAGCGCGCCTCGAGGGTTCGCGCGTGAGCGGCGAGGGAGTCGAGGATCTCGTGGTCGAGCGCGCCCCGGCGCTCGGGGTTGGCGATCGTCAGCCGGGCGACGCCCTCGGCCGGCTCGTCGAGTTGGAGCTGGCCGGGCACCTACTCCAGGACGACCAGGGTGTCGCCCTCGGAAACCGACTGGCCCTCCTGGCAGGCGATCTCCTTCACCTTGCCGTCGTCCTCGGCCTCGACGGGCATCTCCATCTTCATCGACTCGAGGATCACCACCGTGTCGCCCTCGGTCACCTGCTGGCCAACCTCACATTCGACCTTCCAGACCGTTCCGGTGATATGAGCATCGACGTTCGGCACAGTGTCGTCCTTCCCCCCTGGTCGATTGAAGGCGTCGCGGCACGATACTGAGCGGCCCGGGCGCGTAACGAAGGCCCCGGAAACGGGGTAAGAGGGCCACACGCGTGAAGGAACAGGTCTACAAGGACCCTCGGCCCGCAGAGCATTTCGAGCGCTTCCACCGGCGCACGCGCACCAAGCGGCCGAACTGGATGTACGAGGTCGTGCGCATGGTGCTCACGCCGTATCTCTTCCTGCTCTACCGGGCCCGCTGCATCGACTCCGACAACATCCCCGCCGACGGCCCGGCGATCATCGCGCCGAACCACTTCTCCTACATCGACCACTTCTTCGTGGCCGTCTACCTGCGCCGCAAGGTGCACTTCATGGCCAAGTCGCAGCTCTTCAACATGCCGATGGAGCTGATCTACAACAATGGCGGGGTGTTCCCGGTGCGCCGTGGCCACCAGGACGAGGAGGCCTTCACCACCGCTCACGCGATCCTCGAGCGCGGCGGCATCATCGTGATGTACGCCGAGGCCGGGCGCTCGCGCACGGGAGAGCTGGGCAAGCCGCGCCACGGCGTCGGGCGCCTCGCGCTCGAGTCGGGCGCGCCGGTGCTCCCCACGGCGATCGCCGGCACCGAGCGGGTGCGCAACTGGAAGCGGCTGCAGTTCCCCAAGGTCACGGTTCAGTTCGGCGAGCCGCTGCGCTTCGAGGCGGTCGAGGAGCCCACCCGCGAGCAGGCCCAGGCGGCCTCGGAGGTCATCTTCGACCGGGTCAAGGTGATCCACGGGCGGCTGCGCACGGAGGGCCGCAAGGGCGCTGTGCGCGCGGCCCGGGAGGCGCGCCGCCAGGAGCGCGCGCCGGGCGCGGGCCAGCTGCAGCAGTAGGGCCCTGCCACCCTTGCCCGGGTGCGCGGCCTCTTCCTCCTCGTGCTCCTCGCGGCACTCGCCGCCGGCGCGGCGCTCGTCCTGCTGAGCCGCGACGACGAGCCTCCCGCCTACGGGCCGGTGACCATCGATCCCGGCGAGCCGGACCCCTTCGCGTGGGATGGCGGGCGCGAGCAGGAGTTCGTCGAGCGCGCAGCGGCCGGCCACAGCCACGTGCTCTACGAGAAGAGCCCCGGTGGCGTCGAGGCGAGCGCGCGGCGCGTCGAGCGCTGGCGAGAACAGATCGAGGCGGTTTCCGAGGAGGCCGGCGTCGACGCCGACGTGCTCGAGGCGATGGTGTTCCTCGAGAGCGCGGGCTACCCGGACGCGCGGGCGAGCGACGATCTCGAGGGCGCGGTCGGGCTCACGCAGATCCTGGCCGAGACGGCCACGAGCTTCCTCGGCATGCGGGTCGACCTGGAGGCCAGCGAGCGGCTGACGCGGCAGATCCGCCGGCGCGGCCCGCTCCCGCGGCTGCTGGCGCGGCGGCGCGAGGTCGACGAGCGCTTCGATCCCGGGAAGTCGCTGCAGGCGGCCGGGCGCTACCTCGCGGATTCCCTGGGGCGTTTCGAGCGCGAGGACCTGGCCGTGGCGTCCTACCACATGGGCATCGGCAATCTCGAGAGCGTGCTCGCCGCCTACGGCGACCGCGACGCAAGCTGGGCGCAGGTGTACTTCGACGCCACGCCGCGCAGCCACCCGCGCACCTACGAGATCGTCTCGGGGTTTGGCGACGACTCCGCCACCTACCTGTGGCGCGTGTACGCCGCGCGCGAGATCATGCGCCTCTACCGCGAGGACAGGGCAGAGCTGCGGCGCCTGAACGCCCTGCACTCGGCCAAGGCGTCGGCGGAGGAGGTGCTGCACCCGCGTTCCGAGACCGAGATCTTCGAGACCCCGGAGGAGCTCGACGAGGGCTATCTCGGTGGCGAGCTGCGGCCCTTCGCCGGGATCCCCGGACTGCGCGCGGACCCGCAGATGGGCGAGCTGGCGCGCCGCCTCGACTCCGAGCGGCGGCTGTTCCGGGGCCTTCGCCCCGAGGCCTACGCGCTGGCCGCGTATCTGTCGGCCGGCGTGCGCGACGTGGCCGGCACCAGGGCGGGGCTGATCGCCACCAGCACGGTGCGCGACCTCACCTACCAGCGCCTGCTGACCCGGCGCAACGCCTATGCGACGCGCGAGTACTCGTTGCACACCACCGGCTTCGCGATCGACATCCGCCGCAAGTACGCGAGCCGCTCCCAGGCCGTGGCCTTCGAGTACATGCTCGACCGCCTGCAGTCGCTCAACCTGATCGCGTGGGTGCGCGAGCCGGGCGCCATCCACCTCACCGCCTCGAGCGAGGCGGCCGAGCTGCTCACGCTGCTCGACGAGGATCAGTAGACCGGGTCGAGCTTCTGCCACGCCTCCCAGTCGTGGCCGGGGATGATCAGGGCGCCGGGGGTTTCCGTGGCGTACTGGCGGATCTCGCGCAGCGAGCGGCGGAAGAGGTGCTCGTCCTCGGTGCGGTGGGGAAGGTGGGTGTCCTCGAGGGTGCGGCGCAGGTACATCGCGTCGCCGGCCACGAGCACCTCGCCGCGGGCGGTGCGCAGGACCACCGACATGTGGCCGAGCGAGTGTCCCGGGGTGTAGACCGCTCGCACCGAGCCGTCGCCGAAGAGGTCGAAGGAGCGCGCGAAGCCGGCGAAGGATTCCAAGATGGGAGTCGCTCCGGTGCGGGCAGAGCCCGCCCCCTCGCGCACGGCGGCCCCTCCAAAGTCGAGCAGCCGGTAGTCGAAGGCGTGGTCGAACTGGCGGGTGACGTAGCCGTGGGTCGGGCCCTGGCTGGTGGCCGCCTCCCACTCGGCCCGGCTGACCACGAACGTGGCCTGCGGGAACTCGGAGATGCCGCTGGCGTGGTCGACGTGCAGGTGGGTCATCACCACCGTCTTGACCGCGGAGGGCTCGAGGCCGCGCTCGCGCAGTTGGGCCGGCACCGCCTGGCTTCCCTCCATCTGCAGGTCGCGGAAGGCCATGACCGTCACGCGGCCGAAGTTCTCCCGCGGCTTGACCGCCACCGAGGAGTGAAGGCCGCTGTCGATGAGCGCCAGGCCGGCTGCGGGATGCTCGACGAGGAAGGCGGGGATGGGGATCGGGGTGAACCCTTCCGGGCCGACGCCGAGGCCGAGGGCCCGCCGCCAGGCCAGGCGGCCGGGCTCGCTGAGCAGCGCGGCGGTGGGGTAGGACGCGCGGCCGGTGAGCAGCGGGTGGAGCTTGACGACCGCGCCCTGTTTGCCGCCCGGCAGGGGCAGCTCGGCGGGGCGTGGCTCGGCCGCGGCGGTCATGCGCGCGAGACGATAACCGCCCCCCACCGCGACTCAGGACCGGCGGTAGGGTGCGCCCATGCCGTCGCGGCTCTTCCTCCCGGGCCTGCTCGAGGGGCAGGTGGCGATCGTCAGCGGCGGTGGATCGGGCCTCGGCCGGGCCGCGGCCATCGAGCTGGCCGCGCTTGGCGCCCGGGTGGTGGTGTGCGGCCGGCGCGAGGAGCCGCTTGGGGAGACCGCCGCGCTGGCCGACGGCGATCGCGTGGACACGACCGTGTGCGACATCCGCGAGGAGGAGCAGGTCGACGCGCTGGTCGACGGCGTGCTCGAGCGCCACGGCCGCATCGACCTGCTGGTGAACAACGCCGGGGGCCAGTTCCTCACGCCGGCCGAGGACATCACGGCCAAGGGCTTTCGCACCGTCATGCGCCTCAACGCGGAGGGCACGTGGCTGATGACCCACGCGGTGGCCACGCGGGCGATGATGCCCGCGCCCGACGGCTCCCCGCGCGGCGGCAAGATCGTCAACGTCACGCTGTCGCCCCACCATGGGCTGCCCGGGATGGCCCACTCGTCGGCTGCCCGGGCCGCGGTCGAGAACCTCACGCGCGTGCTCTCCATCGAGTGGGCGCGCTTCGGGATCCGCCTGACCGCCGTGGCCGCGGGGCACTTCGCCACCGAGACGCTCAGGACCAAGTACCCCAAGCCGGTGGTCGACGCGGTGGCGGGCACCGTGCCCCTGGGCCGCCTCGGCACCGAGGAGGAGTTCGCGTGGCTGGTGGCCTTCCTCGCCAGCCCGGGCGGGGACTACTTCTCGGGGGCGATCCTCACCCTCGATGGCGCGCGCGACAACTGGTTCGGCGCCTGGCCGCCGGGTGGTGGCGCTCCGCCGGCCGAGGAGCGCAGGCCCAGGCCGTGAAGGTGCCCGAGGTGCGCACCGAGCGGCTGCTGCTGCGGGGGTGGGGCGAGGACGACCTCGACGGGCTCGCCTCGATCTACGGCGACGCCGAGACCGTCCGCTGGGTGGGCTCCCCGGAGGGCAAGGACCGCGAGGAGACCTGGCGCCACATGGCCTACCTGGTCGGGCACTGGGAGCTGCGTGGCTTCGGGCTGTGGGCGGTGCAGGAGCTCGCCACCGGTGCTCTCGTCGGCCAGATCGGGCTTCTCTTTCCCGAGGGGTGGCCCGGCCTGGAGGTGGGCTGGGTGGTGGCCCGGCCCCACTGGGGCAAGGGCTACGCGCCCGAGGCCGGGCGGGCCTCGATGAAGTGGGCCCGCGAGGAGCTGGGCGCCGGCCATCTGATCAGCCTGATCGCCGACGACAACGAGCGCTCGGCCCGGGTGGCGCGGAAACTCGGCATGGAGGTGGAGGGGCGGGCGACGATCCTCGGCGAGTACGACGTGCGCGTGTTCGGCCGCGAGCTGGGTAGGGAGTCAGGATGACCGAGACCGAACGCGATCCCGTGCCCGATCCGACGGACCTACCCGAGGGCAGCGCCGAGGAGAACCCCAACCGCGAGCGTTCGAGCATGGACTACGAGCTCGAGCCCTCGGAGGACGCGCTGGAGCGGCGCGCCGAGAACGAGGCCGCCGCCGAGGCCGGCTCCATCGGCGGGCCGGCGCCCGACTACGCCGGGCCCGAGGAGGACCGTGCCCTCGAGGAGGGCGGCGAGGGGGTGGCCGAGGGCTTCGAGGAGTCCGAGCGCGCGCTGATCGACTCGGCCGAGCACGGCGACGCCGGCTTTGTCCCGGAGCCCGCCGAGCCGGAGGCCGAGTCGGACCTGTCGACCGCCGAGTACGGCGAGGCCGACCAGGAGCAGCCGGCCGACCAGTAGGGCGCCTCAGCGCTGGAACAGCGTGGAGAGCACGACCTCGGTGACCGTGCGGCTGATGCCCTCCGTGGCCCGGATGCGCTCGAGCGCGGATTCGAGGTCCTGGGTGTCCTCGGCCATCACGTGCAACAGCGCGCTGGCCTCGCCCGCCACGGTGTGGGCCGAGACCACGCCCGCCTCGCCCTCGACGGCCTGCTTGATCGCCTCGCCCGGCATGTGGCCCTCGCAGTAGAGGTCGACGAAGGCCTCGGCATGCCACCCGTAGGCGCGTGGATCGACCACTGCGGTGTAGCCCAGGATCACGCCGTCGCGCTCGAGGCGGTCGACCCGGCGCTTGACGGCCGGCGCGGTGAGATGCACGGCTTCGCCTATGTCCTTGAACGAGCGGCGGGCGTTTTCGCGGAGCAGCGCAACGATTCTGCGGTCAGTGGCGTCCATTTGGAGCAGAATTGTCGCATTCCTGCAACAAACAGGTGTTGATCCGGGCCTGAAAAGGCTCCATCATTTACCGAAGAACAGCGAAAGAGGAGCTCCATGGCCACGCAGCAGCTCGCGCCCGGCGCGATCGCTCATCCCGTCCACGAGAACGACCGCATGCCCGTGCACGGCATCGACCACGTCGAGTTCTACGTGGGCAACGCCGCCCAGGCCGCCTTCTACCTCACCCGCGCGTTCGGCTTCACGGAGACCGCCTACTCCGGGCTCGAGACCGGCCACCGCGAACGACGCTCCCACGTGCTCGAGCAGGGCCGGATCCGGCTCGTGCTCACCGGAACCCTGGCGGGCTCCGACGAGATCGCCGACCATCACGCCCGCCACGGCGACGGCGTGCACAAGATCGCTCTGAGCGTTCCCGACGCGGCCGCCGCGTACGAGCACGCGGTCGCCCACGGCGCGGAGGGCGTCGACGCCCCGTACTGGATCGAGGACGAGCACGGGCGCGTGCAGCTCTCCTCGATCGCCACCTACGGCGACACGCTGCACCTCTTCGTCCAGCGCGACGGATACGCGGGCGCGTTCCTGCCCGGCTACGAGCAGCGCGACGAGGCGTCACGGGATCCCGACTCCATGCTGCTCATGGCGGTCGACCACATCGTGGGCAACGTGGAGCTCGGCCACATGCAGGAGTGGGTGAGCTACTACGAGCGCGTGTTCGGCATGACGGAGATGATCCATTTCTCCGAGGAGGCGATCTCCACCGAGTACTCGGCGCTGATGTCGAAGGTGGTCACCGACGGCACGGGGCGGCTCAAGTTCCCGATCAACGAGCCGGCGGAGGGCAAGCGCAAGTCCCAGATCGACGAGTACATCGACTTCTACAAGGGAGCGGGCGCCCAGCACATCGCGATGGCCACGCGCGACATCGTGCGCTGCGTGGGCGAGCTGCGCGAGCGCGGCGTTGAGTTCCTCGCCATCCCGGAGGAGTACTACGACGAGGTGCCGGCGCGGATCGGCGAGATCGACGAGGACGTGGCCGACCTTCGCCGCCTGGGCATCCTGGTCGACCGCGACGACGAGGGCTACCTGCTGCAGATCTTCACCAAGCCGATCGGCGACCGCCCGACGGTCTTCTTCGAGATCATCGAGCGCCACGGCGCACGGGGCTTCGGCGAAGGCAACTTCAAGGCCCTGTTCGAGGCCATCGAGCGCGAGCAGGACAGGCGGGGGAACCTCTGATGCGCTACGCGACGCTGGGTGACATACCGGGCAAGCGCCACGTACAGGTGCGCCGCAATGGCGGCGGCTCGCCGCTGCTGGTCGAGGAGGTCATGGGCTACGAGGGCTTCTCGGGCAACGAGTCGATCCTCCTGCACCTCCAGTCGCCCTGCCGCCTCGACGCCGTCGGCGCCTTCACGCCCATCGAGCGCGAGGAGTGGGTGCCGGAGGCCCACGTCCATCGCCTCGCCGACGCCAACCCGGTCGAGGCCGGGGGCGATCCGGTCGGCGGCCGGCGGCTGCTCATGTGGAACGGGGATATCGAGGTCTCGATCGCCAAGCCCACCGAGCCGCTCGAGGGCTTCTACCGAAACGGCGAGGGCGACGAGGTGATCTACGTCCACCGCGGCCGCGGCGTCCTGCGCACGGTGTTCGGGCGCGTTCCCTTCCGCGAGCGCGACTACGTCGTGATTCCCCGTGGCACCACGCACAGCTTCGAGTTGCCCGAGGGAGAGGAGCAGTTCTGGGTCTGCTTTCACACCCCGGGCGAGATCGAGACCCCCAACCGCTACCGCAACCGCTACGGCCAGCTGCTCGAGCACGCACCGTTCTCGCAGCGCGACTTCCACGGGCCGGCCGAGCTCGAGACCTACGACGAGGCGGGCGAGTTCCCGGTGTCACGGTGCGCGTTCGCGACGGCTACCAGGAGTACGTGCTCGACCGCCACCCCTTCGACGTCGTGGGCTGGGACGGGTACGTGTTCCCCTACACCTTCAACGCCGACGACTTCGAGCCGCGCGCCGGGCGCTTCCATCTCCCGCCCCCGGCCCACCAGACCTTCCAAGGGCCGAACTTCGTCATCTGCACCTTCGCGCCGCGGATGCTCGACTGGGACCCGGAGGCGGTCACGCTGCCCTACCACCACTCGAACATCCAGTCCGAGGAGGTCATGTTCTACGCGGCGGGCGACTACGCCGCGCGCAAGGGCGTCAACGTCGGCTGTCTGACCCTGCACCCCTCCGGGTTGCCGCACGGCCCGCAGCCGGGCGCGGTGGAGAGGGCCCTGGGCAAGACCTCCACCGACGAGCTGGCGGTGATGTGGGACACCTTCCGCCCGCTCAAGCTGGGGACTCTGTGGCAGGAGGTCGACCAGCCCGACTACGCGCTGAGCTGGAATCCGGACAAGCAGGCGGCGCCGACCGCCTGACTCTTCGCAATCGCGTCACACCTAGGTGGTCATCCCCCCGAACTGCCCGCCGGTCACGTTGAGCACCTGGCCGTGGACGTAGTTGGCCCACGGGGAGCAGAGGAAGAACACGGGGCCCGCGGCCTCCTCCGGGGTGGCCGGGCGGCCCATCGGAATGATCATCGCCGCCATCTGGCGCATCTGCTCGGGAATGCCCAGCGGGATCTCCTGGCCCTCCATCTCGATGGAGGCGCCCTCCTCCTTCGCGGCGGTCAGGCGGGTCTCGACGAAGCCGAAGGCCACGGCGTTGATGTTGACCTTGAACTGGCCCCACTCCTTGGCCAGCGTCTTGGTCAGGCCCACGACGCCGGCCTTGCCCGCGGAGTAGTTGACCTGCCCGGCGTTGCCCATGGTGCCCGAGATCGAGCTGACGTTGACGATCTTGCGAAACACCTCGCGGCCCTCGTCGCGCTCGGCCTTGGCCGGCTCACGCAGGTACGGGGCCGCGGCGCGGATCACCCGGAAGGGGACCACGGTGTGGATCTCGAGCATGGCCTGGAACTGCTCGTCACTCATCTTGTGGGCCACGCCGTCCCAGGTGTATCCGGCGTTGTTGACGATGATGTCGATCTGGCCGAACTCGTCCACGGCCTTCTGCACGAGCTGGTCGCACACCCCTGACTGGGTGAGATCGCCGCCGAACACCGCGGTCTCGCCCGCGATCTCGGAGGCCGACTGCTCGGCCACGTCGGCGTCGAGGTCGTTGATGAGGACGCGCGCCCCGTGCTCGGCGAGCAGCTCGGCCGTGGCCCGGCCGATGCCCCGGGCCGAGCCCGTGACGATCGCCGCCTTTCCATCCAGTACTCCCATTGGGTCTCCTTGCTCGTTACTTGGTCAACACTCGGTCAAAGGTGCGCTATTCCACCAGAACCGGGTATTCAGGAGTGGATCTCCTCGCTAGGCCTGAACTTCGTCCGCTACGGGATTCCGCTCGTGCTGTTCGTCGCGGGCTGCGTGGTCGCGGCCGTCTCGGGGCGGATCGGCCTCGCGGTGGGCGCGATGTTCATCAGCGCCGCCACCGCCGTCCTCCTGCTCAACCTGCTCTACCGGATGGGCGTGGAGGGCGACAAGGACCGCGACCGCGAGGACGCGGCCCGCCGCTACTTCGACGAGCACGGCCGCTGGCCCAGTTAGATGCTCGCGCGCGCGGCTCGCGGTCCGAGACCGTCAGAGCCCCAGCTGCCGGCCCAGGATCTCCTTCATCACCTCGTCGGTGCCGCCGCCGATCGGGCCGAGCCGGGTATCGCGCAGCACCCGCGCCATCTCCAGGTCCCCTTCGAGCAGTCGATAGGCGGAGTCGGCCACCTCGAAGGCCGAGCGCTGCGAGAGCAGCTTGGCCTCGGTGACCTCCCGGATGGCCTCGGCGCCGTCCACGTAGCGGCGCAGCGCGTGGTAGGTGAGGCAGCGCGAGGCCTCGAGCTTGACCGCGATCTCGGCCACCGCGTGGCGTGCGCGCGAGTCGCCGGCCGTGCGCTCCACCACCCGCTCGAGCACCGCGTTCATCGACGCCACGGCGCCCAGCGCCATGATCAGGCGCTCCCAGCCGAAGTTGGCCATCACGAGGTAGAAGCCCTTGTTCTCCTCCCCGAGCAGGTTCTCCTCGGGCACGAACACGTCGCTGAAGGCGAGCTCGGCGGTGTCGGAGGCGTGCCACCCCAGCTTCTCGAGCTTCTTCGAGACCGCGAAGCCCTCGGCGCCGCGCTCAACGATGAGGAAGGACAGGCCCTGGTGCCCGCCCTCCTCCGTGGTCTTGACGGCGGTGACCACGAAGTCCGCTCGCACGCCGTTGGTGATGTAGGTCTTCGATCCGTTGACGAGGTAGCCGCCGTCGACTCGCCGGGCGAAGGTCCGCAGACCCGCCACGTCGGAGCCGGCTCCGGGCTCGGTGATGCCGAGCGCCGCCACCTTCTCCCCGCGAACCGCGGGAGCGAGAAAGCGCCGCTTCTGGTCGTCGGTGCCGAATCTCCAGATGGGCGGCGTGGCGATCCCTATGTGCGCGCCGATCCCGGCCGCGAGACCTCCCGAGCCGCAGCGCGAGAGCTCCTCGGTGAGCACGGCGTCGTCGAGGTGGTCGCCGCCGCGGCCACCCAGCTCGCTCGGGTACTTGAGCCCGAGGAAGCCGAGCTCGGCCATGCGCGTGAACACCTCGTTGGGAAACCAGCGCGCCTCCTCCCACTCCTCGGCGTGAGGGCGCAGCTCCTCGGCCACGAACCGCCGCACCTCGCGGCGAAGCGCCTCGTGCTGCTCGGTGAAGGGCGGGAGCGGCCGGGGCGGGGCGCTCACAGTCGCTTGCGGAGCATGCCGAACACCCCGCGCGCCACCTGTCGTCCCAGGGCCTTGCCCTCGCGCGAGGTCAGGAAGTCCCCCAAGGGGCCCGCTCCGCCGGCCGTGGCCGTGGCCGCCTCCTTGCGCCTCCGCTTGCTGATGCGCCGGGCGTCATCGGCCGGGGTCGAGGCCTTGCGGGCCGCCGGCCCGGCCGGCTCGGGCGCGAGGCGCTCCGCGAGCTTCTCGCGTGCGCTGTCGGCCTCCGCGCGCGTCCCGTACTTGGCGAAGAGGGGGGAGGCCTTGGCCACGGCGTCCACGTCGGCCGCCGGGCCGATCTGCGACGCGGGCGCCCGCATGCGGGTGTGCACGACCGGGGTGGGTATGCCGTCCTCGGAGAGGATGGTCACGGCCGCCTCTCCAATGCCCATCGAGGTCAGCAGCTCCTCCACGTCGTAGAACTCGGAGGTGGGGTAGGTCGACGCCGCCGCCTTGAGCGCCTTGGCGTCGTCGGGGGTGAAGGCCCGCAGGGCGTGCTGCACGCGGTTGCCGAGCTGGCCCAGCACCTCGGCGGGGATGTCGTCCGGCACCTGGGTCACGAAGAACACGCCGACCCCCTTTGAGCGAATCAGCCGCACCGTCTGGACCACGGACTCGAGGAACCCCTTCGTCGCGTCGCCGAAGAGCAGGTGGGCCTCGTCGAAGAAGAAGACGAGCTTGGGCTGGTCGAGGTCGCCGGCCTCGGGCAGCTCCTCGAAGAGCTCGGCCAGCAGCCACATGAGCACGGTCGAGAACAGATCGGGCTTCTCCTGCACGGCGGGCAGCTCCAGGCAGGAGATGACCCCACGGCCGTCCGGTGCCGTGCGGATCAGGTCGGTGATCTCGAGCTGGGGCTCGCCGAAGAACTCCGTGCCCCCGCCGGTCTCGAGCCCGATCAACGCGCGCAGGAGCACGCCGACGGTCGAGGACGCGAGCCCTCCGATGCCCTCGAGCTCGGGCTTGCCGGCGTCCGACTCCAGGAAGGTGAGCAGCGAGCGCAGGTCAGCCAGGTCCAGCAGCGGCAGGCCCTTCTGGTCGGCGTAGTGGAACACCAGCTCGAGGCTCTGCTCCTGGGTCTCGTTGGCCTCGAGCACCTTCGCCAGCAGCCGCGGGCCGAAGTCGGAGACGGTGGCCCTCACCGGGACCCCCGGTCCGATGCCCCCGAGCGAGAGGTACTCCACGGGGAAGGCCGTGGGCTCGAAGGCGAGTCCGAGCTCGCCCATCCGCTTCTCCGCGGGACCGCCGCCCGCCCCGGGCGCGCCCACGCCCGAGAGGTCGCCCTTCACGTCGGCGGCGAACACCGCGACGCCCGCGGCCGAGAGCTGTTCGGCGATCGTCTGCAGCGTGATCGTCTTGCCCGTGCCGGTGGCGCCCGCGATCAGGCCCGTGGCGGTTCATCGTGCTCAGCGGCAGCGCCACCACGGCCTCGGGCGCGAGCTTTCCCTCGTGCAGGCCACGGCCCAGATCGACGGCCCCGCCCTCGACCGCGTAGGCGGAGGCGATCGTTTCCGCGAAGTCCATGCCCGGCGGACCCTACCCGCACCGTCGCTTGGCCAAAGACGCCAGGCCCTTACCGGAGTGATCCGTTTGCGCCCCGCTTGCGACAGAAGGGAGGAGAAGCGCTTGTGGCTGCCCGCTGTGGCGGGCGCTAAACAACAAGAGGGGAACACCAGAATGTCGGACCGCATCAGCATGGGAGCACTCAGCCTCGACTCGCTCGACAGCGACGGAGCCATCCGGGAGGCCGGAGCTTCTCTGGCCGGTGATACCCGGGCCGATTTCTTCAAGAAGGGCGCCCTGGGCGGAGCCGCGCTCATCGGCGGCGGCGTCTTCCTCGCCGGCCTGGTCGAGCCCGCCTCGGCCAAGCCCTCGAAGGGGCAGGACGTGAAGATCCTCAACTACGCGCTCACGCTCGAGTACCTCGAGTCGGAGTTCTACATCGAGGCGATCGCCAAGGGCGCGCTCAGCGGCGAGGTCCTCGACACGGCCAGGATCATCCGTGACCACGAGGTCGCCCACGTGAAGTTCCTCAAGCAGGCGCTCGGGAGCGCGGCGGTCAAGAAGCCGAAGTTCGACTTCATGAACACCACCGGCGACCAGGCGACGTTCCTGGCCACGGCCGTCGTTCTCGAGGACACCGGCGTGGCGGCGTACGCAGGGCAGGGCCCGCGGCTCTTCCAGAAGCCGGTGGTCAAGGCGGCGCTCTCGATCCACTCGGTCGAGGCACGTCACGCGGCCCGGGTGCGGGCGCTGAACGGTCAGAACTTCGCCCCGAAGGCTTTCGACAAGCCCCTGGGCATGAAGGCCGTGCTGAACAAGGCCGGCCCCTTCATCGACGCTTAGCGCCAGCCCCGAGAGGGGCACGGGAGGCGCAAACCCGAGGAGATCGGCGCCGCGCGTCAGGCCTGACGCGCGGCGTCCTCCTCGAACACCTCGAGCGGAATCGCCGCCGATACGAGCGCGTTGGGGATGTCCACCAACTCGCTCACACGCAGTTCGGCGGCCACGCTCATCAGCACGTAAGCGGCCTCTCTCGAGAGGCCGCGCTCGTGTTCGAGCCACGCCAGCAGCTCCATCAGGGCCCGCCGGGTGGCCAGATTGAGATCGAGATCGCCCTGCGACCCGTCGTCGGCCAGCGGGATCCCGGTGGTGGCGAACATCGCCCGCGGCGGTCGCGGCGGGGCTTCGTAGCAGGGAAACCGGGGGCGCCAGCCGTCGCGGCGCAGCTTCACCCGCAGGGTGGCCGAGCCGCCGGTCTCGACGGCCGAGATGCAGACCTCGCCGTCGCCCTGCGCGAAATGCAGGTCGCCCACCGACAGCAGCGCTCCGGGCACGTGGACGGGGATCCACAGGCGTGCCCCGGCACCGAGATCGCGGATGTCCATGTTGCCGCCGTTCTCCCGCGGGGGGTAGGTGCGAAGGCCTTCGCGGGCGGAGAGGGGCCACGCGTGCTCGGGGTTGGGCGGATGGGTCCTGCCGCCGCGCTCGGAGAGCGCCTGCTCCCGCGCCCGCGCCCGCTCGAAGAGCTCCGGCGACGGCGCCACTCCGATCGTGCCCGCGTGCACGCAGGCGGGCACGGCCACGCCGGGCAGCTGGGCCGAACGGGCCATCGCGCCGGCCAGTTCCCAGCGCACCAGGAACGGGCGGTCGAACAGGTCGCCGAGGAAGCCCGAGCCGGGCCAGATCGCAGTCCAGCCGAAGTCGTCGGTCTCGTAGCCCAGTAGCTCGATCTCGAGCAGGTCGCCGGGCTCGGCGCCGCACACCTCGAGTGGGCCGGTGAGCGGGTGCGCGATGTTGGCGGTGGTCAGCAGATCCTCGTGGGAGGAGTCGCGCGTCAGGCTGCGGTCGCGCGAGTCGCGGATGTCGAAAGTCACCACCTCGCCGGGGTCGACGGACGCGACGGGCTCTAGTTCCGGATGCCAGCGGTTGTGGCCGTTGGGCGCGCCCTCGTGGAGCGGCGTCGAGCGGTCGACCTGGATACGGATCGTCACCGGGCGGCTACAACCCGTACGACCGCCCGATCACGTCCAGCATCACCTCGTCGGTGCCCGCCCCGATCCGGTTGAGGCGCATGTCGCGCCAGGCGCGCTCGATGCCGTACTCCTTCATGTAGCCCGCCCCCCCGTGGATCTGCAGGCACTCGTCGGTCACCTCGCACGCCATGCGCGCGGTGTAGAGCTTGGCCATCGAGATCTCGCGGACGGGGTACTCGCCGTTGTTGAAGCGCCACGCGGTCGAATAGACCATCTGGCGGCCGGCCTCGATCTTCGTCGCCATGTCGGCGAACTTGTGCCGGATGGCCTGGAACTTGCCGATCGGGCGGCCGAACGCACTGCGCTCGGTGGCGTACTGGAGCGTCTTGTCAAAGCACTTCTGGGCCCCTGCCACGCACCCCGCGGCGCCGATCAGGCGCTCGCCCTGGAGCTCCCACATGATGTGGTAGAAGCCCTTGCCCTCCTGGCCGAGCAATGCCTCCGCGGGCACGCGCACGTCCTGGAAGGCGAGCAGAGCGGTGTCCGATGAGTGCATGCCGAGCTTCTCGAGGCGCTTCTCGCGGATCACCCCCGGGGCGTCCATGTCCACGAGGAAGAGGCTGAACCCGTCGTAGCCGGCGTCGGCGTCGGTCTTGGTCACGAGCACGATGAAGTCGGAGCGGTGCCCGTTGGTGATGTAGGTCTTCGAGCCGTTGATCACCCACTCGTCGCCGTCGCGCACCGCCCGAGTCTTGATGCCGGACACGTCCGAGCCGGCGTCGGGCTCGGTGATCCCCAGGCACGAGATCTTCTCGCCGCGAATCGACGGCACCAGGTACTCCTGCTTCTGCTCCTCGGTGCCGAAGAGGAACACCGGCGGGGTGGCCATGTCGGTGTGCACGGCCACGCCCATGGCCAGGCCGCCCGAGTTGCAGTGCGTCATCTCCTCGGCCAGCACGAGGTTGGCGTAGTAGTCGCCGCCCTGGCCCCCGTACTCCTCGGGGTAGGAGAGCCCCAGGAAGCCGAGCTCGCCCATGCGCCGGAACACCGAGTCCGGGAAGGTGGTCTCCTCCCACTCCTCGGCGTGGGGCGCCAGCTCCTTGGTCACGAAGCTGCGAATCGACTCGCGCAGCTGGTCGTGCTCCTCGGTGAAGATGAAGTGCTTGCGCTGGGCGGCGTGGTCGGGCTTGTGCAGCGTGTCGGCGGTGGCCATAGAGGCAAGCTAGCCGAGCGCCCTCGAAAAGTAAACAGTGGCACTTCCTACTTTCTGCCCGATGTAACGCGGGCGGGGGATCCCGATACTTTGCCCACGATGAGCGAGCGCGAGTTTGATGTCGTGATCCTGGGCGCCGGGCCCGCAGGAGAGGTCTGTGCCGGCCGCCTGGGAGATGCCGGGTTGCAGGTGGCGATCGTCGAGCCCCACCTGATCGGGGGCGAGTGCTCCTTCTACGCCTGCATGCCGTCGAAGGCCCTGCTGCGCCCGGGCGAGCTGCTGGCCGAGGTGCGCCGCATCCCGGGCGTGAGCGAGGCGGTGACCGGCGAGCTCGACGTGGCCGCCGTCCTCGAGCGCCGCGACGAGATCATCCATGGGCTCGACGACTCGGGCATGGAGCCCTGGCTCGAGGAGAAGGGCGTGACGCTCGTGCGCGAGCCGGGCCGCCTCGACGGCGAACGCCGCGTGCGGGCTGGCGACGACACGCTGGTGGCCCGCAAGGCGGTGGTGGTGGCCACGGGCACCGACGCGCTCATCCCGCCGATCGACGGCCTGCGCGAGGCGGAGCCCTGGACCAACCGCGAGGCCACCACGTCGAAGGAGGTGCCCGAGCGGCTGGTGATCCTCGGGGGCGGCGTGGTCGGGGTGGAGATGGCCCAGGCCTATCGCTCCTTCGGCGCTCAGGTCACGCTGATCGAGGCGGGCGACCGCGTGCTCTCGCGCGAGGAGCCCTTCGCCAGCGAGGACGTGCAGGAGGCGCTGACCAACGCCGGCGTGGACATCCGCACGAACGTGAAGGCGACCGCCGTGCGCGCCGCGGGCGGCGAGGTGGAGGTGGACCTCGACTCCGGCGGGCCGGCGCGGGGCGATCAGCTGCTCGTGGCCATCGGACGGCGGCCCAACACGACCGACATCGGAATCGACACCGTCGGGCTCGAAGCGGGCAAGCCGATCGAGGTGGACGACTCGATGCGCGCCAACGACTGGCTCTACGCCATCGGCGACGTGAACGGCCGTGCCCTGCTCACCCACATGGGCAAGTACCAGGCGCGCGTGGCGGCGGACGTGATCCTCGGCGAGGACGCCTCCTGCCTCCTGGTCGACGGCCAGCAGTCACCACGCGTGATCTTCACCGACCCCCAGGTGGCGGCGGTGGGCTACACGCTCGCCGGGGCCAAGGCGGCCGGCCTCAACGTGCGCACCGCCGACGTCTCGACCCAGGGCAACGCCGGGGCAACCTTCTACGGGCGCAACAGCTCCGCCGGCACGACGCGGCTGGTGGTGGACGAGGACCGCGGGGTCATCGTCGGCGCCACCTTCACCGGCCCCGAGGTGGCGGAGTTCCTCCACGCGGCCACCGTGGCGGTGGTGGGCGAGGTCCCGCTCACGCGTCTCTTTCACGCGATTGCCGCGTTCCCCACCCGCAGCGAGGTCTGGCTCTACCTGCTCGAGGACCTCGGGATCGCCGGGCCCTGCTACCGGACCTAACGGTCTCCTTACGCCGCTCGCCCCTTCACTGGGGCGGTGAAACAATCGGCAGATGGACGACCGCGGCTCGATTCTCGTGGTGGACGACGAGCCGACCATCACCGATGTCGTGTCCCGCTATCTCGAGCGGGCCGGCTACAGCACCCGCATAGCGGGCGACGGCGCGCAGGCGCTGCGCCTGGCCGGCGAGAGCCGCCCCGATCTGGTGGTGCTCGACCTGATGATGCCCGGCATGGATGGCCTCGAGGTGATGCGCCGCCTGCGCGAGCACGAACGCGTGTCGGTGATCCTGCTCACCGCCAAGGGCGAGCACACCGACCGCATCATCGGCCTTCGGCTGGGGGCGGACGACTACGTGGTCAAGCCCTTCTCCCCGCCGAGCTCGTGGCACGGGTGGACGCGGTGCTGCGGCGCGTCGACAGCTCCCCGGCGCTCGAGGAGCCGATCGCCTTCGACGACCTCGAGCTCGACCCCCTGGCTCGCCGGGTGACCGTACGCGGCGAAGAGGCCCAGCTGACCGTGCGCGAGTACGACCTCCTGCTGCACTTCGTGCGACACCCGGGCCAGGTGTTCTCCCGCGACCAGCTGATGGACGCCGTGTGGCAGTACAGCTTCTACACCGACACCTCGACCGTCACGGTGCACGTGCGCCGGCTGCGGGCCAAGATCGAGAAAGACCCTTCGAGCCCGCGCTGGCTGCAGACGGTTTGGGGCGTCGGCTACCGGTTCCAGCCATGAGGGGCATGCCGCTCGCGCTCGCGGTCCTGGCCGCCGCGGCGCTGCTCGGCGGACTGGTGGTGGGCGCGGTCTACAAGCCGGGCGACGGGGTGCTCATGGCGCTCTTCATGCTCGCCTGCGGAACGCCGGTGGTAGTGGGAGCGCACCTCCTCGTAGGCCGCCGGCGCTCCGGCGGCGCGCTGGGCCGCCAGTTCGCGTCGGTCGCTGCATTGGCCATCGGCCTGGTGATGACCGGTGTGCTCGTGGTCGCCCTGCTCATGTTCATCTCCCCGCACGACGCCCTGGTGATGGCCGTGCTCCTGCTCTTCGCCGGGGGGCTCACCGCCTACACCACGTGGCTGCTCTCGCGCGACGTGATCGCGCAGCGCGACTCGGCCGAGACCGCGCGCCGCGATCTCGTGGCCGCGGTCAGCCACGACCTGCGCACGCCGCTCACGTCGCTGCGGCTGCTCTCGGACGCGATCGAGGACGATCTCGTCGACGACGAGACGCGGCACCGCTACGTCGAGCAGATGTCCGTCCACATCCGGTCGCTATCGACCCTGATCGAGGACCTGTTCGAGCTCTCGCGCCTCGAGGCGGGCGACATCCACTGGTCGTTGGGACAGGTGCGAATCGACGAGCTTGTCGCCGACACCGTGGAGGCCATGCGCGCCCAGGCCGATGCCGGGCAGGTCGAGGTTCGGGCGGCCGTGCCCGCCGACCTCGCCCCGGCGGAGGCGAATCCCGAGAAGCTCCAGCGCGTGCTCTTCAACCTGATCCAGAACGCCATCCGCCACACCCCGGCCGACGGGAGCGTGACCGTGCTGGCCGAGTCGAACGGGCGCACGGTCGAGGTGGAGGTGGCCGATACCGGCGTCGGGCTGCCCGTGGGCGAGCGTGAGCGCGCCTTCGAGCCCTTCTACCGCGGGGGCAGCGGCGCCGCTCGCTCCGGCGACGGGACCGGCCTCGGCCTCACCATCTGCCGGGCGATCGTGGAGGCCCACGGCGGCGAGATCTGGTTCGCCGACGCCGATCGCGGAACGCGCGTGCGCTTCAGCCTGCCGCGCGCGACTACGCCCTGAGCTCGCCCGCCAGCCGCGCGCAAGAAGCGGCTCGCCTGGCCCGCTACTCGAGTCTTCTGCCTACTCGCGATGAGTCTTGTGCGCGACGGCGGTCGTAACGTCATGACCACCATCGACGACCATGAGGGAACCCATGACTCCTGACGACCGCCTGCAGCTTGTGCGCGACTGCTTCGGCGCCTACGAATCGGGAGATCGCAGCGTCGTCGAGCGGCTCCTGGCCGACGACTTCACCTTCTCTGCGCCGCCTGACGTGGGTATCGACCGAGCCACCTATTTCGACCGCTGCTGGCCGAACTCCGAGACGACCCAGAGGTTCGAATACAAGCGGCTCGTGGAGGCCGATGGCGAGGTCTTCGTGACATACGAGGCGACCAGGACCGACGGAACACGGTTTCGCAACACCGAGATCTTCGGCTTCACGGCCGACAAGATCGGCTCCGTGGAGGTCTACTTCGGTTGGGACGTCTGATGCGCCTGACCGTGACCCAGAACATCACGCTCGACGGCGTGATCGATGCGACCGAGGGCTGGTTCTCGCCGGAGGGCGAGGAAGACACCACGGACATCGAGGCGACGCTGCGCGAGCAGATGCAGCAGGAGGACGGGCTGCTCTTCGGGCGCAGGACCTTCGAGGACATGCGCGGCTACTGGCCGAACCAGACCGACGACGAAACGGGCATCACCGATCACCTCAACCGGGTGCCCAAGTACGTGATGTCGAGCAGCCTGCAGGATCCGGAATGGGAGAACACAACGGTGCTGCGCGGGCCGCTGGAGGATGAGGTCCGGGCGCTCAAGGCGGAGCCGGGGCAGAACCTCGGCATCACCGGCAGCATCAGCGTGGTGCACGACCTGATCGGCGCGGGCCTCGTGGACGAGTACCGGCTGTTCGTCTATCCGGTGGTGCTGGGCCAGCGGAGCGCGGCTGTTCGCGGACGGCGCGGACGTGCCCGAGCTGCAACTGCTCGAGGCCAAGCCGTATCGTTCCGGCATCGTCCTGATGCGCTACTCACCCGCCTGAACCATGGACGTCGTCGTCGCCGGTGGCCATGGTCAAATCGCGCTCCAGCTGCTGAGCCTTCTCTCCGAGCGCGGTGATCGCGCGCGGGGCCTGATCCGCAATCCGGACCACGCCGGGGACCTCGAGGCCGCGGGCGCGGAGGCGGTGGTGTGCGACATGGAGGCCGAGGAGGACCTGGCCCCCTTCGTCGAAGGCGCCGACGCCGTCGTGTTCGCCGCCGGGGCCGGTCCCGGCAGCGGTGCGGAGCGAAAGCAGACCGTCGACCTGGGCGCGGCCGTGAAGCTGCTCGAAGCCGCGCAGGCCACGGGCGCGCGGCGGTACGTGATGGTGAGCGCGATCGGCGCATCGCACCCCGATGAGATCTCGGAGGCGATGCGGCCCTACTACGACGCGAAGATCGAGGCCGACCGCCGGCTGGCCGAGAGCGACCTCGACTGGACCATCGTGCGCCCCGGCGGCCTGACCGACGACCCGGGCAGCGGCCTCGTGCGCGCGGGCCGGGACATCGGCAACGGCAAGATCCCGCGAGCCGACGTGGCGGCGACCCTCGCCGCGGTGCTCGCCACCGACTCGACGATCGGCAAGACGTTCGACCTCATCGAGGGCGACACAGCGGTCGACGACGCCGTGCGCTCGCTCTGAGCCGCTGAGGGCGCCCGTCGATACCAGCTCGAAGCGCGCCCGCGCCGTGCTCGACCGCGCCCGGAGCGTGCCGCGCGGCCGGGTCACCACCTACGGCGACCTGAGCCCCGAGGCTCCCCGCTACGCCGGCGCCGTCCTCTACGCGTGCGATGACCCCGGCGTGCCCTGGCAGCGCATCGTGCGCGCCGACGGGTCGCTGGCCAAAGGCGCGCGCCAGCGCCGGCTTCTGGAGGCCGAGGGAGTGCCCTTTCGCGGCGAGCGCGTGGACATGCGCGCGGCCTGGGTGGGCCTGGCGCAGAGCCGGCCGGCGTGCGCGCGGATGAATCGTGACTCAGCTCGTCTGAACGATCAGCACGTCGCAGGCCGCCCGGTGCGAAACCGTGTTGGGGATGCTGCCGAGCACGCGGCGGTGCATTCCCCGGTTGCCCACCACGATCAGGTCGGCGCCCACCGCCTCCGCGACCTCGAGGATGGCCTGGCCCGGCTCGGAGGTGGACGCGTGCTGCGAAACGTCGACGTCCTTCGCGCCGAGGCGGGCCAGCGTGCGCTCGAGAGCCACGTCGGCCTGGAAGTCCGGTCCGGTGGCGGGTGAGGCCGCGCCTCCGACAACCGGGGCGGGGCTCGGGTCGTGGGCGGTCACCACGTGCAGCGCAGCGTCGCCCGAGCGCGCCAGCTCCAGCGCCCTGGCGAAGGCGAGGTCGGCCGTATCCGACCAGTTCGTGCCCACCACGATCGTGCGGAACGGCATGCGCCGCCCGCTCAGCTCGTCTGGACGATCAGCACGTCGCAGGGCGCCCGGTGGGACACCTTGTTGGGGACGCTCCCGAGAACGCGCCTGGCCCCCTGCATGCCCCGGCTGCCCAGGATGATCAGATCGGCGCCGGCCTCGGCCGCCACCGCGAGGATGGCGTCGGCCGCGTCGCCCTTGGGCGCGCGCACCTCAATCTCCACACCGTCGGCTTGGGCGCGGGTCTTCGCGCGATCGAGCACCCCCTCCGCTTCGAAGTCCGGTCCGACCGACCACTCGGACGCCTCCGCCGCGGGAGCCCCGCCGGTCACCTTCGCCGCGGAAGGCGTGTAGGCGCTGACCACGTGCAGCCGAGCGCCGGTGAGCCGCGCCATCTCCAGCGCCCGCGCGAGCGCCCGGTCCGCGGTCTGGGAACCGTCCGTGCCGACGACGATCGAGCTGAACATCGAGAAGACCGTAACCGCCCCGGCGCGACGAGGCAACCCGGCGCTCACAGCACCGGTCCAGTAGAAATCGCGCCTCGTGTCCTACGAGACGATCCTCTACGACGTGCGCGACGACGGGGTCGCGACCGTCACGCTCAACACGCCCGACAACCGCAACGCCCTCTCGAACCAGCTGCTCGGCGAGCTGAGCGATGCCTTCGAGGCGGCCGGCGCCGACGAGCGGGTGCGCTGCATCGTGCTCACCTCCTCGCACGAGAAGGTCTTCTCCTCCGGCGCCGCGCTCGACAGCTTCGCCGCCGAAGTGCCGCCGGTACACAAGCACTTCGCCACCGAGCGCTTCCCGCGGCTGTTCACGACGATCATGGGCCTGAGCAAGCCGACCCTCTGCGCCGCGAACGGCCACGTGCTTGCCGGGGCGCTCGGCCTGGCGCTGTGCTGCGACCTGATCGTGGCCCGGGAGGGCGCTCGCTTCGGCACCCCGGAGATCAACGTGGGCGCCTTTCCCTTCATGATCATGGCTTTGATCTACCGCAATGTCCCACGCAAGAAGACCAACGAGCTGTTGTTGTTGGGCGAGCAGATCTCGGCCGAGGAGGCGCGCGAGGCCGGGATCGTCAACCGGGTCGCGCCGGCCGAGGAGTTCGACGCCCTCGTCGACGACTGGGCCAAGCGGCTCGCCGCCAAGTCGCCCGTGCTGATGCGCATGGGCAAGGAGGCCATGTACCGCCAGCTCGACATGCCCTTCGAGGATGCGCTCGACTTCCTGCGCTCACAGCTCTCGATCGCGTTGACCACCGAGGACATCCAGGAGGGCGTGAAGGCGTTCTTCGAGAAGCGCGAGCCCCACTGGTCGGGGCGATGAACGTCTCGCTCATCTGCCTGTGCTGCCGCACTTCCGACCGCACCCCCGGGGCGGCGCTCGGCGCCATGACGCTCGCCCCGCTGATCGGCAAGCGCCTCGGGATCGAGCCGCGCAACATCGGCAGCCGGGGCGAGCCGCGAGAGGCCGGCTACGAGCAGGACCTGAGCGAGTCGCGCGGGTGCCTGCTCGAGGCGGGCGGGCAGGTGGACGACGCCCTCGGGGGCGGGCGGGTGCCGGTGATGACGGCCGCCGACTGCTCGATCTCGGTCACCATGCTGCCCGCCGCGCTGCGGCACCGCTCCGAGGCCAAGGTGCTCTGGCTCGACGCCCACGCGGACTACAACACACCGGTCACGAGCGAGAGCGGGTACCTCGGCGGCATGTGCCTGGCAGGGGCGTGCGGGGAATGGGACGCCGGCCTCGGGGACACCATCTCCCCAGAGCAGGTGGTGCTCGCCGGCATCCGCGACCTCGACTCGGGCGAGCGCGAGCTGCTGGAGCGCAGCCCGGCGACGGTGATCGGCGCGAGCCCGGTCGAGACGCTCGTGGCGGTCAAGAACGCGCTCGCGGGCGAGCCCGTCTTCGTCCACCTCGACCTCGACGTACTCGACCCGGAGGAGTTTCCCTCCGCGAACCCGGTGCCCGGCGGGCTCTCCTCGGACAAGCTCTACGACCTGATGGAGGCGGTGGCCGACGACTCGGAGCTGGTGGGGGTGGAGATCACCGCCTTCGAGGCGCCCGAGGACGAAGACGAGCGGGCGGACATGGCGGAGACCGCCATGCGCGTGCTCGACCCGATGCTCGACCGCCTGTCGCGGCCGTGACCGAGCGCGCGGCCGCGGGCCAGCTGGTGGCCCGACCGTCGCTGCGCTCGCTCGTGGACGAGCTGGAGGAGCGCCGCGAGCAGGCGCGCGCGGGAGGGGGCGAGGAGCGCATCGCGCGCCAGCACGAGCAGGACAAGCTGACCGCCCGCGAGCGCCTCGACCTGCTGATGGACGAGGGCACCTTCGTCGAGCTCGGCATTCACGGCCGCCCGCACTTCTCCCAGCGGGCGATGGAGGGCAAGCCCGCCCCCGCCGACGGCGTGATCACGGGCTACGGCAAGGTCGACGGGCGGCCGGTGGCCGTGGCGGCCTACGACTTCACGGTCATGGCCGGCTCGATGGGGATGACCGGCGAGCTCAAGGTCACGCGCCTGCGCGAGCTCGCTCTCGGCAAGCGCATACCGATGGTGTGGCTGCTCGACTCGGCGGGAGCGCGCATCCAGGAGGCGTCCGGATCGCTGTTCGCCGGGTCGGGGCACCTGTTTCGCGAGGAGGTGATCGCCAGCGGAGTGATTCCTCAGGTGGCCGCCCTCATGGGTCCGTGCGCGGCGGGCACGGCCTACATCCCGGGCCTCGCCGACTTCGTGCCCATGGTCAAGGGCCGCGGCTCGATGGCGCTGGCGGGACCGCACCTGACCAAGGCCGTGACCGGCGAGGACGTGACCCAGGAGGAGCTCGGCGGCACCCGCGTGCATACCCGCGTCTCGGGGGTGGGCGACCTCGAGGTCGACTCCGACGAGGAGTGCATCGCGGCGATCCGCTCGTACCTGTCCTTCTTCCCCTCCAACTGCGAGGAGGCGGCGCCGCGCCGCGAGAGCGCCGACCCGGTGGACCGCGCCGACGAGGAGCTGCTCGACATCCTGCCCGACTCGCCCCGCCATCCCTACGACATGTACGAGCTGATCCGGCGCATCGCCGACGACGGCGAGTGGTTCGATCTCAAGCCGCGCTGGGCCCGCACGATCATCACCTGCCTGGCCCGCATGGGCGGCCGGCCGGTGGGCATCGTGGCCAACCAGCCCAAGCACCTGGGCGGGATCCTCGAGAACGACTCGGCCGACAAGGCGGCGCGGTTCATCAACCTGTGCGACGCCTACGGCATCCCGCTGCTGTTCCTGATGGACGTGCCGGGCTTCATGGTGGGCACGAAGGTCGAGCGGGCCGGCATCATCCGCCACGGGGCGAAGATGCTCTACGCGGTGTCGCGGGCCACGGTGCCAAAGGTCACGGTGATCGTGCGCAAGGCCTACGGCGCCGGCTACTACGTGATGTGCGGCAAGGCCTACGAGCCCGACCTGATCGTCGCCTGGCCGAGCGCCGAGATCTCGGTGATGGGCCCCGAGGGCGCCACCAACATCATCTTCCGCAAGCAGATCGAGGCCAGCGAGGATCCCGACGCGACGCGGGCGGAGATGATCGAGGGGATCCGCAAGACGATCGACCCCTACATCGCCGCCGGAAACGCGATGATCGACGACATCATCGACCCGCGCGAGACGCGGCCAACCGTCATCCGCGCGCTGGAGATGGCGCAGACAAAGAGGGTGGAGCGACCATGGAAGAAGCACGGGGTAATGCCCGTCTAGAACCCCGCCGCCGCGAGTTTCTCGCCGCGGGGGCAGCGTCCGGCGCGGCGGTTCTCCTGCCCGCCCAGGTGTCGGCGGCCGGAGCGCGCCGGCGCCGGCGGCGCAAGGTGGACGTGGCCATCGTGGGCGCCGGCCTGGCCGGGCTCGAGGCGGCGCGGCGCCTGGCGCGCGCGGGAAGGGAGGTCTGCGTTCTCGAGGCGCGCGGGCGGGTGGGCGGGCGCATGCTCAATCACCGCGTGGAGCCCGGGGTGATCGCCGAGCTGGGCGGCCAGTACGTCGGGCCCACGCAGGACCGGCTGCTCGACCTGGCCCGGTCCCTGGACGTCGACATCTTCCCGGCCTACAACGAGGGGAACAACGTGCTCCGGCTGGACGGCCGGCGCTCGCTCTACCCGGCCAACCCCGGCCTCTCGCCCGACCCCGACTTCCAGGAGGCCATCCTCACGGCGATCGGCATGCTCGATCCGATGGCCGCCGAGGTGCCCGTGGACGCCCCCTGGAAGGCGCCGCGCGCGAACGAATGGGACGCCGTCACGCTCGAGGCCTTCAAGCAGGCAAACCTCACCCGGCCGGGGGCCAAGAAGCTCTTCGACGTCGCCTGCGAGGCGATCTGGGGCGCCGAGCCGCGCGAGATGTCGCTGCTGTACGCCCTGGCCTACACCGCCGCGGCCGGCAACGAGCAGACGCCGGGCAGCTTCCTCCGCCTCGTGACCACGGCGGGCGGCGCGCAGGAGTCGCGCTTCGTGGGCGGGTCGCAGCGGATCGCACAGATCCTCGCCCGACGGCTGGGCGAGCAGGTGGTTCTTCGCTCGCCCGTACGCAGCATCGAGCAGGGCCGCGGCCGGGTGATCGTGAGCAGCGACCGCGTCGTCGCCGAGGCGGCCCACGTGATCGTCGCGCTGCCCCCCGCGGTGGCTGCGCGGATCGACTTCACTCCCGCTCTGCCGCGCGCCAAGCGCCGGCTGCTGAAGGGGATCGTGCCCGGAAAGCTCATCAAGTGGGAGGCGGTGTACGAGGAGCCCTTCTGGCGTGAGCAGGGGCTGAGCGGCCAGGGGGTCTCCGACGTGGGCCCGGCCAACAGCACCTTCGACAACACCCCGCCCTCCGGCTCGCCCGGGATCCTGTTCGGCTTCGTGGGCGGTGACCAGGCCCGGCGCTTTGCCCGGCTGTCACGCGCGGCCCGGCGCGACGCCGTGCTGGGCAACTTCGTCGACTTCTTCGGCGACGCCGCCCGCGACCCGCGCGCCTCGTTCGAGCTGAACTGGGCGCGCGAGGCGTGGACGCGCGGCTGCCCCGTCGGTCACACCGGCCGCCGGGTCCTCACCCGGTACGGGCCGGCGCTGCGCAAGCGGACGGGGCGGATCCATTGGGCCGGCACCGAGACGGCCACCTACTGGAACGGCTACATGGACGGCGCCGTGCGCTCGGGCGAGCGCGCCGCGGCGGCGGTGCTCGCCGGCGGTTGAGTCTCGGCCACGGCGGCCGATCAAGAGGGCATGAAGCGCTTCACGCTCGCCGGCCTCGTCGCTCTGGGGCTGCTCGCGGCGCCCGCCTCGGCCTCGGCCCAGGTGGAGCTGGTGCCGCCGGTGGTGAGCGAGTTCTCGCTCTCACCGCGCGTGTTCTCGGTCGGGCCCCACCAGGCCATCACGATGCGCTACACCCTGTCCGAGAACGCCACCGTCTACGTCGCCATCAGCCGCCTGCGTCCCGGGCTGGTCTCCGAGGGCGACTGCCTCCCCGTGACCACAGAGGCGGGGCGCCGGGTGCGCCGGCGCCGTCCGGAGCGCCGCTGCACGGCGCAGACGCTGATCAAGATATTCACCCGCGATGGAGCGACCGGGGCCAACTCCTTCCGGTTCTCGGGCCGACCCGCCGGCCGCCGGCTCCGGCCCGGGCGCTTTCACCTGGCGATGAACGCCGTCGACGCGGCGGGCAACACCTCGCCAGCCCGCTCCGCGCGCTTTCGGATCGCTCCTCGCCGCGGCTAAGCTCGCCGGGCCGTGGCGCCCACGTTCTTCGCCGACCAAGAGGACTTTCGCGCCTGGCTGGAGGAGAACCACGCCACCGAGACCGAGCTGTCCGTGGGCTTCTACAAGAAGGGCTCGGGCCGGCCGAGCATGACCTGGTCGCAGGCGGTCGATCAGGCGCTCTGCTTCGGGTGGATCGACGGGCGGGTCAACTCCATCGACGCCGAGAGCTACATGCACCGCTTCACGCCGCGCAAGCGTGGGAGCAACTGGAGCAAGGTCAACATCGCCAAGGTGGCCAAGCTCACCGAGGCCGGGCTGATGCGCCCGGCCGGGCTCGCAGCCTTCGAGGCGCGCACCGAGGCCCGCTCGGGCATCTACGCCTTCGAGCAGGACGAGCCCGCGGAGCTCCCGCCGGACTACGAGGAACGCCTGCGCGCCGACGCCGCGGCCTGGGAGTACTGGCAGGCCTCGGCGCCCAGCTACCGACGGACCGCGACCCACTGGGTGACGAGGGCCAAGCGCCCGGAGACGCGCGAGCGCCGCCTGACGCAGCTGATCGAGAGCTCGGCGGCGGGGCGCAACGCGCCGCCGTTCGTCCCGTACCGCGGCTCGACTTAGCCGCGCCGATCGGTAAGAGTAGGCAGTGGCACTTCCTACTCTCTGCCTGCGAGGACCATGAGCCGCTTCGAGGACCCCTGCATCATCACCTGCTCGATCTCGGGCGCGGTGGCCAACCGCGACCAGTGCCCGGCGATCCCCTACACCCCGGAGGAGTACGCGGCCGAGGCGCGCCGGGCGGTGGACGAGGGCGCCGCGATGATCCACGTCCACGCGCGCACGCCCGACGGCGTGCCGAGCTTCGAGGTGGAGGACTTCCGCGCGATCACCGAGGCCATCCGGGCGGAGGTCGACGACGTGATCGTCAACTACTCGACCGGGGCGATCGGCGTGCCCAACGAGAAGCGCATCGCCTACCTGCGCGAGCTGCGCCCCGACGTGGCCGCTCTGAACATGAGCTCGATGAACTACGCGAAGTACTCGGCCAAGCGCAAGGAGTTCGTGTTCAGCGCCGTGTTCGAGAACTCGTTCGACACGATCACCGAGTTCCTCCAGGCCATGAACGAGCTCGGGATCCGGCCCGAGCACGAGTGCTTCGACTCCGGTCACGTGGCCAATCTCGATCCGCTGATCGACATGGGACTGCTCGCGGCGCCGCTGCAGATCTCGTGCGTGATGGGGGTGAACGGCGGCATCCGCCCGACCCCGCAGAACCTGGCCCACATGGCCGGCCAGATCCCGGGCGGCGCGGAGGGCCCGAACAACTGGGGCGTCATCGGGATCGGCCGCGGCCAGTGGCGCCTGGTGGCGGCGGCGGCCGCGCTCGGGGGCAACGTGCGCGTCGGCCTCGAGGACAACTTCTATCTGCCCGACGGCGAGATGGCCGGCTCCAACGGCGACCTGATCGCCCGCGCGCGACGCCTGGTGGAGGACGTCGGCCGGCGCGCCGCGTCGGTGGGCGAGGCGCGGGAGCTGCTCGGCGCCGCGCGACGGGTGTCGGTGTGAGCGGCGCGCTCGAGGGCATCCGGGTCCTCGATCTCTCGCGCCTGCTCCCCGGCGGCTTCTGCTCGCTGCTGCTGGCCGACTTCGGCGCCGAGGTGCTCAAGGTCGAGGACACCGGCATGGGCGACTACGTGCGCTGGTCGCCGCCCTACCACGAGGGCGCCGAGGACTCGGCGAAATCCGCGCTCTTCCTGTCGCTCAACCGCGGCAAGCGCTCGATCCGCATCAACCTCAAGGAGGAGGCGGGGCGCGAGGTGCTGCTGAAGCTGGCGGGCGAGTACGACGTGCTGCTCGAGTCGTTTCGGCCCGGCGTGCTCGACCGCCTCGGCGTGGGCTGGGAGCGCCTCCAGGCCGAGAACCCGCGGCTCGTGTACTGCGCCATCAGCGGCTACGGGCAGGACGGGCCCTACACCGGCCGCTCGGGGCACGACCTCAACTACCTCGGCCTCAACGGCGTGCTGGGGCTGACCGGCGACGCGGGCGGCCCGCCGGTGCAGTCGGGCGGGCAGATCGCCGATCTGGGCGGAGGGGCGCTGATGGCCGCGTTCGGGATCCTGGCCGCCCTGCGCGAGCGCGAGCACAGCGGCGAGGGGCAGCTCGTGGACGTGTCGATGTTCGACGGCTCGCTCTCCTGGCTGGCCATGGTGGCGGCCAAGTACCTGTGCGACGGCGTGGTGCCGGAGCGCGGCGACGACTGGCTGTCCGGGCGGCTGGTCTGTTACCGGCCCTACGAGTGCCGCGACGGCTGGGTGACCCTGGGAGCGCTCGAGCCGAAGTTCTGGCAGGCCTGGTGCCGGGGGGTGGGGCGCGAGGACCTGGTCGAGCAGCAGTTCGAACGGCCCGGGTCGGACACCCACGCCGAGGTGCAGCGCATCTTCCGCGAGCGCACGCGCGACGAATGGAGCGAGTTCGCCGCGAGCCACGACTGCTGCCTCGAGCCGGTGCTCGGCCTCGACGAGACGCTCGACTCGGAGCTCGTGCGGGCGCGGGAGATGGTGGTGGGGATCGACCAGCCCGGCACCGGCGGAGTCGACCTGCTCGGGGTGCCGGTCAAGCTCTCGCGCACGCCGGGCGCGCCGGCGGGCCCGGGACCGGCGCTCGGTGAGCACACCGACGAGGTGCTGAGCGCGCTCGGGTACTCGGCGGACGAGCTGCGCTCCCTTCGCGACGCGGGTGCGGTGGCGTGAGCCAGAACGGGTTCCTGAAGATGAAGCAGCTGGCCGAGGCCAGCGGCGTGAGCGCGGGCACGATCAAGCACTACCTGCGGGAGGGGCTGCTGGGCGAGGAGGCCGGGATCGTGAAGACCTCGCGCAACATGGCCTACTACCCGCCCGAGCTGGTCGAGCGCATTCGCCTGATCAAGCAGCTCCAGGAGGAGCGCTTCATGCCGCTGAAGGTGATCAAGGCGATGCTCGACGAGGACCCCGATCGAGCGCGAACGCTGATCGAGCTCGAGGAGCTGATCCTCGAGCGCGCCCAGGCCGGCGAGCGCGAGCGGGTCTCTGCCGCGGAGCTGAGGCGCCGCTGCGACATCCCCCAGGAGGTGCTCGACCGCCTGGCGGAGCTCGAGGTGGTCACGCCGAACTCACGCGGCTACGGGCCGCGCGACGTGGAGATCGTCGAGGCGATCAGCCGCTTCCGCGCCGGGGGCTACGACGAGCGCATCGGCTTCACCGTGTACGACACGCTGCGCTACAAGCATGCGCTGGAGGAGCTCGTGAAGGAGGAGGTCCAGGTGCTCATGGACCGCCTGGCGGGCGAGCTCGAGCCCGATCGCGCCGCCGAGCTGATCGCCGCCGGCTCGGAGCCCCTGAACGACCTGATGGCCGCGCTGCACCAGAAGGCGCTGGTGGGCGAGCTGCGCCGCCAGCGCGCCGCCCGCGGCTAGCCGTAGGTGATTACTGAGCGAATGCCCTCCTGGCGCTCCATGGCCGCGAAGGCGTCGTTGACCTCGTCGAGCTGTAGGCGCCGCGTGACCAGCGACTCCAGGTCGAGGTCGCCGGCCAGGTAGAGGTCCACCAGCTCGGGCACGCGGTCGCGGCCCTTCGCTCCTCCGAAGGAGGCGCCGGCGATGCGCCGGCCGGTGATCAGGAAGCGCGGCACCACCTCGAGCACCTCGCCCTTGCCCGCCACTCCGGCGATCGTGCACAGGCCCCAGCCCATGCGCGCCGACTCCACGGCCTGGCGCATCACGCCGACGATGCCGGTGGCCTCGAAGGTGTAGTCGGCGCCGAAGCCGTCCGTCATCTCCAGGATCTTCTCGACCGTGTCGGGCCCGCCGACCATGGTGTCGGTGGCGCCCTGGCCGCGGGCGTGCTCGAGGCGCTCCTCGGAGAGGTCGACGGCGATGATCCGCTCGGCGCCCGAGAGGCGGCAGCCGGCCACGGCGCCCAGGCCCACCAGCCCCGCGCCGAACACCACGCAGGTGGAGCCGGGCTCGACCTTGGCGATGTAGAGCGCGGCGCCGATGCCCGTGGTGGCACCACAGGCCAGCGTGCACACCACGTCGAGCGGCGCCTCGGGGTCGACCTTGGCCAGCGCGATCTCGGGGAGGACGGCGGCCTCCGCGAAGGTGCTGGTGCCCATGAAGTGGCGGATGCGCTCGCCGCCGCGGTTGAGCCGCGTCGTACCGTCGGGCAGGTGTCCCTGGTTCTGCTGGTCGCGGATGGCGAGGCAGATGTTGGTCTTGTCCGAAACGCAATGGACGCACTCGCGGCACTGCGGCGAGAAGAGCGTGACCACGTGGTCGCCGGGCGCCACGCTCGTCACCCCTTCGCCCACGTCCTCGACCACGCCGGCACCCTCGTGACCGAGCACGGTCGGCGCGTAGCCCGAGGGATCCGCTCCGCTCGCCGTGTAGAGGTCGGTGTGACACACGCCGCAGGCGGCGAGGCGCACGAGCACCTCGCCCGGGCCTGGGCCGTCGAGCCCGACCTCCTGGACCACGAGCGGCTGGGCGAACTCCTCGAGAACGGCGGCGCGGATCTGCATGGGCCGCGACCCTAGCGAGCCGGCTTCAGCCACGGGCGCCGGCCCGCGTAGCCGATGGTGCGCTCGCGCGAAACGCTGCTCGCGCGCACGATCTCGAAGCTCGGATGTGCGACCTCGGTGGGCACGTAGCGCACGCGCTTGACGCCGATGCCGTTCGGACCGGAGCGCAGTGCGAGAAGCACCACCATCCCGTCCTGGCTCTCGGGCGGGCAGCAGTTCGCGGTCTGGTTGGAAAGCAGGTTGCCCTCGCCGTAGACCACCGGTTTGCCGTTCACTCGCCGGATCGGCTGCACCACGTGCACGTGCTGGCCGATCACCGCGGTCACGTCGGGCGATGCGGTGAGCTTGCGGGCGACCGTGCGCTGGAACTCCGAGGGCTCGTGCTGGTACTCGGTGCCCCAGTGCAGGCTCACGAGCACCACGTCGGCCCCGGCGCGACGAGCCCGGCGGGCGTCGGCGAGCATCCGTTTCGGGTCGGCCAGGTTCAGCCGCCAGCTCTCCTCGGGCGGTGTCAGGCCGGGAATGAGTTCGGTGTAGGCCAGCAGGGCCACCTTCACGCCCTTCGCTTGGAGCATCGCGGCACGCGGCGCCCTGGGAGAGGCGTTGGTTCCCGAGTGGGCCACCCCAACCCGGTCGAGGCGCTTGAGCGTGAAGTCGATGCCCTCGATGCCGCCGTCCAGCGAGTGGTTGGAGGCGGTGCTGCACGCGTCCCAGCCCGTCCAGGCGATCGCGCCGGCCAGGCCCTGCGGCGCCTGGAACACAGGCTCGCCCGACGGCGTGCCGGCGGTCAGCGGCTGTTCGAGGTGGCAGATGCCCAGATCGGCCCGGCTCACGATCTGCTTCACCTGCTTCAGCATGGGCCGGAACTGGTAGCGCTCGCCGCCCCCGTAGGCCAGGGCCTGGGCGGAGACCGGCCCGTGGATGAGCAGGTCGCCGCTCACGGCGATCTTCAGCTTGACCGGGGGTCCAGCGTCGGTCTCGCCCGGCGGCTCTTGCTCGGCTCCCTCCTCTCCTCCGCCGCTGCCGCCGTCGTCGCCTGCGAGGGCGCCGACGCCTACCCCGGCAATGAGGGCGGGCACGGCCAGAGCCACGATGCGCCGCCGCCAGAACGTGCGTTGGCGGGCGTCCACCGGGTCGCTACCTGACCGGCTTCACCCGTGGCCGCCGTCCCGCGGTGGCGACCGTTCGGTTCCAAGATGTCGAGCCCGGGCTCGCCGGAAGCACCCGGTAGTCGGGATGGCGGACGTAGGTGGGCACGTAGCGCACGCGCCGTGCCCTTACCTTGCCGTCCGCGGCAACGAAGTCGATCAGGGCGACCAGGCCGTCCTGCGCCTCCGCCGGACAGCACGCCGCCGTCTGGTTGGAGACCAGGTTGCCCTCGCCGAACACCACGGGCTTGCCGTTGATGAAGCGGATGGGCTGGACCACGTGCACGTGCTGGCCGACCACGGCGGATATGAGCGGGGACTTGGTGAGGCGCCGGGCCAACGACAGCTGGGAAGGGCTGACTTCGTGGACGTACTCGTCGCCCCAGTGGAGGTTCACGATCGCCGTGTCGGCGCCCTGGCGGTGGGCCCTCCTGGCCTCGGAGAGGATGGCTTTCGCGCTTGCGAAGTTGACCGCCCACGGGCTCGGCACGGCCTGCCCGTTGCTCACTGCCGTGTAGGAGAGAAAGGCGATCTTGGTGTCCTTGACGGTCAGGATCGTCGGGCGCCGGCGCTCCTTCGCCGAGCGCGCGGTGCCGGTGTGCGCCAGGCCGGCTCGGTCCAGGGCCTCGAGCGTGGTGCGCACGCCGTAGCTGCCGGCGTCGAGCGAGTGGTTGGAGGCGGTGCTGCAAGCGTCCCAGCCCACCCTCCTGATCGAGCCGGCCAGGCCGGGAGGCGTGCGAAACGAGGGATAGCCCTGCACCGCGCCGGGCACGAGCGGGGTCTCGACGTGGCAGAGGGCCAGGTCGGCGCCGGCGATGCGCCCGCGGATCGACTGGAACATCGGCGCGAAGTCGTAGCGCCGCCCGTTCCCGTAGGCCAAGGCCTGAGCCGCCACGGGAGAGTGGATGAGAAAGTCGCCGGAGGCGGCGACGGTGAAGCGCTCGGGCGGGGCCCCGACCCCCTGGGACCACGCGAGCGCAAAGGCGACGAGGGCGACCTTCATGCCTGGCCTGCGAGGGTGGCAGATTTGTTACGTCGGCGCTGTCTCTGGTCGCTGACGACCAGCAATGATCGGGCCATGGACGGTGAGGGGGTAATCGAGCCCCATAGTGGGGCCCAATCGCACCCTCGGCGCCCGGATGCCCTGATTGCCGAGCTCTCCGACCGCCAGCACGGGGTGGTTGCTCGCCGGCAGCTGCTCGAGCTGGGCATCGGCCGGAGGGCGATCGGGCACCGATTGGAGCGAAGAAGGCTGCGAGAAGTGCATCGCGGCGTGTACGCAGTCGGCAGTCGACGCCTGACACGGTCGGGCACCTGGATGGCGGCTGTGCTCGCTTGCGGGCCGGATGCCGTCCTGAGCCATCGCTCGGCGGCTGCGCTGTGGGGTATTCGCCGCGGAGACCCGGTCCGCACCGAGGTCAGCGCCCCCGGATGGGCCGGTCGACGCAAGGGCATCCGAGCCCACCGGGCGGTGCTCCAACCCGACGAGATCACCGTGGTCGACGGCATCCCGGTCACCACCGTCGCGCGCACGATCTTCGACCTGGCTGCCGTCGTGAGCCGCCACGAAACAGAGAGAGCCATGGAGGAAGCCGAGGCGCGGCGGCTATCAGACCACACACCCCTGGCTGCTCTCGTCGCGCGGTACCCCGGGCGACGAGGGACCGCAACCCTCAAGGACATCATGGGCGCGGAGCAGCGCTCAGCCGGCATCACCCGCAGCGAACTCGAGGATCGCTTTCTGCGCTTCCTTGCCGAGCGTGGGCTCCCGCCCCCCGCCCCCAATGCCTGGCTCCACCTCGGAGAACACTGGATCGAAGGCGACTGCGTCTGGGCCGAGCATCGTCTCGTCGTAGAGCTGGACAGTTGGCGACACCACAACAGCAAGGGCGCGTTCAGGCGTGACCGCGCGCGTGACCGGCGCCTCAAGGTCGCCGAGTGGGAGCCGATTCGCGTGACCGCGTGGGACCTCGAGGAGGACCCCGACAGGCTCGCGGCCGAGCTCGCCGCCCTGCTCACCAGCGCACGTCGTGCCACTCCATGACGCCGTAACCGCTCTCCAGCTCGAGCCCGCCCGGGAGCGCTCCGGCGAAGGAACCGAACGGCTGGCGATAGTCGCTGCGCACGATCAGGCGGTTGGTGTGGTCCTCGCGCGCCGACCACTCGGTGAAGCTCAGGTCGCCCACCCGCGACAGGTCGGCGGCGAACTCCACCGGCCCGACCTCGCGGGGCGAGCCCTCGATCCACACCGTGCGCTCGCTGCCGGCCGGCGCGTCGTGCACGCCGTCGACCAGGTTCCAGGCCACCGGCCGGCCATCGCGCGCACGCCCCACGCCCGCCGACCAGCGCCACGAGGTGCGCCGGGCGTGGTAGCCGGCCGAATCGTCGACGAAGCCAAAAGGGCCGTCGAACGCCAGCACACGGTCCGCCACCCTTACCTGCCCTCTCACCGCGATCCCGGCCTGCTTTCGCGTCCAGATGTAGGAGCGGCCGTGGCCCGACACCACCTCGACGCCGGGACCCTCCTCCAGCGAGAAGAGATCGACCACCCCGTCGGACGACCGGCCCTCGTACAGCGAGCCGTCGGGCAGCGCCACGGCCCACCAGCGTTGCAGCATCCCCGCCACCCGGGCGCGGCCGATGCACAACATCAGCTCCGGCGAGTAGACGGCCACGTAGCGCCAGCGCTTCAGCGGCCGGCGGTCGCGGACGAGCGGCATCCGCTCCGGGGGCAGGGGAAGCCCCAGCGAGCGGACGGCGGAACCGCGAACCGGTAGTTTCGGCATTCCCGCGCAGTACACTCCAGATTGACTGGTCAGTCAACGAGGGAGGGAGCGCTCTGCGCGCCGCGGCAGTCCAGCTCGAATGCACCACTGACGTCGATCGCAACCTCGAAGAGGCGCAGCGGCTCGTCCGCGCGGCCGCGGATGACGGCGCCGAGCTCGTGGTCCTCCCCGAGCGCCTCGACATTCGCGGTGCGCCGTCGCAGTACGCGTCGGTCGCCGAGGGCCTGGACGGCCACGTCGCCGGCTGGGCCCGCGGGCTCGCCGCGGAGCTGGGCATAGACCTCGTGGCGGGCTCGATCGCCGAGAAGCGCGAGGGTCACGAGCGCGTGGCCAACACCTCCGTTCACGCCGGCCCCGACGGCGAGATCAAGGCGGTCTACCGCAAGATCCACATGTTCGACGTGGAGGTGGGCGGCGTCGAGTACCGCGAGTCCGAGTACTCCGAGCCCGCGGAGGAGATCGTCCTGTCGGAGACGGCGGACGGCGTGGGCCTCGGGCTGACCGTCTGCTACGACCTGCGCTTCCCCGAGCTCTACCGGATCCTCGCGCTGCGGGGAGCCCGCATCGTCACCGTGCCCGCGAACTTCACCCGCGTTACCGGAGAGGCGCACTGGGAGGTGCTGCTGCGCGCGCGGGCCATCGAGAACCAGGTGTTCGTGATCGCGCCCGGACAGGGTCGCGGCACCGGGCCCGAGACCGACAGCTACGGCAACTCGATGATCGTCGACCCCTGGGGCGAGGTGCTCGCGCGGGCGGGCGGCGAAGGAGCATGCGTCGTGGCCGCCGAGCTCGACCTCGGGCGACAGGACGAGATCCGCGAGAAGCTGCCCAGCCTGGCCAACCGCGTGGCCGGGGCGTACCGCTGGCCCGTAGAGGCGCCGGTCTCGTGAAGGCCGCCGCCGTCGACAAGCGCCGCATGATCCTCGACGCCGCTGTGCGCGTCTTCGCCACCCGCGGCTTTCACCACTGCCGCGTCTCCGACGTGGCCGACGAGGCCGGCGTGGCGTACGGGCTCGTCTACCACTACTTCAGCTCCAAGGAAGAGATCCTCAACACCCTCTTCCTCGAGCGCTGGCAGATCATGCTCGACGCGATCGCCGAGATCGACGCGCGGGAGGTGCCGGCGCGCGACAAGCTCTACGGGGTCGCGGGCTTCATCATCGATTCCTACCGCCACGACCCGGACCTGATGAAGGTGATCATCGTCGAGGTCACCCGGGCGGCCAACTCGTTCGGCGCGCTGCACCTGGCGCGCATCCGCGAGGCCTACGCGGGGATCGCGAACATCGTCGAGTCGGCGCGCAGCGAGGGCTCGTTCAAGTCGGCCATCCCGTCCGAGTTCGCGGCGATGTGCTTCTACGGGGCGATCGAGCAGCTGCTGACGGGATGGATCTTCGAGGTGCTTCCGCGCACGGACGAGGAGTTCGAGCGAGCCAAGGGGCTGGTGGTGGAGGCCATCTGCGGCGGCCTCGAGTCAGGTCACAACGGCGCGTCTGGTTGAATCCCGCCGGCCGATGAACAATGACCTCACCAAGCGCCTCATGTGGACCGGCCTCCTGGCCGGCCTGGGCGCGCTCTCGTCGATCGTCGCCAACCGGCTGGCCACCGCGCTGTGGCTGCGGCTCTTCAAGGAAGACCCGCCGGTCGACCGATGAGCGACGAGTCCGATCAGGCCCCGACCGCCGGCGCCGCCGCCGTCAACCAGGGGGCGACGGGCTCGCGGCCGATGGGCGAGAGCCCGCTCAGCGTGAAGAGCGACAGCGATGCCTTCGCCCAGCGCCCGGAGGCCTTTGTCGGTGGAGCGTTCGCGGGCGGGTTTGCGCTCGCTCTGATCCTGAGAAGGTTGACGCGATGAGCTTCGACGGCGGCGCGGGCCCGCCGAACGCGGAGAAGAAGCTCGGCGAGATCGTCACCGAGGTGACCGAGAAGGCCTCGCTGCTGGTCCGCCAGGAGGTCGAGCTCGCCAAGGCCGAGGTCACCGACAAGCTCACGAAGCTCGGGCGGGGCGCGGCGGCCGCCGCGGCGGCGGGCGTCTTCCTCGTGTTCGGCGTGACGATGTTCTTCCACTTCTCGGCCTGGATCATCAACGACCTGTTCGACTGGAACACCGTCTGGCCCGGCTTCCTCATCGTCACGATCTTCCTCTTCCTGTGCGCCGCGCTGGCCGGCTTCCTGGCCTACCGCTTCTTCAAGAAGGGCTCTCCGCCCATCCCGCAGATGGCCATCGACGAGGCGAAGGCGACCCGCGCGCAGTTCGAGACCCAGAAGATCGAGCGCGACCAGGTGAGCCGCTCCCTCGAGCGCGGCGAGGAGATCAAGACGAGCTGATGGCCACGCCCGCCCCGCAGACACCGGAGATGATTCGCTCCTCGATCGAGGAGACGCGCAAGGAGCTCGGCTTCTCGGTCAACGACCTGCGCTCGAAGGTGGCGGAGCTGACCGACTGGCGCCGCCAGCTGGTCGAGCACAAGAAGCCTGCGCTCATCGGCGCGGGCGTAGCCGGGTTCCTGATCGGCGGGGGCGTGGCCGCGACGATCTCGCTCCTCACCGGGCGCCGCGGAAGCTGAAGCGCTCGCGGGTCTCACTCCGGCCGCTGAGCTCGACCGACGGCCCCGAGTTCGTGGCCCTGATGGCGGCCAGCCGCACCCTCCATCGGCCCTGGTCGACCCCGCCCACCGACCTCGCATCGTTCGCGTCGCTCGCGTCCCGCACCGAGCGCGACGACTACGACCTGCAGCTGGTGTGCCTGCGAGCGGGCGGGGCGATCATCGGCTACTTCGCGCTCAGCCAGATCTTCCGTGGCGCCTTTCACAACGCATACCTGGGCTACGACGGCAGCGCGCCCTACGCCGGTCAGGGCTACATGCGCGAAGGGCTCGACCTGATGCTGCGGTACGCCTTTCGGAGCCAGCGCCTGCATCGTGTCGAGGCCAACATCCAGCCCGGCAACCAGCCCTCCCGCGGGCTGGTGGAGGGCGCCGGCTTCCAGCTCGAGGGCTTCTCGCCGCGCTACCTGAAGATCGGCGGCCGCTGGCGCGACCACGAGCGCTGGGCGCTCACGGTTGAGGACTGGCAGCCGCGGCCTCGCTTCGGGCGCGGGTCTCGCTCCCGCTGAGCGGGTCCTCGTCCGTGCCGTAGTAGCGGCGGTGAACCAGGGCCGCCACGCCGCCGGCCGGAATCGGGAGCCAGAACGAGACCAGGCGATAGGCCAGCGTGGCCACCACCGCCTCGCCCGCGGGCACGCCGGCCAGCGCCAGGGTTCCCGTGAGGCCGGCCTCGACGAAGCCCAGGCCGCCGGGGGTGAGCGGCAACGTGCCCAGGAACTGGGCGGCGCAGAAGGCGAGCAGGACGGTCGAGGGCCGCGGGTCGGCGTGAATGGCCGTGAGCGCGGCCATCAGGGTGAGGTAGTCGAGCACCCAGCGCCCGGCGGCGAACATCAGCGCCTCCCACCAGCGCCGGCCGAGCACGTCGCGGACCTCGTTGCGCTCGCGGATCAGGCGGCTGGGCACGCCGGTGAGCGGCGTGCGGCGGCGGAGGATCCGGTTGCGCACGGCCTGCACCGCGCGGCCCACAGCGATCAGCGGGCGGTCGTAGAGCACGGCAACGGCTCCGCCGATGAGAACGGCCACGAACACCACTCCGCCGAGAACCGCGGCGCGGCCGAGGCCCGGATCCACGGGCGATCCGAAGAGCAGCGCCGGCAGCGCCAGCAGGGGCAGAGCGAGCAGGATGCTGAACACCAGCACCGACGATGCGGTCATCCCCGAAGCGGCGGTGCCGGCGGGCACGCCGCTCCGCACGAGCATCGCGTACTGCATCGCGCCCGCGGCGGCCACGCCCCCCGGCACGATGCGCCCGAAGGCGTTCGAGGCGAGCTGAGAGGTCGCGATCGGCTTGATGTGGTCGGCCCTCACCGCGATCTTCTGGACCTGCCACATGCACGCGTAGCTGCCCACCTGCAGCCCCACCATGGCCAGGTACCAGAGCGGGTTGAATTCGTCGAGCCGGTCGAACGCGCCGAAGACCTCGGCCAGGGCCGGCGCCAGCAGGTACAGCGAGATCGCGGTTATGGCGAGCAGCAGACCGCGCTTGGCCAGAACCCCGATCTTCATCGAGTCAAAGGCTACGCGGGGGCCGGATCGACCGGCGGAACCCCGGGTGGCGGGGTGGGTGGCGGCGGCGCGGGCGGCGGGTCCTGCGCGGGCGGCTTGATCGAGAGCGTGCGCAGGTCCACGTACTCGCGCACGAGGATCTGGATCGATGCCGCCACGGGAATGGCCACCAGAGCGCCGATCACGCCCAGCAGCGAAGCGCCGAACAGGACGGCGACGATGGTCACGAAGGGCTGGACCTTGACCGTGCGCTTCTGCACCTGCGGCTGGATCACGTGGTTCTCGAACTGCTGGTAGACGATCGCCCAGATCGCCCAGATGATCGTGGCCACCGGGAAGTTCTCGAAGAGCGTCACCACTCCGATGAGCAGAGCGGCGATGGTGGCGCCCACCAGCGGGATCAATGAGAAGAGCCCGGCGATCAGTGCCAGCGGGAGCAGCGAAGGGCACACCCAGGACGAGGAGCACGACGTAGGTCAGAACTCCGGCGATCACCGCGATGGTCAGCGCCCCGGCCACGTAGCCGCCCACTGCCTGGCCCATGTTGTCCAGCGAACGGCGCAGCCGCGCTCGCTGCTCGGGTGGTCGCAGCCGGATCGCCGCATCGGTCCAGCGCCGCCCGGCGCTGAGCATGAAGGCCGCCAGCACGAGGATCGTCACGAGCGCGAAGGCGGAGTTGATCACGCCGAAGCCCACGTCGCGCAGCGTCCCCGCCGCGCCCCCGAGCCGTTCGGGCAGCTTGGCCGCCTCGCGCTCGAGCTGCCCGGTGATGTCGTAGTCCTGGTTGAGCTTGCGCAGGCGTTCGTTGTCCTGGACGAAGTTCGTCACGTCGTTCGCGTAAGCGGGCACGTTGCGCCCGAACCGGTTGCCCTCGGTGACCAGCGGCGGCGCGATCAGGGCGATCAGGGCCATCGGGATCGCGAGCAGCACGAGGTAGACGACGGTGATGGCGAGGCCCCGTCTCATGCGCGTGGACAGGTAGTTGACCGGGCCCGACAGCGCCAGCGCCAGGAAAAGGGCGATCAGCAGCCATCCGATCGGGCGGCGCAGCCGGTACAGCAGGTAGAGCGCGATCGCCACGCAGACGACCGTCAGCACCACGCGGAGGATTCCCTTTACGGAAGGCACCAGAGCGCTATTCGCCCTGGTGGGCGCGGCTCCTACTCCACGAAGCGCTTGGGCAGGCCGCCGATGCCGAGCAGGCCCGGTCCGGTGTGGGTGGCCAGCACCGGCCCGAGCTCGCTGACGATGGTCGGCTCGAAGCCGAACACCTCGCTGCCGCGCTCGATCAGGGCCGCGCACTGGTCGGGCGCGTGGATGTGCTGAGCCGACCAGGCGTCGGCGCCGGACTCGTGGCGCTGGCGGGCGTACTCGAGCAGCCGTTCGAAGGCCCGGTTCGACGTGCGCACCCGCTCAACCGGAGTCATCTCGTTCTCCACGGTGAGGATCGGCTTGACCTTCAGCGTCGACCCGATCCAGGCGCTCGCCGCGCCGATGCGCCCACCGCGGCGCAGGAACTCGAGCGTGTCGATGGCGAACCACAGCTTGAGCTCCGCGCGCGCCTCGGTTATCCACTCGATCACCTCGACAGCGCTCTTGCCCTCGGACGCCGCCTTGGCCGCGGCCAGCACCATGAAGCCCAGGCCTCCGGCCGCCGTGGTGGAGTCGAAGACTTCGATCCGCTCGCCGCCCATGCCGTCGCGCGTGAGTGCCTCTTTGGCCTGGCGCGCGGCCTCGGGGGTGCCTGACAAGCCGCCGGAGATGTGCACCGACACGATCTCGCGTCCGTCCGCGAGGAGGGGCTCGTAGACCGCGGTGAAGTCGCCCACCGACGGTTGCGAGGTGGTGGGCAGGCGCTCGGCGCGCCGCAGGTCCTCGAAGAAGTTCTCGTAGTCGCCGATCTCGGTCTCCGGCACCGTGCGGTCCCCGTCGAAGACGACGTAGAGGGGAACGATGGAGATCGCGTTGCGCTCGACCAGCTCGGGCGGTAGGTAGGAGGTGCTGTCGGCGACCACCGCGACTTGGCTCATGCGCGCAGGACCCTACTCTGGAGGCTTGGCCAAGGTTCTCGTCACCGGCGCAACGGGTTTCATCGGCTCCCACGTCGCTCAGTTGCTGGCCGGGCGCGGCGATGACGTCACGCTCGGCGTGGAGGACGGCTCGCCGGACGCGGCGATCGCCGCCCTCGACTGCCGGCGGCTCAAGCTCGAGCTGGGCGACCGCCGGACGGTTCGCCGCGCGCTGCGCGGCGCCGAGCAGGTATTCCACTGCGCCGGGGTGACGTCGGTTCGCGCCGAGGACGCCGAACGGGTCTTCGACGTGAACGTCACGGGCACCAGGCTCGTGATGGAGGAGTGCCTTCGCGCGGACGTCGAGCGGGTGGTGTACACCTCGAGCGCTGCCGCCGTGGGCCCCGCCCCGCGCGGCAGGACGGCCGACGAGAGTCAGCTCTACAGCGCCGGCCGGCTCGGCATTCCCTACGTCGACTCCGTTCACGAGGGCGAGCTGGAGGCCCTCAGGGTTGCCGCGCGCGGCCTGCCGCTGGTGTGCGTGAACCCCGCCGTGTGCTTCGGCCCGGGCGACAACCTGCTCAGCTCAACGCGCGTGGTTCGCTCCTTCCTGCTCGGCCGCGTGCCGGTGCACCTGGACGGCGCGGCGTCGATCGTCGACGTGCGCGACGTGGCCGCCGGGCACCTCCTCGCCTCCGAGCGCGGGGAGATCGGTGAGCGCTACATCCTCAGTGGGCGCAACTTCACCTACGACCGCCTCTTCGCCGACCTCGGCCGGCTCTCGGGGGTCGAGCCGCCGGTGAAACTGCCCACCGCCGCCGCGCGGGCCGCGGGCGAGCTCATCAGCGCGAGCGGCCGCTCCTGGCCGCTGACCGAAGCCGACGTCCGGGCCGCCGGCCAGTGGTGGACCTACCGGTCGACCAAGGCGCGGCGCGAGTTGGGCTGGGAGCCCCGGCCGCACGAGGAGACACTCGAGGCCACCGTCGCCTGGCACCTCGAGCGCGAGCACGAGCGGATGGCGCGCACGCGCGGCTCTGAGGCGATGACGCGCCGCTTGGCCGCGCTGGCGGTCGGCGCGGGCGACGCCGCGGCCGGCGTTCTGCGCCGCCTGCCGTTGCCGCGTCCCTAGCCTGATGGGAGTGGCCACCCTCTACCGGTGCAAGGCGCCCTCGGACCTGGTCTGCCGCTGCGGCAAGGTGGCGCGCCGCCTGCGTGCCCTGGAGATCGACTACGACGAGGTGCGCGTGCCCTTCCTCAAACGAGACCGACCCGAGGTAGAGGAGTTGACCGGGCAGCGATGGGTACCGGTTCTCGTGCACGGCGACGAGGTGGTCAATGACTCGCACCGCATTCTGGAATACCTGAACTGGCTCGAGACTCACGAGGAGGTCGCATGAAGCAGCTATCCCAAGGACCGGGCCGCGGGGCCCGCGCGGTTCACGCCGCGCGTCGCCTCTGGCCCGTGGTGTTGATGGCCTACAGGCGTTGGCAGTCGCTCTCGCCGGAACAGAAGGAGCGCTACGCGCGCCAGGCCCGGGAGTACACCGATCGCGGGCGAAAGGCCCTGAGCGACCGGCGCCGGCGTTAACCGAGCTTGTTCTCGAGGCCGATCCCGCGCTGCACCGGCTCCGGCTGCGGCTCGGGCTCGAAGGGCTCGTCGGGCGCCTCGGCTCCCAGCAGCTCGGCCAGCTCGCCGGACTCGAACATCTCCATGACGATGTCCGAGCCGCCCACCAGCTCGCCGTCCACGAACAGCTGGGGGATCGTGGGCCAGCCCGACAGGCCCGAGAGCTCCTCGCGGATGCGCGGGTCGGGCAGGATGTCGAGCGCCGCGTACTGCACGCCCAGCGCGTTGAGCGCTCCGGCCGTGCGGGAAGAGAATCCGCAGGCGGGCTGGTTGGGGACGCCCTTCATGAAGAGCATCACCTTGTTCTCCTTGATCGAGTTCTCGATGAAGGAGCGGATCTCGTCGTTGGTCATCTCGGGCCCCCGGGGGTCGAAGTCTTGATGGAGAGCGCGTGTATCGCGCCGCCGATCTCGTCGCCGAACACTTCGTAGACCAGCTTGTGCTGCTGTATCCGCGACAGGCCCTCGAACCTGTCGGACACGATCTCGGCGCGAAAATGGTCGCCTCCGCCGGTGAGGTCCTCGACGCTCACCGACGCGCCCGGAAGGGCGGTGGCGATGCGTTCCTCCAGTTCGGTCGGCGAAGGCACTGAAGGTTCAGGGTACCGACGTCCGTACCGATACAATTCAGGCAGATGGTGACCATGACCGACATAGCGGCAGAGAAGGTCCGTGCCTTCATGGAGGGCCAGACCGCCGAGGGCGACATCGGCCTGCGTGTCGGGGTCAAGGGCGGCGGCTGCTCGGGCTTTCAGTACGCGCTGGCGCTCGACGAGCAGCGCGACGACGACCACGTCTTCGACGCCGCCGGCGTCCGCGTGCTGGTCGACCCCGCGAGCCTGCAGTACGTCGAGGGCTCAACCGTCGACTACACCGAGAACTTCATGGGCTCGGGGTTCGAGGTCTCGAACCCCAACGTGGTCGCGTCCTGCGGCTGTGGCTCCTCCTTCAGGGTTGCTGAAGAAGAGCCGAGCTGCGGCGCCTCGGTCTAGCTCTCATCGTGGCTGTGTAGGTAGACCACCCGGTCGCGGGCCTGCAGCTCAGCGACGCGCCGGTCGTCGAAGCGCATCAGCTCGCCGTCGCGCATCACTCCCACCACCAGGCCGTCGGGCTTGAGGGCCGAGATCGGACCCGCCTCGTCCTCGGCCACCACATGCTCGGCGATGTCGAGCCCCTCGCCCACGGACAGCAGGTCCTCGAGCACCTCGGTGACCCTGGGCTCGTCGACGGCGTGGCCGAGAAGGCGGCCGGCGGCGCTCGCGGTGGTGACCACGGAGGTCGCTCCGCTCTGGCGCAGCAGGTGGACGTTCTCCGCCTCGCGCACCGCCGCGACGATGCTGGCCTGCGGGTTGAGCTCGCGGGCGGTCAGCGTGGCCAGCACCGCCGTGTCGTCGCGGTCGACCGCCACCACCACCGCACGAGCGCGCCCGATCTCGGCTTCCTGCAGGGCTTCGGTGGAGGCGACGCTGCCGTCGACCGCGGCCAGACCCAGTGCGGTCGCCCGAGCGCGGGCCTCGGCGCGCTCGTCGATCACCACGATCTCCGACTGCTCGCATCCCTTGTCGCGCAGCGTCCTGACGGCGCTCTCGCCCTTGGTGCCAAAGCCGCAGATGATCACGTGGTCTTTCAGGGTCTTCCTCCATCGGCCGCGACGGTAGGCCTCGCGGCTACGCTCGGCCAGGATCTCGAGCGTAGTGCCCACCAGGATGATCAGGAAGAGCACACGCGCGGGCGTGACCAGCACGGTGGTGACGAATCGAGCGGAGTCGGTCACCGGCAGGATGTCGCCGTAGCCCGTGGTCGTGATGGTGACCGTCGAGTAGTAGAAGGCGTCGAGCAGGGTCACCGTGCCGCCCGAGGGATCCTCGTAGCCGTCGCGCCCGAGGTAGGTCAAGAGCGCCACGAAGCAGATCAGACCAAGCGCGATGAGCAGCCGCACCGCGATGTGGCGCAGCGGGCTGCGCCCGCCGCCCGGTAGGTCGACCGACACCGATTCGTATCGCCTGGCCACGGCGGGAGCCTACGCCGGGGCGTTGTCCAGCGAGCTCCACAGGAACAGGCAGGCCAGCGTCCGGTAGGGGCGCCACGGCTTGGCCACCTTCTCGAGGCGCTTGGCGTCGGGCAGCTTGCGCATCCGGTATTCGACCTGGGCGGCGCGGCGGATGCCGAGATCGCCGACGGGCAGAATGTCCGGGCGCCCGAGGTGGAACATCATGAACATGTCGGCGGTCCACTGGCCGAGGCCCTTGATGGCCGTCAGCTGAGCGCTGACCTCCTCGTCCGAGAGGTCCGGCAGGCGCTCCAGCTCGAGCGAGCCGTCCTCCACGTGGGTGGCCAGGTCGCGCAGGTAGGAGATCTTGCCGTAGGAGAGCCCGGCGACGCGGATCTTCTCGGGGTCGATGGCCAGCAGCTGTTGGGGCGTGGGGGCGTGGCCGCCGAAGAGTTCGGTCATGCGCCCGTAGATCGTGCGCGCGGCCTTGGTCGAAAGCTGCTGGCCGACTATGGAGCGAAGCAGCGCGCCGTAGGCGTCGCCCGGGCGCTCGCGCCTCAGGTCACGCCGCACCTCCTTCGCGTGCCCGTCCACGAGCCGCGCCATAACGGGATCGGCCTCACGCAGCGCGTTCAAGACCTTCGGCGAGGCCTTGACTGCCATCAGGCCGCGGCCGGCGTGTGAAAGGCCTCCTCGAGGCGCCCCAGCTCGGTCGAGGGCGGATCGGCGAAGAGCCACTCGCGGGCTATGAGGTGCCAGTTGGCGGTGGCCTCGAGCTGGCCGAGCACCCCCACCACGAGCGCCTCCATACGCCGCGCCAGCATCGACTGCGCCGGGACCGTCTCGCGGCGCATGAGCTGCCAGTGGGGCGAGCGGGGGTCGCCGAAGTCGATCAGCACCTGGGCCACGAGATCTCGGTCGATGGTCACCACGCGGTCCTCGATATACCAGCTGCAGACGTCGTGGAAGTGCTCGTACACGCGCCTGGGGGGTCACGAGCGGGTCGGACGGATCGAAGAAGCCCATGGCGCCCAGCTGCCGGTGAAGGCCCTCGGCGTCTCCCTCCATGCCCAGGCGCAGCGCCTCGGTCTCGGCCACCAGGTCCTCGCGCGACACGCGCCTGGTCATTCCGAAATCGATGAAGGCCACGCGGCCGTCGGGCATGAGCCGGTAGTTGCCCGGGTGGGGGTCGCCCGAGAAGTGCCCGTTGCGGTAGAGCGAGCCGAAGAAGAAGCGAAAAACGATCTCGCCGAAGCGGTCGCGCGTGGCCACGTCCATCTCGCGCACCTCCTCGTAGCCCTTGGCCTCCACCCACTCGGTCACGAGCACGTGCTCGCTGCACAGCTCGGTCACCACGCCCGGCACGTAGATGAACGGGTGGCCGCGCCACGTGCGCGCGAACGCGCGCTGCTGCTGGGCCTCGTGCTCGTAGTCGAGCTCGTCGGTCAGGCGCTCGCGGATCTCCGCGGTCATCGCCTTCGCGTCCATGCCCGGGGCGATCCGCTTGGCCACGCGCATGATCAGCCCCAGGTTCTGCAGGTCGGCTCGCACCGCCTGGGCGACACCCGGGTACTGGACCTTCACCGCCACCTCACGACCGTCGCGCAGGCGCGCTCGGTAGACCTGGCCGATCGAGGCGGCGGCCACCGCGTCCTCGTCGAACTCGGCGAAGACCTTGCCGAGCTTCTCACCGAGGTCGTCCTCCATCACCTTGCGCATACGGTCGAAGGACACTCGCGGCGCCGCATCCCGCAACTCGCCCAGCTTGGCCTGGATGCGCTCCTGGAACTCGGGCGGGAACGCGCCGGTATCGATGAAGGAGGCCACCTGACCGACCTTCATGGCCGCGCCCTTCATCTGGCCGAGCACGTCGAAGATCTGCTCCGCGGCCTCCATCTGGCGCCGTGCGGCGGCGTCGGCGCGACCCTGCTCGGAGCGGGTGAGGTTGGCCGCTCTGGTCGCGTAGCCGCGCGCGGTCTGGCCCCCGGCCAGGCGGCCGACCTGGGCGGCGCGCCGCCAGCGCCCAGTTGGAAGATCTTCGGCCACTCGATTGAGGGTACGCACGCGCGGGGTTCAGAGATGGAAGCGCCGGTGGTGGTGCTCACGGGCGTCGCGGGCCGAGCCCACGAGCAGCGCGGTGAGCACCGTTCCCACCACCAGCACGGCCGTCAGTAGCCAGGCGGTGTCGGCGATGCCGGCCGCGAAGGCCCCCTCGAAGGACTCGCCGGCGGCGCGCTCCTCGACCTGGACGTGCTGGAACACGGCGCCCGCGGCGGCCAGCAGAACCGCGCCGGCCAGGCAGCGGACCATGGCGAGCGCCCCCGACGCCACACCCGCCTTCTCCGCCGGCAGCGCCGCCATGGCCGCGGCCGACATGGGCGCGTACACGAGTCCGAGCGCCACGCCGAACAGGATCAGCCCCGGGGCCACGTCGTAGTAGTTCGAGGTGGCGTCGAGGCGCGTTAGGAACACCATTCCGGCCGCGGCGCAGGCCATCCCGGCGGTCATCACGAGTCGCGCGCTCAGGTGCGCGACCAGGCGGGCGACCAGCGGGGACATCACGGCCATCGGAACGGTCACCGGCAGCATGAGCACGCCCGCGCGCGCCGTGGAGAAGCGCAGGGCGAGGTCGAGGTACTGCGGTAGTAGGAACATCACGGTCCAGTAGCTGCCGACGAGCGCGAACGCCGCCGCGCTGGCGCCGAGATATGGCCCGCTGCGAAACAGCGACAGGTCGATGATCGGCTCGGGGGCCCGCTGCTCGACGATCACGAACCCCGCGAGCAGCGCAAGGCCGGCTCCGAGCGTGCCGAGGGTCTCCAGCGAAGCCCAACCCCAGCTCTTGCCCTGGACCAGGGCGAGCACCAGCAGGGTGAGCCCCGCGCTGAGCACGACCACTCCGGTCACGTCGATCCGCCGGCCGGCGCTCTCGTCGCGCGACTCGGGCATGGCGGCGATGAGCACCGCGAGCGCCACGGCGGCGAGGGGAAGGTTCAGCATGAACAGCCAGCGCCAGCTGGCGAATTCGACCACCACGCCGCCCACGAGCGGGCCCACCGCCAGGGCCACGCTCGACACCGCGGCCCAGATGCCGATGGCGCGCGGGCGGTCCTCCGGGGGGAAGGCCAGCGAGGCGATGGCCAGCGAAAGAGCCAGCATGGCCGCGCCGCCCACGCCCTGGATGGCCCGGCCGGCCACCAGAACGGCGATCGAGCCGGCCAAGCGCGCTCACCACCGACCCGAGCGCGAACACCACCAACCCGGCGCAGAACACGAGCCGGCGGCCCGCGAGGTCGCCGATACGGCCCAGCGTGGTCACCAGCGCCGCGAGCACGAGCAGGTAGATGTTCTGGGCCCACTGGATGCCCGAGCTCGAGGCGCCGAGATCGAGGCGGATCGTGGGGAGCGCCAGGGCGATGGCCGTGGAGTCGAGCATCAGGATGAACAGGCCGATCGAGGAGCCGGCCAGGATCCACCAGTGGCGCATCAGCCGATTTTCACCTCGAGCCCGAGGGCCTCGCCCAGCAGCTCGGCGTGTTGGCGGGCGGCCCAGATCGGCACGCTCGAGTCACGCGCCGGATCCACGTCCGTGTCGAGCGTGACCGTGCCGTTCTGCGCGGCCACGCTCACCGCGCGCACGGCGCCGTCGCGGCTGCGCTCGAACTGCTCGGCCAGGCGGATGATCGCGCTCAGCAGGAGCAGCCTGTCGTCGTCGCCCTTCTGCGCGAGGTCGCCGAGCTCGGAGGCGTCGGGGCCACCCTTGCGGTGGTAGCGCGTGATGAGCCCGATCAGCACCAGCTCGCGCGGGGTGAAGCCGGGCAGGCCCGCGTTGAGCACCAGGTAGTGGGAGTGGCGGTGGTGGTCGTCGTAGTCGATGGCCACGCCGATGTCGTGGAGCAGGCACCCGGCCCACAGCAGCTCACGCTCCTCGGGCCCGTAGTCGTGCAGCCCGGCGTCGGCGAGCCCGTCGAAGACGCCGAGCGAGAGCGCCGCCACCCGGTCCACGTGGTCCGGGTCGTTGTTGAAGCGGTGCGCGAGGTTCTCCACCGACTCGCGGCGCACGTCCTCGAACAGCTCCCCCTCGCCACAGAGGCGCTCGAAGAAGATGCCCTCCCGCAGGCCGGCCTCGGTCACCTCGATGCGGTCGAAGCCGCCGGCGTCGAGGGCGGCGGCGAGCACCAGCGCGCCGCCGAGGATCACGTCGCCGCGGTCGGGCTTGATGCCCGGGAGGTCGCCGCGCTTGTCCGCGGGCCGGTCCGCCAGCAGCTCGATCAGCTCCTCGAGGGCCTCGCGTTCGAGCTCGAATCCCTGCACGTCGAGCGAGGGCAGGTCCACGCGCTTCATGGCCGCCGCCGCGAGGTTGCGAATGGTGCCCCCGATGCCGACGATGCGCCCGCCTCCCGACCACCACTCGAGCTCCCCGAGCTCCTCGGCCACCCGCTTGCGCAGCGCCTTCATCGCCTTCTTGGTGGCCTTCTTGCCGGGCAGGTACTCCTCGCTCACGCGCACCGAGCCCAGCGGCAGCGACTTCGCGTCGGCCAGCGCGCGGTCCTCGATCCTGAGCGCCTGGATGCTGCCGCCTCCCATGTCGAGCCCGAATCCGTGCTCGATCGTGGTGGAGTTGACCACCGCCAGATAGCCGTAGCGCGCCTCCTCGGCTCCGCTGATCACCTGTGGGTTCAGGTCGGTGCTCGTCCTGATGCCCCCGAGGACCTCCTCGCCGTTGCGGGCGTCGCGGATGGCGCTGGTGGCCACGGTCTGCACCTGGTCGACGCCCAGGCTGTTGCAGAACGAGTCGAACACGGCCGCCGTGTGGAGCGCGCGTTCGATGCGCTCCGGCTGCAACTCGCCGCTCTCGGCCAGGCCGGCGCTGATCCGCACGGCCTCCCGGATCTCGTCCACGAGGCTCCACCACGGGGTGCCCGGCTCGTATCCGAACACGACCAGACGCCACGAGTTTGAGCCCAGATCTGCGACCGCGACCTTCTGCATGGCGGCGAACTATCGCCCAATCGGTGCCCGGCGGCGTAAAGAGCGTCCACCCACCTGCCGATTGTCGTGGCAATGAACTCCATCGCCCATGCACCCGTCGTGCCCGCCGGCGGGCCCCAGCTCGACAACCGCCGCGTGATCGCCGGGGTGATCGACGTGATGCTCGTGCTGGCCGGCGCGCTCGCGATCGGCCTGGCCGCCGGGGTGTCCGGCCTGGACTATCAGGCCGCCGGATTCGGGTTGAGCGCGGTGATCGCGGCGTGGGCCCTCTACTACTACTTCGCCTGCGAGTCGGGCTCCGGGCAGACCGTGGGCAAGCGGCTCATGAAGATCCGCGTCGTGCGCCTCGACGGAAGCCCGGCGGGCATGCGCGAGATCGGGGTGCGGACCGTTCTGCGCATGATCGACGGCCTCTTTCTCTACCTGGTCGGCCTGGTGGTGATGCTGGTGACCGGCGAGCGCCGCGGGCGCCTCGGCGACCTGGCCGCGGGGACGATGATCGTGTCGGCCGACGCGGCCCAGGGTCCGGCCGCCGGCGTCGCCGGACCGACGGTGGCGCCCGCCGCGACGATCACGCTTCCCACGCGCGAACCGGAGCCGGAGCCCGTCGAAGCGGAGCCTGAGCCCGAGCCAGAGCCGGAAGCCGTCGAGCCGGAGCCCGAGTTGGTGGTCGTCAAGCCGGTCGAGACCGTGTCGACCATCGACCTCGTCATGGATGAGGAGGATTCGGAGGAGGACCCCGCCTAGACTCGTTCGCATGGACATGGTGGGCACAGCGCAGGCGCCGCTGAGGGTCGCCGTCGTGGGGTCGGGGCCCTCGGGGTTCTACGCCGCGGGCCACCTGCTCAAGGCGAAGTCGCATCCCGATCTGGTCGCCCAGGTCGACGTGTACGACCGCCTGCCCACTCCGTGGGGCCTGGTTCGGGGCGGCGTGGCGCCCGACCATCCCAACATCAAGGCCGTCAGCCGCGTGTACGAGAAGACGGCGGCTCACCCCGAGTTCCGCTTCTTCGGCAACGTCGACTACGGCGCCGACCTGACCCACGACGACCTCTTGGAGCGCTATCACGCGGTGATCTACGCGGTGGGGGCGCAGACCGATCGCCGAATGGGGATCCCCGGGGAGGACCTGCCCGGCAGCTGGGCGGCCACCGAGTTCGTGGCCTGGTACAACGGCCACCCCGACTTTCGCGACCTCGAGTTCGACCTCTCGTGTGAGCGCGCCGTGGTGATCGGCAACGGCAACGTGGCCGCCGACGTGGCGCGGATGCTTGCCCTCAGCCGCGAGGAGCTGGCGGCCACCGACGTCGCCGATCACGCGCTCGACGTGTTGGCCGAGTCGAAGATCAGGGAGATCGTGGTGCTCGGCCGGCGCGGTCCGGCTCAGGCCGCCTTCACCAACCCCGAGCTGCTGGAGCTGGGCGAGATGACCGAGGCCGACGTGTTCGTCGACGCCCGCGACGCCGAGGTCGATCCGCTCAGCCGCACGTGGCTCGAGGGCGAGGAGGCGAGCAAGACGGCGCGCAAGAACGTCGAGATCCTGTCCGGGTACGCCGGGCGCGAGCCCGTCGGCAAGCGCCGGCGCATCGTGCTGCGCTTCCTGGTCTCGCCGCTGGAGATCCTGGGCTCCGAGCGCGTGGAGGGCGTGCGCATCTGCCGCAACGAGCTGCGCCACCAGGACGGTCGGCTCTCGGCCTGCTCGACCGAGACGACCGAGGAGCTCGGCTGCGGCATCGTCTTTCGCTCGATCGGATACCGCGGCATCCCGCTCGCCGGCCTGCCGTTCGACGAGCGCTCGGGGGTGATTCCCAACCAGGGCGGGCGCATACTCGGCGAGGAGGGCGCCCCGCTGCCCGGCGAGTACGCCGTTGGGTGGATCAAGCGCGGCCCGACGGGGATCATCGGCACCAACAAGCGCGACGCCCAGGAGACCGTCGACGCCCTGCTGGCCGACCTCGACGCCGGCGCGCTCAACCGGCCGAGCGACCCCGACCGCGACTCGCTCGAGGCCCTGCTAGACGAACGCAAGCCCGAGCACGTGACCTACACCGGCTGGGAGGCCATCGACTCGGTGGAGACCACGGCGGGCGAGCCCCACGGGCGCCCGCGCGTGAAGCTGACGAGCTTCGACGAGCTGCTCGACGCCGCCCGCGAGGGGGAGCCGGCCGCGCGGACCGGTTAGGGCTGCCGCGCCTCTTCGGGCTCGGGTTCGGGCTCGGCCGCGGTGTGCTTGGGCTTCGGCCCGTCGAGATGCGGCGCTCCCGCGATCTGGTCCTGGAAGCGCCGGTAGCGGGTCGAGTGCTTGCCGTAGCGCTTCTCGGCCCGGGCCAGCTTCTTGCTTCCCGGCTTGTAGCGCCGGTTGGCCCACGGCGAGCCGGGCTTGGCCAACCGGATGGCGCCGATGATGCCGACCAGCGGGAAGAGCAGGCCCGCGATTCCCATGAACACCTTGCCCTTGAAGATGGCGATCGCCGATACGCCGAACACGACGAGGACGCTGATGATGGCCGCCGGAATGGTGTCGTCGGTCGAGATCGGGATGAAGCCGAGCAGCACCAGGCCGGCGACCAGGGTCGCCACGATCATGGCGTCGACCGAGCGCCGCCCCTCCTCGGACCAGTAGACGTCCTCCAGGTGCAGCCAGAGGGCGAACTCGTCGAGCGTGAGGCCGGCGCCGATGCCGAAGATGGCGGCGAATATCTCGAGCCACGGGCTTTGCGGATCCAGCGCGAGCGCGAAACCCCCGATCAGCATCATCACGATGCCGAATACGAGGTGGTGTACGTGCAGACCGCCGGGCGTGACGGAGCCCGGCCACCAGGGAACCTTGGGGCTGCGCATGAGACGAGCGCTCGTGCGGATGAAGAGAAACGACAGCATCATCGTCGCCAGCAGGATCAGCCCGGCGCGCTCGCCCTGACCGGACATGAACGTCTGGCCGCCCTCTATCTCGACGATGATTTGTGCGACCGGGCTCACACGAAGTAGCCTACGCCCGCACTCGCATGGCTCGCAACCTACGCCCTGGCCGGACACGTGGGGTGGCCAGCGTGGCGCTTGTCATCCTGGGAGCGGCGCTGCTGCTCGCCGGGGGCGTCACCTACTACCTTCGCACTCAGGTCCTCGAACCGGAGGCTTTCGCCGACCGGGCGCAGGCCGCGCTGGACGACGACGAGGTCCGCAAGGTCGTCGGCCGCGAGATCGTCGTCAACCTGATCGACCGCGGGTCGACCGATCTGGTGGCGGCACGCCCGCTGCTCGAAACGGTGGTCGACGCCGTGATTCAGACGCCGCCGTTCAGGACGATCTTTCGCCAGGCGGCGCTGGAGGCCAACCGCGTCTTCTTCAAGCGCGACAAGGAGAACGCGCTCTTCGACGTGGCCGACGCGGCGCAGCTCGTGCGCTTCGCCCTGAAGTCGGTGTCTCCCGAGATCGCGGAGCAGCTGCCCAAGAACATCGAGGGCGACCTGATCGCGCTGCGGCGCCGCGAGTTCGCCGGCCAGACCCTGGCCGTGGCCGACGCCATTCGCCCGCTCGGGATCGTTCTGCCGCTGCTCGGTCTGCTGGTGCTGGTTGCGGCGATCGCCATCGCGCCGGATCGCCGCGTGGCGGTGCTGCGCTCGGGGATAGCCGTGGGCGCGGGAGCCGCCCTGCTGGCCGCGGCTCTCCTGATTCTCCGCGCGCGAACGCTCGCCGGCGTGATCGGCGAGGACGAGCTGACCGACGAGGACGTGCGGGGTGCGGTGGCGGGAATTCTCGACGCCTTCCTCGGCGATCTCGTCGCGGGCGCGCTGCTCGTGGCGCTCGGCGGGCTCGTGGTGGCCGCGGCGGCGGCTGCGCTCGACCCCGAGCACGTGGACGAGCCGCTCACCCGGTTGCGCCGGCGGCTCGGCGGGCCCACGCGGACCGGCTGGGGACGGGCGCTGCGGGGCGCCAGCGCCGTGCTCGTCGGCGTGCTCGTGGTGCTGAGCCCGCTGCTGGCGCTCGAGCTCGCGGCGATCGCCGCCGGCGCATTTCTCATCTTCTACGGCACCAGCGAGCTCCTGACCCTGATCCAACCCGCAACCGCGAGCGCGCCGGAGGGGAAGCGCTCGCGCCGCCGCGCGCTCGCGGTCGCGGCGGCAGCGGGCGGCGTGTGCGTGGCGGTGGTGATCGCACTGGTGCTGGTGTTCACCGCCGACAACGGGGAGGAGCCGGCCCTGGCCAACACGGCGCCCACGCGCTCGGGCGAATGCAACGGCTCGGTGTCGCTCTGTGAGCTGCGGCTCAACGAGGCCGTGTTCGCCGGAACCCACAATTCGTTCTCCGCCGCCGACAGCCCGGGTTGGTACATCGCCAATCAGAGGCGGACGATCGAGCGTCAGCTGCGCGACGGCATTCGGCTCTTCCTGATCGACCCGCACTGGGGCGTGGAGGACGAGCGGGGCAAGGTCAGAACCGACTTCGCCGCCGAGGGGCGGTCGCGCAACCGGGTGGCCAAGGCCCTTCCGCCCGACGTGCTCAAGGCGGCGGAGCGGCTGGTGGGCCGCCTGGGCGCCGGCGAGACCGGCGGTGAGCGCGGGCTGTGGCTCTGCCACACGGTGTGCGAGATCGGCGCCACCCGGATGGTCGACACTCTCAAGGAGATCCGCGGGTTCCTCGACGACAACCGCGGCGAGCTGGTGATCCTGTTCGTCGAGCCCTACGTGCCGCCGGCCGAGATCGCGAAGGTCTTCGCCGAGGCGGGGCTCGATCGCTACCTGGCCGAGCTCCAGCGCGACGAGCCGCTGCCCACGCTGGGCTCGCTCGTCCGGCGCAACAAGCGCGTGGTGGTGCTGACCGAGAAGGACGCCGACGGCACCGTCCCGTGGTATCTCGACGGGTTCTCCTTCGTGCAGGACACGCCCCTGGGCGCGAAGAAGACGGGCGAGCTCAGCTGCAAGCGCTACCGGGGCGACGAGGACAGCCCGTTCCTCATGCTCAACCACTGGGCCGACTTCTTCCCGCCGCGCCTGCCGGCCAACAAGCCGTTCCAATCCAGGCGCTTTCTCCTCCAGCGGGCCCACCGCTGCGCACGCGAGCGCGGCCTGCCGGTGAGCCTGATCGCGGTGGACGGCTACGACCAGGGCGAGTTCCTGCCCGCCATCGACGAGCTCAACGGAGAGCGCGTGCAGGCGCTCAGGCGTCGCCAGCGCGTGGGCGGGTAGGCTGCGCTTCCTCGTGAGGGTCCTCTACGGAGTCAACGGTGAGGGGATGGGACACGCCACGCGCTCGCACGTGGTGATCGACCATCTGCTCGAGCGTCACGACGTGCGCGTGGTCGCCTCGGGCGCCGCCTTGAGGCATCTGGGGGCCGTGCTCCCGCAGGTGGAGGAGATCTTCGGGCCCACCTTCGCCATGGGCGACGGCCAGATCCAGCGCTGGCAGACGGTGGTGCAGAACGTGCGCCTGGCGCGTCACGGCCTTCCCGAGACGGTCCACCACTGGATGGCCATGGTCGACGAGTGGAAGCCCGACGTGGTGATAAGCGACTTCGAGCCGCTCTCGGGCATCTACGCCCGCTGGACGCGCACGCCGCTGGTGGCGGTCGACAACATCAACATGATCGATCGCTGCCGCCACAACAAACAGATCATTGGAAACGAGCGCGACGACTACCTCATCGCCCGCGCCGTGACCAGGGAGATGGTGCCGCGCGCCACCCATTACATGGTGCTCACGTTCTTCCACCCGCCGCTCGCGCGCCGCGGCACCACGCTCGTTCCGCCGATCGTCCGTCCGGAGATCGCCGCGGCCAAGCCGGAGGACGGCGACCACCTGGTCGTGTACGCGAGCGGGGCGAAGCGCCAGGTCGAGGCGCTGCGCGCCACTGGGGTACGGTGTCTCGTCTATGGCATGCGCGGCGGTCCAGACAAGCCGGTGGTCGACGGGAACCTCGAGTTCAGGCCTCCGTCGAACGACGGGTTCGTGGAAGCGCTGCGCACCGCCCGGGGCGTCGTCGCCGGTGGAGGGTTCTCTTTGATGAGCGAAGCTGTGTATCTCGGCAAGCCGCTGCTATCGGTGCCGCTGAAGGGCCAGTTCGAGCAGCTGATGAACGGCCGTTACCTCGAGCGGCTCGGCTACGGCATGTGCGTCGAGCGCACCACCAAGACGGCGCTCACCGAGTTCATCGACCGAATGCCCGAGTTCGAGAAGGCGCTGGCCGGCTACGAGCAGGTCGGCAACACACAGACGCTGGAGACCATCGAGGCGCAGGCGATAGAGGTGGCCGAGGCGAATCCGCGCGAGCTGCGCCGGGAGCGGCGCACGGCACGCCGGCGCGCCCCGCGCCGGCGTTCGGCGGCGGAGGAAACGTCATGAAGGCGGCTGTGCTCGGCGCCGCCGGAGGCGCGATGGGAGTGATGGGCCTGGCCTACTACAACGCCCAGGTGCCCAAGTCGCAGCTCTACGGCAAGACGATCTTCCGCAACAAGAGCGCGGGCAAGCGCATCGCGCTCACCTACGACGACGGCCCCAACCCGGATTACACGCCCGAGCTCCTCGAGCTGCTCGCTCGCCACAACGCCCACGCCACGTTCTTTCAGATCGGCAAGTGGGTGGAGCGTGAGCCCGCGCTCGCGCGCGAGGTCAAGGAGGCGGGCCACGCCGTCGGCAACCACACCTTCACCCACCCCACGCTCGCGCTGTGCTCGACCGAGCGAGTCCAGGAGGAGCTGCGCCGCTGCCACGGCGCCTCCGAAGCGGCCGGGATCGAGTACTCGAAGGCCGACGGGGCCTCGCTGATGCGCTGCCCCTGGGGCCGCCGGCGCCCCGGAACCCTGCGCGCGGTGAAGGCCGCCGGCTACATGCCGGTGCAGTGGTCGATCACCGGCTGGGACTGGGCCGAGCGAAAGAGCGCCGACGACATCGCCGATCGCTGCCTCAAGGCCCGCGAAGGCGACGTGATCCTGCTGCACGACGGCGTCCACACCGAGCCCCGCGCGGACCGCTCGAAGTCGATCTACGCCACGCGCCAGGTGCTGGAGCAGCTGGGCGCCCAGGGCTACGAGTTCGTGACGATCCCGGATCTGGTGGCGGCTTCGTAGCGCTTTCGTTGCGCTTGTAACCCACAGGCGCGCCGCCGGGCGGCACGCTTCGTGGGGTGTCTGAGGTTGTCCGGGCCATAGGCGACGAAGTTCAGACACCGGCCGTCCGCCGGCCGACGCCGTCATCGCCGGGCTCGCGTCTCGCCAGCACCGGGTAGTCAGCCGGCGACAGCTGTTGGCCGCGGGCGTCGGGAAGGACGCGATCCAGCATCGGCTCGAGACCCACCGTCTCTTCTGCTGCACCGAGGGGTCTACGCGGTCGGGGTTCCAAAGATCCGACCCGAGGGCCGCTGGTTAGCTGCCGTACTCGCCTGCGGTGATACCGCCGTCCTCAGCCACCGCTCGGTCGCCGCGCACCTGCGGCTGCTTCGCCCGAGGCGGGGCCGGTGCACGTGATCGTGCCGGCTCAACCCCGAAGCGCCGCAGCGGCATCGTCGTCCACGCCACCCGCTCGCTCCCCCGAGCCGACACCTTCACCCGGCTCGCCGTCCCCTGCACCACCGTCGAGCGCACCATCATCGACCTGGCCGCCACCGAGGACTGGCCAACCGTCGAACGCGCCGTCGAGCAGGCCTTCGCCCTACGCCTCATCGGACGCACCCGCATGCGCGACGCGCTCGACCGCGCCAACGGTCGCAAGGGCGCCAGCAGCTGCGCCGCCTGATCACAGCCTCCTCGACGACCTCCGCACACCCGAAGCGAACTCGAGCGCCGCTTCCTGCGCCTGGTCCACGACGCCGCCCTGCCGCCCCCGTGGTCAACCGCCACCGCGAGGGCCACCGGGTCGACTTCGTCTGGCCGAGCCCGGCTGGTGGTCGACGACGGCCGCGCCACACACGACAACCCCTACGCCTTCCACGGGATCGTCCCGTGACCTCGGTCGCAAGTCGTAAACGAACCGGAGCGAGTGACCAAACTGCTACGCCGTCGCGCGCACGCGCTCGCCGTCCAGAGCATCCAGCGCCCGCTCCAATGACGTCGAGATACAGGTGAAGATCGGCGTCTCGGACTCCGTGTAGGCGCTCGACTCGGTCGCCCTCAGCTCGTGCACGAGGTCGAGGAACTCGGCGGGGTCGTCCGCGTCGAAGGCGACCACGAACTCCTGGTCGTCGAGGCCGAAGGAGTAGGCGGTGTTGGTCTCGATGCCGGTGAAGCGGCGTGCCACCGCGATGTGGTCGCGCATGATCCGCATGCGTTCCTCGCCCGGGAGCATGTACCAGTCGCGGCGCTTCCACATGGGATAGACGATGAAGTACTTGGAGTCCGCTCCGGCCCGCGGCACCAGCGGCTTGTCGGGCTCGTCGGAGTAGGGGGACTCCTTGGTCATCGCCAGGTAGGAGTACGGGACGTCCGCGAAGCTCATCAGGCCCGACTGGTTGAGGAGCACGTGGAGCTCGTGGATCGGCTCCAGGGTGCGGCAGATGGCCCGGACCATCAGATCGCAGTCGCCGCGCGTGCCCACGAGCGAGTAGGCGCGCAGGAAATGATCCTCGCCGAACTCCCGGCACGCGGCGGCGAACTCGAGCTTGTCCGCCGCGCGCTCCTCGGCGGAGCGCCGCCGCCAGGCCGGATCGACCTTCAGGAACGTGTATTTGACGTAGTTGCGCGCTTCGCTCACATTGGGGAGTTTGCCGTACCCGCTGCAGCGGCCGTCACGGCTAGCATGTCGGCCGTGCGCATAGCACTGATTTCGCCTTATTCGTACACGTACCCGGGCGGGGTCGGGCGTCACGTCGAAGCCCTCGCCGAGGAGCTGCTGACCCAGGGCCACCAGGTTCGCCTGCTCGCGCCCCACGACCCCGACGACCGCCTGACTCGTGTGCTGCACCGCGGCGCCCGGCCGGAGCAGCGGCCCCTGCCCGACTACATGATCCCGCTGGGGCGGACTCTCGGGATGCCCCTGAACGGGGCGGTGTCGAACCTGTCGCTGTTCCCCGAGGCGGTGTCGACCATGAGCCGCGAGCTGCGGTACGGCGGCTACGACGTGGTGCACATCCACGAGCCCAACGCCGCCGCCGCGGGCTGGTTTGCCACCGAGATGCTCGGCGCCCCCACCGTCGCCACCTTCCACACCTACTCGCGCAGCTGGGTGGCGGGCACCATGGCCGCCAACTTCTTCGGCGCTCGCCGGCTGTACTCGAAGCTCAACGCGCGGATCGCCGTGTCCGAGGCGGCCGAGTGGACGGCGCGGCGCTTCTACGGCGGCCGCTACCGGATCGTCCCCAACGGGGTCGACCTCGCCGCCGCCAGGCCGCGGCTCGAACGGGCCGGCGAGCCCCTCGAGGTTCTGTTCGTGGGCCGCGCCGAGGAGCGCAAGGGCCTTCCCGTTCTGCTGCGCGCCTTCGAGGCGCTGCGCGGCGCGGGCGTCGACGCTCGCCTCACCGTCGCCGGGGCCACGCGCGCCGAGGTGGCCCCGCTGCTGATCGACGCCGAGGGAGTCGACGTCGTCGGTCGCGTGTCCGACGCCGAGAAGTGGCGTCTATTGGGTGCGGCCGACCTGCTCTGCGCGCCCTCGCTGGGCGGCGAGAGCTTCGGGATGGTGCTCACCGAGGCCTTCGCCTCCGGCACCCCCGTGGTCGCTTCGAAGATCGCCGGCTACCGCGACGTCGTGCGCGACCGTCAGGACGGCCTGCTGGTACCCGCGGGCGACGCGGTCGCGCTGGGAGAGGCCCTGCGCGACCTGGCTGTCGATCCCGAGCGCCGGGCGCGGATGTCCCGCTCGGCCCGCGAGCGCGCCGAGCGCTTCGCCTGGCCGCAGGTAGCCCAGGAGGTGACCGAGGTCTACGAGGAGGCGATGGCCCAGCCCGCGCCGCAGGGACGGGCCGCTCGTCTGCAGACGGCGGTCGGGGCGAGGCCGGTGGAGCCGGGTCCGCGCGTGCCGCCCCGCCGGCTGCCGTCCCTCGAGCCGGCCGACCCGGGCCGCGGGCGTTCGCGAGTGGCCTCGCGTGTGCGCACCGGGGCCCTGGCGCTCGGTGCCGTGGGCGGTACCGCGCTGGCCGCGTGGGCCCTGCAACGCATAGGTATCGAATCCATCGGCCGCGCGGTGGTGGCCGCCACCCCGGTCTGGGTGCTCGCGGCCTTCGCGCTCATGTGCGCGTCGATGCTGCTGCGCGCGGAGGCGTGGCACGCGATCCTGCGCGCCGCGCTCCCGGGCACCCGCGTCCGGCGCCGCGACGCGGCCCGCGCGACGATGATCGGCGTACTCATGTCCGCCACCCTGCCCGCCCGGCTGGGCGAGCCGAGCCGCGCACTGATCCTGTCCCGGCGCGTCGGCCGGATGCGCGAGCGCTTCCCGGTGGTGCTGGGCACGATGGTCTCCCAGACGCTGCTCAACCTGCTCGCGCTGGCCATTCTTGGCGGCGTGATGTTCGCCACCGTCGGGATCTTCCGCGGCGGTGAGGACGCCCTGGTGATCGGGACGATGGCCCCGCTGGTGGTGATCGGCCTGGTGCTGGCCGCCCCGTGGCTGTTGCGCCGCGGCAAGCCGTCGCGCTTCCAGCGCGTCCAGCAGGCGGCGGTCGTGGTGCGCGGCGCGCTGCTGCAGGTGCGCTCGGGCCTCGAGGTCTTCCGGCGCCCGCGGTTGGGTGGGTGGGCGCTCCTCAACCAGCTGAGCGCCTGGGCCGTCCAGTGGCTGGCCTGCTACCTGCTGCTCGTGGCCCTGGGCCTCGACGAGCGCGCCGGCCTGGGTGCCGCGGCCGCCGTTCTCTTCGCGGTGAACGTGACCGCCGCTCTGCCGGTGACGCCGTCGAACCTGGGTGTGTTCCAGGCCGCCTGCGTGGCCGTCCTGTCGGCCTACGGCGTGGGCAAGACCGACGCGCTGGCCTACGGGATCATCCTGCAGGCGGTTGAGATCGCCACCGCGCTGGCCATGGGCATGCCCGCGCTCGTGCGCGAGGGGATGACCTGGCGCGACCTGCGCCTGCGGGCCATGCACGCCTCGCCGGTCACGCTCGGCAGCGGCCGGTCGCGCGGAGACGCGGCCGAGGCCGAGGCTTAGGCCGCAGCGGGCTTCTCCAGGTTTCCCGGCTTGGGGCCGAGAAACATGGATAGACGCGTCCCGACCCAAACCTTCACACATCTGTGTCAAGGTTCGGTACGATAGATCGCACCTGTGCCTTCCCGCCACGACTTCATCGACACCGCACGCCGGCGCCTCGTCGTCTTCGACGGCGGCATGGGCGCCACGCTCGAACAGCTCGAGCTGACCCAGGAGGACTACGGCGGGCTGCCCGGCAAGTGCCACGAGGCGCTCGTGCTCAACCGCCCCGACGTGATCCAGAGCGTCCACGAGTCGATGCTCGACGCGGGCGCCGAAGCGCTGCAGACCGACACCTTCCAGGCCAGCCGCATCAAGCTCGACGAATGGGGCCTCGGGCAGCACACGCCCGAGATCAACCGCCGCGCGGCGGAGATCGCGCGCGCGGCGGCGGGCGAGGAGCGCTTCGTGGCCGGCTCGATCGGCCCCACCGGCCACCTGCCCGCCTCCGATGACCCCACCCTGGGCAAGATCACCTTCCGCGAGCTCGTCGAGGTGTTCACCGAGCAGGCCCGCGGCCTGGTCGAGGGGGGCGTCGACCTCATCATCATCGAGACGGCCCAGGACATCCTCGAGGTCAAGGCGGCGGTTTTCGGAGCCCGCGAGGCGTTCAAGCTCACGGGCCGCAGCCTTCCGCTGCAGACCAGCGTCTCGCTGCTGCCCAACGGCGGCAAGATGCTGCTGGGCACCGACATCCAGGCTGTGCTCACCACGCTGGTGTCGCTCGACGTGGACGTGATCGGGCTCAACTGCTCCACCGGTCCCGAGGACATGCGCGACGCGATCCGCTACCTCGGCGAATTCAGCCCCCTGCCGGTGCACTGCATCCCCAACGCCGGCCTACCTCTCCAGGGGCCCGAGGGCGAGACGATCTTCCCCGAGAAGCCGGATTCGCTGGCGAGCACGCTGCAGGAGTTCGTGGAGCGCTACGGGATCTCCATCGTGGGCGGCTGCTGCGGCACGACCCCCGACCACATCCGGGCGATCGTCGATCGCGTGGGCGGGCGGGAGGTGGCCGCGCGGCCGGGGACACGGGAGGCCCTCGTGTCCTCGATGATGACCGCCACGCCGCTGGTGCAGGAGCCGCGGCCGACCCTCGTGGGCGAGCGGGTGAACTCGCAGGGCTCGCGCAAGGCCAAGGAGCTCCTGCTGGCCGACGACTACGACGGCATCATGCGCGTGGCCGAGGATCAGGTGGAGGGCGGCGCGCACGTGCTCGACGTGTGCGTGGCCCTGACCGAGCGCCAGGACGAGGACGTCCAGATGCGCGAGGTGGTCAAGCGCATCTCGCTGAGCCAGCCGTCGCCCATTCAGATCGACTCCACCGAGCCCGAGGTCATCCAGGCTGCTCTCGAGGCCATTCCCGGCCGGGCGATCGTCAACTCGGTCAACCTCGAGGCGGGCCGCGACAAGCTCGACGTGGTCGCACCGCTGGCCAAGTCCCACGGAGCGGCGCTGATCGCTCTGACGATCGACGAGGTCGGCATGGCCAAGACCGCGGAGCGAAAGCTCGAGGTGGCCAGGCGGATCGTCGAGCTGGCCTGCGACGAGCACGGCCTCGACCGCGAGGCGCTCATCTTCGACGCGCTGACCTTCACGCTGACCACCGGCGACGAGGAGTGGCGCCCGAGCGCGGTGGCCACCATCGAGGGAATCGAGCTGATCAAGAAGGAGCTGCCGGGGGTCAAGACCTCGCTCGGGGTGTCCAACGTCTCCTTCGGCGTGTCGCCCGGCGGGCGCGCCGTGCTCAACTCGGTCTTCCTGCATCACTGCGTCGAGGCGGGGCTCGACCTGGCGATGGTCAACCCCAACCACATCACGCCGTACGGCGAGATCAGCGACTACGAGCGCGAGCTGGCGGACGATCTGGTGTTCAACCGCTCAGAGGACGCGCTCGAGCGCTTCATCGCGCACTTCGAGCAGAAGGGCGAGGAGGAGGCCGACGACGCCGGCACCGACCCCACCGAGGGCATGGAGCCCGAGGAGGCGCTGCACTTCCACATCCTGCGCCGCAAGAAGGAGGGCGTGGAGGACTGGATCGACCGGTCGGTGGAGAAGATCGGCGCGGTGCCCACGCTCAACGGGGTGCTGCTGCCCGCCATGAAGGAGGTGGGCGACAAGTTCGGCGCCGGTGAGCTGATCCTGCCCTTCGTGCTCCAGTCGGCCGAGGTGATGAAGCGCGCCGTGGCTCAGCTCGAGAACTATCTCGAGCGGATGGAGGGGCACACCAAGGGCAGGGTGGTGATCGCCACCGTGTTCGGCGACGTGCACGACATCGGCAAGTCGCTCGTCAACACCATCCTCACCAACAACGGCTACACGGTGATCGACCTGGGCAAGCAGGTGCCGGTCGACTCGATCATCAACGCTGCGATCGAGAACGAGGCCGACGCCATCGGGCTCTCGGCGCTGCTCGTGTCCACCTCCAAGCAGATGCCGACCTGCGTGCAGGAGCTGCACCAGCGCGGGCTCGACTTCCCGGTGCTGATCGGCGGCGCGGCCATCAACCGCGACTTCGGCCGGCGCATCCTCTACCCCAAGGGCAAGGAATCCGACGAGATCTACGAGCCGGGCGTCTACTACTGCAAGGACGCCTTCGCGGGGCTGGCCACGGTCGACCAGCTGGTGGACGACGAGACCCGCGGTGCGCTGGTCGAGCGCTTCCGCACCGAGGCCAAGGCGCTGCGCGAGAAGCCGGTCGAGGTGGACACCGGCCCGCCCGTGACCGATTCATCCGCGCGCTCGGCCGCCCGGACCGACAACGAGATTCCCGAGCCGCCCTACTGGGGCGCGCGCGAGACCGAGGTCGACCTCGACGATGTCTACCCCCATCTCGACCGCCACGTGCTCTTCAAGCTGCACTGGGGCGGGCGCGGGGTGAAGGGCGAGGAGTGGGAGCGCCTGGTGCAGGGCGACGGCGAGGAGGAGGGCTTCGCGCCGCGCCTCGAGCGCATGTGGCGAGAGCAGGACTACCTTCATCCGCGGGCCAAGCTGGGCTACTTCCCGTGCAACTCCGACGGCAACGACCTGGTGGTGTTCGACCCCGAGGATCCCTCGCGCGAGCTCGAGCGGCTGAGCGTTCCCGCGCCAGCCCAAGCACGACCGCATCTGCCTGGCCGACTTCTTCCGGCCGCTTGACTCGGGCGAGCGCGACGTGGTGGCGCTCCAGGGCGTGACCGTAGGACCCGAGGTCACCGACCTGATGGCTCAGCTGGAGCGCGACGGCGAGTTCGCCGAGCAGCTCTACACCCACGGCCTCGGAGTGCAGACCGCGGAGGGACTGGCCGAGTGGCAGCACTCGAAGGCGCGCCGCGACCTGGGGATCGAGCTCGACGAGGGCCGGCGCTACTCGTGGGGCTACCCGGCCTGCCCGGACCAGTCAGAGCACGAGAAGGTGTGGCGCCTGCTGGGACTCGACGACATCGGCATGTACCTCTCCGACGGCTTCGCCGTGATGCCCGAGCAGTCGACGGTGGCCATAATCGCCCACCATCCCCAGGCGGTCTACTTCGGAATGAAGTCCGGCTTCATACCGAAGGAGAAGGCACCCGACGAGCTGATCGCGGGGACCGAGCGGGGCAGCGAGCTGCCGGCGGCGGACGAAATTCCGGCTTAGGGGATAGGTTCCCGGACCGGAGGCGCCTCGACCAAGGAGGAGCCCCCATGCACCGCAGGATCTTTCTCTTCGTAGCGCTGCTGACCGCGCTGGCCCTGGCGGCCCCGGCCGGCGCCGCAGCCCAGAGCCCGGCGAGTCTTGCCCCGAGCGCGGCCGAGGCTCAGGAGGCCACCACCGCCTGCGGCCCGGGCGGGGCCGGCGACCAGCTCGTCCCGGACTCCGGGCCGTGGTTCAACTTCACCGCGGCCTGTGCACGCCATGACGCCTGTTACGGAGCGCAACTGGGCCAGGCCTACTGCGACACCCGCTTCCGGGACGACATGTACGCCCACTGCGCCACGCGCCCGTGGTATCAGCGCGGCCTGTGCCGCAACACGGCCAACGTCTACTACGAGGCGGTACGGCGCTTCGGGTACCTCTTCTACTAGGAGCCGACCGGGGATAGGGTCGTTCGGCAATGGCTGAGCGGCCCGACCCGGTTCCGGACCTCGACTGGGGCCCCGCCCGCGCGCGCGAGCTGGGCGAGGAGGTGGTCGAGCTCTGGGCGGAGCTGCTCGCCCGCCTGCCCGAGCTCGATGTGGGGGGCGATTTCAGCGCGCAGGCGGTGCGCGACCGCCTGGATCTGGACATCCCCGACGAGGGCGCTTCCAACGACGAGCTGATTCGGCGCCTGCGCGAGCTCGTCTTCGACGGGTCGATCTATCCGGGTCATCCCGGTTTCCTCGCCTACGTCTCGGGCTCGGGCACCGTGCCCGGTGCGGCGGCCGATCTGATCGCGTCGGCGCTCAACCAGAACCTCGGCGGCTTTCGCCTCAGCCCGGGCGCCAACCAGGTGGAGGCCGCGGTGATCCGCTGGCTGGCCGACAGCTTCGGCCTTCCCGACTCCGCCGGTGGTCAGGTGGTGGCCGGCGGCGCCATGGCCAACTTCGTCGGGCTCAAGGTGGCGCGCGACCGCGCCCTGGGCCCGGCGGCGCGCGCCGAGGGCGTGAGGAGCGGCCCCCCGCTGGCCCTCTACGCCTCGAGTGAGGCACACGTCGTCCAGAGCCGCGCCGCCGACATGCTCGGCCTGGGCGCCGATGCCGTCCGCTCAATCCCCGTGGACGAGGCGCAGCGCATGCGGGTCGACGACCTTGAGAGGCAGATCGAGTCAGACCGCGCGGCCGGAATCGCACCCGGGGCGGTGATCGGCACGGCCGGCACCACCTCCACCGGAGCCATCGACCCCCTAGACGATCTGGCCGACGTCTGCCAGCGCGAGGACATCCACTTCCACGTGGACGCCTGCTACGGCGGGCCCGCTGTGCTGGCCCACGATCTGCGCCCGCTCCTCGCCGGAATCGAGCGCGCCGACTCGATAGCCGCCGACGCCCACAAGTGGCTCTACACCCCACTGCTGGGCGGCTGCGCGCTGGTGCGCGACGAGCAGCTGCTGACCGAGGCCTTCGCCGCCGACGCCAGCTACATCTGGATGGACGAGGAGGTTCGCTCGCGGCACGGGGTCGACTACGTCCATCAGGGCCCCGACTTCAGCCGCGGCTTTGCCGCGTTGCGGATCTGGCTCTCCCTCGTCGCCCACGGAACCGCCGCCTACGGCCGCCGCATCTCACACGATGCGGCGCTCGCCCGCTACCTCGGCGAGCTCGTGGCCGAGCACCCGGACTTCGAGCTGATGACCCCGGTGAACCTCTCGATCTGCTGCTTTCGCTACGCGCCGGAGCGGCTGCGCGACGACGAGGAGGCGCTGGCTCGCCTCAACGAGCACATCATGGTGGCCAGCCAGTCCGACGGGCGGGTGTTCGTCTCGAATGCCGTCGTGAACGGCCGTTTCTGCCTGCGCGCCTGCATCGTCAACTTCCGCACCGAGGCCGAGCACCTCGAGCGCGTGCTGGCCGTCGCGGAGGAGCTGGGCCGCGCGGCGCTCGATGCCCAAGCCGCCTCCGACAGGGGGGCGAAACAGGGCGCCTGAATCTTCGACACAGGGATAAAGACCCTCAGGGAGAGCCTGCCTACCGTGGCCACAACCTCGGAAGAAAGGCATTTCGCTCTCATGGATTTCGTACTGGCAACCGCCGACGACCTCGTTCAGGCGGTCGACGGCAGGCTCGCTGACACGGTGCCGACGAACACGATGTTCGTGTTCATCGCTGCCGTTCTCGTGCTCTTCATGCAGGCCGGCTTCGCGATGCTCGAGATTGGCTTCTCGCGCGCGAAGAACGCCGGCACGGGGGTCGCGAAGATCCTCACCAACCTCTCGATCGCGGCCATCTGTTATTGGGCCGTGGGCTTCGCTTTTGCCTTCGGCAGCGCCGACGTGCTCGGCATATCGGGCTCGATCCTCGGCTCCAACGGCTTCTTCCTGCAGTTCTCCGGCAACGGCGCGGAGGCCTTCCCCGTGATGGGCTTCTCCGACGCGACCGTGGAGTCCAAGTGGCTGTTCCAGTTCGCGTTCTGTGCGGTGTCGCTGGCCATCGTCTGGGGCTCGACGCTCGAGCGCATCAAGTACAGCGCCTACGTGATCTACGCGATCGTGTTCGCCGCGGTCATCTACCCGATCGGCTCGCACTGGGTCTTCGGTGGCGGCTGGCTGCAGAACGGCGACACGTTCCTCATGCCCACGGGCATGCAGGACTTCGCCGGCTCCACCGCGGTCCACCTGATCGGTGCCACGGGCGCCTTCGCGGCGCTGCTGCTGCTCGGCGCCCGCCGGGGCAAGTACGGCCCCGACGGCAAGCCGCGGGCCATTCCCGGGCACTCGATGCCGCTGGTGGGCCTGGGCACGATCATCCTGTTCGTGGGTTGGTTCGGCTTCAACCCGGGCTCGACGCTCAACATCGGCGACACCCGCCTGGCCGAGGTGGCGATCGTCACCCTGCTGGGCTGCGCCGGCGGCATCATCGGCGCGTTCGTAGCCACTCAGATCAAGCAGAAGACGATCGACATCGGCATGGTGGCCAACGGCGCCATCGCCGGCCTGGTGGCCATCACCGCTCCGTCGGGCTACGTCGAGATCTGGGCGGGACCGCCGATCGGCTTCGTCGCCGGTCTGATCGTGGTGTTCGGCGTGATCTGGATCGACAAGAAGATCGACGACCCGGTCGGCGCCACCTCGGCGCACGGCCTGGCCGGTATCTGGGGCACCATCTCGTGCGGCATCTTCACCGCGCCGCGGCTGGCGGAGTACAACGCCTTCGGCAACCCCGAGGGCGGCCTGCTCTACTCCGGCTCCTTCGAGCAGCTGATTGCTCAGGTGGTCGGCGTGCTGGTGGCCTTCACGTTCGTGTTCGCCATGAGCTACGCGACCTTCGCCGCGATCAAGGCCACGATCGGCCTGCGGGTGAGCCCGGAGGACGAAGAGGCCGGTCTCGACATCGTCGAGCACGGCATGTACGGCTACCCCGAGCAGTTCATCCCGCAGTCGGACTTCGGGGGCCCGACGGGTGGGCCGCCAGAGGGTCCGGCGCACGAGCCCCGAGGAGCCCGCGTGCCTCAGCCCGGTGAGGTGACGGCATGAAGATGGTTGTCGCCTACATCCGCCATGAGGCCTTCGAGCCGATCCGCACGGATCTGCTCGAGGCCGGCTTCCCCAGCCTGACCATCACCGAGGTCAAGGGCTCGGGACGTCAGAAGGGCATCACCGAGCACTACCGCGGAGCGGCCCTGGCCGTCCACCTGCGCCCGAAGCTCAAGCTCGAGTGCGTGGTCGAGTCGAAGGACGTGGGGGTGATCAAGGAGACCATCCTGCGTCACGCGCGCACCGGTTCGGTGGGTGACGGGAAGATGTTCGTGATGCCTGTGGAGGACGCCGTGCGCATCCGTACCGGCGAAGAAGGAGAGCTGGTGCTGCAGGCCCACGAGGGAGAGGTCGCGGTCAATGGCGGAGGCGGCTGACGCCGCATCTACGCCTGGAGCAGATGCCACGCCGCGCGGCGCCCACCTGGAGATGGTGGGCGCCGTGCTGGCCGGCGACGGGCTCGAGCGCGTGGCGGAGATCGCCTCCGCGCACGCCGGAGCGCCCGTGGCCGTGGTGGTGCCGCGGCTGGGGATCCCGCTCGAGGGCTGGGCTCCGTTCGAGCGCTACGTGAGCGCCCGCCTCGGTGGCGGGCGCCCACCGCGGCCGCCTGAGGTGACCGCCGAGGTGCCCATCTCCTCCGGCGGGCGCGAGCTCGGGGCCGTGCTCCTGCTCGGTCCGGGCATGGGCGACGCGGGCGAATACCTGCACATGGCGGCCATCGCCGCGCTCACCGAGATCGCGGTGGTCGAGGCGCGCGACGAGACCGAGCAGAGCCTGCGCGGATCCCTGGTGGAGGAGCTGCTCACCCGGGCGGACATCGACGAGACCGACCTGGCCCGGCGCGCGGCCCGGCTCGGCTGTGACCTCTCGAGCGGATTCGTCGGCCTGTGCGCCAACACCAACGGCCGCGGCCCCGGGCGGCTGATCGCCGGCCTTTCGGCCGAGCTGCCGGGGGTGCTCGCCCAGGCGATGGAGGGGGGCAAGGTGTACGCGCTGCTTCCCGGCCCGGCCGATCCGGCTCGCCGCGCGGCCGCACGGCTCGGGCGCCACGCCGAGATCGGCCTGTCGTCCTACCGCATGGGCGCCGGTGATGCACGCCGGGCGCTCGACGAGGCCGAGCTCGTGCTGGGGGTGACCGCGGCGGGCGGGGGACCTCCCGGCGCGGAGATCGGCGAGGGCACCTACCGGCTGCTCTTCCGGGTGCTGGCCAGCCATCCCGACGAGGTGCGCAGCTTCTACGAGGACACGGTGGCGCCGATCGTGCGCTACGACGAGCAGTACGCCTCGGACCTGGTGGGCACGCTTGACTCCTACCTGGCCAACAACTGCAACATGAACGCGACGGCGCAGGCCATCCACGCGCACCGCCACACCGTCGGCTACCGCCTGGAGCGGGTGAAGGAGCTGACCGGGCTCGATCCGCTCCGAAGCGAGGACCGCGAGCGCCTCGGCCTGGGCCTCAAGGCCTACCGGATCATCTCCCCCTCGCTTCCGCGCTGAGCGCCGTCCGCGTCCGCGTAGCATGCGGATGCGGATGACGGTTACCGAGACAGCGGCCAGGATGGAGCACGTCGACGTGCTGATCGTGGGCGCCGGCCTGTCCGGGATCGGCGCCGGCCATCACCTTCAGGCCAACTGCCCTGGGAAGAGCTACGCGATCCTGGAGGCGCGCGAGGCCATCGGCGGCACCTGGGACCTGTTTCGCTACCCGGGGATCCGCTCGGACTCCGACATGTACACCCTGGGCTACTCGTTTCGGCCGTGGAAGGACGCCCAGGCGATCGCCGACGGGCCGGCGATCCTCGAGTACGTCCGCGACACGGCGCGCGATGGGGGCATCGACCGCCGGATCCGCTTCAACCACCGGGTGGTGAACGCCGAGTGGTCGTCGGCCGACGCGCGCTGGTCGGTGGAGGCCGAGCGATCGGACACGGGGGAGACCGTGCGGCTCACCTGCGGCTTCCTGTTCATGTGCACCGGCTACTACCGCTACGACGAGGGCTATGCGCCGGACTTCGCCGGAACCGAGCGATTCGCGGGCCCGATCGTCCATCCCCAGCACTGGTCGGGCGATCTGGACTACACGGGAAAGCGAGTGGTGGTGATCGGGAGCGGTGCGACCGCCGTGACCCTCGTGCCCGCGCTGGCCGAGCGCGCGGAGCACGTGACGATGCTCCAGCGCTCACCGAGCTACATCGTGTCGCTGCCGGGCCGCGACCCGGTGGCCGACCTCCTGCGCGACCGCCTTCCGGCGAAGCTCGCGTACTCCCTGCTGCGCTGGAAGAACGTGACCGTGACCACGCTCTTCTACCAGCTCAGCCGCCGCTTTCCGCGCTTGGTGAAGGCGCTGATCCGCAAGGGCGTCGAGAGCCGGCTGCCCCCCGGCCACGACGTCGATCCGCACTTCACGCCGCGCTACGACCCCTGGGATCAGCGCGTGTGCCTGGTGCCCGACGACGACCTCTTCGACGCTCTGAGGTCGGGACGCGCCTCGATCGTGACCGACGAGATCGAGACCTTCACCGAGCGCGGCGTGCGGCTCGCCTCGGGCGCGGAGCTGGAGGCCGATCTGATCGTCACGGCCACCGGGCTGAACATGCTGGCGCTGGGCGGCACGCGGCTCGCGGTCGACGGCCGGGAGGTCGAGCTCTCCGAGACCCTCGGCTACAAGGGCATGATGCTGAGCGACGTGCCGAACATGGCCGTGGTGATCGGCTACACCAACGCGTCATGGACGCTCAAGTGCGACCTGACGTGCCAGTACATCTGCCGGCTGCTCAACCACATGGACGAACACGGTTACCGGCAGTGCACGCCCCGAAACCGCGACCCGTCGCTGCCGACGCGGCCCTTCGTCGACCTGAAGTCCGGTTACGTGCAGCGCTCGATCGACCAGTTCCCCCGGCAGGGCCTGACCGCCCCGTGGCGCCTCTACCAGAACTACCTGCGCGACACGATCATGCTGCGCTTCGGGCCGCTGGAGGACGACGCTATGGAGCTGCGCTCACCCGAGCCAGACGCCGCACCAAGAGCTGGACGAGCGGCCCGTAGGCCAACGCCAGCGCCGGCTCGACCGCCCGAGGCGCCTGGAGTTCGATCGTGATCAGCGAACCGGCGCCGTAGGGCTCGACGCGGTGCACCAGGCGCACGCCCGCGGGCACGCGCCAGGTCCACTCCCGCCGCGCCCGCTTGGCCACGATGGCTGCAGGCACGGGGACCACCCCCAGGAGGCGTACCGCCCCGCGGGCGCCGTCGCGCACCTCGGGCGCCCCGAGGCCCCAGGCACCTCGCACGTGAGGCGCCCACTCCTTCCAGCGCGCCGGCTGGGCGAGCAGCGGCCAGACGGCCTCAGGCGGTGCCGGCGACCGTGCTGTGTACGCCCTCATCGGCCTCGTCCTCGCGGGCGGCTCGGCGCAGAGCCTCGATCGCTGGCGTGGGCTCCACGTCGAACAGATCCTGCCCCGCGCCGGTGGTCACCACCGTCTCCATCGCCAGGCTCTCGATGAGGGGCTGGGCCACGCCGGCGTCCACGGGGGTCACCAGGCCGATCCAGAGCGAGGACAGCTTGGGACTGAGCAGCGGCACGGGCACCTGGGGCGCGCGCCTGATCCCCAGCACGTCGGCCATCATGTGGATCAGCTCGCCGTAGGTGATCACGTCGGGGCCGGCGATCTGAAGCTCCCGCCCCGCGGTGCCCGGGCGCTCGGCGGCCTGGACGAGGTAGGCCAGAACGTCGTCGATGGCGATCGGCTGGGTGCGGTTGCGCAGCCAGGCCGGGGCGATCATGGCCGGGAGGCGCTTGACCAGATGGCGAAGGATCTGGTAGCCGGCGCTGTGGGCGCCGATCACCATGCCGGCGCGAAAGTACGTGAGCGGCGGCCCCTCGCGACCGAGCAGGGCGGCGGTCTCCGCACGGCTTCGGAGGTGCTCGGAAGCGGGGCGCTCTCCCAGGCCACCGAGATAGACCACGCGCTCGACCCCCTCCTCGAGCGCCATCGCCGCGAAGTTCGAGGCCGCGCTTCGCTCGCGCTCGGCGAAGCCCGACCGGTCGCTGCCGCGGCCCATCGAATGGATCAAGTAGTAGGCCACGTCGACTCCCGCCCCGGCCCCGCGCAGGCTGTCGCGGTCGAGCACGTCACCCTCGCGCAGCTCCAGCCCCGCGCTCTCGAGGCGGTCGGCTCGCCCGACGTCGCGGACCAGGCAGCGAACGTCGTGGCCGCGCTCGTCGAGGTCGGCGGCCAGGCGGCCACCGACGAAGCCGGTAGCGCCTGTGACGAGCGCCTTCACGCGGTTACGAGCTCACGCGCCTTGAGGTCCCAGGCCACCTGACGGCGGTCCTCGCGCAGGGCGTCGACCACGGCCTCGACCACGTCGTTCACCGCCAGCGGCTCTGGGAGCTCGGGCGCCGAGCCGAAGAGCGCGCGCTCGGTGAAGCGGGTGTCCAGGTGCGGCGGGCGGACGTCGATCACGGCGAGGCCGTCGCGGCGCCGCTCGCGCCTCAGCGCGGCCAGATAGGCCGAGAAGGCGGCCTTGGCCGCGGAGTAGTGGCCGATCCCGGCCGACGGGTACTCGGCCACGATCGCCGACACCCCCACCACCGCGGCGGGCGGCTCGAGGTGCGGCAGGGCGGCGTCGATCAAGGCCATCGGGCCGAGCGCGTTGACCTCGAACAGAGCACGCAGATCGTCGTAGGAGGCGCTGCCCGCCGGCCCGAAGCCGGGCACGCCGATCGACACCACCAGGCAGTCCAGGCCCCCGAGGGCGGCGGTGGCCGCGTCGATCGCGGTGCGCGAGCTCTCGGGATCGCGCACGTCGAGGCGCGCGGTGGGAGCGTCGAGCTCCTCGCCCAGGGCGCTCAGGCGGCCGGAGTCGCGCCCGGCCAGCGCGATCTCCGCCCCCTCGGCGGCGAGTGCGCTCGCCAGGGCAGATCCGAGCTCGCCGGTGGCGCCGGCGATCAGTGTTCGTGAGCCGCGAATGTCCACTCCCAGAGTACGGAGGAAGGGGCCGCTGAGCTCAGTCGCGCCCGTAGGCTCAGGAGGGTGAAGACGTTGACCCGTGCCGAGCTCACGGCCGCGCTGGCGGCCCGGCAGCTCCTGATCGAGCGCCGCTCCATGCCGGTCGACGAGGCCGTTCGCCTGCTCACCCCGCTACAGGGCCAGCACCCGCCCGCGCCGTACATCGCGCTGGCCGCGCGTCTCGACGGCTTCTCGCGCTCGGGCCTGGAGGCCACCATCAGCGCCCGTGGGGTCGTGAAGACGACCATCATGCGGCTCACGCTCCACCTCGCGGCCGCCGAGGACTATCCGGCCTACGCCCAGCTCACGCGCCAGGCCCGGATGCGCAGCTGGCGCAAGCAGTACCCGCATCTCGACGAGGGCGAGGTGACCGAGCAGCTCACCCGCTGGCTCAAGCGACCGCGCACCAACGCCGACATCCGCGAGAAGGTGGGCGGCTACGAGGGCGTTCCCGAGGACCCCTGGAGCCCGGTGATCTTCGCTCGCACCCTGGTTGCGCTCGTTCAGCTGCCGCCGAGCGGCTTCTGGGACGACCCCCGGCGCGCGCAGTTCGTGGCCGATCCGCGTCCCCGCCCGGATCCCGCCGAGGCCGCGGCGCTCGTGCTGGCCCGCTACCTGGCCGCCTTCGGCCCGGCCGCCCGGCGCGACGTGGCCGCCTGGGCGGGCGTCGCGCAACAGGACTTCGCGGAGGCCTTCGAGCGGGTGCCGACGGTGTCCTACCGCGACGAGGCCGGGAGGGAGCTGCTCGACCTGCCCGGCGCGCCGCTGCCGCCGGCGTCCACGCCGCTGCCGGTGCGCCTGCTGGCCCACTGGGACCAGCCGCTGCTCGCCTACGCCGACCGTGAGCGGATCATCCCGCTCGAGGTGCAGCCGCTCAAGCTGACCCTCAGCGGGGACACGACGGTGACCGTCGACGGCCGCGTTGCGGCGAGCTGGAGCCTCGAGCGCGAGGGCGACGCCGTGGCGCTGACCGTGACCCCGCACGTGGATATCCGCCGGGCCGCGCTCCGCGACATTCGCGCCGAGGCCGAGCGCACCGCTCGCTTCTGCGAGCCGGACGCGCGCAGCTGGGACGTCAGCTTCGCGTAGTCACAGCGACTCGAGCACCGCTTCGAGAACGCGCTCAGGGCCGAAGCGAACCACGTCGTCGGCCACCAGGCCGGTCTCCTCCCGCGCGGCCTCGATGGTCTCCTGCGCCTCCTCGTCGCTGTCGAGGTCGGCGGTGTTGAGCGCGATCGCCGCCACCCGCGTGGGGCGCACGTGGCGCGCCACGCCCTCGTAGGCGCCGATCAGCTCGGTCAGCGGCGGGATGGGCAGGTCGGGGTAGTTGCGGATCGCGGTGGCCCCCGCCTTGTGCACGAGCACGAGGCGGTCGGGCGCGGAGCCGTGCAGCAGGCCCAGCGTCACGCCCGAGTAGGCGGGGTGGAAGAGAGCTCCCTGGCCCTCGACGAAGAGGAGGTCGCCCCTCTGCGAGCCCTCGCGCACGAGCTGCTCGCCGGCGCCGGCCACGTAGTCGGAGATCACGTGGTCCACGGCTATCCCCCAGCCGGCGATGGCCACGCCCGTCTGGCCGGTGGGCACGTAGACCGAGCGCAGGCCCCGCTCGCGCGCCACACGATCGAGCTCGAGCGTGACCACCTTCTTGCCGATCACGGTGTCCGAGCCGACGCTGTGCACCACGCGCACGTCGTCGGGCCGGCTGTATGGCCCCTCCGGCACGCTCAGCTCGCTGGGCGTGGCGCGCAGGTCGCGTAGGGCAACTCCCCGCCGGGTGGCCGCGCGGCGCAGCTCGGAGTCCTCGGAGAGCTGGGTGTGCAGGCCGGCCTCGATGTGCAGCCGCGCCCCGATCGCCTCCAGCAGCATGGCCCGCCACTCCGGGTCGAGCTTGCCTCCGGTGGGGGCGACGCCGATGAGCAACGCGTTCGCGCCGAGCTCCACGGCCTCGCTCAGCGAAGCCACGATCGGCACCGGCTTCAGGCAGAAGGGCACCACCTGCTCGCGCCGTGCGACCGGCCTCGGTCGAGTCGATCACGGCCACCACCTCGCGGGTCCCGTAGCGGATCACGCCGTGGGCCGTCTTTGCGCTGTGCTTGGCGAACAGCCCCTCGGCGAAGACGGCGACCTTCTCGCTCATGAGGCCGGCTCGACGCCGAGGCCGGGACCGTCGGACGGCAGCACGCGGCCGTCGTCGAACTCGAGTCCGGTGAAGGGCTCGTCGGCCAGCAGCAGGTGCCCGTCGAGATCGACCCAGTCGGCCAGCGAGGCGATCTGGGCCGCGGGCGCGATACCGAGCTGAGACTCGATCATGCAGCCGAGCATCACGCCGAGCCCCAGCGCCCTGGCGGCATGGGCCATACGCACCGCTTCGCGCAGCCCCCCGGACTTGGCCAGCTTGATGTTGATCGCGTCGGCATAGTCGGCCACCCTGGCCACGTCGCTGAGGTCGTGACAGCCCTCGTCGACGACGATCGGCGGCCGCGGCTCGAGCTCGCGCAGGGCGCGGAAGGATTCCAGGTCGGCCGCCGGGAAGGGCTGCTCGACCAGCTCGACGTCGCACTCGATCAGCGCGGGCATGAGCTCGCGTGCGGTTTCCAGGGTCCAGCCCTCGTTGGCGTCCACGCGCAGAGGCGCCTCCGAAAGGGTGCGCACCGCGTACAGGCGCTCGAGGTCATCCGGGCCTCCCAGCTTGATCTTGAGCGCGCGGAAATCAGCGGCGCGGCGGACGCGGTCGAGTGTGCCCTCGACGGTGTCGATCCCGATCGTGTAGGAGGTGGGCGGTGTGCCGGCGCGGGTGAGGCCGAGCAGGCGCCACACCGGAACCCCGAGGCGGCGGCCGATCCAGTCGTGCCGCGCGGCGTCGAGGGCCGAGCGCCCCGCGGCGTCGCCCTCGTGCGGCAGCCCGGTCTCGAGATCGAAGGGATCGCGCGGGGGCTCGACGTCATCGAGGAGGAAGGCCAGCGCCGATTGCTCGGACTCGCCGCGGTAGTAGATGGGAGCGGCCTCGCCGCGCCCGGTCACACCGTCGGCCTCGACCTCGACCCGGACCACCGGCTGCTCGGTGCGCGAGCCACGCGCTATGCCGAAGGGCTCGGCCAGGCGCAGGGTGGCGATCGACGGGCGCAGCTCCACGGTCGCGAAGCTACACGGAAGGGACGAACAAACCCTGGCGGTGCGCGACCGCGGCCGCCTCGGTGCGCGAACGCACGTCGAGCTTGGCCAGGATGCGCGACACGTGCACGCTCGCGGTCTTCTCGGCCATGTGCAGCTCGGTGCCGATCTCGCGGTTGGTGGCGCCGCGGGCCACCAGCGCCAGCACCTGTTGCTCGCGCGCGGTGAGGCCGAAGGGGTGCTCGTCGGGCTCCGGCTCGGTCTCCTCCTGTGGCACGTCCAGCCGCAGCCGGGCCCGCTGCCCCAGCGATTCGAGTGCCTCCGCGAGCCATTCGCTGCCCAGCTCGCGGGCGCCCGCGAGCGCTTCCCGGGCCAGCTCCCCGGCGCCCGGGCGGTCTCCGGCGGCCGCGAGGGCCTCGGCCTGGCGCAGGCGGGCGTAGATCGCCGGGTAGGGCCTGCTCAGCTCGAGCCACGCTCGCGCCGCCCCGTCCCACGCGCGCGGGTCGTCGGCGCCCGCGGCGCGTGCGTCCTCGGCCCGTGCGGCGGCGAGCTCGGCCTTCTCCACCGGGCCCCAGGCCTGTGCCGCGAGCTCTATGCGCTCGATCATCGCCGCGCCGCGTTCGCGGGCGTGCCGCTCGGCCTCGCTGTCGCGATGGTCGCGCGCAAGCAGAGCGGCATCCGCTTCGACGCGCACGCCGGCTGCCGCGACGGCGGCGATTCGCGGCATGTCCTCGGAGCAGAACTCGATCCGGTCGAGGGTCTCGTCGACCACCACCCGGGCGGCCTCGTACGCACCCCGGCGGCGCTCGAGCTCGGCCTGCATCCATCCGTGGCTGCCGATGAACTGAACCTCGGTCGACTCACGCAGAGCGCGCGCGACGAGGTCGAGCTCGGACGCCGCGGTGTCGAGGTCGCCTCGGCCGAGTGCCAGCAGCGAGCGAGCCAGCCGCCACAACGTCAGAAGCGTGCCCGAGCCGCGGCGCGCCGATGCCGGAATCGCGGCCTCCGCCTCGTCCCAGCGGCCGCACTGGTAGGCGATCTCGGCCACCTCCAGGGCGATCCAATCGGCGTCGCGCGTGCCGGGCACGGCCTGCCCCATGCCCTCGCGCGCCACCCTCAGCCCCTCCTCGGCGCGGCCCGACAGCGAGAGCAGGTCGGCCAGGTTGATGTAGGCGGTGTTGCGCTCGTAGACGAGGCTCGAGTCCTCGGAACGCAACAGCGCCTCGCGCAGCGCGGCGGCGCCCGACTCGAAGTCGCCGGTGCCACCGAGAGCGACCCCGAGCGTGTTCAGCGCCCGGACCTCGATCGCACGTCCATCCTCCAGCTGCTCGGCGGCGGCGAGCGCGTCGCGGGCCCGTTCGACGGCGTCGGCGTAGCGCGCCTGGAGCATCCGCGCCTTCGCGCCCGAGGAGAGCAGCGCCGCACGCTCCGAACTGTTCTCACCGGCCGGCAGCAGCGACAGGGCTCGTTCGATGGTGACCAGCGACTCGTCCTGGCGGTTCAGGAAGCCCTGAGCTCGCGCCAATCGCTCCATCACCCGGGCGGCGGCGCGCGGCTCGCTCTCGGCGTCGGTGAGCTCGAGAGCGCGGCGCAGCAACGCCTCCTGGCGGACCGCGTCGCCGGCCACATCGGCCACGTTGGCCGCGCGCTCCAGCACGGTGATCTGGTCGGCGCCGGCGAGACGCTCCGGCTCCTCGACCCGGCCCCAGAGCGCGAGAGCACGCTCGAGCAGCCCGAGGGCCTCGCCGTACGCGTTCACGCCCTCGGCCGCCGCGGCCGCCTCGATCGCCGCGGCGAAGGCGGCGGGCTGGTCGCCGGCCGCCAGCCAGTGATGGGCGATCTGCGCGGTCAGGTGGACCCGCTCGTGCTCGCTGCCGGACCGCAGAGTGAGCGCCCGAGCCACCGCGGCATGCATCTCGACCCGCTCGCCGGGAAGCAGGTCGTGCAGGACGACCTCGCGGAGCAGGGCGTGGCGGAAGGCGAAGGTGTCGTCGGCCGTGGTCACGACGATGTGGCTCGACACCGCCTCGCGCAGGGCATCGCGCAACTCGGCCGAGCCGATTCCGGTGAGCTCGGCCAGCAGCACGTCGTCCGCCGGCTGCACCGCCAGCCAGCGCAGCAGCTTCTGGGCGGGCTCCGACAGGCCCTCCACCCTCAGCATCAGCGCGTCGCGCAAGGTGGGCGGCAGCGTTCCGCGCCCGTCGAGGCCGGCGGCCAGCAGCTCCTCGGCGAACAGCGGGTTGCCGTCGCTGCGCGCGTAGAGGCGCTCGGTCAGGGCGGGGTCGGGGCTGTGCCCCAGGATGTCCTCGAGCTGCTCGGCCATCTCGCCGGCCTCGAGCAGAGGCAGCTCGACGATGCGCGCGTAGCGGTCGCGCACGACCTCGGCCAGCAGCGGGCGTAGCGGGTGGCGGCGGTGAAGCTCGTCGGACCGGTAGCTGGCCACCACCAGGACGCGCTCGCGACACAGCGTGCGGGCCAGAAAGGACAGAAACCCGCGCGTGGAGCTGTCGGCCCAGTGGACGTCCTCGATCACGAGCAGCACAGGCACCTTCTCGCTCAGCAGGTCGAGAAGGGCCAGCAGCGCTTCGAACACGCGGACCTGGGCGACGGGTGCGTCGGCGGCGGGCTCGCCCGCGCCGGGCACCGTGGTGGCGAGGTCGGCCCGATGGCTGGGGTCCAGGGCCGCCAGGGCGGGGTGATCGGAGCGCACGAGGGGCCGGAGGGCAGCGATCAGCGGGGCGTAGGGCAGCTCGCCCTCGCCCAGCTCGACGCAGTCACCCGACAGCACCAGCGAGCCCGATTCGACGGCTCGCGTCGCGAGCTCGCCGATCAGGCGCGTCTTGCCCGCCCCCGACTCGCCTCCCAGAAAGGCGAGCGACGGCTCGGAGGCGGCGGCGTCATCCAGTGCCGAGGACAGCTCGGCGAGCTGCTTGGACCTTCCGACGAAGCGGGTGGCGCTCACGCGGGCGGACATCGTCTTGCCATCCTCCCACCCGTCGTGCGGAAGCGTGGGCGGCGAGCTCGTCGGCTCTTGCGTTGATGAGGATGTACTGGAGGCGCGGGTCCATCGTCGTTCCTCTCCGATTGCTGACACCCAAGAAGTGTCGGCCTGAGGCGACGCCCTTACATCGGGCGTTCGCAGCGAGTTGCGGCCCCGGACCCCTTACCTGACGGTGCCCGACCCCTTACCTTGCGAGGGGATGAAGGCCGGCCTCTGCGACACCTGCCGCCACCAGAAGCTGATCCACAACACGCGCGGCAGCACGTTCTCGATGTGCGAGCGCGCGAAGACCGACGAGCGCTATCCGAAGTACCCGCGGCTGCCGGTGGAGCGGTGCCCGGGGTGGGAGAAGCGGGGCTGAGCGCCGCCCCTAGCGCGTTCCCTCCACCACCGTCCGGCCGTCGTCGCCCACCCGCACCTCAGGCGCCACGCTGGATACCTCTCCGAAGAACTTGCCGCGCGCGGGGGTGCCGCCCACTCCCACGGCCACCGCGTTGCCGTCGAGGCCGGCGGCCACGCGCCACACGATCTCGTAGGGGCCCGCCTTGACCGCGGTCACCGACCAGCGGAAGGTCTTCTCGTCGCCCGCACGCAGGGGCCCGCAGGCCCAGGTGTCGACGTAGGCGGTGTCGCAGCCCAGGGGCGTCGCGTCCTTGGCGTCGGGAAGGCCGCCGATCTCGCGGGGCACGCCGTTGAGCGCGAACTGGGGGCGGGAGGAGTCGGAGAGGGTCTCGTCGTCCTTCTCGAAGTCGAAGCCCTCGACGGTGACCGCGACGTTGGGAATAACGCGGTCGCCGGCGTTGCGAACGGTGATCACGAGGTTCGAGCTCTGCGCTAGCCGCTGCTCCTTCGGGAAGGTCGCCCGCGAGACCTCGACGTCGAAGTCGCCCTCGGGCTCGTCCTCGTCCTGGCGCTCGCCACCGCCGCATCCGGCCAGCGCGAGCACGCCGGTCAGCACGAGCGCTGCGTGCGTCCTCCCGTTCAAAGCGGGGCGAACATTACACCGGGCGTTCTTGGCGGACAGCCTCTGGCGGCCGCTGTATACATGCCATAGGCTTCGCCTTCGAGGGCGTGATGCGGGGGCCTGTTCCCGCAGTGAGGAGATAGTGCTTAGTGGTCCAGGCTGCAGCTGATCGGGTCTTCCTGCCGACCAAGAACCTGCTCGAGCAGGTCGGCGACATGATGATCCTCACGGGCAAGACGCTCGTCAGCGCGCTTCGGCCGCCGTACCCGTACGGCACCGAGTTCGTTCAGCAGTTCCTCTTCATGCTGCGCCTCTGCTGGCTGCCGCTGACCATCTCCACGATCGCCTTCGGCTACGGCGCGCCCGGCCTCCAGGCGGGCAACTTCCTGGTGCTGTTCGGCGCCATCGACCGCCTCGGCGGCTTCTTCGTGCTGGCCTCGATCCGCGAGTTCGCCCCCTTCGTGACCGCGATCATCCTGGCCGGCGTGGGCGGCACGGCGATCACCGCCGACCTCGGCGCCCGCAAGATCCGCGAGGAGCTCGACGCCCTCCAGGTGCTCGGCGTGGACCCGATCAAGAACCTCGTCGTGCCGCGCTTCCTGGCACTGATGGTCGTGACCGGCCTCTTCAACATCTACGCGCTGATCTTCGGCATCTTCGGCGGCGTTCTGGCCACGCTGACCTTCGACGCGCCGCTGGGGCCTTTCTTTGCGACTCTGCTCAACAACGCATCCACCACGGACTTATGGGGATCTGTGGTTAAGACCACGTTGTTCGGGGCGATCATCGCGATCGTCTCCTGTTACAAGGGGATGACCGCCTCAGGCGGCGCCGAGGGGGTGGGCCGAGCCGTCAACCAAGGCGTGGTGATCGAGTTCCTCGGCATCTTCGCCTTCAACTACGTGTTCACCCAAACGCTGCTCGGCCACCCACCCTGAGATCTCGGTGATCAAGTAACCATGGGCAAGACCTGGCTCAGCGTCCCCAAGGACTGGATCGCCTCCTTCGGCGACATCGCCAAGTTCTCCGCGCGCGTGGTGGCCGACGTGTTCACCGGCCGGGTGTTCCACTTCTTCGGCGAGGCGCTGCGCCAGGCCGGCATCCTGATCCTGGGCTCGGCGCTGGTGATCTGGGGCCTGGCCTTCATCCTCGGCCTGCAGTGCGGCATCGAGGGCGCTTACTTCAACCGCTCGGTCGGCGCGCCGGCCTACGCGGGCGTGTTCAGCGCCTGGTGTGACCTGCGCGAGATCATGCCCTACGCCTTCGGCTACATGATGAGCGCCAAGGTGGGCACCGGCCTGGTGGCCGAGATCGGCGCCATGCGCATCTCGGACGAGATCGACGCGCTCGAGGTGATGGGCATCAACTCACTCGTGTTCCTGTGCGCCACGAGGCTGCTGGCCGCCTGGCTCGTGCTGCCGTTCCTGTACATCGCCGCCGTGGGGGCCGGCTTCTTCGCCAGCTACCTGGCGGTGGTGCAGCAGATCGGGGAGGTCAGCTCAGGAGGGTTCTTCCTGATCTTCTGGATGTTCCAGAACCCACCCGACCTGCTCTACAGCCTGATCAAGGGCATGGCCATGGCCACGGTGATCGTGCTGGTGGGGTGCTATTACGGCTACACGGCGGGCGGCGGACCGGTGGGAGTGGGCACGGCGACGGCGAAATCGATGGTGCTCAACACGGTGATGGTCCACATCATCGGGATGGTGGGCACGCAGATCTTCTGGGGCTCGAATCCGAGAGCGCCGATAGGCGGATAGGGAGAAGTACGACTTGGAACGCACCGAGGAAGACGAGGAGCGCCCGCTCGACCCCAAGGATTGGGAGGAGAGCCGCGGCGAGCACCAGCAGGAGCCCCAGCCAGACGCGGCGCAGGCCAAGCGGACCCCGGACGAGCACGTCCCGGACAACATCCGCGACCAGACCCGGGAGGGCGAGGACCCCTACCACTGGCACGGCGGGCGCACGCGCGATCACGGCACCGACGACGCGGTCGAGTTCATCGACGTGCACAAGTCCTTCGGGCGAAACACGATCCTCAACGGCCTCAACCTGGGCCTGCCCGACAACCAGATCTCGATGATCCTCGGCCCCTCGGGCACGGGCAAGTCGGTGTGCATCAAGCACATGGTCGGGCTGCTCTACCCCGACGAGGGCGACGTGCTGGTGCACGGCGAGTCGGTGCCCAACATGCCCGACGATCAGCTGTTCGAGATGCGCAAGAAGTTCGGCGTGCTCTTCCAGGACGGCGCGCTGTTCGGCTCGATGAACGTGTACGACAACACGGCCTTCCCGCTGCGCCAGCACACCGACAAGGGCGAGGACGAGATCAGCGAGATCGTGCTGCGGCGACTCGGCGAGGTGGGGCTGAGCGGGGCGCTCGACAAGATGCCCAACGAGCTGTCGGGCGGCATGCGCAAGCGGGCCGGCTTTGCCCGCGCGCTCGTGCTCGATCCCGGCATCGTGCTCTTCGACGAGCCGGACTCCGGGCTCGATCCGGTTCGCACCGCCCTGCTGTGCGAGCTGATCATGGAGGTACACCAGGAAAACGGCGGCGCCTACTGCGTTATTACCCATGACATCATGTCCGCGCGCCGGGTAGCCGACTACATCGCAATCCTCTGGAAGGGCAGGATCGTCGAGTCGGGGCCCGCGAGCGAGCTGTTCGACTCCGACAACCAGTTCGTGAGGCAGTTCCTCTCCGGGGAGGCGCAGGGGCCGCTTGGGATGGAATGAGGAGGGGCCCGGCGAGCCCGTAGACGGCGAGCGGGGATCGACTATCGCGCGGGTGCTGGCCGTGGCGGCTCTGGTGGCCGCCGTGGCGCTGATCGCCCTCGCCATGTTCGGCGGGGGCGAGACATACAAGGTCCGGGCCGTCTTCGAGAACGCGAGTCAGCTCGTGCGCGGCAACCAGGTTCGGGTGAGTGGCCAGCCCGTCGGGACGGTCACCGCGATCGATCTCGACGACAGCGCGCAGGCGGTGATCTCGATGGAGATCGACGAGGACCTCGCCCCGCTGCACGAGGGAACCAAGGCCACCATCCGGGCCACCTCGCTGTCGGGCATCGCCAACCGCTACGTCTCGCTCGCGCCCGGCCCCAACGACGCCGACGAGATCGCCGACGGCGGGCTGATCGGGGCCGACGACACCACGGCCTCGGTCGACCTCGACGTGCTGTTCAACTCCCTCGACACGGAGACGCGGGAGGGGTTGCGCAACCTGATCCGCGGCTCGGCGACGCAGTACGACGGCCGCGGGCCCGAGGCGGCCGAGAGCGTGAAGTACTTCGCTCCCTTCCTCTCCAGCACCACCCGCCTGACCGAGGAGCTCGCCCTCGACCAGGCGGTGCTCGAGCGCTTCGTGAAGGACGGCGCGACGACGGTGTCGGCCCTGGCCGAGCGCCGCGACGACCTCGCCGGCCTCGTGACCAACACCAACCGCGCCTTCGGGGCCATCGCGGCGGAGAGCACGTCGCTGCAGCGCACGCTCGAGCTGCTCCCCGACACCTTCCGCAAGGCCAACACCACCTTCGTGAACCTGCGGGCCACGCTCGACGACCTCGAGCTGCTGGTCGAGGAGTCGAAGCCGGCCACCCGCGACCTGGCCCCCTTCCTGCGCCAGCTGCGCCCGCTCGTGGCCGAGGCCCGGCCGACGATCGCCGACCTGCGCACGCTGATCCGCCAGCCCGGGGCCAACAACGACCTGATCGAGCTCACCGCCAAGCAGCCGCGGCTGGCCCAACTCACGGGCTCGGTGTTCCCGCGGGCTATCCGGGCGCTCGACCGCGCCCAGCCGGTGATCGAGTACGCGCGCCTCTACACCCCCGATCTGGCGGGCTGGTTCACGAAGTTCGGCCAGGTGGCCGGCTACTACGACGCCAACGGCCACTACGCGCGCGTCATGCCGGTGTTCGGCCCGGCCGGCCTGCGCGCCGGCAACACCCTCGAGGCGCTGCCGTTCACATCGCGCCTCGAGGGCTTCGAGCGCGGCATCCTGCGCCACTGCCCGGGCTCGGCCACGCAGCCTCCGCCCGACGGCTCCGCTCCGATCGCCGCCGCGGGCTGTGACCCCGCCGACACACCACCCGGCCCGTGAGGAGGCTCGTCTACATCGGGCTGCTGGTGGCGATCCTGCCCTGGATCGTCATCGGGATCGTGCGCGAGGCGACCGACAACGACGCCGAGGACCACTACTTCGTGCGGGCCGTGTTCGACAACGCCTCCACGCTGGTGCCCGGGGAGGACCTGAAGATCGCCGGCGCTCCGGTGGGTGTGGTGAGCGACATGGAGGTGACCGAGGAGAACCGGGCCGCGGTCACGCTGCGCATCGACGACGAGACGTTCACCCCGTTCAAGCAGGACGCCAAGTGCACGATCCGCCTGCAGGGGCTGATCGGGGAGCGCTTCGTGGAGTGCGAGCCGGGATCGACCGGCGCGCCGGCCCTGGAGACGATCCGCGACGGCGAGGAGGGCGAGGGCGAGCGCTTCCTGGGCGTCGAGAACACGAGCTCCCCCGTGGACCTCGACCTGATCAACAACACGCTGCGCCTGCCCTACCGCGAGCGCTTCGCCATCCTCCTCAACGAGCTCGGCGTGGGACTGGCGGGGCGCGGCAAGGAGCTCAACGAGGTCATCCACCGCGCCAATCCCGCGCTGCGCGAGACCGACGAGTTGCTCGCCATCCTGGCCGGCCAGAACCGCGTGCTGGCCCGCCTGGCCCGCAACTCCGACCGCGCGCTGGGCCCGCTGGCCCGCGAGCGCGAGCGCTTCGCGAACTTCATCGTCGAGGCCAACGACACCGGCGAGGCCACCGCGGAGCGGCGCACGGACATCCGGCGCGGAATCAACCGGCTGCCCGCCTTCCTGCGCGAGCTGCGGCTGCTGATGGTCGACCTCGAGGGCCTGACCGACCAGGGCACGCCCGTGCTCGACGACCTCGGCGCCGCCGCCCCCGATCTCGGCCGCCTCATCAAGGCGCAGGGCACGCTCGCCGACGCCTCGCGCGAATCCTTCCCGAGCCTGGGTGATGCGCTGGAGCGCGGGCGCCCGGCGCTGATCGAGGCGCGGCCGCTGATCCGGGACCTGGGCCGCCTGGGCGAGGAGCTGGCGCCGACCTCGGTCAACCTCGACAACCTCACCCGCAGCCTCGACGAGACCGGCGCGATCGAGCGCATCAACGACTTCCTCTACTACGTGGCGCTCACCACCAACGGGTTCGACTCGCTGGGCCACTACTACCGGGCCGCGCTGGTGACCAACGCCTGCACCGAGTACTCGCTCCGGCCCCTCGGCGGGGAGTGCAACGCCAACTTCAACCTTCAGTTCAGCCCCTCGCCGGCCGACGCCACCACGACCACCGCCAAGCTCGATCCCCAGCTGGCGCCCGAGCCCCAGGGCGAGCAGGACGGCAGCGTCGCGCCCACGGGCACGCTGCTCGAGGGCCTGCTGGGCGACGGCCCCGATCCCGAGCTGCAGCGCGAGCGCGAGGCCAACCTGGAGCGCCTGCGCCGCCAGGCCCAGGGCGGCTCGCCCGGCCTCGGCGCCGAGGAGCCGCTGCTCGACTACCTGCTCGGGGAGGAGGGCCAGTGAGCCGGCGCTCCGGAGCGGCCCTGAGCGCGAGCCCCGTGCTGGTGGGCGCGGTGACCGTGCTCGTGACGATCGTGGCGGTCTTCCTGTCCTACAACGCCAACTCCGGCCTGCCGTTCGTGCCCACCTACGACCTCAAGGCCAACCTGCCCAACGCCGCTCAGCTGGTGGAGGGCTTCGAGGTGCGGATCGGCGGCGCGCGCGTGGGCGTGATCTCCGGCATCGAGCCCATGCAGCGCGAGGACGGCAGCACCTACGCCCAGGTGACGATGAAGCTCGACAAGCAGATCGAGCCGCTGCCCGCCGACTCGGTGCTGCTCGTGCGCCCGCGCTCGGCCCTCGGCCTGAAGTACATCGAGCTCGAGCCGGGGCGCCGGGGACCGGGCACGGAGGACCTCGATCCGGGCACGGTCATTCCCGTGCGCCAGGCGCGCACGCCGGTCGAGCTCGACGAGGTGTTCAACATGTTCGACGCCCCGGCCCGGGTGGGATCGCAGAACTCGCTCGACGGCTACGGCGGGGGGCTCGCCGGGCGCGGCCAGGACCTGAACACCGCGATCGAGGCCTTCGTGCCTCTGCTGCGCGACCTCGAGCCGGTGGCGCGCAACCTGTCGAGTCCCGATACGCGGCTCGACCGCTTCTTCCGCGAGCTGGGCGACGCCGCGGCCGAGGCCGCTCCGGTGGCCGAGGAGCAGGCCTCGCTGTTCGTGAACCTCGACATCTCGTTCAGCGCGCTGGCCTCGATCGCCCGGCCCTACCTCCAGGACACGATCAGCGAGAGCGTGCCCACCGAGGAGGTGGCGATCCGCGACTTCCCGCGCCAGCGCCCCTTCATCCGCAACCAGACCGCACTCTTTCGCGAGCTGCGGCCCGGCTTCGCCACGCTGCCGCGCTCGGCGCCGATCCTGGCCGACGCCTTCGAGGCGGGCACCGCCGTTCTGCCGCGCACCGTGCGCCTCAACGACGACCTGGCCGACGTGTTCGAGACCCTGGCCGACTTCTCCCAGGATCCGCTGGTGCGCCAGGGCGTCGACCAGCTCACGCTCCTGGCCGCGTCGCTGCGGCCCACCCTGCGCTTCCTCACGCCGGCCCAGACGGTCTGCAACTACGGCACGCTGTGGTTTCGCAACGCGGCCAGCCTGCTCTCCGACGGCGACCCGAACGGGACCTGGCAGCGCTTCCAGGTGGTGGCCGCACCCAGCGTGCGCGGCTCGGGCATCTACGGGCCCAACAACGAGGCCCTGCCCTCCAACGCCCCGGCCGACGGGCCCCAGAACGAGAACCACCTCCACCTGAACCCCTACCCGAATACCGCAGCCCCCGGCCAGACCAGGGAGTGCGAGGCCGGCAACGAGTACTTCGCGACCGGGGAGACCGTGATCGGCAACGTGCCCGGCAACGCGGGCACGAAGACCAGCGGGCAGGGCGGCCCTTCGATCACCAGCCTGGGGGCGACGCCATGAGGACGGCGCGCACCCGCGGGCGCCTCACCACCTTCCAGGCCGGGCTGATCGCCCTGGTGGTGATCGTGATCGCCACCTTCTTCGCGTTCACCAAGGACATCCCGTTCACCACGCCGTACCAGCTCAAGGCCCGCTTCGAGAACGCCCCGCCGATCCAGAGGGGACAGGCGGTGCGCATCGCCGGCGTCGACGTGGGGAAGGTCGCCGCCGTCGAGCCCGTGGGCGGCGACTCGCCGGCGGTGACCGTGATCATGAAGCTCGAAGAGAGCGCTCTGCCCATCCACGAGGACGCGGAGATCAAGGTGCGCCCGCGCATCTTCTTCGAGGGCAACCTGTTCTTCGACCTCAAGCCGGGCACCCCGGGCGCCAAGGAGCTGGACGACGGCGCGACGATCCCCGCGTCGCAGACCTCGGCGCCCGTGCAGATCGATCAGGTGCTCGGCCTGCTGAACACCGACACGCGCGCGGACCTGCGCGAGCTGCTGGCGGGCTACGGTGGCGCGCTCAACGGCGAGCCCCAGCCCGGTGAGGACGACGACCAGGATCCCGATACCCAGGGCGAGACGGCCGGCCAGGCGCTCAACGACTCGCTCGAGTACTCGGCCGAGGCGCTGCGGGGCGGCGCGATCCTAAACGACGCGACGCTCGGCTCCGAGACGCGCGACCTGTCCAAGTTGATAGCGGGGCAGCAGCAGCATCTTCGCCGCTCTCTCGACCAACGAGACGCAGCTCAAGGACCTGATCACCAACTTCAACGTGACCATGAGCGCGCTGGCCGCGGAGGAGACCAACCTCCGTCAGACGATCCGCCTGCTGCCCCGCGTGCTTGAGGCCGCCAACCCGACGCTCGACTCACTGAACGCGGCCTTCCCGTCGACCCGGGCGTGGGCGCTCGAGATGATCCCCGGCGTCCGCGAGACCCCGGCGACGATCGCCGCCGGGCTGCCCTGGATCCGCCAGACCCGCGCCCTGCTCCAGCCCTCCGAGCTCCAGGGCCTCGTGAACGACCTCCAGCCCGCGGTCCGCGACTTCGCGGAGTTCACCGACGGCCAGGTCGACCTGCTGCCCGTGCTCGACCTGTTCAACCGCTGCCAGCTCCAGGTGATCCTGCCCACCGGCGAGACGCGCATCGACGACGGGGCGCTGTCAACCGGGCTGCGCAACTACGAGGAGTTCTTCCAGGCCATGGTCGGGCTGACCGGCGAATCTCAAGGCTTCGACGGAAACGGCTCGTACACCCGCTTCCAGTCGGCCGGCGGCGGCTACCCGGTCAGGATCCCGCCGCTGGGAGCGCAGTACCGCGAGGGGCTGTTCGGCTCGGCGGCGGCTCCGCCGCTCGGCACCCGCCCGGCGCGCGGACCCAAGCCCGGGCGCTACGCCGAGAACGTTCCCTGCCACACCCAGCAGCCACCGGACCTCAACGCGGCGCAGATCGGGGCGGGCCCGTGAGGCGCCAGATCCGCGAGCAACTGCCGGTGTTCGTGTCCGTGATCGTGCTGTTCGTGATCGCCGTGGTGATCGGCGGCTACATCCTCTCCAACCAGCGCTTCTACCTGCCGGGCTGGGTGCCGGTGCTCGGAACCGAGTTCTACACGGTGGAGGCCGAGCTCTCGACCGCTCAGGCCGTGGTGCCCGGCCAGGGCCAGACGGTGAACATCGCCGGGGTCAAGGTGGGCGAGGTGGGTGCGGTTTCGCTCGAGAACGGCCGGGCCGTGGTGACCATGCAGATCAGGGACGAGTACCGGCCGATCTACCGCGACGCCACCATTCTGCTGCGGCCGAAGACCGGCCTGAAGGACATGTTCCTCTCGCTCGATCCCGGCACCGAGGAGTCGGGCGACCTGCCCGAGGGCGGGCGTGTGACCCAGGCCAACACGCTGCCCGACGTGAACGCCGACGAGGTGCTGGCCCAGCTCGACGGCGACACGCGCACCTACGTGCGCATCCTGCTCAACGAGGGCGCCCTCGCCTTCGACGACGAGGCCACCGGGGCGTCGGAGCGCTACGACCAGACCGCCGAGCAGGACCTGCGCGAGACCTTCAAGCGTTTCGAGCCCACCGCACGCGACGGGGCGCGCTTCACCCGCCTGCTGGCCAAGCGGCGGGGCAACATCAGGCGCGTGATCCACAATTTCCAGCTGCTCTCCACCGCGCTCGCGCGGCGCGACGACCAGCTGGCCTCGCTGGTCGACTCGGCCAACGCCAACTTCGAGGCGTTCGCGTCCGAGGAGGCGGCCCTGCGCGAGGCCCTGCGCGAGTTCCCGCCGGCGCTCTCCCAGACCGAGACCACGCTGGCCAAGGCCGAGGGGCTGGCCGACGAGCTGGGGCCGGCGCTGGAGCGCCTGCGGCCCTTCGCGCGTGAGCTCAAGCCGGCTCTGGAGAAGACCCAGCCCTTCTTCCGCGAGACCACGCCCATCGTGCGCGAGCAGATCCGCCCCTTCGCCCGCGACGTGCAGCCCACGATTCGCGACCTGCGCCGCACGACCGAGGACCTCGCCGTGGTCACGCCGCGCCTCAACAGCAGCTTCAAGGTGCTGAACAAGTTCTTCAACACCCTGGCCTACAACCCGCGCGGCGCCACCGAGCCCTATCTGTTCTGGAGCGGCTGGGGGGCGCACTCCGGCGCGACCCTGTGGTCCCTGCAGGACGCCCACGGGCCGATTCGCCGCGGCATCGTCTTCGTGGGCTGCCCCACCTACGGCTCGCTCGAGCAGATCATCATCGGCAACCCGCAGCTCGGCGTGCCCACCCAGCTGCTCAACCTCCCGCCCGAGGGCGAGGCCTGCCCGAACAACATTCCCCCGGACGTGATCCCGCCGTGATCAAGCAGACGCCCAGCCTCGGCCGGATCCTCGCCATGGTGGCGTTCGCGCTGTCCTGCTTCGGCATCCTGATCTTCCTGTGGCTGAACTTCGGCGGCTCGGTGCCGCTGCGGCCCGAGGGCTACCGCCTGGAGGTGCAGTTCCCCGAGGCCACCCAGCTCGCCCAGGAGGCCGACGTGCGCATCTCCGGCGTGCGCGTCGGCAAGGTGAAGAGGACTCAGCCCAACGAGATCACCGGCCTGACCGACACGGTGCTCGAGATCGATGCCCGCTACGCCCCGATCCCCAGGGACACCCGGGCCATCCTGCGCCAGAAGACCCTGCTGGGCGAGACGTACGTCGAGCTCAGCCCCGGCACCGGCGGGCCGGCCGAGGACATGCTGAGCGACGGCGGCCGCCTGCCCGCCGGCCAGGTGGCCGAGACCGTCCAGCTCGACGAGATCCTGCGCACCTTCGATCCCGAGACACGGCGGGCCTTCTCGGTCTGGCTCGACCAGCAGGGCCAGGCCGTGCAGGGCCAGGCTCAGCAGATCAACGACTCGCTGGCCCTGCTCACGCCCTTCGCGGAGGAGACCGACGACGTGCTGAAGGTGCTCCGCGTGCAGGGCGGCGCCACGCGCCGGCTCGTGCGCGACACCGGCGTGGTGTTCGAGGCGCTCACCGAGCGCAAGGGTCAGTTCCGCGATCTGATCTCGAACTCGAACCGGGTGTGGGAGGCGGTGGCCGCCCGCGATGCCGAGCTGGCCGACACCTTCCGCGTGTTCCCGACCTTCCTGCGCGAGAGCCGCACCACCACCGAGCGCACCACACGGTTCGCGCTCGAGGCCGACCCGCTGGTCGACCAGCTTCGCCCCGCCGCGCGCGAGCTCTCGCCGACCCTGATCGACCTCGACCGCCTGGCGCCCGACCTGCGCGGCTTCTTCCGCGATCTCGACCCGCTCGTGCGCGTGTCACGCCGCGGCCTTCCCGCCACCGAGCAGGTGCTCGACAACACCCGGCCGATCCTGGCCCGCCTCGATCCGTTCCTGCGCCAGCTCACCCCGGTGGTCGACTACCTGGGCCTCTACCGGCGCGAGATCGCCGCCTTCTTCGGCAACGACGCGGCCGCCACCCAGGCGGCCGGCACCGGCTTCTCCTCGAGCGACTCCATCCACTTCCTGCGCGTGATGAACCCGCTCAACCCGGAGACCATGACCGGCTACCCGACTCGCCTCGGGACGAGTCGCTCGAACGCCTACACCGAGCCGGGCGCCTACGACCGCCTGGGCCGCGGCGAGCCGCTGCCCGTGTTCGGCAGCTACCTGTGCACGGCCAACCCCACGCCCACGCCGCCGCCGGCCAACGCCTTCCTCTCCGAGAAGCTGGCCACCGAGATCCGGCAGTACGTGTTCGGCATCGGGAACGGCGCCGAGGGCCGGGCGCCGCCGTGCGTGGAGCAGGCGCCGCTGGGCAACATCGTCGGCCAGCCGGGACGCTTCCCGCAGCTGCAGCCCCTGCCGTGAGCAGGGCGTTCTCCTAAGCTCAGCGGGGTGAGAGAGGGCCAAGTCCTGGCGCGGCTGGTCGGCGCGCTCACGCGCCGCCCGCTGGTGGTGTTGGGAGTCACCGCCGTGCTCGCGCTGGCCGGCGCGGGACTGGCGCTGCGCCTCGAGCCGAGCGCCTCGATCGGGACGCTCGTGGACAGCGGCTCGGAGACCTTTCGCGACACCGAGCGCTTCAAGCAGGACTTCGGCGACGAGTCGGTGCTGGTGCTGGCACGGGGCGAGCTCTCCCGGACGGTGCTCACCGACGACCTGGGCCGCCTGCTGCGTCTCGAGGGCTGCCTGTCGGGCAACGTGCCGGAGAAGGGCCTCGCGGAGCTGCCGCCGGTGTGCCGTGAGATCGCCGAGCTGAATCCGGCCAAGGTTGTGTTCGGGCCGGCCACGTTCATCAACACCGCGGTCAACCAGATCGGCACCGAGTTCGTGCGGCGCGATCGCGAGAGCCGCCGGCAGGCGCGCCAGGCCGCGACGGCGGCGCGCCGGCTGTCGGAGCGCCGTGGTGACCCTCCCGCCGAACAGGAGCGCCTGGCCGAGGCCGCGTCGTCGGCGGTCAGGACTCAGTTCACCCAGCAGATCCTGCAGCTCGCCCTGCGCTACGGAATCAGCGGGGTCCCGCGCATCGACGACGCCGCCTTCGTCTCGAGCCTGGTGTTCGCCTCCGGCGAGGTGGGGGTGCCGAAGTCGCGCTTCGCCTACCTGTTCCCCTCCGAGAACGCGGCGATGATCACCATCCGGATGCGGCCCGACCTCTCCGACGCCGAGCGCCGGCGGGCGATCGGGCTGTTTCGCGAGGCGACGGAGGAGAAGCTCTTCCGCCCCCGTCAGGGCGCGCAGTACATCGTCACCGGGCTGCCCGTGGTGGTCGAGGGCCTCGCCGACGCGGTGCAGAGCGCGATCCTGGTGCTGCTCGGCGCGGCTCTGGTGCTGATGGCGGCCACGCTCGCGCTGGTCTTTCGCTCGCGCCTGCGCCTGCTTCCGCTCGGCCTGGCGCTCGCGGCGGCGGCGATGACCTTCGGGGCGCTCTCGCTCGCCGGCGGCAGTCTCACGATGGCCTCAATAGCGGTATTGCCCGTGTTGATCGGGCTGGCCGTGGACTACGCGATCCAGTTCCAGGCCCGATTCGACGAGGCCGCGGAGAGCGGCGCGGACGAGCCGGCCGTGGAGGCCGCGCGGGCGGGCGGGCCCACCATCGTCAGCGCAGGGGTGGCCACGGCCGTGGGCTTTCTCGTGCTTCTGCTCTCGCCGGTGCCGATGGTGCGCGGCTTCGGCGCGCTGCTCGTGCTCGGCATCGGCCTGGCCCTGCTGTGCGCCATCGGCGCGGGCTTCGCCGCGCTGGTGCGCTTCGGGGCGCGCACGCCGGCACGGGCGCCGCGGGCCCGCCCGCGCTGGCTCGACCATCCGCGGGTGCGCGCGGTGGGCGAAAGGCTGGCCGACCGCTCGTGGCGGGCGCTCGGCCTGGCGCTCACCCGTCCCCGGCAGGTGCTCGCGGTGGGCCTGGCGGTGGCGGTGGTGGGGCTGGCGCTCGACACTCAGAGCGAGGTGGTGTCCGACGTGCGCGAGCTCGTGCCCCGCGACCTGCAGGCGCTCAAGGACGTGAACGTGCTCCAGGCCGAGACCGGCGTGGCCGGCGAGATCGACGTGACCGTGCGCGCCGAGGACATCACCGATCCCGAGGTGGTGGCCTGGATGACCCGCTTCCAGGACCAGGTACTGCGCGCCAACGGCTACCGGCCGGGCAAGCGCTGCACCCAGAAGCGAAATCCGCCCGAGCTGTGCCCGGCGCTCTCGCTCCCCGACCTCTTCAGCGGCTCGGCGACCGGCCAGGCTGACGCCGGTCAGCTGCTCGACGCGGTGCCCCCCTATTTCTCGCAGGGGGTGGTGACCGCGGACCGACGGACGGCGAACCTCGCCTTCGGCATCAGGCTGATGCCGCTGGCCCGCCAGAAGGAGGTGGTCGACGACCTGGAGGAGCGCCTCGATCCGCCGCCTGGCGTCACGGCCAGCGTGGTCGGCCTGCCGGTGCTCGCGGCGGAGGCCAACGCCGCGCTGTCCTCGCCCTGGCGGCGCGGGTTGACGCTCCTGGCGGCGCTCGCCGCCGTCTTCCTGGTGCTCCTGCTGGTGCGCCGCTCGGCCCGGGAGGCCGCGGTGCCGCTCATCCCCATCGCGCTGGCCACCGGCTGGTCGGCCGGCGTGCTGTTCTGCCTCGGCCTCCTGCCCGGCGCCCTGGAGGTGGACCTCAACCCGATGTCGGTGACGCTCGGGGCGCTGGTGATCGCCATCTCCACCGAGTTCAGCGTGCTGCTCTCCTCGCGCTACCGCCAGGAGCGCGACGCGGGGGCGGGCCCGGCCCGCGCGGTCGAGCTGGCCTACGCCTCCACCGGCGCGGCGGTGCTGGCGTCGGGCGCCACCGCGATCGCCGGCTTCGCGGCTCTGATCTTCTCCGACATCCGCATGCTGCGCGACTTCGGCATCGTGACCGTGGTGGACCTGTCCGTGTCGCTGGTGGGCGTGATGATCGTGCTGCCGGCGGCACTGATGTGGGCCGAGGAGCATGAATCGTTCAGCCTGCGCCTGCGGTCGCTGCGACCGACGAGGATGGACGCCTCGTGAGCGACAACGACCGGTTCGACGACCTGACCATCGGCGAGCGCCTGGCGGAGCGCGATCGCACTCACCCCGAGCCCGCGCGAAGGCCCGAGGTGCCGCGCGCGGGCAACAAGTACGCCTGGCTGGTGGGCTTCCTCATGCTGATGGTGCTGGGCGTGCTGCTCTTCGTGCAGACCCTGCCCAACCAGGGCGAGGGCCTCAAGGGACCGGTCAAGGGCTCCAAGCTCAAAGCGTTCGCCGCGCCGTCGGCGCTGGGCAACGTGGAGGGCGACGCCAACGTGTGCCAGCGCAAGCCCTGCCCCGAGCAGGCCGGCGGCCAGCCCGCGTGCAGCCTCCTGTCGGAAGAGGTGGTGAATCTTTGCGCGCTGCGCGAGAAGCCGCTGGTGCTCACGGTGATCTTCGATCGCGGCGCCGACTGCTACCCGCAGGTCGACCGCACCGAGCGGATCCGCGCCGACTTCCGCGATGTGAACTTCGCCACTGTGTTCTTCACCGACAAGGAGCGCGGCGAGGTGCGCGGTCTGGTGGAAGCACGCGGCTGGCGCCAGCCGGTGGGGATCGACCGCGACGGAGCCGTGGCCAACCTCTACGGCGTGGGCGGGTGCCCGACCACGATCTTCGCCCGCGAGGGCGGGCGCGTGGCCGACACGAAGCTCGGCAACCTGACCGAGGACGACCTGCGCCGCCGGGTCGCGGCGCTGTGATGGAGCTCGCGCTCGAAGAGGGATGGGTCGACGCGGAGCTTGCCGGGGAGTTTCCCGACCTGCGGCTCGTTCACACCGCGCTGGCGGCGCGGCCCCGCCGCAGCCCGCCGGAGGTCAAGCAGCGGCTGCGGGCGCTCGCCGACCGCTACACCGGGGCGAAGGTCGTCCACATGCGTCAGGACTCCGTGCCCTGGGCCTACCGGGTGTTCTCGCGCCAGGTGGGGATCGACCCCGATTCCGACCGCACGCCGGTGGAGGCGCTGGCGGTCGAGCGCCTGCGAAGCGGGGGCTTTCACAGCGAGAACCTCGTCGACGACGCGCTCACGATCGCCCTGGCCGAGACGGGCGTGCCCGTGTTCGCGCTCGACGCGGAGAAGCTCGACGGCGAGCTCGGCCTGCGCCCGGCGCGCGCCGGTGAGTGGCTGTCCGAGCGCCACGCGCTGCCGGCCGGCCGGCTGGTTGTGGCCGACCGCCGCCGCCCTGTGGCGCTGATCATGGGCGAGGTCTCGGCCCGCGCGGGTGTGACGGCGGACACCGCCCGCATGGTCCTGTGCGCCCTGCGGGTGAAGGGCGTGCCGCCGATCGTGGCGGAGGAGGCGCTATGGATCCTGGGTGAGACGCTTTACGATTGACCCTGTGGCGGCCACACAGCTTCGAGTGCTCGCACCCGCTCCGGCGACCACGCGTCCCGACGAGCGCGCCGCCCGGCGGACGCTGCTCGACCAGGTGGCGAGGCTCGAGCAGGAGCTGGCGCAGCTGTTCTGCTCCACCTGGCCGCGCAAGGACTTCGATTGCACTGTGCCGGGGCGTGGCGGCCCGCGCCTGCTCTCGCTGGGCGAGCTCGAGGAGGTGCGCGACGAGCTGGCGGCCAAGGTCCAGCACGTGCGCCGCACCCTCTCCGATCGCACCTACGCCGAGGAGCAGAACCGCTGCCGGATCGAGGAGATGCTGCTCCAGCCCGAGGCGCACCGCTGGGAGCGGGTGTCCAACGAGGACATCGGCGAGCCGGGCTGCAAGCACTGGCACGTACGCCCGCGCTGGAGCTTCCTCGGGATGCTCATGGGCTGGTGGCGGGTGGTCATCAGCTCGGGCTGTCCATTAGCCATCTGAAATGGGTAGGCGCAGCCGCAAGCGCGGCGAGCCGAGCGAGCGCGAGGTAGCGCATCAGCCGCCGGCGCCGTCGCGCTCCCGCGCGAAGGACCGCCCGCGCGCGCCGTGGGGCAGCTTCCCGCTGTCGGAGCTGGTGATCCTGGCCGGCATCGTGGTGATCTTCTGGGGGCTCTTCAGCGGCGGGGGACAGGGCAACGAGCGCGTGGCCGGCGGGCTCGTGCTGGCCTCGCTCGGGGGAGGCGAGCTCGCTCTGCGCGAGCACCTCGCCGGCTTTCGCTCGCACTCCGCGCTGTTGGCCGGAGTGGCGGCCTTCGCGGTGGTGACCGCGGTGGCGCTCGGCTTCGGCCCGGTGAAGGTGTGGATCCTGCTCGCGCTCGGGATCGGCGTATTCGCCGCCACCCTCTACGCCATGCAGCAGCTCTTCAAGCGGCGCTCCGGGGGTCTACAGTGGCGGCGGTGAACGAGCGCCGCCTGCGGATATCGGGACTGCACCACGTGACGGTCATCTGCCAGGACGTGGAGCGCTCGGTCGACTTCTACCGCAACCTGCTCGGCCTTCGACTGGTCAAGCAGACGGTCAACGAGGACGACCGGGGCGCGCGCCATCTCTTCTTCGGTGACGAGGAGGGGAGGCCGGGAACGATCATCACCTGCCTCGAGTACGCCGAGCTCGACGAGGGCACGGTCGGCCGCGGGTCGACCCATCACTTCGCCCTCACGGTCGAGTCCGAGGAGGAGCTCGAGGGCTGGCACGCCTACCTCAGCTCGCGCGGTCACCCGGTCACCGAGGTGATGGACCGCACCTACTTCAAGTCGCTCTACCTGCGCGACCCCGACGGGCACATCGTCGAGCTGGCCACCGCCGGCCCGGGACTCACGGCCGACGAGCCGCTCGAGGATCTCGGGCGCAAGCCGGTCTCCTAGGGACGCGCCCCCAACGCAGCGGCGGCCGGGCATGTGCCCGGCCGCCGCCTGCTTGGGTGTGGACCCCGTCAGGCCGCCGACAGAGCGGGCACGCGCACCGCGTTGGGGTGCGTGCCGTCGTCGTCGGTTCCTGCGGGGGCGTTCTTCTGGTCGAGCACCGCGGCCAGCGCGACGCGCTGACGCTCGGTGAGCGTTCCCACCTGCTTGTTCTCCGGAACGCCCAGTGACACGAGCAACCGCCTGCAGCGGGTGCGACCCCAGCGCTTCTGGCTCATCAGCAGGTCGCTGATCGACATGCTGTGTGCCTGCCAGGGGCAGTTCAGTACAACGTCCGCTGCGGACAGGTCTCCATCGGTGATCTTACGCTTCATCCGAGCCCGGGCTAGGCGTACGCGATTGGCGTACTGCAGCGCCTGTAGATGCTGCTCTTGACCAGCGTCGACCGTGGCAGAAATGCCCATCAGACCTCCCCGCACCTGAGGTGCGATTTCACGAATGCAGTTCCCCGCGACCTCAGGACGCACCCGGAACTTTTTCAGCGAGAGGCGGGGCCAGTGTCGACGGTCGGGGACCCGACCCGGCGTCGACGCCGTACTCCTCTCGGTCCGATCCAGTGCCGTCCAGAGGCCGGAGAACATCAAAGCCCGCGGGAGTTCGAGCGTCAACCGACAACCGGGCCCCACATTCGCTAAGAGCGGGGTTTTCAGCGAGCCGGGTACATTCAGGGCGCCCATGCGCTCGACGAAGATCATCGCCACCATCGGTCCCGCCTCCCGGGTCCCCGAGGTTCTCGTCCGGATGATCGAGGCGGGCATGGACGTGGCGCGTCTGAACTTCGCGCACGGCGATCGCGAGCAGCACGCCGAGACCACGGCCCTGATCCGCGACGCCGCCAGCCGCGCGGGCCGCGAGGTCGCGATTCTCGGCGACCTGCCCGGGCCCAAGCTGCGGATCGGGCCGGTGTCCGGGGGAGTGGCCGAGCTCGCGCGGGAGAGCCGCGTGGTGCTCAGCGCCGACCAGGCCGACGGAACCTCGCAGAGGCTCCCGGTGGCCTGGCAGGGCTTCTCCGACCTCGTCGACGAGGGAGACGTCTGCTACCTCGCCGACGGCGCGGTGCGCCTGCGCGTGCAGGAGATCAGCGACGGCGATGTGATCACCAGGGTCGAGGTCGGGGGCAGCGTCGCGTCGCGCCAGGGGCTCAACCTGCCGAACGTCACGGTCTCGTTGCCCGCCGTGAGCGCGGAGGACATCTCGCTGATCGACGCCGGGCTCGAGATGGAGCTCGACTTCTTCGCCCTCTCGTTCGTGCGCCGTCGCGAGGACCTCGACCCCGTGCACCGTCACCTCGAGGAACGCGGGGCCGAGGTGCCGCTGATCGCCAAGATCGAGAAGCCCCAGGCAGCGGCCAACGCCGAGGAGATCATCGACGCCGCCGACGGGATCATGATCGCGCGCGGCGACCTCGGCATCGAGCTGCCGATCGAGGAGGTGCCGCTCGTGCAGAAGCGCCTCCTGGCCATGGCCGGCCGGCGGGCCAAGCCCACGATCACGGCCACCCAGATGCTGGAGTCGATGGTGCACTCGACGCGACCCACCCGTGCCGAGGTGGGCGACGTGGCCAACGCGATCTTCGACGGCACCGATGCCGTGATGCTCTCCCAGGAGACGGCCGTGGGCAAGTACCCGGTGCTCGCCGTGGAGATGATGGCCTCCATCGCAACGACGGCCGAGCGCGAGCTGCCCTACGGGCGCTGGCTCGCCGAGCGCGGCCCTCAGGCCAACAACCAGTACCACGCCATCGCCTTCGGGGCGGTCGGGGCCGTGTACCAGCTCGGCCTCAAGTGCATCGTGGCGCCCACCAACACGGGCACCACGGCGATGTTGATCTCCGCCTACCGGCCCAAGGCTCCCGTGCTCGCCCTCTCGCCCCGGGCCGATGTGGTGCGCCGCTGCCGCCTGCTCTGGGGGGTGCACCCGCTGCACCACGCCGAGCCGATGGACACGCTCGGATTGATCGAGGCCTGCGCCAACGCCGCCATCGAAGCGGGCCTCGCGGAGAAGGGCGACAAGATCGGCATCACCGCCGGCCTGCCCGCCGGCAGCTCCGGCGGCACGAACCTTTTCAAGGTTCATACCGTCGAGTAGGGCTCCGGCGGGGTTCGATTGCAGCCGGGGGCTCGCGCCCCCGGACCCCCGCTGATGTCTGGCCGGCGGGTGGCCAGTCTTCGGCCGGGCTCCCGCGGGCTAGGGCTCCGGCTCAGGATCGGCGGAGTGCCGTGGTCACCACGGCGAGCAGGGCCGCGGCGGCGACCACCATGGCGCCGCCGACCGCCAGCACCACCTCGTGGTCACGGGCGAAGTCCACGACGTCGCCCCCGCGGGTGAGAACGAGCGCGGATCCCGCGAGGACCACGCCGAGTAGCAGGGCTCCCGCCAGCGTGGCCACGCCGACCGTAGTGGCGGCATCCACGGCGCGCTGAAGTGTCGCCGTCAGGCGGGTCCGTCCCGCCCGCTCCGGCCAGCGCTCGTTGATGGCCAGCAGTCCGCCCGCGACGATGAGCGCCCAGAAGGTGGCAACCAAAAACCCGCCCACCACGTCGCTTGAGAAGTGCCAGCCGAGCGTGACGATGCTGAAGGAGACCGCCAGCGCGAAGGCCAGCCCCAGGATCGCCGCCATCGGCCGGGCGCGCGGCGGAGTTACGAGCACCCCGGCGAGAGCGATCGACATGGCCGCGGTCGCGTGCCCGCTGGGAAAGGCGGCCGGCGAGGGGTTCGGGCCGTCGATCGCTCCGATGTAGCGCGGGTACTCCAGCAGCGCTTTGAGGACCTGGCTGGAGACGCTCGTAGCAGCGAGCAGGACGATCACGGCGGCTGCGAGCCGCGGCCGGCCGCGTGCGAGCGCGATGGCCGCGAGCCCGACGGCCATCAGTCCGACCTCCAGGGGGTCCCCGAGTTTCGCGATGCGCCAGACGCCGTAGGTCCCATCGTTGTTCTGCACGTCCAGGAACCCTCGAAAGGCTCGGGCGTCGAGCGAGCGGCCACCGTCCCACAGGTACGCGAGAGCGAGCAGGACGAGGAACGCTGCCGCGCAGCAGAAGGCAGCAAGGAGGAACGAGCGCGGCCGAAGGGTCACGCTAACGACGGTAGCCGGACCGCTCGCAGCGCGCTAGACGCGCGCCCCGCGCTTTCGCTCGCGAAAGGCGCGGGCCTTCTCGATGTTCCCGCACTCCTCCATGCGGCACCAGCGCCCGGAGCGGTTCTTCGACCGGTCGTAAAAGGCCCAGTGACAGGCCTCGCGGGGGCAGGCCTTCAGGCGCTCCCACTCGCCGTTCTGCACCGAGGCCGCCACGATGCCCAACAGCCGCGCCAGCGCGCCGTCGACCCCGCCGCCGGAGGGCTCCAGGTGAGGCTGGTCGGCGCCGCCGAAGCGCATCCGCAGGCCGGCCCGCCCGGCGGCCTTCTCCAGGCGCTCCACCCGCTCGGCGTCGGCGGGCATCCCGTTGTTGGCCATCAGCACGACCCGCAGCCCCTCGCGCACTTCGAGGGCGCGGCGAAGCTCCGCGGGGCTCGCGTCCTCATCGGCGCCCATCAGCCCGCGCTCGGCGAGCCAGTCGCGCAGCGCGGCGGGGGTGGTGAGCTCGTCTTCGCCGTTCTCCAGATCGATCGAGTTCACGAACCGCTGCACGAGGTAGAGCGGCTGCGGAGCGGTCTTCTCGGGGGTGGAGTCTCCTGGAGCCATAACTAGCTATACATGATAGCCGGTGTTATAATTCCGGCTAAATGGGAAAGCTGGTTATGAGGAGGTAGGGACATGAAGATCATCAACATCTCTCTTTCGACCGAGGCAGATGGCAATCGGATAGCCGAGCTGGCCCAGCTCGACGGGCAGCCCGCTCCGCAGGGCGAGGCGCTCATCGCGGAGGTGGACGGCCGGCTCGTGGCTGCGGTGGGCGTGAAGGACGGCGTCTCGGTGGCCGACCCGTTCGTGCTCACCGAGGACACGCTCGAGCTGCTGAAGGTGCGCGCCGAGGAGGAGCGAGAGCTCCGCTACGGCAAGGGTCCGCTGCTGGGCCGGCTGATGCTGATTCGCCAGCGTGCCGGGATCATTGCGTGAGTCCGCGCCCCTCCCTGCGCTCGAACACAAGCGAGCTCTGCAGGCGGCCGACCTCGCTTCGCTCGATGAGGCCCCACACCAGCTCGCGCATCTCGTTCATGTCGCGCACGGCCACGTGGGCGATGAAGTCCGTGGTGCCCGTCAGGGCCATCACCCGCACCGTCTCCGGCCGCGCGGCGAGATCGCCCAACAGCTTCTCCGTGGCCTGGCGATGCTCCCCGCGCTGCTGGATCGACAGGATCGCCTCCATCGGCCGGCCGATGGCCGCGGGGTCGATGGCCGCGTGAAAGCCCGTGATCACACCGCTGGCCTGCAGCTCGCGCACGCGCTCCAGGCACGTCGAAGGGGCGACGCCGACCTTCGCGGCGAGCGCCTTGTTGGTCTGCCGAGCATCGTTCTGAAGCTCGCTGATCAGAGCGCGGTCAATCGAATCTAATTCGCCGCTGAGTTCGACTTGACGCTTCATGTTCGATGAGAGGGTTGGTTCTCCATATGAGCGGTAGCGTACTGGCCCGGATGCCAGAATCGCCCGCCCACCCGTCCACAAGCCCGCGGCACTCCGGGTATCGCCGCGGCCTCCGGGCCGTCGCGCCGTTGCTTCCGGCCGTGCTCGCCTTCGGCGCCTCCTTCGGCGTGCTGGCCCAGGCCGCCGGGGTGGGCGCCACCGCCTCGATCCTCATGTCGCTCACCACCTTCGCCGGCTCGGCCCAGTTCGCGGTCGTCTCCGTGCTCGGGGCGGGCGGCACCGCCGTCGCCGCGATCGCCGCGGCCGTGCTGCTCAACGCGCGCTACGGCCCGATGGCGCTGTCGGCGGCCGGGGTGTTCCGGGGTGGCCGGCTGCGCCGGCTGCTCGAGGCCCAGTTGCTGGTGGACGAGAGCTGGGCGCTCGCGCAGCGCGACGGCGAGTTCGACCGCCGCCTGATGATCGGAGCGGGGCTCGGCCTCTACGTGGGCTGGAGCACCGGCACGGCGATCGGCGTCCTGGCCGGGGACTCGCTCGGCGACCCGGCCACGCTGGGCCTCGACGCCGCCTTTCCGGCGCTCTTCCTCGCCCTCCTGTCCCCGCTGCTTCGCAATCGCGATGCACTCGCCGCCGCGCTGATCGGGGCGGGCATCGCGCTCGCCCTCACTCCGGTCACGCCCGCGGGAGTGCCCGTGGTGGCGGCGACGGTCGCCTGCCTCGTCGGGCTGCGCTCGCCGGCCCGGCGCGCGCCGGCCCCGGAGGAGGCGCGGTCGTGAGCGCGGTGTGGACGGTGGTGCTCGTGGTGGGCGTGGCCACGGTGGCCATCAAGGCCGCCGGTCCCGTCCTCGCCGGCGGCCGCGAGCTGCCGGAGAGCAGCGCGCGCGTGGTCAACCTGCTGGCTCCCGCACTGCTGGCCGCACTGGTGGCGACCCAGGCCTTCAGCTCTGAGGAGACATTGGTGGTCGACGAGCGTGCCGCCGGGCTGGGGGTGGCCGGCGTGGCGATACTGCTGCGCGCCCCGCTGCTCGTGGTGGTGGTGGCGGCCGCCGTGACCGCCGCGGGGTTGAGGGCGATCGCGTGACCCTGCGCGGCTGGGCGCTTTTCGCGGGCATGTCACTGGCCTGGGGCGTGCCCTACCTGTTCATCAAGATCGCTGTGGACGATGGGCTCAGCCCGGGCTTCGTGGCCTGGTCGCGCGTGGCGCTGGCCACGCTCGTCCTGCTGCCTGTGGCGCTCAAGGCCGGGGCCCTGCGCCGCCTCCCGCTCGGCTGGCTGGTGCTCTTCGCGATCACCGAGATCTGCATCCCCTTTCCGCTGATCGGCTTCGGCGAGACCCGCGTCTCCTCGTCGCTGGCGGCGATCCTGATCGCCTCGCTTCCCCTGATGGTGGCCTTCCTGGCCCTGCGCTTCGATCGGTCCGAGCGGCCCACGCGCGCGCGGCTCGTGGGCATGCTGATCGGGTTGAGCGGGGTGGCCGCACTGGTGGGCATCGACATCGGCGGCACCGGCGCGGAGCTGATCGGCGCCGCGGCGATCCTGGTCGCCACGCTCGGCTATGCGTTCGGCCCGCTGATCGTCAAGCACCGGCTGAGCGACGCCGATCCGCTCGGGCCGGTGACTGCCGCCATGGGAATCGCCACGATCATCCTCCTGCCCTTCGGGATCGGAGACTTCCCCGCGCAAGCGCCCTCGGGCGACGCGATCTTCTCGGTGGTCGTGCTGGGGCTGGTGTGCTCGGCGCTCGCTTTCCTGATCTTCTTTCGCCTCATCGCCGAGGTCGGGCCGGGCCGGGCGACGGTGATCACCTACGTGAACCCGGTGGTGGCGCTGGCCCTCGGCGTGGCGGTGCTGGGCGAGAGCGTGACCGCCGGAGCGGTGGCGGGGCTGCTGCTGATCCTCGCCGGTTCCTGGCTTGCCACCGACGGCCGGGTGCCCCCGGGGCTCGCCGCCGTGGCCACCCGCCTGGATCCGCGCAGGCTCAGCCGGCCTGGTCGGCGCCCGCCTCCGGCGTCGCCGACGGGGGAGCGCCGATCGGCGGCGCCATCCGCTCCACCTCGTCCTTGACCTGCTCGAAGATCGACAGCGCCCGGTCGAGGTGCTCGCGCTCGTGGCTGGCCATCACCGAGGTGCGCAGCAAGGCGCCGCCGCGCTGAACGGCCGGATAGATGGCCACGTTCACGTACACGCCTGCGTCGTAGAGCGCCTTCCACAGCATGACGGCCTTCCAGTCGTCGCCCACCAGCACGGGCACGATCGGCGTGATCATCTCGCCGCCGCCGGGGAGCGGGCTGGGCTCCATCACGTGGTAGCCGAGATCGCCCAGCCCGTCGTGGAGGTAGCGGGCGTTGTCGAGCACCTTGGCCATCAGCTCGGGCCCCTCGGCCGAGCGGATGATGCGCAGCGCGCCGAGGGCCGCCCCGACCGCGGCCGGGACCGCCGCCGCGGTGAACATGAACGAGCGCGACTGGACGCGCAGGAAGTCGACCACGTCGGCCGGGCCGGCGATAAAGCCGCCGCAGGAGGCCAGCGACTTGGAGAAGGTGCCCATGCGCAGGTCGATCTCGTCCTCGCAGCCGAAGAGCTCCGCCGCGCCGGCGCCGCGCTCGCCGAGCACGCCCACGCCGTGCGCCTCGTCGACCATGAGCCGCGCGCCGTGCGCGCGGCACAGCGCGGCCACATCGGGCAGCGGCGCCAGGTCGCCCTCCATGGAGAAGAGCCCGTCCACCACCACCAGCACGCCGCCGCCGTCGGACTCGGCGCGCGAGAGCATGCTCTCCAGCTTGTCGAGGCGGTTGTGCCGGAAGGGGCGCACCCGCGCTCGCGACAGCGAGACCGCGTCGAGGATCGAGGCGTGGTCGCCCGAGTCGCAGATCACCGTGTCGCCCGGATCGAGCAGCGTGCCTATGGCACCGGTGTTGGCGAGGTAGCCCGTGGTGTACACGAGCACGTCCTCGCTGCCCATCCAGTCCGCCAGCTCGCTCTCGAGCTGCAGGTGGATGTCGAGCGTCCCGTTGAGGAAGCGCGAGCCGGTGACACCGGTCCCGTACTTCTCGAGCGCGGCCCGCGCGGCGTCCTTCACGCGCTCGTCGCCGGTGAGCCCGAGGTAGTTGTTGGAGCCGAGCATGATGCGCCGGCTGCCCTCCATGTCGACCACCGGTCCGGCCGGTCCCTCGAGCACCCGGAAATACGGCATCAGGTCGTGGTCGCGAGCGGCCTGGAGCTGTTCGACTCGCTCGTGGCTGCGTGCCTTTTCGAAGAGATCGATGGCGGTGGGCATGTAGGGTGGCGCGCCGTGTCGGTGGCGGTTCAACCGGTGAGGTCACTGCAGGACAGGCGCGCGTTCGTCGACCTCCCGTTCCGGCTGCATGGTACCGGTACGCCCTGGGTCCCTCCGCTCAAGCTGGAGCGCCATCTCTTTCTGAGCCCGCGCCTCAACGCGTTCTTTCGCCACGGCGAGGCGCAGCTCTTCCTCGCTCGCCGCGACGGCCGTGTGGTGGGGCGGGTGAGCGCCCACATCGACCTGGCCCACAACTCCCATCAGGACAACGCGTCGGGGATGTTCGGCTTCCTAGAGGTCGAGGAGGACGCCGAGGCCCTGAGGGCGCTGCTCGACACGGCGGCCGGCTGGCTGCGCGAGCGCGGGCGCGACCGGATGGTCGGGCCGATGGACTTCACGATGAACGACGAGTGCGGGTTGGTGATCGAGGGCTTCGAGCACCGGCCCATGATTCGCCAGCCCTGGAATCCGCCCTACTACCCCCGCCTGTGTGAGGAGGCGGGCCTGGAGAAGGCCGTCGACCTGTTCATGTGGCACTTAGACATCTCGGGTCGCGACAACGTGATGTCGATCATCTGGGATCTCGCGGAGAAGCTCGAGGAAAAGCACGGAATACGAATCCGCAAGATGACCCGCCTCGGCCTGCGTCGCGATCTCGACGCCTTCGCCGAGATCTACAACGAGGCCTGGGCGCGCAACTGGGGCTTCGTCCCCTACTCGAAGGCCGACCTCGACGCCTACGCGCACGAGCTGCAGCTGGTGTTCGACGGCGACTGGTTCATGGTGGCCGAGAACGCCGAGGGGGCCACGGTGGCGGTGGCCATCACCGTGCCGGACGTGAACGAGGTGCTGGCCCGGATGAACGGCCGCCTGCTTCCACTGGGGTGGTGGCAGTACCTCAACCGGCGACGCATCGTGGAGCACTGCCGGGTCGGGTTCTTGGGCGTGAAGCCGGCCTGGCAGCACACCGGGGTGGCCGCCGGCCTGTACGCCGAGCACTTCGACATGGCCGAGGTCTCGCGCATCCACGGAGGCGAGATGGGATGGATCCTCGAGACCAACAAGGCGATGAACCGGGCCATGGAGGCCATGGGTGGGGAGATCGTCAAGAAGTACCGCGTCTACGAACACATCCTGTGAACGCCGGGCTTCGGCCAGGGGCTACACTCGCCCTGTGTCCGAGCCCCACGTTCTCCCGGATCCTGATCACGCCGAGGCCGAAGTGCGGCCACTGCCCGTACTGGCCGAGCCACGGCCGATCGAGCGCTCGCGGGAGGTGCCGCTGCCGGCCGCGGTCGTCGCGGCCACCGGCGGCTTTCTGCTCGGGGTGGCGACGTTCGTGCTCGTGAGGGTTCTGCGCCGGCCGAAACCGGCCCGCCTGCGCCTCGGCGCCGGCAAGGGCCGCGGGAAGAAGGTCGACGTGGCGGCGTCGCGCTCCTTCCTGGTCGACGTGCACCTCCTCAAAGACCGCTAGCGAGGCGACCAAGAATCGTGCGCCGGCGCGGCCTTCTGGCCGTTATCACGCTGTTCGTCGTCCTCGGGTGGACGGGACAGGCGGGCGCCGCGCAGCCGCTCATTCCCGCCCATTCGGCTCGCGCGTTCGGCGACTCCGTGGGCGTGAACATCCACCTGCTGCACCAGGACACCTCCTACGGGCGCTTCGATGTGGTGCGCGCGCGGCTGCGCGAGCTTGGTGTGCGCTACGTGCGCGACGGGCTCTGCGCCACGTGCCCGAGCCAGATCGAGCGACTCAGGGCCCTGGCCGACGTGGGCATCCGCGCACACATCATCGCCGGCCGCCTCCGCGAGGACGAGGTGGCCATGCTCTTCGAGCTGCAGGCCAATCTCGCGACGATCCGCGAGCGCCTGCGCGGGGCGGTGGCGTCGATCGGGTCGGTCAACGAGCCCGACCAGCAGGGCGTGGTCTCCTGGATCGACCGCACCCGCGCCTTCCAGCGTCAGCTCTGGTACCGCGTGAACGGAGACCCCGCCCTCGCGGACCTGCCGGTGATCGGGCCGGCTGTGGTCCACCCGGCCAATCGCGTGGCTCTCGGGGACCTGTCCGGCTTCCTCGACCAGGGCAACATGCATCCCTATCCGGGGGGCGGAACGCCCCTCCACAACCTCGAGGAGGAGCGCTTTCGCGCCGTGTCCATATCGGGGTCCAAGCCGCTCGTGGCCACCGAAGCCGGCTACCACTCCGACCTGGGGACCGCCACCGGCCACTACCCGGCCTCCGAACGCGCGATCGCCGCCTACACGCCGCGGCTGGCGCTGGAGGGCTTTCGCGGCGGGGTGGCGCGGACATTCATCTACCAACTGGCCGACGAGTGGCCCGCCGGCGGCCAGCCGGCCCACGTGGCCCCCTTCGAGAACTCGTTCGGGCTGCTGAGGGGCGACCTGTCGCCCAAGCCCTCGTTTCTCGCTCTGCGCAATCTGCTGCAGGCGGCGGGCGCGAGCTCGCCGCCGGTGGCCGCGCCCGGCGGGCTGCGCTACGGCATCGAAGGGGCGCCGCCTGACCTCCGCCAGCTGCTGTTGCAATCGGCCGACGGCTCGTTCGCCCTCGTCCTGTGGCGCGACGTGAGCGTGTGGGACCGCTTCGCGCGCCAGGACGTCGCGGTGGCTCCCGACCCACTCGACGTGGTGCTCGGCCAGCCCATGGCGCTGGCGCAGCGCTTCGACCCTGTCGATTCCGACGCCGAGCGCGCGCGCTGGGCGAACCCCGGCCGCGTTCCCGTCGAGGTGGCAGGGGGTCCGGTCGTGCTGCGGTTCACCCCGCCCGTTCCCGCCAAGAGCGCCGGCGGAAAGACCGGCCGCGTGCTGCGCCTCGGCGCCACACGCCGGCGACAGAGGCTGCGCAAGCGAGTCTCGGTCCGGCTGTCGTGCGCCTCCCCGTGCGCCAGCGTGACCGCCCGCGGGGTGCTGGCGGTCGAACGCCGACGTGGCCCGCGCCCGCGGCGGTTTGCGCTCAGGAAGGTCAAGCAAGAGGTGACGAAGGGCCGGGTGACCCTGCGGATCGCGATTCCGCGCCGGGCACTCCGCGCCGCGCGCCGTGCCCTGGCCGACGGCCGGCGCGCCCGCGTGAGGGTGGTGGTGACCGCGCGGACGGCCGGCGGCGCCAAGCTCGCGGCGGGACGGCAGACGATCGCGCTTCGCCGCTGAGGGCGGCCGCTCCATCGCTCGCGGGTCGTACACTCGCCGCCGTGCCGGCGAGCGAGTCGTACACCGTCGAGCGGGACGTCGTCCCGCCGGGCCCCTACCGCCTTCCCGGCGCGGGGCGCGACGGAGTGCTGGTGCGCCGAGAGGGCGCGCTCGTGCGCGCGGTGGAGGCCGACGGCGAGTGCGCGGTGGTGCGCGCCTGGGTGGCCGGGGGAGCCGTTCGCTTCCGTGCCGAGGCCCCCACGCGCGACTTGGCCGCGCTGGCCATCGAGCGCATGCGCTTTGCCCTCGGCACCGACCACGACCTGCGCCCCTTCCACCGGCGCTTCGCCCGCGATCCGCTCGTGGGGCCGGTGATCAGGCGTCGCCCCTGGCTGCGCCCCCGGCGGCGTCCCTCGCCCTTCGAGGCGCTGGCCTGGGCGGTGTGCGAGCAACTCATCGAGTCCCGCCGGGCGGCGGGCATCGAGCGCTCGCTGGTGCGCCGGCTGGGCACCCGAAGCCCCTGTGGCGCCCACTTCCTGCCGCCCACCGCCGCGCGGCTGTCCGACCGCAGCGCCGGCCGAGGTCGACGCCTGCGGCCTGGCGCCCAAGCGCTCGATCGCCCTGATCAAGGCCGCTCGGGAGGTGGCGTCGGGGCGCGCCGACCTGGGCGAGCACGAGAGCTCGTGGAAGCGGCTGCTCGCCATCCCCAACATCGGCAATTGGACCATCGAGATGCTGGCCTTCGAAGGGCAGGGCCGCGACGACAAGATCCCGGCGCTCGACCTGGCCTATGTCCTGCTCGTGGGACGCATGGTCTACGGCGGCCGGCGGGCCACGGAGGAGGAGGTACGCGCCTTCTTCGCCCCCTACGAGGAGCACGCCGCGCTGGCCGGGATCTATGCGCTGGGCCGACGCTACCTTTAGGGGCATGGCCGAGAAAGTCGAGAAGTCAGAGGACCAGTGGCGCGAGGAGCTGTCGCCCGAGAGCTACCAGGTCCTGCGCCAACAGGGGACCGAGCCGCCGTTCACCGGCGCCTACACCTATTCGAAGGCCGACGGCATGTACCGCTGCGGAGCCTGCGGTAACGAGCTGTTCAGCTCGGAATCCAAGTACGACTCCGGCAGCGGCTGGCCCAGCTTCACCGAGCCCGCCGTGGCCGACGCGATCGTGCTGCACGAGGACAAGTCACACGGGATGGTGCGCACGGAGGTCACGTGCGGCCGCTGCGGGAGCCACCTGGGCCACGTGTTCCCCGACGGCCCGGGGCCGACGGGCGAGCGCTACTGCATCAACTCGCGTAGGCGCTCGACCTGGCCGAGAACGGCGACTAGCCCGGCTCGGGCACTGCGAAGCCCGGGCCCAGCAGCGACTCGGGCGCTATCCCGAAGTTGCGCAGCAGCTCGTCGAGGGGCCGGGCCGCGCCCGGGCTCTCGATCGAGACTTCCTCGTTGGGCGCCGTCAGCGTCATGTCCAGCGAGACCTGCCCGCCCGACAGGCCGCCCGCGCCCTGGCGCTGGGCTTCGGGCACGGTGAAGTCCACGCTGGTCGAGACGCGCCGCCAGATGTCGTCGTCGCCGATCCAAGCTTCGAAGTCGACGGGACCGATCGCCTCCTCGACCTGATCCAGCGTGGCCTGGGGAATGGCCGAGGCGTCGGGCGACAGGCGGCTGAAGTCGCCCAGCATGGCCGCCACGTCGAGCTCGCCGGTGACCTTGGTGGTGGCGGCCCCGCCGATCTCCTCGCCCTCGCTGGTCTCCGCCCCCGTCACCCACTTGAGCGGGTTCACGTTGGCGTCGCTGAACGTGTCGGGGCCCCCGTCGGAGTTGAGCGACTCCTGCGTGCGGCTCCACAGGTCCTCGCCGACCTCGTAGGTCTCGCCTCCGAACTCGATCCAGGCGTTCTCGGGAAGCATCACCAGCCCGCCCTCGAAGCTCAGGCCCTGGCCGGTCGCCTTGAAGTCGAGGTCGGCGTCCGGCACCTGGGTGGGGCCGCGCGACCGGAAGGGTCCGCTCAGCTCGAGGCGGAAGGCGCCCTCCGCCGCCTCGATCCCCTCGAGGCGGAGCTCCATCGCCATGTCGATCTCGCCCGAGTCGACGTCGGTGGCAAAGCCGCGCTTGAGCAGGTCGTTGGCCTCCTCGGCGCCGCCGCCGTCCTCGCCGCCGCAGCCGGCGGCCACCAACGCGAGCGCGGCGAGCAGGAGTAGGACGAAGACGCTTCACAACCCTGATCCTGGCAGAAGCTCGTTGTCGTAGCTCGAGCGCGGATCGGCCGGGTTCTCGAGGAGCTGGTTGTCCTCCATCCAGGCCGCAAAGGCGTCCCACTCCTCCGGGCTCTGCCAGCCGAACGGCTTGCCCTCGAGGCGCGAAGAACAGCGGCAGCGTTACCTCGACCACGGCTTCCTGGAGCTCGGGGTCGAGATCGGGATTGGCCTCGAGCAGGCCCTCGATCGCGGTCTGCGGGTCTGCCCTGAGGTCGCGGGTGCCGCGCGAGACGGCGCCGATGAAGGCCCGGATCTTGTCCGCGTCGCGCTCCAGCGCGTCCTCGTTGGCCACCAGCACCAGCTCGTTGTAGGTGGGGACCCCCGCGTCCTCCATTCGGATGATGCGCGGCTTCTTGCCGCGCAGGCGCAGCTCGGTGCCCTCGTAGTTCCAGAAGGCGCCGAGGGCGGCGTCGATCCTGCCCGTGATGAGCGCGGGCGAGAAGGCGAAGCCGACGTTGCGCTCCTTCACCGTGCGCTGCGGGACGCCGGCCTCGGCGAGGATGGTCTGCAGGTAGGCCGACTGGTAGTCGATCCCGGCCGTGCCCACCGTCTTGCCCTCGAGGTCGGCCGGAGTGCGGACCTTGCCCTCCGGCAGCGAGATGATCGAGGTGAGCGGCTTCTGCACGATCGCGCCGACGCTCACCACGCTCAGCCCCTGGTCGCGGGCGCGCAGCACCTCGGGCTCGTACGAGATCGCCAGGTCCACGCGCCCGGCCGCCACCTGCTTGATGGGCGCGGCGGGGTCGGGCGGCTGGCGAATGGTCACGTCGAGCCCCGCCTGCCGGAAGTGGCCGGCCGCCTGCGCGGCGTAGATGCCGGCGTGGTCGGCGTTGGGGAAGTAGTCGAGCATCAACTCGACCCGCTTCGACCCCGACGGCGCGAGCGCGTCCTCCTTCTCGCCGCAGCCGGCGAGCGCCAGCGCCAGCAGCGCCGCCAGGCAGGCGAGCTTCCTCATACGAGCCGTTCCTTTCGGTTCCAGGGACAGGCAACCCGCTCGACGAGCGCCACCAGGGCGAACAGGCCCACCGCCATGAGGGTGAGCAGCACGACGCCGGCGTACACGCGCGGGGTCTGGAGCTGGTTGTTGCCGAGCAGGACCAGCCGCCCGAGGCCCTCGTCGGCGCCGGCCCATTCGCCGAACACGGCACCGATCACCGAGACCGTGGCCGCCACCTTGAGGCCGCTGAACAGAGACGGCAGCGATGCCGGCAGCTCGACCGATCGCAGCGTGCGCAGGCGTGAGGCTCCCATGCTGCGCATCAGCTTGAGCAGCTCGGGCGGGGTGGAGCGCAACCCGTCGAGCAGGTTGACCGTGATGGGGAAGAAGCAGATGAGCGCGACGATGGCCAGCTTGGGCCCGATGCCGTAGTCGAAGGCCAGCACGAAGATGGGCGCCAGCACCACCACCGGAATGGCCTGGGAGCCGACGAGCAGGGGATAGGCGGCGTCGCGCAACGGGCTGACCAGGTGCATGGCCACCGCGAACATCACCCCGGCGGCCACCGAGATCGCCAACCCCAGGGCCACCTCGACCAGCGTCACGCCGGCGTTGTCGATCAGCAGCGACCAGTCGTCGCGCAGGGCGCCCCAGGTCTCGACCGGCGAGGCGAGCGTGAGGTCGTCGACGGACTCGAGCGAGGCCACGCCCTGCCAGGCCAGAACGAAGAGCCCGAGCAGCCCGAGAGCGAGCAGGACGCGGGTCACCGGCGCAGCGCCTCCATGGCGTCGGCCTTGAGTCGCGCGAGCAGCGGGTCGGCCAGCGATCGCGGCCGGGGCAGGTCGACCTCGAACTCGGCCACCGGGCGCCCGGGCCGGGGCGAGAGCACCACGATCCGGTCGGCCAGGAAGGCTGCCTCCTCCACGTCGTGTGTCACGAGCAGAACCGTGCGGGGCTCGACCGCCAGCGTGCCGGCCAGCCACTCCTGCAGGTCGGTGCGGGTGATGGCGTCGAGCGCGCCGAAGGGCTCGTCGAGCAGCAGCACCGGCCGGCCGGGCAGCAGAGTGCGCAGAAACGCGATGCGCTGGCGCATGCCGCCGGAGAGGGCGGCCGGCCGCGAGCGCTCGAACTCGCTGAGGCCGAAGCGCTCGAACAGCGGCTGGGCGCGGCGGCGCGCCTCCGAGCGGGGGACGCCCTGGCACTCGAGGGCCAGCGCGGCGTTGCCGAGCGCGTCGCGCCAGGGCAGCAGCAGATCGCGCTGGGGCATGTAGGCGCAGGCGGCGCGGCGGTCCTCGGCGCTCGTTCGGCCGAGCACGCGTACGGTGCCCTCGTCCGGTTCCTGGAGGCCCGCCACCAGCTCGAGCAGCGTCGACTTGCCACAGCCCGAGGGGCCGACGACGGCGAGGACCTCGTCCGGGCGCAGGCGCAGGCCGATCCCGCTGAGGGCGGTCACGTCGCCGAAGCGCCGAGTGACGTTCTGAAAAGAAAGAGGCTCCGTCGCGGGAGCCTGGGCCTCTGTCTGCATCCGCTCCCTCCGCGGGCATTACCCCACAGGTTCGAAGGGTCAGCGCCGGGCGATTGTCATCCGAGGCGCTATCTCAGCCCGCCTTGCCCGCGAGCCCCCCTGGTATTTGTGCGACGCAGTCTATCTTGGACACGTGGCCAAGCCGAATCTCTACGGCGGGATGCCCGAGCCGCACGGGCCGCCGGGCATGGCCCCGCGCCTGCTCGAGTTCGCCGACGAGCTGCGCAGCGAGGGCGTGGCCGTCGGCACCTCCGAGCTGCTCGACGCCTTCGGCGCGCTCGACGCCGTGAGCTGGACCTCGCGCGAGGACTTTCGCGAGGCCCTGGCCGCCACCCTGGCCAAGTCCCAGGAGGACCGGCGCGTGCTCGACGTGCTCTTCGAGCGCTTCTTCTTTCGCGCCGTGGAGCGCGAGGCCGTGCAGCGCGGCCTGCGCGAGGAGCGCTTTCGGGGTGGGGAGGGCCTGGATCTCGATGAGCTGCGCGAGCGCATCCGCGAGGCGATCCGGGCCGGCTCGGACGGCGAGATGCGCGACCTCGCCCGCCTTGCGATCTCCGCCTTCGGGCGTCAGGGCGAGGGCTCGGGGGTGATCGGCGTCGACGTTCAGCGCATCCGGCGCACCCTGGGGCTCAAGGGCGAGCGCCCGGGCGCCGAGCTGCCCGATCCCGAATCGGTGCCGCGCGACCGCCTGTCCGACTTCGAGGCGCACGTGCGGCGCGAGCTCGAGCGCCAGATGATCGAGCGCACGCGCGCGCTGCCCCCGGCCAAGCCGCTGCGCGAGTTCGACCGCTCGCTGCCCTCCAACCCCGCGCAGGACCTGTCTCAGGTCCACCGCGTGGTGGCCCAGCTCAAGAAGCGGCTGGCGTCGCAGGGCCGAGAGCACCGCGGGCGTCGCCGCTCGTGGCAGGTGGACATGCGGCGGACCATGCGCGCGTCGCTGCAGACGGGCGGGGTGCCGCTCGAGGTCAAGTACCGGCCCCGCCGGCCGCGGCGCCCCGAGCTCTACATCCTCTGCGACGTGTCCACCAGCGTCACCAGCGCGAGCGTCTTCTTCCTCTCGGTTCTCCACGCGCTGCACGACCAGTTCCGCAAGATGCGCTCCTTCGTGTTCGTCGAGCGGATCTCCGAGGTCACCGACGTGTTCGAGCGCGAGCGATCATTCGAGGTGGTGTCGCGGCGCATCGCCACCGACGCCGGGGTGGCCGACGTGTCGGGCTACACCGACTACGGCCGCGTGTGGCTGGAGTTTCTCGACCAGGTGATCGACGACCTCGATCCCCGTTCGACGGTGATCGTGATGGGCGACGCCCGCACCAACGGCCGCGAGCCCCACGTCCCCGCCTTCGCCCACGTGGCAGAGCGCGCCGGCCGCACCTTCTGGATCAACCCCGAGCCGCGGCTCTACTGGAACTACGGCGACTCGGTGATGTCGGTGTACGAGCCGCACTGCGACGGGGTGTTCGAGTGCTGGACGACCAAGCAGCTGGAGGGGTTCGTGAACGCGGTGGCCGACGTCAGGGTCGGCTGACCGCCCCGCCGCGCACGTAGTCCACGGCGAGCAGCGGGGTCGGCGCGGGCTCGGCACCGCCGCCTTGTCCGGGAAGTCGAACACCGCGACCATCATCTGGAGGGGGTAGTCCGGCGCCTGGTGAACGGTCTTCGTGGGCTCGCCGTCGACGAAGAAGTCGACGCGCCCCGGCTGCCAGTCCACGGCGTAGACGTGGAACTCGGCAACGTCGATGGCCATGCGCGGCGCGTCGAACTCGTCGGTGATGGCCGGGTCGCGGAAGGGGTGCACGCCCGACCCGACCGCGGCGCTCGGCCCGCCGTCGCGCTCCAGCGCCTCGCCGAACACCTCGAACACGCAGATCTCGGCCGAGCGAGTGGGCTCCTCCTCCAGCCCGACCATCCACACCGACGCCATCGATCGCGCGCTGAGCTCCATGCGCGCTCGCACCTCGATCCGGCCGAGGTGCGGCGTCCAGCCCCACTGGGTCGGCTGCGCCTCGCTGCACCTCGAGGCCCTCGCGAAACGGCTGCTGGCCGACCGTGCTGCCCACCTCCCCGGAGAACACCCCGCTCTGGATGCCGGACACGCGCAGCGGCGGCTCGTGGTCGCCCTCACACCACAGCCCCTGCTCGGGCGGGATGGTCAGCCGCAGCTCGGACTCGGCCAGGGTGTAGGTCGCGGCGCTGGCGCTGCGCGAGCTCCACTGGGGCAGGTAGTGGGGCACCCACACCTCGGTGTCGAGCTCGGCCCCGTGGAAATGGTCCGAGAACGCGGCGCCGCTCACGCCGTGCGCTGAGCGCCGAGCACGGTGCTGTCGAGCTTGACCCCGACCCGCTCGGCCACCAGGTCGAGGTCGGTGCGGTGCTTGACGATGATCGACATCGTCTTCTGGAGCACCGATGCGTCGACGTCGTCGGCGCCAAGCAGCAGCAGGGCGCGCGCCCAGTCGATCGACTCGGCGATCGAGGGGGGCTTCTTGAGGTCGAGCGCGCGCACCATGTGGATCACCTCGACCAGCTTGCGCGCGACCTTCTCGTCGAGCTCCGGCGCGTGCAGGTGGACGATCTCGAGCTCGCGCTCCACGCTCGGGTAGTCGAGCCAGAGGTACAGGCAGCGGCGCTTGAGCGCCTCGGTCAGCTCGCGCGAGTTGTTGGAGGTCAGCACCACGAGCGGATGGGTGCGCGCCTCGACCACGCCGAGCTCGGGGATGGAGATCTGGAAGTCCGAGAGAACCTCGAGCAGCATGGCCTCGAACTCCTGGTCGGTCTTGTCGATCTCGTCGATCAGGAGCACCACCGGCTCCTCGGTGGAGATCGCCGTGAGCAGCGGGCGGGCGAGCAGGAAGTCCTCCCCGAAGATGTCGCCCTTGACCTCCTGCCAGCCGGTGTCGCGAGCCTCGGTCTGGATGCGCAGGAGCTGCTTGCGGTAGTTCCACTCGTAGAGCGCCTTGGCCTCGTCGAGGCCCTCGTAGCACTGCAGGCGGATCAGCGAGCGCCCCGTGGCCCGGGCCAGCGCCTTCGCCAGCTCGGTCTTGCCCACGCCGGCCGGCCCCTCCACCAGCACCGGTTTCCCCAGCTGCCCCGCGAGGAAGGAAACGAGCGCCGCGGGCTCGTCGGCCAGGTAGCCCACCTCGCCCAGCCGGCTCTTGGCCTCCTCGATCGTCGCGAAACCGCTCATCCGAGCTCCACAGGATACTTTCGCCCTCTTGGACGGCTCGGTGCTCCTCGCGATGTCGGACTTTCTCGATCCCGGCTCGGGCCCCGACCAGAGCGGCGACTTCCGCGTGTCGCCCTCCTTCTTCGTGTTGCTGCTCGGGGCGGGCTTCGTGGTCGGGGTGTTCGGGCACATCGTGAAGTCGAAGACGCTGGTGGCCGTGGGCATCGGGCTCGTGTTCGCGGCCACGGTGGCGCTACCGATAGTGGTGGCGCTGTCGAGCTGACGGGCGCCGCGCTTCACGCCGCCACCGTGGCGACGAAGACCCTCATGCCGCACCGGCCGGCTGGCGGGCGCGCAGCATCCAGCCGAGCAGCAGGGTGGTGAGCAGGAGCGACGCGAGGTTGGCCGGGCCAAGCCAGGACGGATCCGCCTCGCCCACGTCGATCAGGTGGTTGAGCGAGTGCAGGGCGTACTGGATGAAGGCGAAGGCCAGCACGGGGACGCGCCATGACTCGCGGCGCAGGGCGACCAGCGTCACCGCCCCCAGGGCCAGGTACCAGCTCGCCACGTCACCCATGTAGTGATCGTTGCGCTGGCCGTAGGGCCCGATCGACTCGAAGAAGAAACCCGGCGTGAGCCAGAGCAGCAGACCGATCACGATCTGGCCGACGGCGAACACCAGCATCAGCATTCTCATGGCCCCCGTAATAGCACGGTGAGAACGCGCCAAAGCACTCGCCTAGGGCACGGTCCCGTCCGTAGCACCTCGTATGTGGTCCTCCCGCCTGCTGTTGATGATCATGCTGGGCGTCGGGGTGGTGCTGATCGCTTTTCTGGCCGTCCTGAGCGGCAGTTGGTGGGGGGTGGTGGGTGCGGTGACCGTCCTGCTTGCCGTGACCTCTCTGGTGGTGCGCAACGTCCTCAGCATGCTCGGGGACGTCGACGCCCCCTCGCCCACCGAGCGCGCGCGCCTGGAGGCGCAAGGGGTGCGTGACCCCGACCGAGAGCTCAACGAGCGGCAGACCGGCCGCGACGGCGGCCGCGTCCGGCGACTGTTCACCGAGGACTCGGGCGAGGCCGCCTCCACCGAGGAGCAGCAGAGCGCCTGGACCCCGGCCCCGAGCCGCCGGGTGGACGAGAAGACCTCCTAGAGCCGGGCGGCGAAGCCCACGCCGTCGCCGATCGGCAGCACCGATCCCAGCCACCGCTGCGAGCCCAGCAGCTCCGGGTTGAGCGCCTTGGCCGAGGCGATCGACTCGGCCGAACGCCGGCTCTCGGCTCCGTCGGGCAGTGCGACGTCGCCGCCGACCAGCAGGTTGTCGATCACGAGCAGGGCGCGCTCGGAGAGCAGCGGCTCGGCGAGCTCGATGTACTCGCGGTACTGACCCTTGGCGGCGTCGACGAACAGCAGGTCGAACGGCCCGGACAGGTTGGCGATGGTCTCGCGGGCGTCGCCCTCGATCAGCTCGATGCGCTCACTCACGCCTCCCCGGTCCCAGAACTCGCGCGCCTGGCGGGCGCGATCGGGATCGATCTCCAGGGTGGTCACCCGTCCCGCGGAGAGCGGCTCGGCGAGGTGCAGCGTCGAGTAGCCGATGGCGGTGCCCACCTCGAGCACGTTGGGGTCGAATGCCCGGCTCAGCGTGGCCAGGAAGCGTCCGGTCTCCCAGTGGACGATCGGCACCGAGTCGCGCTGGGCCACCGCTTCCATCTCGGCCATCACGCCGGACCGGGAGGGGCGCAGGTCGTGGAGGTAGCCCTCCACCGCTTCGTCGAGGATGCTCATCGGCGAGAGCTTAACCGCGGCGCTCGGAGCGGCTCTGGCGGACCGCGACCACCACCAGGGCGACGCAGGCCAGCGCGGGCGCGCCCACGAACAGCGCGCCGTTGGCGCCACCGTCCTCGGCCGCGAGCAGGAGCAGGCCCATGGCCGACAGCGCTGCGGCGGCCGCGGCCAGAGAGGCCAGGAGCGGGGCAATTTCGCGGCGCCGCGCCGCGAGTACCCCGCCCACCACCGGTGCGGCGAGCGCGACGAACAGGAGGGCCGGCACGAGCACGGGCAAGGCCGGCGAGTCGCACAGCGTGGCCCCGACCGATCCGGGCGAGGGCGGCTCACCGGCGTCCGAGCCCTCGCAGCCCAGGTCGATGATGTAGGCGTAGATCACGGCCAGCAGGAGCCCGCCGAGGCCAAGCACGACGCCCGCCAGGATCACCGCCACTCGCATCCGCGGACCAGCGTAGCCCCGGCCGGGGCGGAGCCCGGCGGTGGGTATTCTGCGTTTTCGCCCCCGGTTCGTTCAGGAGAGTCCTTTGGCCGATCTCATCGAGGTTCCGTCCGGTCTCGAGGGCGTGATCGCCTTCGACACGTCGATCGCGGAGCCCGACAAGGAGGGCGGCGCGCTGCGCTACCGCGGCGTCGACATCGAGGACCTGGTGGGAAGCGTCCCCTTCGAGAAGGTCTGGGGGCTGCTGGTGGACGGCAGCTACGAGCCCGGCATGCCCCCGGCCCATCCGCACCCCCTGTCCGTGCGCACGGGCGACGCCCGCACCGACCTCCAGGCGGCGGTGGCCATGCTCGCGCCCGAGTGGGGGCTGAAGCCGCTGATCGACATCACCGACGAGCAGGCGCGCGAGGACCTGGCCCGGGTGTCGGTGATGGCGCTGTCCTTCGTCGCCCAGTCCGCGCGTGGCGTGGGGCGCCCGCCCGTCTCCCAGCTGGAGATCGACAAGGCGCGCTCGATCCCCGAGCGCTTCCTGCTGCGCTGGCGCGGCGAGGCCGACCCCGATCACGTGAAGGCGATCGACGCCTACTGGATCTCGGCCGCCGAGCACGGCATGAACGCCTCCACCTTCACCGCCCGCGTGGTGGCCTCGACGGGAGCCGATGTGGCCGCGGCGCTGTCCGCCGGGGTGGGGGCGCTGTCGGGGCCGCTGCACGGCGGGGCGCCCAGCCGGGTGCTGCACATGCTCGACGGGGTGGAGGCCACGGGCGACGCCGAGCGCTGGGTCAAGGACGCCCTCGACTCAGGTCAGCGGCTCATGGGCTTCGGCCACCGCGTCTACCGCGCGGAGGACCCACGGGCCAGGGTGCTGCGCAATACCGCGCGTGAGATCTCGGCCCCGCGCCTCGAGGTGGCGGAGAAGCTCGAACAGGCGGCGCTCGCCGAGTTGAAGGCCCGCAAGCCCGACCGCGTGCTGGCCACCAACGTCGAGTTCTGGTCCGCCGTGGTGCTCGACTACGCGAACGTGACCCCCGACCTGTTCACGCCGATGTTCTCGTGCGCGCGCGTGGCGGGCTGGGCCGCGCACATCCTCGAGCAGAAGCGCGAGGGCCGGCTGATCCGCCCCAGCGCCAGGTACGTCGGGCCCAGCCCGCGGGAAGCCGCCTCTGTGAACGGGGCGTCGCCCGGCTGATGGAGGCGGGCGCGGCCGGCGGCGCGGCTCTGCCCGCCCGCACCAAGACGCTCATCCTGGTAGCGGCGATCCTCGGGACGACGGTGGTGACCGTCGACTCCACCGTGGTCAACGTCGCTCTGCCCGCCATCGAGGACGACCTGGGCGGTGGGCTGGCCGGCCAGCAGTGGACCTCGAACGCCTACCTGGTCACGCTCGGCTCGCTGCTGTTGATCGGCGGCTCGCTGGGAGACATCTTCGGCGAGCGCCGCGTGTTCGCGCTCGGCGTGGTGGGCTTCGGCGTGACCTCGATGGCCTGCGCCCTGGCGCCGACGATCGAGACTCTGGTGCTGGCCCGGGCGCTGCAGGGCGTGGCCGGGGCGGCGCTGACCCCCGCCGCGCTGGCGGTGATCGTGAACACCTTTCCCCCCGACGAGCGCGGCAAGGCGGTGGGGGCCTGGACCGCCTGGGGCGGCATCGGAACGGTGCTCGGGCCGCTGATCGGCGGTCAGCTCGTGGACAGCGCGTCCTGGCGCTGGATCTTCGCCATCAACGTGCCGGTCGTGATCGTCACGCTGATCCTCATCCTGCGCGTGGTGCCCGCCGGGCGTGAGCGTGATCCCGACGCCCGGGTGGACGTGGTGGGCGCGGCGCTGTGCGCCTTCGGGCTGGCCGGGATGACGTTCGGCCTGATCGAGCAGCCGCTGCGCGGGTGGACCGATCCGCTGGTGGCCCTGCCCATGGTGCTCGGCGCTCTGCTGTTCGCCGGTTTCATCGTGTGGGAGGCGAGGACCTCTCACCCAATGCTGCCGCTGGGGCTCTTTCGCCGCCACAATTTCGCCTTCGGGAACATCGAGACCTTCGCCATGTACGGCGGACTGGGCCTGCTGTTCTTCTTCCTGGTGCTGTTCCTGCAGCAGGTGGCGGGCTTCAGCGCTCTGGAGGCCGGGAGCTCGTCGGTGCCCGTGACGATCGTCATGTTCCTGTGCTCGACTCGCTTCGGCGCTCTGGCCGATCGCTACGGGCCGCGCTTCTTCATGGGCGGGGGACCGCTGATCGCGGCGGCTGGAATGGCCATGCTGCTGCCGCTCGATGCCGACGTCGACTACTTCACGGATCTGCTGCCCGGGCTGTTGGTGTTCGCCGTCGGCCTGTCCATGACCGTGGCGCCGCTCACCGCCACCGTGCTGGCCGACGCCGACGACTCCAACGCCGGCATCGCCTCCGGGGTCAACAACGCGATCGCACGCGTGGCCGGCCTCGTGACCGTGGCCGCCGTGGGTGCGGTGGTGGCCGCCTCGTTCGGCTCGCGGCTGGACAGCGGGCTCGACGACGGGGTCACGTCGCGGCCCGAGGTGGCGGCCGCGGTCGAGCAGGCCAAGACGCAGCCGCTGGCCGCGGTGGAGGTACAGGGGGTCCCCGAGGACGTGCAGACGACGGTCGCCGAGGCCGGCGAGGACGCCTCGGTGGGAGCGTTCCGCGTGGGTATCGGGATCGCGACGGTGCTGGTGGCGCTGGGCGGCCTGCTGGGGCTGGTCGGCATCCGCAACCCGCGCCGCCAGGTGGACGCCAGCGACTGTCCCGGCGGGCAGCTCGTCGGCCATCCCGGTGAGGGGACCCGGCAGTCGCCGTGCGACTGGGACGCGGGCGTGGCTAGCCGCCCGGTCGTCGCTGCGCGGGGTACGGAATCGTGATGTCGAGCTCCCCCCGCGCGTCCAGCCCGACGAGGATCAGCTGGGTGTCGCCGTTGGCGTAGCGGACCTGGCAGCGGGTCGAGCCGCCCGAGCGGATCGCGCGCCGGCAACGGACCGACGCGGTGTCGTCGTAGCCCGCGTTGGCGAACTGGCTCTCCAGCCGCCGTTCAGCGCTCGCCTGGGCCACCGGCACCGGAGCGGCCGCCGGCCCGTCGCGGGTCAGCAGCGCCACGGCACCGGCGGCCACCACCAGCACGAGCGCGAGCAGCGCGACCGGCAGAGGACGCGGCCGGCCGATGCGACGCCGTTCGCGCCCCTCGAAGAACACGAAGCCGCACTGCTCGCAGCGCGGCGTGTGAGGCAGCGCCTCTGAGCCACAGCTCGGGCAGCTGGCGGCGATCATGGATATAGAGTGGCGCAGATGAACCTCGCTGCGCAGCCGGCAACGCCGGCTGCTTGCGCAAAGACGAGCGTCGACCGCCGCCAGTTCCTCACCGGAGCCGCCGGCGGGGCCCTGGCCCTGGCGCTGCCGGGAGAGGCGCTCTCGGAGGCGCTGGCCCCGTCGACACTGTCCAACCGGGCCGCGCGGGCGCTGCGCTCGGCGGTGAAGGGGAGGGTGTTCTTTCCCCGCTCCCCGGGTTACTCGAGCGCGCGCCTGGTCTACAACCTGCGCTACGACGGCGCCCGCCCCGAGGCCGTGGTCCAGGCGGAGGGCACGGCGGACGTGGCCGCGGTGGTGAAGTGGGCCAACCGCTTCGACGTGCCGATCGTCGCGCGTTCGGGCGGACACAGCTACGCGGGCTACTCGACCCTGAGCAACGGGGTGGTGGTCGACCTCTCGAAGCTCGGCGGAGTGAACGTGTCCAACGGCCGGGCCCGGGTCGGCGCCGGCGTGCAGCTGATCGACCTGCAGCGCTCGCTCACCAGGCGCGGGCTCTCGGTGCCCTCCGGCTCGTGTCCCTCGGTGGGAGTGGCCGGGCTCACGCTGGGCGGGGGGCACGGCCTGGCGGGCCGGCGCTTCGGGCTCACGTGCGACAACCTGCGGGCGGCCACGATCGTGACCGCCGACGGCCGCGTGCGCCAGGTCGACGCCAACACCAACGAGGACCTCTACTGGGCCTGTCGCGGCGGTGGGGGTGGCAACTTCGGGATCGTCACCTCGTTCACCCTGGACACCCACCGAGCGCCCGGGGCGGCCTGGTTTCTCATCTCCTGGCCCTGGGCGCAGGCGGCCGAGGCGCTCGCGGCCTGGCAGCGCTTCGCGCCGGATGCGCCGGCCGCCCTCACCTCGATCTTCAGTCTCGGCACCACGGGCGGCTCGGGCTCGCCTCGTGTGAGCGCGCTGGGGCAGTACTTCGGCTCGGAGTCGAGGCTGCGCAACCTGATCCGCCCGCTCACCCGCGTGGGCGGCGCCAGCGTGAGCGCCGGCAGCTCGAGCTACTTCTCGCTGGTGCTGCGCTGGGCCGGGTGCCTCGACGAGGGCTACCGGGCCTGCCACACCACCGGCACCAGCCCCGGCGGCACGATGCCGCGCGCCAGCTTCTTCGCCAAGTCCGACTACTTCGACAAGCCCCTCCCGCCACGCGGCCGCCAGACCATGATCGAGTGGATCGAGCGCCGCCAGCGCACACCCGGAGCGGGATCGGGCGCGCTGCTGCTCGACGCCTATGGCGGCGCCTACAACCGCCCGGCCGCCGACGCCACCGCGTTCGCGCACCGCGACATGCTCTTCTCGCTGCAGTACGGGGCCTACTTCGGCGGCAGCGCCGCCCCCAGCAAGCGCTGGATCAACGGCGTGTGGAAGGCGCTGCGGCCCTACGTGTCCGGCCAGGCCTACCAGAACTACATCGACCCCCAGCTGACCACCTGGCAGCGGGCCTACTACGCGGGCAACCTGCCGCGGCTGCGCGAGATCAAGAAGCAGGTCGACCCGGAGTTCAAGTTCCGGTTTCGGCAGGCGATCCCGCCGGCGGCCTAGCGGCGCCGCGTCAGCCGATCAGCCGGACGGTTCCGCGGACGACGAAGAACAGCCCGGCGGCGGCGAGCAGCACCACCACGGCAGCACGGCCGTGGCGATCGACCAGGGTCTGAATGGCGCCGAGCCCGCGCTCGACCGGGCCGGGCGCGACCAGGCTGAGGGCAACGGGCACCCAGGCGGGAATGCTGGCCAGGCCCACTAACACCAGCGCGAGGAACGCCCGGCCCGGGAAGTCGACGTCGGCGGCGGAGATCTCCTTGGCGGCCGGCAGCATCAGGGCGAGTGTCGTGAAGTTGGTGGCCATCGCGAAGATGCCGAAGGGAAACGCCGCCCCGGCCCGGTGTGGGCTGCCGGAGTCCTTCGGCTTGGCCCCGCGACGGCCTCCCGTGGCTCGGACAACGAAGGCGACGAGCAGCAACAGCAGGCCGAGTGCGAGATCGAGCGAGGCGTCGAGCCGTGGTTCAGTGGGAAGCGATATCGCTCGCCCGAAGACCATGAGCGCGAACACGACGACCAACAGGGTCAGGATGCCGCCGGCCGCGAAACGCAGGCCCGCGCGCCGGCCGCCGGGGCCGGCGAGCAGCACGGTCTGCTCCGTCAGCAGGACCGGGCTGACCGACGCGGCCAGGCCCAGCGGGATGACGATGCCGAGAGCTGCCAGCAAGGCGCGCGCGATTCTACGGCGCTGTTACGGCTTGCGTTCCTCCGGCCCGGCGCCCTCGCCCCCCAGCCGAAGCTGCTCTCCCTCCTCCGCCCGGTAGGGCTCGAACTCCGGCGGCGGCAGCGGTTCGGTGGGCGCGGCGAGCGGCTGTGTGGGCGCGTCGGGGCGGGGGGCGCGCGGGGCCGGCCGCGCACGCCGCTCGGGCGGGATGTCGTCCGGTGGGCGCTTGGCGCGCTCGCGGGCGCCGGCCGCGATCAGGATGGCGGCGCAGCCCAGAGCGAGCAGGTTCTGGCCCAGCGGGCGGTCGAACAGCCGGGCGACGATCAGGGCCGCGGCCCAGATGCCGGCCACGGCGATCACCGTGCCGTCGCCGAAGGGCAGGTGGAACTGCTTGCCGAGCGCGCGGGCGCGCAGCAGCGCGAGCACGCCCAGGGCCACGAGGATCTCCGCGACCTCCACGAAGGAGAAGGGACCGAACGTGCTCACGGCCAGCAGCACCGCGCCCACGGCCGCCGCCCTCTGCTCGGTGTTCAGGGCGCGAAAGGCCGCGCCCAGCTCAGCGATCATCGAGCGTCCGCCGGCCCGCGAAGCCGGCGTCCGGCTCGTGCCAGAAGCCGATCTCCTCCTCGCCCTCCTGCCAGCAGAGGTAGATCTCGTCCTCGTCGCGGAGCGCGGGGAAGTCGACGAGTCCGCTGTCGAGGTCACGCAGGACTATTTCGCGGTCGCGCAGCCAGATCATCCCGTCGCGCAATTCGAGGAACCCCTCCGAAACCGTGCGGCCCGGCTCACCGCCGCCGTTGGTGGCGCTGGCCGCGGCCAGCGCCGCGCGGGCCTCGGCGTCACCGAGCCGGTCGCGGGCCGAGCGCATGCCTTCGAGCAGCTCCGTCACCGGATCCAGCAGAGCCGTTGCCTCCTCGATCGAGTAGTGGCGCGAGTGGCTCACGCCGGAGCGGGAGCCGCCTCGCGGAGGCGACGCTCCAGCAGATCGGCGTCGGCGTCGGTGATGGTTCGCAGCTGGCCCTGGAAGGCGAGATGCCAGTGCTCGGCCGGCCACTTGCGGACGTGCTCCAGCTCGAGTGCGACGTCGATTGCCGGGACGAAGGCGTCCTCGTCGAGCACCAGCTCGGGCTCGGTCTCGAATCGCCATGGATAGGGGTCGGCCTTGCCCGGCTTGCCCGGCCAGATCTTCTCGCGGTCCTCGTACATCTCGCCGGTCACGCGCACGATGCCGCCAAAGGCCTGGATACCCGTCACGTAGAAGACGATCCGGTCGCCCGGCTCGACGTCCTCGGCCATCCGGCGCCGGCCCTCCTTGGCCCCAATCACGCGGAAGCCGTGCTCGCGGGTGGCGCGAAAGTTGTCGAGCGATCCGGTGAGCACCCATGTCTTGGCCATCGGCTCCAAGCCTACTCCCGGCGCGCGGCTACTGTTCCCGGCTGCCGATGGCGGACGAGCTCACACGGAGGCGCCTGATGCAGGCGGGCGCGGGCGCCGCCGGCCTCACGCTGCTTGGAGCTGCGGGGTGCGACAAGGACGACGAGGCCGCGGGCTTCAAGCGCCAGCCCGCCCCGCCCAACGCGATGAACGTGGTGGTCGTGGTGATGGACAGCCTGCGCGTTGACCACGTCTACGGCCCGCGCGCCAAGACCCCCTCGATGAACAAGGTGGCGAAGGAAGCGCTGCGCTTCACGCGCGCCTACCCCGAGGGCATGCCCACCATCCCCGCTCGCCGCGCGATCATGGCCGGGCGGCGCACCTTTCCCTTCCGGAACTGGCACCCCTACCGCGACCTTCCCCCTCAGCCGGGCTGGGAGCCCGTGGGCAGCGACGGCAAGATGTGGGCCGAGGTGCTGCGCGAGCAGGGCTGGACCACCGGTTACGTCACCGACAATCCGCACATCCTGCTTGGCGTGCACAAGCCCTTTCGCCAGAAGTTCGACCGCGTGGAGCTCGTCGACGGCCAGGTGCCGCTGCGCAAGAAGCCCAAGCGCAAGGTCTCGAAGGCCGAGCTCAACCGCCACCTGCCGCCGGTCCTGCGGGGCTCGCGCTCCGAGCCGAGGATGGCGGCCTACCTGGCCGCCAACCCGCGCGACCGCTCCGAGGAGGAGTTCCTCGCCGCTCGCGTGTTTCGCAACGGCATGAACTGGATCGAATGGGCGCGCGCCCGCCAGCCGTTTGCGCTCACGATCGACTGCTTCGACGCGCACGAGCCCTGGGACGCCCCGCGCCGCATCAAGGACATCTACGGCACGCCGAGCGCACGCCTGGAGCCGATCCAGCCCTTCCCCACCCCATCGGCCAAATACGGCGAGCTCGGCTTGAGCCAGCAGATCCTTCGTCGCATGCGCCAGCTCTACGCGGCCGAGGTCACGCTCGTCGACGCATGGCTGGGTCGCTTCCTCGACCGTCTCGCCAACCTCGGCCTGGCCGAGAACACGATGGTGGTGCTGCTGAGCGATCACGGGGTGCTGCTGGGCGAGTACGGCTGGGTGGGAAAGCGCTACGACGAGATCCACGAGGAGCTGTCTCACGTGCCCTTCCTGATCCGCCATCCCGCGGGGAACGGAAAGGGGCAGGCCAGCCCCTATTTCGCCTCCACCCACGACGTCGGGCCGACGGTGCTCTCGGTGCTGGGCCAGGAGACGCCGGACCACATGGACGGCGTGGATCTCTCACCCCTGCTGGACGGCAAGCGCCCGGCCAAGAAGCGCACGTACCGCACCGCGGCCTACAACGACCACGTGGCCGCGGCCGACGACAAGTGGCTGCTCATCTCCGACAACCAGGGACGGGAGAAGCGCCTCTACGCGCTGGGGAACGAGAGGCGCAACGTGGCGAGCCGCAACCCCCAGCACGTGCGCCGGCTGTGGGGCCACGTGATGAAGGACGCCGGTTCCAAGGAGCTGCCGAGCTTCAAGTAGGCCCGCGCAGGGCGCCTCAGCCCTCGTATGCGTCGGCGAAGAAGTCGGCGTCCTTCTGTGTGGGCGCCTCGAGCACCACCGTCCCGACGATGGTGGTCTGATCGCCCTTCGCGGCGACTGCGTCGGCGTAGTCGCTCGCCTTCGCCTCCGAGGCAAAGGATCGCGCGCTACCGCTCTTGTCGCCGCTGATCTCGACCCCGGCCTGCGCACCCTCCAGCGATGCCTTCGGCAGCTTGGTCACGGTGAGCCCCTGGCCCTCGAGCGCGGTGGTCAGGCCATCGAAGGCCTTCGAGGGCGGCGGGGCGACGGCCTCACCGCCCGAGTCGTCGTCGCCGCATCCGGCTGCGGCCAGCGCCAAGACCGCGACCAAGCCGAGCGCCAGCAGGTAACGCTTGCCCTTCACCGTCGCAAGTGTTCCCGGGGCCGGTAGGCCTGGCAAGGTGGCGCGCACCCGCGCGGCGCGGAAGCCAGCATCCCGCTGCTGGAAGGTTGCTTGCATTTATGACCTTGTCGAGCTCGCGGGCTTGCGCTCACGGCCCAGAGGTGGGACGGTCTTGGCGATGGCGGACTCGCTACTCGCCAACACTGCTCGCATGGCCGGTTTCGCGCTGCGTCCCGTCACGGGAGCAGCCTCCTTGGGCCTACGGCTCGAGCGCCGGGCGCGCAAAGGGGCTCAGACGGCCGCCACCGAAGCCGCGCTCGCCGGGCTCGACGCGCTCCTGGCGTCGCGGCTGGCGGCCGAGTCGGTCGACCGGGTGCTGACGAGCCCGATCGTCGAAGCGGTCACGCGAGACGTGATCCGGCACGCGGTGATCGAGCGGGTGGCCGGCGAGCTGACGGACAGCAACGCGGTGGGCACGATCACCGAGGTGGTGCTCGCCGACGGCACGATGGAGCGAGCGGCGGCGCGGGTGATCGAGGGCCCCGAGCTCGAGAGGGTGGTGACCTCCGCCCTCGACAGCCCGGCGATGGAGCGCCTCGTGGCCCGCGTGCTCGACAGCAAGGAGCTGTGGGTGGTGGTGGACGAGATCGCTCACAGCCCGTCCGTGACCGACGCGATCGCGCGCCAGAGCATCGGTTTCGCCGATCAGGTAGCCGGCGGTGTGCGGACGCGCTCGCAGACCGCCGACACGTGGCTCGAGACCAGGGTGCGGCGGGCGCTGCGGCGCCCCCCGGCCGCCGCACCACCCACTGACACGCCATGAGCCACGTCGTCCGCCGCGCCATGCGGACCGCCCGTCCCGAGCAGGCCGTGGCCGCTGCGCAGGCTCTTCCCGCTGAGCCGTCTTACCAGGGCCTGATCACTAGGGCGATCGCCTTCGTGGTGGATGCGGCGATCATCAACCTGGTGGCCATGGGGGTGGGCGTGGCGGCCGGGCTCGCGTTATCGGTGCTGCCGCTGTCCGAGTCGCTCGATCCGGTGCTGATCTCGCTGGGGGGACTCGCGTACCTGCTCTGGTGGACCGGGTACTTCGTGGTCTTCTGGTCCTCGACCGGCGAGACGCCGGGCGACCGGCTCATGCACATCCGCGTGTGTGTGGCCGAGCACGGCGGGGTCCCGTCGCCGATCCGCGCGCTCGTTCGCCTGGGTGCGATGGTGCTCGCGGCGCTCCCGCTGTTCGCCGGTTTCCTGCCGATCTTGGTCGACGAGCGCCGCCGCGGTTTGCACGACATGATCGCCGGCACCGTGGTGATCGGGGTGCCAGATGACCTCACCCCTTCCGGGTGATTGCCGCTCACCCGGGCGCCGCCAGACTGGGCCGATGAACGAACTGAGCGAGATCGGCCCGGTTCAGCTCATGTCGGTGGGCTTCGATCCGGGCGCGGACTTCCAGGGACGGATCGCCGACGAGCTGGCGAGGCTGGAGGGCGAGCGGACCATTCGGGTCCTCGACCTGCTCTTCGTAGCCAAGGACACGGACTCGGACGAGCTGGTGGTGCTCGAGCACCAGGAGGAGAACAGCGGCGCGGTCCTCGGTGCTCTGCTGGGGTTGAAGCTCGAGGGGGAGGACGAGCACTCGTTCGGGCTGACGGCCGCGGAGATAGAGGAGATGGGCGCTTCCCTCCCGCCCGGAGGCTCGGCCGGCCTGATCCTGATCGAGCACGTCTGGGCCCGCGGGCTCAAGCACGCTGTTCGAGAAGCGGGCGGCCGGAGCCTCGGAGACAGCTTCCTCACTCCCGAGACCGTGGCCGCGATGGAGCCGCAGCTGGCCGCGCTGGCCCAGCGCATTCGAGCAAGCTGAGGATCATCCAGCCGGCTGAGCATGCAGGTCCTGCTGCTGGCGCTGGACGCGGCGCTCTATCCCACTCTGCTGGCCGCCGTCGTCATCCTGCTCTCGCAGCCGCGCCGCCTGGCGCTCCTGTCGGCTTATCTCGCCGGGGGTCTGACGATCAGCATCGGAGTCGGACTGGGGCTCGTTTACGTCTTCGAGCGCTCGGGTGCCCTGACCAGCAGCCGGTCAGGACTGAGCTGGATCGCCGACCTCGTGGGCGGCGGCCTGGCGCTGCTGCTCGCCCTGGCGCTCGTCACGCGCGCCGACGCGCGCGTTCTCGAGCGGCGCAGGGCCGGGCGGCCCGCCCAGGATGTCGAGCACAAGGAGCCGTGGTCGCGGCGCCTGCTCGCCCGCGGCTCCGTACCGGTGGTCTTCCTCTCCGCCCTGGCGATCAACCTTCCGGGATTGGCCTATCTCATCGCCCTCAAGGACATTGCGGCGGCGCAGTTCTCCACCGCTACCGCAGTTTCGGTCGTCGTCGCGTTCAACCTCATCATGTTTCTGCTTGCGGAGATCCCGCTGCTGGGGCTCACGGTCGCCCCTGAGCGCACGGACCGGCTTGTACGCCGGCTCAACGATTGGTTCTCGAGAAACGGCCGCCGCATCGCCGTCGTACTGAGCGCGGCCCTGGGCGCCTTTCTCGTGACCCGCGGCATCGCGCACTCCTGAGTGCTCACTCCCGGGCGAACAGCGCCGCGGCCTCCTTGGCCAGGTCTACGAAGGGCTCACCGCTGACGTCGACGAACACCCGCTCGACCGTGCCCCCGACGAACGGCCACGGCGAGACACCCGGGTAGTCGTCGGTCACCGCCTCGCCTCCGTCCTTGGCGACGTTGAGCCCCTCGCCGGCCAGCGAGAACTTGCCCGGCTGGGTCCTGATCTCCCCTTCCCCGACCTTGTCGTCGTTGATGTAGAGGCTCAGGGCGCCCTCGGTGGGCATCGTCTCTCCCCGCTTCTCGAAGGCGGCCGACAGCACGACGTGACCTGTCGGGATCGTCTCGCTCGACTCGACGATCTGCTCCATGATGCCGACCCAGTTGTAGACGTACTTGAGCCTGCCGTCCTTGACGTACAGGGCGTGGCCGCCGAAGCGCGCGCCCTGGGAGAACAGCACACCGCCGGCCTCCTGGGTGTCGACCATCACCTCGGCGGCGATCGTGTAGGACCGGTTGCGGATGTTGGGGGCCGCCGACTCGGGCACCTCGGCGCAGCCCGGATAGTAGGTGTAGCGGTTGCGTGGCTTTGACACCTGCGGGCGCGGCGTCGTCAGGATGGCCACCGCGTCGCGCGACTCCAGCGGGAGCGCGTGGTACCTGCCCGCCTCCGACCACCACAACGCGATCAGCTCCTGCAGCCTGCCCGGCTCCTCGGCCGCGAGGTCGTGACATTCGCTGGGATCCAGCTCTGTATTGAACAACTCCCACTGCTGCCCGGCGAAGTCCGCCCATGCGTTGGGTGAGGCAGGCGAGAGCGCAGCCGCCTTCCAGCCCTGATGCCAGATCGCGCGCGTGCCGAGCATGGAGAAGAACTGCGTCTGCTTACCGGTCTGTGCCTGAGCATCGTCGAGAGACGCGGCGAAGCTGACGCCCTCGAGCGGGTGCTGGACGTGGCCCTTGACTGTCTCGGGCAGCTCGAGACCGAGGCAGTCGTACAGCGTCGGCACGATGTCGACCGCGTGGGTGTACTGCCGGCGCACCTCGCCCGCTCCGGCAAACTCGCTCGGCCAGGACACGATCATCGGATCCGCGGTCCCGCCCTCGTAGTTGCTGTAGCGCTTCCACATCTTGAACGGCGTGTTGAAGGCCCACGCCCAGCCGGTCGGATAGTGGTTGTAGGTCCTCGGGCCTCCGAGGTCGTCGAGGTACTTGAGGTTCTCCTCCATGGTGTCGGGGACACCGTTGAAGAGCTTGTTCTCGTTGACCGAGCCGTTCGGCCCACCCTCGCCCGACGCTCCGTTGTCGGACACGAGCACGACGATCGTGTTGTCGAGCTGCTCGGTGTCCTCGAGGTAGTCGAGCAACCGGCCAAGCTCGTGGTCGGTGTGGCTGAGGAAGCCCGCATACACCTCCGCCATCCGGCAGAACAGCCGCCGCTCGTCGTCGGAGAGCGAGTCCCACGGACGCACCGTGTCGAGCTCCGGCCACGACTGGCCCTCGCCTCCGGCGTCCGCGTACGGGTTGATGGGGGAGAGCTCGGCGCCGTCGGGCAGGAGGCCCATCTTCTGCTGGCGCTCGAACACGAGCTCGCGGAAGCGCTCGTAGCCCATGTCGAACTTGCCCTTGTACTTCTCGGTCCACTCCTTGGGCACGTGGTGGGGCGCGTGGCAGGCCCCCGGCGCGTAGTAGAGGAAGAACGGCTTGTCCGGCGCCACCGCCTTGGCGTCGCGAATGAAGCCCAACGCCCGGTCGGTGATGTCGGTGGTGAAGTGGTAGCCCTCCTCAGGGGACTTGGGCTGCTCGACGGGGTGGTTGTCGTAACAGAGGTCCGGATACCACTGGTTGGTCTCCGCGCCCAGGAATCCGTAGAAGCGCTCGAAGCCGCGCCCGAGCGGCCACTGGTGCTTGATCGACGCCAGGTTCATCTCGTCCTCGGCACACAGATGCCACTTGCCGACCATGTAGGTGTTCCAGCCGCGCTCGCCAAGAACCTCGGGGATCGTCGCGCACTCGAACGGGATATGGGCGTTGGCGTTCGGGAAGCCCGAGGCCGCCTCCGAGATGCACGCCATGCCGTTCGTGGTGTGGTTGCGCCCGGTCAGCAGGCACGAGCGCGTGGGCGAGCACAGGGCCGTCGTATGAAAGTTCGTGTAGGAGAGCCCGCGCTCGGCAATCCGGTTGATGTTCGGCGTCTCGATCAGGCCGCCGAAGGGCTCCATGGCCGAGTACCCGACGTCGTCCAGCACGACGTAGAGGACGCTCGGGGCGCCCTCGGGTGCCGCGGGCTGCTCGTAGGGGCCCCAGTCGGGCACCGAGTCCCTGATATCGATGTTGATCGTTCCCTTGAACGGCACGGTCACAGGCGTTACCTCTCGTCGGGCGGTGGGTGCGTAGAGGATCGGTGGTCCACCGCGGCGCGCGCGTCATCCGATCCGGGTGATGCCGGGGACGCACCGAAGGTGATCTGATCCCGGCGACGGCATGATCGGTCACGCACTCGCATTCGCCCCCCGGCTGTCCGGTCGGCTGGTCTGGGACCGCTGGATCGCCATCGGATTCGCGGTGGGCTCGGCGTGCTTCTTCGTGGGCCCGTTCCCGGGGTTCGCCCAGCTCGCCGGCGTCGGGGCCGATGGCGCAGTCTTCTTCGCCGGCTCGATCTTCTTCACCCTGGCGGCGCTCCTCGAGCTGCGCGAGTCCACGCTGCGACTCGGGCGCTGGGCCGCGGATCCGTCGTGGTGGAGCGCGGCCGTCCAGTTCGCCGGCACCCTCCTGTTCAACCTCAGCACCTTCGAGGCGATGCAGGACGGGTTGTCCACCACCCAGAGCAATCGGCTCGTATGGGCACCCGACGTCTTCGGCTCGACGGCCTTTCTGATCTCGGGAGTTCTCGCCTACCGCGTGGCCAACACCGCGCGCCGGCGAGCCGGCCGCCGTGACCGCGACTGGACGATGGCGGCCGTGAACCTGGCGGGGTGCGTGTTCTTCGGAATCTCGGCCCTTGCGTCCTTCGTCGTGCCGTCGACCGGATCGATACTCGACCTGGCAGCTGCCAACTGGACCACGACGCTGGGCGCGCTCTGCTTTTTCATCGGCGCCCTGCTGCTCCTACCGCGATTACACGTACCCACGGAGGTATAGCCATGACGTCCGATGCCCAGCCCCTACTGAGCGAGAAGCTCGATGCTCTGGCGCATCAGTTCGGCAACCGCTTTCTGCTCGAGCCGGCGCCCGACGGGGCGCTCCCGGAGCACGGCATGCCCGCCGTCGACGCCATGCGTCTGATCGGCGAGGAGCTCGTGCTGGACGGGATTCCGATGCGCAACCTGGCGACGTTCGTGACCACCTGGATGGAGCCGGAGGCCAAGCGGATCGTGGCCGAGAACCTGCACCGCAACTTCATCGACCATGCCGAGTACCCGCAGACCGCCGAGATCGAGCAGCGCTGCATCCGCATGCTCGCCAGCCTGTTCAACGCCCCCGGGGAGACCACCGGTGCACGCACCCAGGGCTCGTCGGAAGCGATCATGCTCGGGGCCCTCTCGCTGAAGTGGAAGTGGCGTGGCCGGCGCGAGCAGGCCGGCAAGGACACTGCGCGCCCGAATCTCGTGTTCGGGGGCGACGTGCACGTGGTGTGGGAGAAGTTCTGCCGCTACTTCGACGTCGAGCCGCGGATCATCCCGCTGCAGCGGGACAAGTACACCATCGGGCCCGAGGACGTGGAGCCCCATGTCGACGAGAACACGATTGGGGTGGCCGCGGTGCTGGGCACGACGTTCACCGGCCACGCGGATGACATCGCCGGCATCAACGACCTGCTCGTTCGCCTGAAGAACGAGAAGGGACTGGACGTCCCGCTGCACGTCGACGGGGCCAGCGGTGGCTTTGTGTGGCCGTTCCTCTACCCGGACACCAAGTGGGACTTCCGGCTCGAGCAGGTGCGCTCGATCAACGCGTCAGGCCACAAGTTCGGCCTCGTCTACCCCGGCATCGGCTGGCTGGTGTTCAGGGAGAAGAGCGATCTCCCGGAGGACCTCGTCTTCTATGAGAACTATCTGGGAAAGACCGACGCGACGTTCACGCTCAACTTCTCCACCGGCTCGGCCATGGTGCTGGCCCAGTACTACAACTTCATCCGTTACGGCCACGCCGGCTACGGCTACATCATGGAAACGATGATGGCCAATACCCGCGCGCTGGCCCAGCGGATCACCGACATCGGACAGTTCCAGTTGATCGGCGAAGGTGAGGAGCAGCTCCCGCTGGTGGCCTTCCAGCTCGCCGAGGAGGGCAATTTCGACGAGTTCGACATCGCGGGCCAGCTGGCCTCGGAGCGCGGATGGATGGTGCCGGCCTACACCCTTCCGCCCAACGCGGATCACGTGAAGATGATGCGTGCGCTCGTCAAGCTGACCCTCGGCCACACGCTCGCCGAGACGCTCGGGGACGACATCGCCGAAGCATGCGAGACGCTGAAGCTGAAGGGCGGCCTGCACGAGCGCGACCGCAAGCGTGTCAAGACCGGGGTGGGTTACTGATCCCGGGGAGTGGCCGCGGCGAGCAGCTCCGGACCGAGCTCGGCGAGCTCCGTGGCCTCGACGAAGGCGTTGGCCAGCGCCGTCCCGCCCGTTCGCGCCACCGCATCTTCGAGCGCCAGCGCCCACTTGTGCTCCACGAGCACAGCGGCCATGGCGGCACCCGGCTCGAGCACCTTCTCGAGCTCTCGGAGCGTCTCACTCCGGACGCCGGGGCGATCGGGGTCGAGCGCCCGCTCGGTCGCCCGCTGGCGCTCCGCAGGCTCGAGCCGGAAGTCGAGCAGGGGCCCGATGATCCCCCCGCTGTCGCCGCGGAGATCGATCGCCACGAGCTCGCCGGTCTCGGCGTCGCGCGTGAGGAAGAGCGCTTCGAGAATCCGCAGCGCACCGCCGCTCTCGATCCTCTCCAGCGCGCCCCCGAGCCGGCCCTCGAAGCCGGCGCCTGGTCCGAATCGATAGACCAGTAGCTGCGCCGAGGGCAGCGGCGCCGGGCGGCCGGTCATGACCGCGGCACGAAGGGCTGCTGCTCGACCTGGCCGTCCGCGACCACCAGCGCTGTCGATTCGGGGACCTCGAGCCAGGCGCCCGCCAGGTCGCCGAACGGCTCGGATACCACCACGCGGTCGCCCCCGCTGAGTCGCTGAAGGCGCTCGTTTCCGGGATGAAGCCGCTGCAGCGCCTCGACGTCGGCGGAGACGAAGAGCGAGCGCGACGCGTGCTCGGTGGAGTAGCGGATCGCCCACAGCCGCTCGCCGTCGCTGATTCCGAAGGTTCCCTGGACTGGGCTCTCGACCTCGTGCTCGCGCGCCGTCGCCTCGACCAGACCCACCGCCAGCTGCATTGCTTCCACCGGATCCCCCTCCAGCCCGAAGGTCAGCGCGAGGTGGAGGAGCAGTTCCGAGTCAGTCGATCCCGCGATGTCGTTGAAGAGCGACGGGTCGACCGCCAGCGTCAGATCTCGGCGCATCTCGTGGAAGCCGTCGATCAGGCCGTTGTGGACGAACAGCCAGCGGCCGTGGCGGAAGGGATGGCAATTGGTCTGCTGGACCGGGCTTCCGATCGCGGCCCTGATGTGCGCCAGGAAGAGCGGCGTCTCGATGTGATCAGCGAGCTCCCGCATGTTCCAGTCGTTCCAGGCCGGGTTCACGCTGCGGTAGCGGGCGGGATTGCTCCGATCGCCGACGCCGTACCAGCCCACCCCGAAACCGTCGCCGTTCGTCGTCTCGGCGCCCATGCGCGAGTGCAGGCTCTCGTCGATCAAGCCGTGCTGGGTGCGGTAGAGCAGTTCACCCATGAGGAGAGGCTCGCCGACGTAGGCGTTCCAGCGGCACATCAGGCCGGCCTCGGCTGGTCGGCGAGGATTCGGGCCTTCTCGGTCGTGTACTCGGAGGCGTCGAGCACGCCGTCGTCGCGCATCCGCGCGAGGCGCTCCAGCTGGTCCAGGCGCTCGTCGGCGGGGTCGGAGGATCCTCCCCGAGCGCGGCCGCCGAGCCCGCGGACCCATTCACGCATGCGCCTCAAGGAATCCTCGCGGCTCGCGTCCGGGTACTCGCGCGCGGTCTGCCGGCGCAGCGCCTCGACGCCCAGAGCGAGCAGTGCGATCAGGATCAGGGCCGGTACCACGCTGCGGAATGCGGGCGTCGGGGCCCAGGCCACGAGCACCAGCACGATTACGCCGAACGCGCCCCACGCAAAGCGCGGCTCGCGCAGGTAGGGCGCCAGCCCGCGGCGAGAGCCGACCGCCCAGGCCGTCGGGCCGGCGAGCCAGGCCGCGAAGGCGACCACCACGCCGTAGATGACCGTGGCCGTGGCCGCCTGCACGAGCAGCGAGGTGCCGGTGCTCCACACGGCCTCGGCTGCGGGCCGCACGGACTCGGTGGTCGCGAGAGCGTCCACCACCGAACCTCCCGCCACCGCCCGAGCGACCAGAGCGGCGGCGCCCGCGAAGACCAGGCCGATCCCGCACGCCCGCAGCGCCTCCCGTCGCCATCCTCGGGCGAGATAGACGGCGAGGGCCAGGAGCGCCAGAGCCAGGAGCACCGAGGCGATCGCGAGGGCCTTCAACAGCCGGACGGCGTCCTGTGCCAATTCCAGCTGGTCCGACCGGAAGAGCACGATCTGCGCGGCGCCTTCGGGGAGTCGCTCCGCCACCCGTCCGCCCACCCCAAGGTTGCTCTGCGTCTGGCTGAGCAGGCTCGACAGATCGAGCGTGACCTCGCCGTTGGAGGTGGAGAGGGTGTCGCCGCCGCCCTCGATGACCTGGAGCAGGCGGAGGTGCGCGCGCCGGTTGGCCTCCTCCCACAGCTGTTGGGGAACCGGGCGGCCGAGGAGAGTGTTCGCCCCCTGGTTGGCCAGCGTCCTCAGGCCGCTGGCGGCCGGCCCGGCCAGCGTGCTCGCGCCGGCCGGTTGAAGGACCTGTTCCAGGGCGGTCTGGAGCTCACCCTTCACGTCGACGTTGGTGTACAGCTCGTCGACCAGGAAATTGGCCACCTGCGTCCGGACCGCGTCGTTCTCGAGCAGCTCGCTGCTGGTCTCGGTCCAGTTGTCGGTGTTGAGCAGCTGCCGGTTCGCCCAGACCGCGAAGATGGCGAGGAAGGCGAGCAGCGAAGCGACGAAGATCAGCCCGAGCGCGAGCCGGCGGTGGGCACGGCCGGGCGGCGACTGAGACTCCGTCGTCTCCGGCTCTTCAACGTCCGTCATCTCTGCCTCTCCTCCGACGCCAGGGCGATGGGTGGACCCTCGCAGCGGCCGGGGGTGTTGGACAAAGGCGCCTGCCTGCGTGTTTGGTGCGGTCTTCTTCCGCGCGGGGGTGTGGTTGGTTGCTCGGCGCCGTGCAGGGCCGCATCCTTGCCGCGCCGAGGATGCGAGCGGAACATCGCGTGGTATGACGAGCTCCTCGGATCCGGTGGGGGTGCTCGCGGTAGACGACCAGACGATCTTCCTCGACGCCGCCCGCGAAGTGGTCACGGCCACGCCGGGCTTCGAATGGCTGGCCGGTGCGACGTGCGGTCAGGACGCGCTCGACGCCGTCGGAGAGATGAGACCCATGCTCGTGTTGTTGGACGTGCGAATGCCGGGAATGGACGGGATCGAAACGGCGCGGCGGATCTCGGAGAGCCATCCCGATGTGATCGTGGTGCTCGTCTCAGTCGACGAGAGCTGTGCGCTCGACCCCGCCGTGGCCGCGTCGGGCGCCGTGGCGCTGGTTCGAAAGCAGGAGTTCGGCCCGGCGATGCTCCGCCGGCTCTGGCGCAGTTATCGGAGGCCCCCGAGCTAGGCGACCGGCACGGGAATGGTGCCGACGACCCGGGTGCCCGCTCCCGGGCTGGTGCGAACCTCGAGATTGCCGCCGACCGCTGCCATCCGGTCGCGCATGTTCATGAGGCCTTGGCCCGTGCGGGCGTCCGCAAGCTCGAACCCTCCCCCGTCGTCGTGCACCTCGAAGCGAAGGTCGCCGTTACGCCGCAGCGACACGGCGATGGAGCTCGCGTCGGCGTGCTTGGAGACGTTCTGCATCGCCTCGATGCAGCAGAAGTAGGCAGCGGTCTCGATCTCCTCGGGATAGCGGTCGTTGCCGTCCACCGCGACCCGGGCCGGGACGGGCGATTGGAGCGCTGCGTCGCGGACGGCGGCCGCGAGCCCGCTGGCGGCCAGCAGCGAGGGGTAGACCCCCGCGGCCAGGGACCTGAGCTCGTCGATGGCTGCGTCGACCTCCCCGCCCAGCCGGTGCAGCAGCACTCGGGCTCGGGCCGGGTCCTCGCCGATGACCTGCTCGGTCAGCTCGAGCCGTATCCGCAGCGCCACGAGACGCTGCTGGCCCCCGTCGTGCAGGTCGCGCTCGATGCGGCGCCGCTCGTCATCGGCCGCGCCCAGAATGCGAGCCTGGGACGCACGCAGCTCGTGCAGAGAGCTCTGGACGCGCGCGGCCAACCGCTGATTGTCGTCCCACACCAAGGCGTAGCACCCGACCGCCTCCACGAACGGGCGCTGCTCGCTGAGCGCGGCGTCGTGGATGATGGCCGCCACCGATCCCGTTTCGTCGTCGATCAGGGTGATGCAGCGGTCGAGTCGCTCGAGCGGCAGGACCACCGGCCGCTGCGTGCTGTCCACCCAGCCAGCGCCGTTCCGGTAGGCGAGCTCCACCGTCGGATCGGTCAGGATTTCCGCGATCAGATCACGGATTCGCTCGGCATCGGGCCGGCTGCGGAGGCCCTGGGCCAGGTGCAGGAGCGAGTCCGCGGTATGGAGCCGCCAGCGGACCAGACCGACCAAGAACGCGAGGCAGAGTGCGGGTAGCCCGAGCGCAACCAGGCCCGTTACAACGGTCAGCACCGCTTCCCCGGCGCCTCCGCGCCGAGCGCTCAACGCCGCGGCGAAAGCCAGCGTTCGAAGTATCGCGACGGAGAGGACCGGGGTGAGGGTGATGCGCATCACGCGGCTGGCGTGTCGGATGCGGTAAGCCAGCCGAACCACGACCGCGAGCAGCACCAGCACCGCGAGCAGCTCGCGCAGAGGGACAACGACGCCGTCGACAAAGGCCGGCTCGGAATCGAGCAGCATGAACGCGTTCTCCGGGCAGCCGGCGGCGCAGGTGGAGAACTGCGACAGGGTCGGGAAGGCGTCGGTGACCAACCCGGTGGGAACGAACAGGATCGCCACGACCGCGACCGCGGCGGCAGCCAACACGCGGTCGACCCGAGTGGTGAGCCGGCCCGAGGGAAAGGCCAGCATCAGGTAAACCAAGCCAGCCTCGACCGTCCAGCCCGCGAACCGCCCAATGGTGAAGAGCAGACTGTCGCTCGAGCTCGACAGCGCCACGAGAAACCAGCCTGCCCCCGCCATCACCAGGAGGCGTCCGAAGCGGGCGTGTGTCCCTTCCCTCCAGGCGTACAGCCCGACCGCGATAGGCGTGGCGACGGTCAGCGCCTGTCGCTCGGCGAGGAAGACCTTGTGCGGCATGTCGCCCATCAGGGCGATCGCGGCCGCAGCAGCGGCCAGCAGGGCTCCCCCGACGGCCATGGCCAGCATCGCCCGGTCACCGATTGGGTCGGGTCCCGACGCGGTGAAGCGCGGGTCCGTGGTCCGAGGCGTGGCCAACTCGCGAGAAACCTACGCCGTGGCTGCAAGAAAGTCCACCGCGCAACGGCTTGTACACAAGTCCGGCTGCTCGCAGACGGATATCGTGACCCTGTGACGATTCGCGTAGTGGTGGCCGAAGACAACCTGCTGGTGCGCGAGGGGCTGCAGCATCTGCTCGCGAGCTCGCCGAGCGTCGAGGTTGTCGGGGCCTACGGGGACGTCGAAGCGCTACTCGGTCAGGTGGAGCAGGACCGGCCCGACGTCGTGTTGACGGACATCCGCATGCCTCCTTCCAACACCGATGAGGGAATTCGCGTTGCGGAGGTCCTCCGTCAGAGGTGCCCCTCGACGGGCGTCATCGTCCTCAGCCAGTACGCCGAGCCCGGCTACGTACTGACCTTGCTCCAGAACGGCTCGGATCGCCGGGGCTATCTGCTGAAGGAGCGGATACACGACCGCGGGCAGCTGGTGTCCGCGATCGACACCGTCGCGCGCGGCGGGTCGGTGGTGGATCCCAAGATCGTCGAGCTGCTCGTGCAGGCCAAGGCCAGCGTCGAGCATTCGCCGCTGTCCGAGCTCACTCCGCGAGAGCGCGAGGTGCTCGCCGAGATTGCGGAGGGAAAGAGCAACGCCGCGATCGCCGAATCCCTCGTCCTGACCAAGCGGGCGGTCGAGAAGCACGTCAACTCGATCTTCATGAAGCTGGGTTTTGCGGGGTCGGCGAGCGTGGCGAAGCGCGTGAAGGCGACTCTCATCTTCTTGGCCGACAGCTCGAGCGAAGCGGAGCTGGGTCCTAGGCCTTGAACACGGTGGACCAGTCGTTCTCGATGCTGACGACGGTCCAGCCGTCGCTCTCGGCCCTCTCGAGGGCCTGCTCGGCTCCGCTGACGTAGTCGAACTCACGGCCGGCGTCGTCGTGGAGGAGCAGGAGGGCCAGGAACGGCTTGTCCTGATGTCGGGTGAACTCCAGCATGGGGATGTCGCCGTTTGAGTTGCCGGCGGCGAGCAGCGGCCGGCGGCCCATGCGGCTCCAGATGCGGATCGGCTTCTCCGGGCCGTCGTCGAGGTAGTCGGCCTCTGGCTTGTGCGTGATCGTGCCGCCCTGATCATCGCTCACGTATTCAAGGGCCGAGGCGCTGCCGATCACCCGCTCTCGTGGAATGCCGTACATGTCGTGGCTGATCGGACGCATGAAGTCCCGACCCCCGCCCGAGGCGATGTAGTTCGAGAACCCATTGGCCTCCAGGTAGGCGAGCAGTTCGAGCATCGGGGCATACGCGCACTCGAAGTAGGGACGCCCGAGGGTCGGGTGCTGCGCGGTGCGCAGGAAGGCATCGGACTTCGCCTCGAAGTCGTCGACGCTGATCCCGTCGTACGCGGCCAGGATGCCGCCGAGCAGCGTGCGCACGTTCGTGTCATCGCCCGCATAATGCTCCGCCAGGACCGTCCCGAACCAAGCGCGGTCGCGCTCGTATGCCGCCTTCCACGGCTGGCGCTCGCGAAGCTCGACGTCGGCGTCCGCCATCTCGAACAGCCGGCGGAGAATGAAGTCGGCCTGGATCGGCATCGGCTTCTCGCACCACAGCGTGCCGTCGTTGTCGAACACCGCGATGCGCTCCTCAACCGGAACATCCGACACCGCTCGCTCGACGAACGCGACGATCGACTGCTTCGCCGGACCGTCGTTCCAACTGCCCAAGGTCATAGCGGTCAGCCTGAAGCCAGCGCGCCGAGCCTCCGCTCGCCCGAAAGGGATGAACCTACGAATCGATCGGTATCTCCTCCACCTCCGGCTCGCGCGGGGTGCGGTCGAGTCGCTCCAGATACCAGTCGATCAGCGAGCGCAGCGTCAGGAGGAACTCCCGTATCGCGCCCGTCACCTGACCCTGCAGCTCGCGGGGCGCCGCCCGGCGGATCCCGTCCAGCAGCACGAAGAGGGCGGCGGGGTCGGGGCTCGACCGCGCCCGGGGCTCATCCGGCATTGCCGCTCCTCTCGAAGGAGATCTCCAGGGCGCCGTCCTCCAGGCGGGCCCCGCTGGTCGAGTAGGCGGCCAGCGCCGGCGGCAGCATCACCGTCCGCTTGTGCGCCCCCACGCGCACGATCACCTCGAGGCCGATCTTCTTGAGCGACAGGTCGCCCTTGTCCGCGAACGGCACCTGCAGGCGCAGCGTGGCGCGCCCGTTGTCGGTTATGAGCTCCTGGCCGATCTCGCTGTGCATCACGGCGGCCGGATCGAGGTCGCCGAACACCGCGTCGCCGAGGCGGTCGAGCATCTCCGGCCCGATCACCTCGCGCTCGAGGTAGGGCACTGTCAGCACGGGAACCGGATCGAAGGCCGAGCGGGCCAGCTCGAGCTGCTCCCGCTGGGTCTCGCTCCACGCCGCGAAGTAGCCCTCGGAGGGGAGCAGGCGGTTGACCACCACGGCGTCGGTGAGGTAGCCGTAGAGGTTCAGGTAGGTGAACGTCCGCATGGCCTCCTTGACCACCATCCGGTCGGGGTTCATGACCAGGCGGACGGTGGTGTGGGTGCCGTCGCGCAGGATGTCGTTCATGGCGATGAGGTTGCGGGCAAGGCGCTCCAGGTCGTCGAACACGCCGTCGGCCGGGAGCGGCACGTCGAAGAGCGAGCGCGCCCACGGGGCGAACCTGCGCTGCGAGGGCGCGATGCGCTCGAGCCACCAGGTCACGACGTCGGGGAACGAGAGCAGGCGCAGGGTCTCGCCGGTGGGGGCGCAGTCGACGATCACGCAGTCGTACTCGCCCCCCTCGTGGTGGCGCTTGATCTGAAGCAGCGAGAACAGCTCGTCCATCCCAGGGGGGACGGTCAGCTCCTCGGCCGCGATGCGATCCACTCCGCGCTCCTCGAGCAGTGAGCCCAGCCAGTCGGCCACAGAGCTCCAGTGGCGCTCCATCTCCTCCTGGGCCTGCACCTCCTGGCCGAACAGGTTGTCGCCGGCCGGCGTCGGCTCGGAGCGAAGCTCGACCTCGAGCGAGTCGGACAGCGAGTGGGCGGGGTCGGTGGACAGCACGACCGTGCGCAGGCCGGCCGCGGCGCAACGGCGCGCGCTGGCCGCCGCCACACTGGTCTTGCCCACGCCGCCCTTGCCCGTATAGAGAATGATGCGCGGCGCCATGAGAGGCGCAGGCTATTACCCGGGCTCGTTGGCGACCGCGAGCTCGGCCGACGCACGGTCCTTCTTGCCGAGCCCGGTGCGCAGCTCCTTGGCCGCCAGCTCGACTCGGAACACTCCGGGGCCGCGCGGGCGCCAGGCGAAGGCTCCGGTCCCGCGCCTGACCGTGGCCAGGCGCGAGAACACGGTCTTGGTCCCGCGCATCACCCTCACCTCGACGGCCGACAGCTTGGAGACGGTGAAGCGCAGCGGCACGATCTCGTCCTCGTTGGCGCCGCCGGGCCCCGTGTACTCGAGCTCCGGGGGGTCGACCTGATAGCCCCGATAGCGGGCGGCGAAGTCGCAGTAGAGGTCGCCCAGCCGCCGCGTGCACATCGAGGCGAGGAACTCACGCAGCAGCTCGTGGTAGTCGCGGTTGGACTCCGCGCCGGCGTAGGAGTAGCGCGACCAGTCGCCGACATCGGAGAGGGGCACCTCCTCGCGCGCCTCGGGCTCGGCCTCGCGATACAGCCCGGTCGCCCGCTCGTCCCCGGCCAGCTTGCCGAAGTCGTGGAGCCCGATCAGCGACTGCAGGAAGGCGTTGAAGATGTAGAGCCGCGGCGCGAAGGAGTACTGCAGGTAGTGCACGCCTCCCCCCGGGCCCACCGTCCGCACCCCGACCGGGGCCCGGGTCTCGAACGCGCCGAGGGCCTTGCGCGCCACCTCGAGGTAGCGGGGCTCGTCGAGCAGCTTCGCCGCCCGTGCGAGCGCCTGGATGCCGGTGGCCTGGGCCATCCCGCTCATCCAGTTGGGCGCCCCGCCGCCGAAGTAGAAGGCGTACTCCCAGGCGATGAAGCGCCGCGAGCGGCGCACCGCGAGCCGCTCCATCTCGTCCAGCAGCCGGCGTAGGCCGGCCTCGTCGCAGGCCGCCTCGCCGCGCTCGCACGCGCCGTGCATGTGGTTGGCCTTCTTGAAGGTGGAGAGCGGGTGCAGCTGCAGCCCCTCTCCCGGGAAGTACTGGTAGAGGATCTCGCTGCCGCGGAAGCTCACCTGGTCGCCCGAGGCCGGGTACGGGAGCGAGGGCCAGTAGCGGCGATTGCGCTCGAGCTGTACGAAGGCGGCCGGCATGCGCGTGGGGCTGAGGCGCCCGCCGAGGGCCAGCGCCTCGACCGAGTCGATCACGTAGCCGAGCTGGTCGCGGCGGGCGCCCCGCAGGCCGCGGTAGGTGCGCAGCGAGGCGGCGTACCAGCGCCGCCAGCGACGAGCGTCCGCGGGCCCGATCTTGGGGCCGCGCAATGCGCGATAGACCGCGCGGCGGTCGGCTCGCGGCCTGGCCGCCCTCCGGGCGGGCACCACGCGTGCCGTGGCGGCCATCGCCCGTGCGGGCAGCCCTAGCGCGATCTCGTCCTTCGACGGCACCGAGGGGTCGTTCACGCGCACCGCCCGGTCGCCCTTGACCAGGATGACCGGCGCTGCGTGGGCGGGCACGGCCAGGGCCAGCAGGGCCGCGAGCGCGAGCAGGAGGACGCTTGGGGTGATTCGGCGCATTCGAGTTACTAACAGGAGGATGGCGAAGGGTTGCGGTGGAGAGCGCCGAATGCAGGCTCTCGCCCACTATCCTGCGCCGCGTGCTCCGCCGTGTCGCTTGCCTGGTCGTTGCGCTGGCGGCGCTGGCGGGATGCGGCGGCGGGGAGGACACGGAAAGCGTCGAGGACATCCTCGACCAGGCCTTCCAGCAGCAGATCACGAGCGCGGACCTCAAGGTGGAGGCCGAGCTCGACCTCAACGGCGGTGCGTCCGCCGGGCGGCCGGTCCGGATCGAGGCCACCGGCCCGTTCCAGACCAACCCCGGCACGCTGCCGTCGGTCGACATCGAGCTGCGCGTGGGCTCCGAGGGCGCCGGGCAGACGATCCAGACCGGCTTCCTTTCCACCGGAGACCGCGCCTTCGTCAAGTTCGAGGACGTTTTCTACGAGCAGCCGGCGGCCGAGGTGCGAAGGGCAAATCGCGAGATAGCCCGCACGTCCAGGCGGCGCGGCTCGCTGCGCGCGCTCGGGATCAACCCCCGCTCCTGGCTCGCGCGGGCCACCGAGGAGGGCGAGGAGGAGATCGGGGGCGTGGCCACGCGACACGTGTCCGGCACGCTCGCGGTGGAAGCAGTCATGCGCAACCTCAACCGCTTCGTCCGCCGCTCGGGCGCCGCGATCGGGGGCGCCACGGGCCAGACCGTGCCCGAGCCCCTAACCGCGGAGGACATCGAGCGGGTCGGCGAGGTGGTGCGCGACCCGAGCTTCGACATCTACGTGGGCAAGGAGGACGACATCATCCGCAGGGTGTCGGCTCGATTCGAGTTCGACGTGCCTGAGGAGAGCCAGGAGGACCTCGGCGGCCTGACCAGCGGCACGCTGACGTTCTCGGTCGAGATGAGTGACGTGAACGGCGCGCAGGAGATCGAGGCGCCCGGCAGCGCGCGCCCGCTGTCGGCGCTGACACGCCGCCTGGGTGACGGTGCTCTCGACGGCCTCGGCGGTGGCGGCGAGCAAGCCATTCCAGTGGTCCCCGGGGACGCCAACCCGCCCAGCGCCGGCGCCGGCGGCGACGGCTCGAGCCCTGAGGCCGAGGCGTTCCGTGAGTACTCCGACTGTCTCGACAGCGCCCGACCGGACGACACCGAGGCGCTTCAGGAGTGCGCTGACCTGCTGCAGCCCTGAGCCGCGTTCGGTTCAGCCGGCCGGCACGGCGGTCTTGCGCAGGTCGCGGCCGGGATCGATGCCCCAGCGCGCCGCCACCTCGGCCTGTTCGGGACCGACGGGCCAGCGATCGGCTTTCTCCTCGCCCTCGTGGTCGGGCGAGGCGCCCTTGAGCAGCATCGAGCCGGTGTTGTCGCCGATCGCGCGGATCTCGATCACCTCCTCGTCGGTGAGCGGCGAGACCGCGGGCACGGCGGCGAGCTCCGCGCGCTTTGCCTCGACCGGCTTGGCGGCCGGCCCGGCCTCCTGGATCAGCGTGGGAGCCACGCAGTGCACCGGGGCGTGGGCCAGGTTCCAGCAGCAGGCCAGCTGCAGTGCGGTCAGACCGTGGCGCTCGGCGATCGGGCGCACCGACTCGAGCTTCTCGCGGCCTGCCTCCACCCAGCCGTCGGGGCGAAAGCGCCGGTGGTCGCCGGGCGAGAACTCGTGTCCGGCGAGCACGTCGTCGTGAAACAGGCCCCCGTAGTCGACCACGCGCGTGATCAACTGCACGCCGTGGCGCGCGGCGGGATCGAGCACGAGCTCCCCGGGCCAGGGCTCGAACGGGTTGAGGATCACCATCGCCCAGTCGATCAGCGGCCCGTAGCGCTCGAAGCAGCCGGCCAGGTCGAGCGTGAAGCCGTTGGCCGGGCCCGGCGCCACGCCGAGCGCGCCGGCCAGCCCATCGTCGCGCACCTCGCGCAGCGCCTCCCACACCTCGGGTGACTCGAAGCCGCGGCGATCGGGGTTGTGCAGCAGGAGCAGGTCGAAGGAGTCGACGCCGCAGCGCTCGAGGCTGCGCTCGGTGGCCATGCGCACGTAGTCCCGGTAGCCCTCCGGCCCGCGCAGGCGCGGGTCGGTGAAGCGGGGAAAACCGCGCGGCCCGTCGCGCTCGCCCTCGTAGAAGTCGTGGCCGATGGCGCCCACCAGCGCGTAATCGGAGCGCGGCACCCCGGCAAGCGCGCGGCCTAACAGCGAATCGGCCTCGCCCGCCCCGTAGGTGTCCGCGGTGATGAGCGTATGGATACCGTCGCCCGGCGCGAGCAGCGCCTCGAGGCGCTCGTCGGAGAGCGCCTCCCCGAAGTGCATGAAGCGCCCGCCGCTCCAGGCGCCAACGGCTACGTGACCGAGCATCCCATCACTCTAGGCTCCTAGGAGTGTCGGGTGCCGACCTCATTCTCCTCGCCGGCCTTCTCGTGGCCGTCGTCTTCTTTCTGTGGCTCGATCTCCACTTCTTTGCGCGCGGGCGCGAGCCGAGCTTCAAGGAGGCGGCGTGGTGGTCGGTCGGCTGGCTGGTGCTCTCCCTGCTGGCCGCGCTGCCCGTGCTGTTCCTCGAGGGCAGCGAGGACGCGGTCCTCTACACGACCGTCTACCTGATCGAGCGCTCGCTCTCGCTCGACAACCTCTTCGTCTTCATCCTGCTGTTCTCGTACTTCGGCGTGCCCTACGACCGCCGGCCGCGCCTGCTGTTCTGGGGCATCGTGGCCGCGCTGGCCATGCGAGGCGCCTTCATCCTCGTGGGCTCCGAGCTGATCGAGCAGTTCCACTTCGTCCTCTACGTGCTCGGCGCCGCCCTGATCGTGCTCGCCTACCGGATCTGGAAGGGCGTCAGCGAGAACGTCGATCCCGACAAGAACCTCATGGTGCGGCTGGTGCGCCGGTTCTTCCCGGTCACCAGCGACTTCCGCGAGGGCCACTGGTTCGTCAAGGAGGACGGCCAGCGCTACGCAACGCCGCTGTTCCTGTGCCTGGCGGCGATCGTCTTCGCCGACATCGCGTTCGCCATCGACTCGATCCCCGCCGCCTTCGCGATCACCCAAGACCCGCTGCTCATCTGGATGGGCAACGTGTTCGCCCTGCTGGGCATGCGGGCGTTGTTCGTGTTGGTGGAGAGCCTGATCGCTCGCTTTCGCTACCTCGACGAGACCATCGCCGTGGTGCTGGGCCTCGTAGGCCTGAAGCTGTTGATCGAGGACCTCGTGGAGGTGGGCCCGATCGTGAGCCTCCTCATCATCCTGGTGGCGTTCGCCGTCGGCATCGGCCTCTCGATCCGCGCCGACCGCCGCGATCCCGACTCCGAGGAGAAGCGCGAGCAGCGTGTGGCCGACATGAAGCAGGGCATCGAGGGCGGCGACGGCGGCAGCACCGACGGCGACGACGACGGCGACGGCGGCGATCCCGAGCAGCCGCGCGAGACGGCCGCGAACCGCGAGTAGCTCAGGCCCGGGCCTTGCCGCCTGCGAACTGGCGCTCGAGGGCGGCCAGCCGGTCGTCCCACTGGGCGCCCACCTCGGCCATCCAGGCCATGGCCTCGGACATGGGGGCCGGGGTGGGGCGGTAGAGCACCTCGCGCCCGCTCCGTCGCGCGGCCACGAGCCCGGCGGCCGACAGGGTGCTCAGGTGCTTCTGCACCGCCTGGCGGGTTACCGGGAGCTCGCGGGCCAGGTCGGTGGCGCTGCTCTCTCCGCTCGCGCCGAGCAGGGCGAGCAGGCGCCGGCGCATGGGGTCGCCGAGAGCGAGGAACACGGCGTCGGCCGTGCTCATCAGCGGGCGATCATCTCCGGCGCCCGAAGTGGCGGCGCGGACACCACGAACTCGGCGCCGCGAAGGTCGAGCATGGCGAGCGGGCGCGATTCCACCACCCGCACGATCGTTTCCTCGCCCACGTCCTCGAGCTCGATCTCCACCCGGGTGGCGTCCTCGTCGGGGCGCGACCACCAGAACACGAGACGCCGCGACTCCTCGACCTCCTCCACGAACCCCGTCCGCTCCTCACAGCGCACCTCGCCGTTGGGCCACAGCTCGATCGCCGCGTCTTCGCTCAGCCAGGCCGGCTCGTTCAGCGAGTCCCAGACCTCGTCGGCCGAGGCGGGAAGGGTGACTTCGCGGTGCAGTTCCATGGATTCTCCTAAGTCCAGGTGCAACTCTAGGGTTGCTCTATCATGTGCAACTCTGAGGTTGCAAGATACACGACAGGAGACACCGTGATGCAGATCGGCCGCGCCCAGTCCTCGCTCGTCCCCATGGTCCTCGAGCAGACCTCCCGCGGGGAACGATCCTTCGACATCTACTCGCGCCTGCTGAACGAGCGCATCGTCTTCATCGGCCAGCCCATCGACGACGACGTGGCCAACCTCGCGGTCGCCCAGCTCATCCACCTCGAGTCCGACGACCCCGACAAGGACATCGCCGTGTACGTGAACTCCCCTGGAGGCTCGCTGCACGCCGGCCTGGCCATCTACGACGCCATGCAGTACGTCCGACCCGACGTGCAGACCCTCTGTTACGGCATGGCCATGTCGGCCGGCTCCCTCATCCTCACCGGTGGCGCGAAGGGCAAGCGGATGAGCCTGCCCAACGCGCGCATCCTGATCCATCAGCCGTCATCGGGGTTCCAGGGGCAGTCGACCGATATCGAGATACACGCCCGCGAGATCCTGGAGCTGCGCCGGCTCCTGGAGCAGATCTACGCGCGCCACACCGGCCAGAGCGCAGAGCAGGTGCACGAGGACATGGATCGCGACCGCTTCTTCAGCGCCGAGGGCGCGATGGAGTACGGGCTGGTCGATTGCATCATCACCGAGCGCGAGCTCAAGGAGCGGCCCTCGGGCTTTGCCGCTTGACCCGGCCCGCCGGGCCGCTCAAGCCGGCGGCTAGAAAGCCGATCTAAAGGTGGACGGCCCTCATGCTGAAGCCCCTGCCCGAAGAAGAACGCCTGCGCGCTGAGCTGCACCGCGCGCATCGTGCGCTGGCCCATCTTCAGGAGGTTGGCCGGATGGGTACCTGGGAGCGCGACGTGACCACCGGTGCGGCCGAGTGGTCGGATGGCCTGGAGAACCTCCTCGGTCTGGGGCCCGAGGCCGAACCGAGCCTCGAGACCTGGCTGTCCCTAGTGCACCCCAGCGACCGCGCTCGGGTCGATGCGACCACCGCCGCGGGGCTTGAAAGCGCGGACAGCTACGCGTACGAGTGCCGGATCCTCACCCGCCGCGAGGAGCGCCTCATCCACGTCAACGCGCGCATCACCCGCGACGCCCTGGGCCGGGCTCTGCGAGTGCACGGGGTCATCCACGACCTGACCGATTGGCAGCGCTCAGAGGCGGCGCTGGCCCAGAGCGAGGCCATCCAGGCCGCGGTGATCGACGTCGCGCTCGACTCGGTGATCGTGATCAACGCCCACGGCCTGGTGGTGGAATGGAATCGAGCGGCGGAGACGACCTTCGGCTGGTCGCGCTCCGAGGCGGTGGGCCAAGAGCTGGCCGAGCTGATCATCCCGCCGGCGGCCCGCGAGGCCCACCGCAACGCGCTGGCCACGGAGGGCGAGTCGCGCATCCTGGGGCAACGGCTCGAGCTGACCGCGCTGCGGCGCGACGGCGACGAGTTCCCGGTCGAGGTCACGATCGTGCCGGTCGAGGGAGAGCGCCTCCTCTACGCCGGCTACCTGCGCGACATCACCGATCGCAAGCGGGCCGAGGAGGCCCGCCGGGCGGCCGAGAGCCGCTGGCGCGCCCTGGTGGAGCAGATCCCGGCCGTCACCTATCTCGGGCGCTTCGACGAGACGGCGTCCACCATCTACATCAGCCCCCAGATCGAGCAGCTCACGGGCTTCGGGCCGGAGCGCTGGACCGGCGATCCGGGCTTCTGGCTCTCGCGCGTCCATCCCGAGGACGCCGAGCGCGCGCAGGGCGAAACCGAGGCGCGCTTTCGCGAGCGCCGTGGCTTCTCTTGCACCTACCGCATGCGCCGCGCCGACGACCAATGGATCTGGGTCGAGGAACAGAGCATGATCCTCCTCGACGACAGGGGCGAGCCCGAGTATCTGCAGGGCGTGATGGTCGACGTGACCGAGCGTCGCCGCCGCGAGGATGAGCTGCGCGAGACGCAGCGCCTCGAGAGCATCGGCCAGCTCGCGGGCGGCGTGGCGCACGATTTCAACAACCTGCTCGGCATCATTCAGGGCTACGCGGAGCTGCTCGAGGGCGCGGTCCCCGAGGCCTCGCGGTCCGACGTCCACGAGATCCGCCGGGCCGCCGAGCGCGCGGCCGATCTCACGCGCCAGCTCCTGCTCTTCGGGCGCCGCGAGCCGGCGCCGCCGGGTGTGGTCGACGCCAACGACGTGGTGGCCGACCTGCACAACATGCTTCAGCGCACGCTGGGAGAGCACGTGCAGTTCTCGGTCGACCTGGCCCCAGAACGCTGCTCGGTGAGGCTGCCGGCCGGCCAGCTCGAGCAGATTCTCGTAAACCTGGTCGTCAACGCCCGCGACGCGATGCCGGGCGGCGGGCGTCTCGCGCTTTCCACCACGCTCGAGGGAGAGCGAGTGGTGCTGCGGGTGACCGACACCGGAACGGGGATGACCGACGACGTGGCCGCAAGCGCCTTCAACCCGTTCTTCACCACCAAGGACAAGAGCCGCGGCACCGGCCTTGGATTGGCCACGGTGTACGGGATCGTTCAGGCAGCGGGAGGGAAGGTCCTGTTGGACACGCTTCCCGGCCGCGGCACCACCGTGCAGATCGACCTGCCGCTGACCGAGGACCACCCGCCCCCGGAGCCGGAGCCGCAGCCCGAGCCGCCGGTCGCCGGCCAGGGGGAGACCGTGCTCGTGGTGGAGGACGAGCAGGCGGTGCGAGAGTTGACCGGGCGCATCCTGGCGGAGAACGGCTACCACGTGATCGACGCAGCCGACGGCTACCGTGCGCGCATCCTGTGCGACCACTTCCAAGGCGAGATCGACCTGCTGCTGTCGGATGTCGTGATGCAGGGCATGTCCGGACGGGACGTCGCAGAGCAGCTGCGGATGCTGCGCCCCAACCTGAGGGTGCTCTACATGTCCGGTCACGCCGGCGACGTGCTCGACCATCACGGTTTCGCGGGGCAGGAGCTGCAGCTCCTCGAGAAGCCCTTCAACCGCGACCGCCTGCTGGCCAGCGTACGCGCGGCGCTTTCCTGATCCTCCTCCTGGCCGGGGCGATGGCCGGCTGCTCGTCGTCCGGCGACCAGGACGAGAACCGGCCGCCGGCGCCGAGCCCCGCGCCGGTTACCGAGGCGGCGCTGACCGAACACCTCACGGCCCTCGACGAGATCGCCCGTCGCCACGGTGGCGACCGGGCTGCGGGCAGTCCCGGCTACGACGCGTCGGTGCGCTACGTGGCCCGCCGGCTGCGCGAGTCGGGCTGGCGGGTGACGCTGCAGCAAGTGCCGCTGCGGGTGCCGGCGGAGGCCTCGCGCGCGCGGCTGTCGATCGGTCCGCTCGGCGCACTCGAGCCGCTCGTGGACTTTCGCGCTCCCACCTACTCGGGCGCGGGCGCGGGGAGCGGTCCGGTGGCGGCGGTGGGCTCGGGGTGCAGCGGCGCGGACTTCGAGGGCCTCGCGCGCGGAGCGGTGGCCTTCGCCGAGGGCGGTGGCTGCGTGAACCGTGAGAAGGCGCTGAATGCCCGGCGAGCGGGAGCGCTCGCGCTGCTCGTGGAGGCCGGCTCGGCGCCCCGCGGAGTGCCGAGCTCCACGCTGCTGTCGCCACCCGGGCTGCCTGTGCTGGCCGTCGGGCGCCGCGCGGCGCGCGCCCTCGAGCCCGGGGTGCGGGTATCGCTGCGCGTGGACACCTCGGTATCCCGGACGACCACCCAGAATGTGCTCGCCGAGGCGGGCGAGGGCGAGCGGGTGGTGATGGCGGGCGCGCATCTCGACTCCGTGCCCGACGGCCCCGGGATCAACGACAACGGCAGCGGTGTGGCCGCCCTCCTGGCCGCGGCCGATGCGCTGGGCCCACGACCTCGCGGGCGCGTGCGCCTGGCCTTCTGGGGGGCGGAGGAGCTGGGGTTGATCGGCTCGCGCCATTACGTACGCGGCCTCTCGCGCGCGGGTCGCGACGAGATCGCCGCCTACCTCAACCTCGACATGGTGGGCTCGCCCAACGCCGTTGCCGCCGTCTACCGCGACGCCGACCCTCGCCTCGAGCGCCTGATGCGCCGGTCGCACCCGGGGCGGGAGATCGGCGTGAACGTGGGCGGGGCCAGCGACCACGCGCCCTTTGCCGAGCAGGGAATCCCCGTGAACGGGCTCTACACGGGCTCGTCCGAGTCGGGCCCTGGGGGACGGCCGCGCGACCCCTGCTATCACCTGCCCTGCGACCAGTTGGGCAACGTCGACCCGGAGGTGCTGCTGCGCTCGGCGCGGGCGACGGTGAGGGCGCTCAGGGGCTACGCGAAGTAGAACACCAGCCCCAGCACCGCGTACAGCGCCAGCAGCTGGACCCCCTCGAACCAGTTCGACTCGCCGTCCTGGGTCACCAGGTTGGCGATCAGCACCGCGAACAGCAGCCCGCCCAGCTCGTATCCGTTGAACACCAGCGCCATTGGGGCCGGGCCGACGATGAACGAGAGGACCACGAGCACCGGCGCCACGAACAGGGCGATCTGGGCGCTCGAGCCGATGGCGATGTTCACCGCCAGGTCCATCTTGTCCTTGGCCGCCACCAGCACGGCGACCCAGTGCTCGGCCGCGTTGCCCACGATCGCGACGATGAACACGCCCACGAAGAACTGGGACAGGCCGATGTCCTCCGAGGCCTCGGAGATCGACCCCACCAGGATCTCCGACATTCCGCCGACCGCCACCGCCGATAGCGCCAGGAACACAGCGGCCCGCTTGACCGACCAGTGGTGGGCCTCCTCTTCCTCGCCCCCCTCGTCGAAGGGGTTGAACACCGCCCGGTGGGTCTTGAGCGAAAAGATCAGCCCGGCCACGTAGGACAGCAGCAGCACGATCCCCACCCCGAGCGAGAGCTTCTCGAGGTCGGAGCCGAAATCCACCCGCTCCTCGCCCACGCCGGGCAGGCCCCCGCCGTGAATGAGCTGGAAGATGGCCGGGAAGATCAGGGCGGCTAGCGCGAGGAAGAGCATGGCCGACTGCGCGTGAGCCGCCGTCTTGCTGAAGGTCTGTTTCTCGCGCGGGAGCCCGCCCACCACCATGGCCGCTCCCATCACCAGCAGGATGTTGCCGATGATCGAGCCCACGATGGAGGCCTTCACGACCTCCTGCAGGCCCTCGAGCAGGGCGAAGAAGGCGATGATCAGCTCGGGCGCGTTGCCGAAGGTGACGTTGAGCAGCCCGCCGATTCCCGGGCCGGTCTTGGCGGCGATCGCCTCCGTTGCCTCGCCCATCACCGCTGCGCAGGGGATCACCGCGAGCGCCGCCGCGCCGAAGATCAGCACCGGGTTGTCGACGTGGATCAGCTCGAGCGCGATCGCGACCGGGATGAAGACGCCGAGGAAGTAAACGGGGCGCATGGCGGAAGCCTAGGCGCCTCGGAATGCGCTACTCGTCACCCTCGGCGGTGAAGCCCGCTTCCTCCGGATCGGGATCCACTTCGTCGTCGTCGTCGTCGAGCTCCTCGGCGGTGGCCACCATGCGGCCATCGCCGCCGTGGTAGCGGGCCTGGAAGTTCTCGAGCAGCTCGTCGCGGCGCGATTCGTCCACGGGCACCTCGTCGGCGATGAGGACCCAGTCGGCGCCCTCGAACTCCTCCATGTTGAAGATCTCGCCATCGATCGACGAGGAGTCGTCGATTACGACCATGATCTCGGTCTGGGGGTTGAGGTAGCAGCCCGGCCGAACCAGGAGGTCGTCGAGGTCGATGCGTCGTCCTTCAGCCATATTCGTCGCAGCCTATACCCGGAAAAGGGCCGGGCATCACTCCCCCAGCGAGCGCAGCTGGCGATCGGTCTCCGCCTCGACGTCGAGTGGCTCCTTGCCCTGGCGCACACGGCGCTCGTTGCGGGCCACCACGAGCTGACGAACCTCGTCGCGCAGGCCGGGGTCGGGGACCGCCGGCGCGCTGGTCAGAGCGGCGATCTCGGCCTCCACGTCGAGCGGCTCCTCGCCGCGGGCCTCGCGGCGCGCCGATTTGGCCTCGACCATCTGGCGGATCTCCTCGCGCGCCTCGGCGCTGCCCTCGGGGGCCGCCCCATCGGGCTCTCGGCGCATGTCGAGACCGCCCTCACGCCCCAGCCCGCTGTAGATCCGGCCGCTGCCCCAGTAGGAGGCGGCGGCGACCACGACCGCCAGGATGGACACCACGATGATGATCGTTCCGAAGTCCACGGCTACCTGATGTAACCTATCTCCAAGCGATTGACTGACTAATCAATCGGGCGCCCGGGCCGGTGCCCGGAATGGAGCATTCGTGGTCGACTTCACTCTCACCGACGAGCAAAAGGACATCCGCGACCTCGCCCACGATTTCGCGGCGAAGGAGATCCGTCCCAAGGCGGCCGAGTACGACCAGAACTCGACCTTCCCGCGCGAGATCCTCGAGAAGGCGTGGGAGGTCGGTCTGATGAACTCCCACGTGCCCGAGGAGTACGGCGGGCCGGAGCTCGACTACCTCTCCGGCTGCCTCATCGAGGAGGCGATGGGCTGGGGCTGCTCCGGGATGGGCACGTCGATCATGTGCAACGGGCTGGCGCTCGCCCCGGTGGTGATCGGCGGCTCCGAGGAAATCAAGAAGCGCTACCTCGGGATGCTCACCGAGGAGTTCACGCTCGCGTCGTTCTGCCTCACCGAGCCGGACGCCGGCTCCGACGTGTCCAGCATGCGCAGCACCGCCGTCAAGAAGGGCGACACCTACGTCCTCAACGGCACCAAGAGCTTCATCACCAACGGCTCGCACGCGTCCTGGTACACGGTCTACGCGAAGACCGACAAGGAGGCCGGGCACCGCGGCATCTCCGCCTTCGTCGTCCCGCGCGACGCCGACGGGGTGAGCGTGGACAAGAAGGAGGACAAGCTCGGCCAGCGCGCCTCGGACACCGCGATGATCTCCTTCAACGACGTCGAGATCGGTGCCGACCACCTGCTGGGCGAGGAGAACAAGGGCTTCAAGCTCGCGATGATGACCCTCGATCGCACCCGGCCCGGCGTGGCCGCCATGGCCACGGGCATCGGACAGGCGGCCTTCGAGTACGCGCGCGACTACGCCAAGGAGCGCGTTCAGTTCGGCGTGCCGATCGCCATGCACCAGGCGATCCAGTTCATGATCGCCGACATGGCGACCAAGGTGGAGGCCTCGCGCCTGCTCACCTGGAAGTCGGCCGCGCTGCTCGACCGCGGCGAGCGCAACACGCTCGCCTCCTCGCACGCCAAGCGCTACTCGGCGGACGCCGCGATGGAGATCGCCGTCGACGCCGTGCAGGTCTACGGCGGCTACGGCTTCATCAAGGAGTACCCGGTCGAGAAGCTCATGCGTGACGCCAAGATCATGCAGCTCTACGAGGGCACGTCGCAGATCCAGCGGCTGGTGATCGCCCGCGAGGTGCTGATGCCGCGGCGGGTGGAGGAGCCGGCGGCGGCAACGGCGTAGCTGCCAGGGCGGCTGATGTGACGCCCAGCCCTGCCGAGCTTCTGGCACCGATCTACGAGCAGTGGGCCCGCGGCAACTGGCGGCCCCACTTCGATGTGTACCACCCGGACATGGAGTGGGGCTGGTCCGACGAGTTCCCGGGGCTCGGGGGCGTTTACAAGGACACGAGAAATCCCAACCCCCGGCTGCTCACCTGGCTGAGCGAGTGGGAGCACTGGCGTGCCCAGGCCGAGGAGTACCTCGAGTTCGGCGATCACGTCGTGGTGCTGGCCAGGTATCACGGACAAGGCAGGGGCAGCGGCGTGGAGATCCACCAGGACGGCGCCCACGTGTTCGAGCTGCGTGACGGGAAGATCGTGCGGCTGGAGATCTTCGCGAGCCGGGAGAGGGCAATCGAATCCGCGCGTAAGGCGCGGTCGCAGGCGGCGACAACGGCATAGCTACGCGGCCGCGCGGCTGGGCGGGCGCGTCCGCATCGCCCGTCCGCAGAGCCTCGCTGGCGCTCGTTCGCTCGCTCGCAAGCGGCTCGCTCTGACATGCTCTGCGGCCGGGGACGCGAACGCGCCCGCCTTCGCGGGAGGTAGCGCCGGCTTGTGCTTTCACGCGAAAGGGGCACTCGTGGTGCCGATCGCCGAGAGTGCGGCTGAGCTATGTGCAGCCGGGCCCGCCATCGGCGCCCGTCCCTAGTCAGCGGGCCGCGACGGCCACAGGAGTCATGAGGTAGCAAGTTCCGGCCAAGACAAACGATCCGCCAGTTTTGCGCGGATCGCTAAGCCCTGGAGCTCGCAAGCCCCGCTCTAGTTCAGAATTCAAGGCATGTAGCGTGGGCGATGAACCTGGCCGGGTTCGCCGAGCCGCCGCCTCCGTCGAAGGCGCCCCTCACGAGCGCCGAGTCGGTGCTGCGGTCGATTTCGACATCGGCCGGCATCCGCTCGGAGTGGTCGTTGGTGTCAATCCAATTGCCACGAGCACTCGAAGAGGCCCGTCAGCGAGTGTCGCAATGCGCGACTTGGGAAAGCCAGCCCGATGCGATCGCGACTGGTGGATCTGCCTCGATGCGACAGCGGCGGGCTGCTCAGGTGCTACTCGCCGCGGGCATGGTCGCCTCGACGGCCTGAAGGATGAGCTGGGTCGCTGCGTCGGGCTGTGACACGAACGAGACGTGCGAGGCCGGCACCTCCACGATCGTCGCGTTCGCGCGCTCGGCCATGAAACGCTGGAGCGCCGCCGGGATCGCCTTGTCCTCGGTGCCGAGCAGGTACCAGCACGGCAGCGTCTTCCACGCCAGCGTACCCGAAGGCGTGCCGGCGAACGCGGCGGCGGCGTACGGCCGTTGCGCAGCCGCCATCACGTCCGCCGTGGCCTGGTCGACGTCGGCGGCGAAGGCCTCCCGGAACGCCTCGGGGGCGAGGAACAGGTCCGCGCCCTCGCTCCCGTCCGCACTGGTGTAGGGCACGGGCCGGACCGAGGGTCCCACGAGGCTGCCCTCGAACCGCTCGAGCAGTTCCTGCTGGCTCTCGCCCTCGTCGCACAACCATCCGTTGAGATAGACGAGTGCCTTGACCTGGTCGTTGCCGGCCGCGGCGGCCGAGATGACGTTGCCGCCGTAGGAGTGTCCGACGAGCACGATCGGGCCGCTCAGCGTCCCTAGGAACTCGGCCAGGTAGGTCGAGTCGCCGGCGAGGTCGCGAAGCGGGTTGGCGAACCCGATGGCGCGGAAGCCTTGACGCTGGAGAGCGCGGATTTCGGGGTCGAAGCCTGTCGCATCTGCCCATGCACCGTGGACAAGCACGATCGTCGGTTTGCTTTGGTCGGGCTGGGTGGCCATGTCCGCTCCTCTTGCGCGTTGTGTGTGTCCCCGAACCGCCGCGAGCAGTCTCGCCTACCCGGACGGCCGCCGCAAGCTGATGGACACAACGGTCGACAGCCCTGTTCAGCCGAGCGGCCTAGCGGCGCCAAGCCCGCAGTGCTGCTTCCCATGCGAGGGAGCAGTCCGGGCACGAGTGCCGCTTTGCGCGAGAAGCGCGAGTGACGGCGCGTCGCGCGAGCCGCCTGCTCGTCGTCTGGAGCGAGAGCGGCGCGAAGCTGCGTGGGACAGCTGCTTCTGCCGCGAGAGCGGCAGCGGCGGGAGTTCCGGTTGACGCCCGGTCATCGCGACACATCACCGAGCGGGTCTTATGGACACCGGAGCCGGGGCTGCCGCGACCGGCGCCGGCATGCAGGGGAGCGTCCGCAAGGGGCTCCCGAGTACCGACTCATGGGAGGCTGACGCCGTGCGGAAACTGACCTTTGGCATGAACCTGAGCCTGGACGGCTACATCGCCGCGCCCGGCGACGACCTCGGCTGGAGCGTGCCGAGCGACGAGCTGTTCCAGTGGTGGTCCGACCGGGTGGGGGCGACGGGCCTGGCGCTGTACGGGCGCAAACTGTGGGAGACGATGAGCTCCCACTGGCCGACCGCCGACCAGCAGCCTGGCGCCACACCGGCGCAGATCGAGTACGCCCGCCGCTGGCAGAGAATGCCGAAGGTGGTGTTCTCCTCGACGACCAGCACGGTCGACTGGAACGCCCGCCTGGTCACCGGCGACGCTGTCACCGAGATCACCCGGCTCAAGGCTGAGGATGGCGGTCCCATGGACGTCGGCGGCGCCACCCTCGCCGCGGCGGCCATGCGGGCCGGGCTGATCGACGAGTACGCGATCGTCACCCACCCGGTCCTGGTGGGCGGCGGCGCGCCGTTCTTCACGGCCCTGGACAACTGGGTGAACCTGAACCTGGTGGAGACCCGGACGTTTCCCGACGGCGTGCTCCTGACCAGGTACGAGACCAGGCGCTGAATACCCGACCTCGGATCGGCGCGGGCCCCGGCCACCCAAGGTCTCGTGGCCGTTCGGGGATGGCCTGCGGGGCGGGCGGCTTGGTCGGCAGGAAGCCTCGCACGAGGGAAATCGCCGCTGCCGTGCTCCGCGGGGGCGACGGGACACGGGCGTTGAGACCGCCGCCGACTTACTGCGGCGCGGCGCCGTTAGTCGGGCTCGTGGTGCGGGTGCGCGCGCAGCGACCCGGCGTGCGCCCGCGCGTCCGGGTCGCGGCGCACCTTGAGCACGCTGGCGATGGTCGTGACGGTCAGGACGACCGCGATGACGACGAGCGACGTGCCCGTGGAAATCTCCGGCACGGCGTCGTCCTGAAGGTGGCCCCAGTGCAGCGCGAGCTTGACCCCGATGAATCCGAGGATGAGCGCGAGCCCGGTAGAGAGGTAGACGAGCCGGTCGAGCAGGCCGGTGACCAGGAAGAACAGCGCGCGCAGCCCCAGCAGCGCGAACGCGTTCGCGGTAAAGACGATGAACGTCTCCTCCGTGACGCCGAAGACCGCGGGAATCGAGTCGAGCGCGAAGAGGATGTCCGTGCTGCCGATGGCGAGCAGCACGAGGAAGAGCGGGGTCAGCATCCGCCGGCCCTCGCGGTGGGTGACGAGCTGGCCGCCGTCGTAGTCCTCCGTGACCGGCAGCCGGCGCTGCGCGAGGCGCACGAGCGCGTTGTCCTCCACCTCGGGGTCCTGGTCGCGGTGGCGGAAGAGCTGGATCGCCGTGAAGACCAGCAGCAGGCCGAACAGCAGGAACATGAACGAGAAAGCCTCGAGCAGCGCAGCGCCGAGCGCGATGAAGATCACGCGCAGGACCAGTGCGAGGATGATCCCCACGATCAACACCTTCTGCTGGTGCTCGGCGGGCACCGCGAAAGAGGTCATGATCACCACGAAGACGAAGAGATTGTCGACCGACAGGCTCTTCTCAACGATGTAGCCGGCGAAGTACTCGCCGCCGTAGCCCCAGCCGGCGAACGATGCGAACACGAGGCCGAACCCGATCGCCACCGCGATGTAGAAAACCGACCAAAGCGTCGCCTCGCGGAAGCCCACCTCGTGCGGGCGCGCCACGGCGAGCGCGAAATCGATCGCGAGCAGCACGAGCACGAGCCCGACCGTCACCGCCCAGGCAGTGGTCGTCACCTCGAGCATCGGCCCTCCAGTGCTTCGGCGGGCACCCCGGCCACACTAGTGGCGCGCACCCTCGGTCCCGGCCATAGCTAGCTCGGCTCGGACCGTGCTCAAGGCAGTCGAGACGACGAGCAGGTCGAGCGCGATCATCAACGCCTGTGGTGCCATGCCTCTAGAGACCGACCTCGGAGCCAACATTCAGCGTCGGCCGTGTGCTCCAGACCGGGGGATGCATTGCGCGGTAGTCGACGGCGTGGGCCGGCGCGAATCTGTCCTCCGTTTCGATCATTCGCAGCCTGGTTTCGACCGCCGCCAGCCGGCGTTCCAACGGCTCTTGCGTCATCTTCTAGCTGTAGCCGCCGCAGCCGCAGCATCCCGCGCAGCTCGCCCGCGTCGAGGTTGTCGTGCAGCAAGCGCCCGACCTGGTCGAGCGTGAAGCCGAGGTCCTTGAGGGCGACGACGCGGTTGAGCTGGTGCAGCTGCTCCGGCAAGTACGCGCGGTAGCCGTTGCTCAGGGTTCGGGCTTACGGGAGACCTCGGCCAGTTCCCAGAGTGTCACTCGGTCGGCGTGTAGAGCGCGCGGTCAGGCGGATAACGCTCGAGCACGAACCCGAGCGCCTGGAAGAAGGGGACAGTCGCGGGCGTGGGCGGGATGGTGGCCACCGAGCATCCGGCGGCGCGGCCCTGGCGCAGAGCGTGCAGCACGAGCGCCCTGCCGATGCCGCGGCGCCTGTCGCTTACAGGCACGTGAAGCTCGAGGCCAGCAAACGTCGCGCCGTGGACGAGGACGCTGGCGACTCCGACAGCCCGCCCGGCCAGGTGGGCGGCGTAGTGGCGCACGGGCGTCGAGTCTCCGCGGCCGAGTTCGACCCCGGCGCCGGCGAGCGTCGCCGCGTCGGTGGTAGGCGCGATCTCAAGCCCGTCGGGCGCCCGGCACGGTGAGAGGTCGAGGTCCGCCAGCGACGCGGCCATACTCACTGCGGTGCGTTCGGGCCGGCAGCCGGCGCGGACCAGGCGCTCGCGCAGGTCGGCCGGCTCGGTGTCGCGCGCAACGAGCCACTGCCCGGGGCCGCCGCGTTCGCGCAGCCATGCGAGGGCCTCGGCGATGTGCTGGTCGGCCTGGCCCTCGGGCAGTCGGCTGCACACCACGCCGTTGCGCGTGTTGTCGAGCAGACCGGTGGCGAAGGCGAAGCCGTCGCCCACCGGTCGCGCCTGCGCAACTGGCGAACTGGCGATGAGCTCGAAAATCGCGACGTTGGCCGCCCACGCGAGTTCGCCAAAGCCCTCGGGCAGGCGCTCGCGCCTGACGGGCTCGTCCAGCCGGGCGCCGAGCCACACGGCGAGCTCGCCCGAGGCTCGCTCAACCATCCACGGCTCAGGCGGGATCCCGACCGAGACCAGCACCTTGGCCACGACCGCGTCGCCCGTGCCCTCGACGCAGGCGTCCAGCGCCGTGCGGCTGGCCCGGTCGCGCGCGAGCTTGTCGAGCGGCACCCAGCCAACGAGGTAGTCGACCACCTCAAGCCAACCAAGCGACGCGGCCACATGCAGCGCTGTGCCGCCCGTTTCGGTGTCGCGTGCGTTGGCGGGTGCTCCCGCTTCGAGCAGCCGGTACACCTCCTCCCCCTCACCGCTACGCGCCGCCTCGATAAGCGCCGCACCCTCGCCCTCGACACGGCGCACGAGAGCGGGCCAGCTCGGCTCGCCTAGGTCCCGCGCCACCCTATGCTGCGCGTCGGCCAGGCGCGGCTCGCGGTCGCCGCGCAGCCGCTCACGAGCCTCAGGGTCGCCAGCCCGCGCCGCCCGCAGCAACGCCCTGGCCTCACGCCGCGCGCGGTCGAGATCGATCCGCCGCTTCGCCATCACGATCACCTCTCCGGTCGCCCGCGGTCCGCAGCGCCGGGCAGAGGTCGATCGCACACTGCCAGCTCAACGTCACAAGGTGGGCCTGCGGCCCTGCCCGCGGACCGGGTGCGCCCTCGCCGCGCGCTACCACCCTATCGCTTCGCGCGACTTGCGAAAGCGCCCGCCGCGGGCGTTCGGGAGCTAGACGAGCGGCCAAGGGTTCGGGATCGTGCGCCGCGGCTCCTGCCGCCAGTCGGCGTAGGCCTGCGCCGGCTCGTCGGTGGCCTCGGTCACGGACGCGTCGTACTTGGCCGCCACCTCGTTGACCGGGTAGTGGGCCGCGTCCTCTCGGCGTGAGCCGATCATCAGCACCGCGCTGGGCCCGTCGCCCGCGCCGACGAAGACGTGCTCGGTTCCCGCCGGGCAGTGCACGAAGTCCCACTGGCGCAGCGGCCGTTCCTCGCCGTCGAGGATCACGATGCACTCGCCGTGCAGGACGAGAAAGTCCTCTTGCACCGGCTCCGAGTGGTAGCGGCAGTTGGGCTGGCCCGGCTCCATGACCTGGATGTTCACGCCGAGGTCGGGCCACGGCGCGTCGTCGGGCTCGAAGTCGAGATACGTCGCTCGGCGCGAGTGACCTTCCGCAGGGGCGTCGGCGACGTTGAGGATGAAGGGCTCGTCCATCGTTCTAGGCGGCGCCGGCGCGCGGAGCTCCCGGCACCTCCCGCGTGGCCGCCGGCTCGCGCCCGCGCCGTTCGCGGATGAACGCCGCCGCGACCACCACCGCCAAAGAGATCAGGCTCGGGATGAGGTAGGAGCGCGTGGCCTCGTCGTCGACCACGGCCATGGAGGCGACCACGGCCACGATGGACACGATCGAGAACCAGGTGAGCCAGGGGTAGAGCCACATCTTGACCTTGAGCTTCTCCGGCGACTCGCGCTCGAGCTGGCGGCGCATGCGCAACTGGGCCACGGCGATCAGCAGGTACACGAACAGCGCGATGGCGCCCGAGGAGTTGACGAGGAAGAGGAAGACGGTCTCCGGGGACAGCCAGGCGAGAATGGTCGAGAGGAAGCCGATGGTCGTGGTGAGCAGGATCGCCTTGACCGGAACCCCGCGCGAGTTGACCTCGAGCATGCTCTTCGGGGCGTCGCCGCGGCGGGCCAGTGCGAACAGCATGCGCGAGCCGGTGTAGAGACCCGAGTTCAGGCACGACAGCACCGCGGTCACGATGATGGCGTTCATCACGTCGGCCGAGCCGGGGATGCCGATGCGGTCGAGCGCGCCGATGAAGGGCGACTCGCCCGGCGGGACCTGGGTCCAGGGCACGATGCACACGAGCAGGAAGATCGAGAGGACGTAGAACAGCAGCACGCGCACCACGACCGAGCGGACGGCCTGGGCCACCGCCTCCTCGGGCTGCTCGGACTCGGCGGCCGCGATGGTGACTATCTCCGCCCCCACGAAGGCGAAGATCACGATCGCGATTCCGCTCAACAGGGTGATGAACCCCTCCGGGGCGAAGCCGCCCTCGCCGGTCAGGTTGGCAAAGCCCGGTGAGTCGCCGCCGCCGATGCCGAGGACGAACCCGGCCGCGATCAGGATGAACACGATGATCGCGGCGACCTTTATCGAGGCGAACCAGAACTCGAACTCCCCGAAGGAGCGCACCGAGAACAGGTTCGTCCCGGTGAGCAGGGCCATCAGGATGAGGCTCATCAGCCACGTGGGCGCGTCGATCCAGCGCTGGAGGATCTCCGCGCCGGCCACCGCCTCGATGGCCAGGACGATCGACCAGAAGTACCAGTACAGCCACCCGGTGGTGAAGCCGGCCCAGTTGCCGATCGCGCGGCGCGTGTATTCGGTGAAGGAGCCGACGCTCGGGTTGGCCACGGCCATCTCGCCGAGCATCCGCATCACGAGGATCACCAGCACGCCGGCGAACAGATAGGACAGCACCGCCCCGGGACCGACCTGGCCGATCACGGCGCTCGATCCGACGAACAGGCCCGCGCCGATGATCCCTCCCAGCGCGATCATCGTCATGTGGCGCTGCTTGAGGCCGGCCTGCAGCTGGCCCTCTCGATCGTCGGATTCGGGGCTGTCCGCGGTGGTCATGGATGCGGTATGCCCAAACACACGCGGCATGAGTCCTGTCAGCATTCGCGCCTGTGAGCGGGTCGAAGAGTGAGCGCAGCCGAAAGGCGGTGCGCGACGCCGTAGCCCAGGCCGGCGGCCTCGACCAGGCGCCGGCGGCTCCGCGCGCGGCGACTGCGAAGGGGCAGGACCCGTTCACGGGCGAGCTGCGCCGGCGCGACGTGCTTCCCCTGCTCGTGCTCCACCTGATCTCCGACAACCCGAGCTACGGCAACCAGCTCATGGAGCGCATCGCCGCCATGACGGCGGGAGTGCTCTCGGTCAACCCCAACACCATGTATCCGCTGCTGCGCCGGCTCGAGAGCCGCGGGCTGATTCGAGGCGACTGGGAGCACCCCGAGCGCCGCACGCGGCGCTACTACTCCCTGACCGACGAGGGACGGGAGGAGTACACGCGCCTCGTCGAGGAGGTCCGCCCCTTCCTGGACTCGGTCAAGACCTCGATCGACGAGATCGTGCGCGAGGTCTACGGCGGGTGAGAACGGCGGACGCCGAGGTGGACGTGGCCCTGTCGCCGGAGGCGGCGCTCGGCCTCTGGACCGACCGCAGCCGCTGGCCCAGCTTCGTGGAGGGCTTTGCCCGCATGATCGAGAGCGATTCCATCTGGCCCGCCCCGGACGCCCGGGTGGTGTGGGAGTCGGTGCCCGCGGGCCGCGGCCGGGTCACCGAGAAGGTGATCGAGTCGTCGGGCGACCGCTTCGCCACCCTCGTCTTCGAGGACCGCCTGGCGGGCAAGCAGACCTTCATCGTGGCGCCGGGCGCGAGCGGAGCGGTGGCCGGGCTGAGCCTCGAGTACACGCTCACCAAGTATGGGGCGCTGGGCCCGGTGGCCGACGCGCTCTTCATCCGCCGCGCGATCCGCGACTCCCTGCGCCGGACGCTGTCTCGCTTCGCGGTCGAGGCGGAGGAGGAAGCGGGGCTGCGCTAGTCCTCGTCGCCCGAGCCCGAGCCCGAGCCGCTCGAGCCGGACCCGCCGGAGTCGCTCGAACCCGAGCCGCTGGAGCCGGAATCCTCGACCACCGAGCCCGAGCCGCTCGATCCCGGAGCCGCTCGATCCGGAGCCGCTCGACCCGGAACCCGATTCCTCGATCTCCGAGCCGCCGGAGCCGGAGCCGCTGGAGCCGGAGCGCGAGCCGCCCGAGCCCGAATCCTCGCCGCCGGAGCCGCTCGAGCCCGACCCGCTCGAGCCCGACCCGCTCGAGCCCGACCCGCTCGACTCCGAGCTACCGGAGTCCGAGCCGGAGCGGTCCTCGTCCTCGCGCCGGCGCTCCTCGCGATCGCCGTCGCCGGGCCCGCTCCTGTCCTCTCGCTCGCCCTCCCCGCGGCGGTCCTCGGCGCGCCGGTCCTCCGCGCGCGGGCCCTCGGTGGGCACCGCGGGAGCGAACGATTGCGAGCGGGCCTCGCGAACGCTCTCCCGGGTCACCTCGCGCGGTGCCGCCGGCCGGTTCTCGCGGGCCCGCCCGTCATCGATGCCTCCCGAGGGAGAGCCGGCGACGCCTCCCACCACCGCGCCGGTCACCACGGCCGTGGCACAGACCTTGGTCAGCACCGCCGCGCCCGCCCCTCCCGCACAGATCTCCGCCACGCGAGCGCTCATGCTCTCGCCGGCCCCCGCGCCGAACGGGAAGCGCGCCAGCAGCGCGATGGGCGTGATTGCGGTCATGCCCGAGCGCAGCGTGTTGCGCGCGCGGTTGAGCAGCTGGCGAACGGAGCCATCGCTCACGCCGAGCTCGGACGCGATCTCGTCGTAGGGCCGCCCCTCGAGCGCCTGCAGCACCACCGCGTCGCGCTGGCGCTCGGGCAGGGCTCCGACGGCGGCCACCACCTCGCTGAGCCGCTCCTTCTTCTCGAAGGCCTGGTCGGGGCGCTCGACGCCGTCGATCTCCTCGGACAGCTGCTCGTGAGCCAGTCCGCGGTCGCGCAGCCCGTTGAGAGCCGCGTTGTGGGCAATCCGATAGAGCCAGGGCCGCAGGTTGATCTGGCTGTCGCTCGATCGCAGCGAGCTCAACGCGTTCATGAAGGCGGTCTGCACGGCATCCTCGGCGCGAGTGCTCGACAGGAACTTCGTGCAGTAGCGAAGAAGCGGACGGCGGTAGCGCGTGACGATGGCCTCGAAGGCCGCGTCGTTGCCCGCCCGCACGAGGTCCACGAGGCGCTCGTCGGACTGGGCGCGCAGCAACGGCACGCCGGCCAGGCGGGCCGGAGCTATCAGCGCTTGCGGAGTCACGTGTGACTGAAACACGCCGGGCGCATCAGAACGGAGGCGTAGCGCACGGTAGTCGGCGTGAGTTAAGCGCCGACCCCGTGTTAGCGGGGAGGATGATCCGGATGGTCGACGAGAAGGACGGATGGGACTTCGAGGAGGGCGCCGAGATCGCGCCCGGCCGGTCCGTGCTCAAATCGCTGGGCGGCGGCAGCCGCTACGAGGTGCTCCTCGTGTGGGACGACCGGCTCTTCGCCATCACCGTGGCCAAGGTGCTGCGTCCCGCCTTTGTGGAGGACGCGCGCGCACTACGTGAACTGGCGGAGGAGGCCGATGCCCTCGAGCAGCTGGCCCACCCCGTGCTCGTGCGCGGCTTCGACGCCGTGCTCGAGGGCCCTCACCCCCACGTCCTGATCGAGCACCTCGAAGGCCCGACGCTTCGGCGCCTGCTGCGCCGCGGTGGAGCGCTTCCGATGGAGCAGCTGCTGCCGCTGGCCGCTCACGTGGCGGCCGCTCTGCACTACATGAGTGAGGCGGGCTGGGTCCACCTCGACGTGAAGCCGGACAACATCGTGATGGGTGTGCCACCGCGGCTGATCGACCTGAGCATCGCCCGGCCGGCCGAGCAGGCCGCAGCGATCAGCCGGCCGATCGGCACGGACCCCTACATGGCGCCCGAGCAGTGCGATCCCGCCGGCCATCCGGGCGCGATCGGCCCTCCCGCCGACGTGTGGGGTCTGGGCGCGACGCTTCATCACGCGGTGAGCGGGCAGCGGCCGTTTCCCCGCGAAACCGGACTGCGCTTCCCGCAGCTCGAGCAGGCGCCGCTGGAGCTGCCCGATTCGGTCCCGCCGGCCCTGCGTGAGCTGATCGCCGCGACCCTCGCCTTCGATCCGGAGGCACGGCCGGCCGCGGCCGCCGTCGCGCTGGGCCTGCAGCCACTGGTGGCGGCGCTGCCGCGCAAGATGTCCCTCTCGCGCCGAGGCGCGTGAGTTTCGCCGAGGGCGGGTGTTCCAGGTAGGCAAGCCCACGACGGAGGATCTGACATGCGAGACCGTGCCGCACCTTCTCTGTACCTGACGTTGGCCGATCAGGGCCCCGAATCCGAGAGCCGGCAGCTCTCGCGGCCCAGGCAGGCATTCCTGGCGCTCTGCGCCGTGCTGATTCTTGCCGCCACCCCGCTGTTCTGGTCCGGCGCCGCCCAGGCGGGCGACAGCGGCCCGCAGGCGCTGAGCACCTCGTCCGGTCCGGGCAAGGACGGGCACGGCGGCGGCGATGACGACAACTCGGGCCCCGGCGGCGGTCACGGCGGGGACGACGACGATGACGACACCGCTACGCGCAACACCGACGCCGACACGCGCAACACCGACGCCGACAACACCACCAAGGGCACCGATACCGGCACGAACGGCACAGGCACGCGCGACACCGACGACACCGGCACGCGCGGCCAGACCCGCACCGGCCGCGACCGGGCGACCGGTCACGACACCGGCGGCCTGAAGACCGACCGGGGCGGCATGGACACGGGCATGTCGACGCGCGGCGAGACCGATCGCGGCGACCAAACGGGCAAGACCGAGCGCCGCTAGTCACAGGGGGCTCGAGCAGAGCGGCAGGCCGGGTGGGCTACTGAGGTAGCCTGCTCGGCTTGTTCGTCTTCAAGGCTGCAGTGGTGGGCGCCGGCACGATGGGCGGGGAGATCGCGCAAGTGATCGCCTCGGCCGGGATCCCGGTCGTCCTCAAGGACGTCAAGCAGGAGTTCGTGGACGTGGGGCTGACCAAGGCCCGCGACGTCACCGAAGCTCAGCTCGCCGCGCTGGTGGCCAAGGGGAAGTTCTCCGAGGAGGACTCGCAGCGCCAGCTGGATGAGATCCTCGGCCGCATCACCGGCGCCACCGGCTACGAGGACTTCGGTGACGTCGACTTCGTGATCGAGGCCGTGCCCGAGCGCATGGAGATCAAGCAGGCCGTGTTCTCCGAGCTCGATGTGGCCACCCCCGGCCACGCGATCCTGGCGTCGAACACGTCATCGCTGTCGGTGACCGAGATGGGCGAGGCCACCACGCGCCCGGACAAGGTCTGCGGATTTCACTTCTTCTATCCCGCGTCGATGATGCGCCTGATCGAGGTGATCGAGGGCGACGAGACCGCGGAGGAGACCGTGCAGGTCGCGGCCAACTTCGCCCAGGCCATCCGCAAGACCGCGATCCGCTGCGGCGAGGTGCCGGGCTTCGTCGTCAACCGCATCCTCAACTCGGCGGTGTCCGAGGTGTGGCGGGTGTCCGAGGAGGAGGGCCTCGATATCAAGGAGGTCGACAAGGTCATCCAGGAATCCGGGACCGTGCCCATGGGTCCTTTCTTTCTCACCGACCTGCTCGGCCTGGACACCGTCCTGCACGTGGCGGAGTACCTCGAATCCTCCTACGGCGACCGCTTCTTCGTCTCGGCTCAGATGAGAGACCTCGTCCAGGCGGGCAACCTGGGGCAGAAGACGGGCGAGGGCTTCTATGAGCACGGCTAGCGGCGCCGCCGGCCACATGCTGGTCGAGCGCATGGGCCTTAAGACCCTGGTCGAGTCCTGCCTCGTGCTCGAGGAAGGGGTCGCCTCGGCCAAGGACATCGAGATCGGGATGATGATGGGAGCGGGGATCCTGCCCGGGCCGTTCACCCGTGCCGACGACGCCGGCCTCGACTCCGTGCTGGAGCAGCTCGAGCGGGCGCACTCCGAGTGGGGCGGCTCCTACGAGCCTCCCACCATCCTGCGGCGCATGGTGGCTCAGGGTCGCCTGGGCAAGAAATCGGGCCAGGGCTTCTTCGCCTACCCCCAGCCCGACGCCGGCGAACAGCGCGACACCGTCCTGCTCGAGACGCGCGACGACATCGCGATCGCGTGGCTGAACCGGCCCCCGGCCAACCCCCTTTCTCCTCAGGCGATTCGCGATCTCATCTCCCTGTGGGAGGAGGTCGACGGCTCCGTTCGCGCGCTGGTGATCGCCTCGTCGAACATCTTCACCTTCTGCGCCGGCGCGGACATCAAGGAGTTCACGAAGATGACCCCCGATGCCGAGGGCGCAGAGCTGGTGGAGTCGGCGCACCGCTTCATGCGCGGGATGGAGGCCTCCTCGACGGTCACCATCGCCGCCGTCAACTCGCATCGCCTTCGGCGGCGGCTGCGAGCTCGCGATGGCCTGCGACCTGCGGATCGCCGCGGATTCGGCCAGCTTCGGCCAGCCCGAGATCAACCTCGGGATCATTCCCGGCTTCGGCGGAACTCAGCGCCTGCCGCGGCTGGTGGGCGAGGCCAAGGCGCTGGAGATGAACCTCTCGGGCGACCCGATCGACGCCTACGAGGCCCACCGCGTGGGCCTGGCCAACCAGGTGGTGCCCGACCACGAGCTGTTCGACACCGCGCTCGCCTGGGCGCGACAGCTGGCGGACAAGGCGCCGATCGCGATCGAGGAGATCAAGAAGCGCTCGGCCCACGCCGACCTCGACGAGGGCCTGGCCTCGGAGGCCGAGGGTTTCGCCCGCGCGTTCGGGTCCGAGGACGCCAGGGAGGGCATCGGCGCCTTCCTGGGCAAGCGCCGGCCGAAGTTCCAGGGACGCTAAGCCGCCGCCGCCCGCCGCTCCGCGTCCGGCACCACCGCGAGCAGCGCGACCACCACGGCCGGGTCGAACTGGGTGCCCGAGCATCGCTTCAGCTCGGCCACGGCCACGCCCACGGGTAGCGCCTTGCGGTAGCTGCGGTCCGAGGTCATGGCGTGGAAGGCGTCGCAGGCGCTCACCACACGCGCCTCCACGGGAATGTCCTCGCCGGCGAGGCCGTCGGGATAGCCGCTGCCGTCCCAGTCCTCGTGCGATGCCCGGACGATCACGCCGACGCGCTGGAGGGCGCCGCCCACCTGGTCGAGCATCCGCTGCCCCTCGATGGTGTGCGTGCGCACCACCGCCCACTCCTCCTCGGTGAGCTTGCCCGGCTTGTTGATGATCTCCTTCGGCACGGCGATCTTGCCGATGTCGTGAAGCAGGGCGGCGAACTCCGTGTCGCGAATCTGGCGCGAATCGAGCCCGAGCTCCGTGGCCACGGCCACCGCCAGATCGACCACGTCGCGGCTGTGCATGCCGGTGTACTCGTCGTCGTCCTTCGAGCAGCTCGGCGAGCAGCGAGCTCGTGCCCTGGTAGGCGTGGCGCAGCTCCAGAGCGTTGTCGAGCCGGCGCTGGCGCTCGCGCGCGAACACCTCGAGCAGGACCACCTGGGGACGACCAGGGCAAAGAGCCAGGGCTCGATCGTTCCCGCAGCGGCGGCGAGCAGGCCGACGGGAGCGAGCAGGGCGTCGACGACGTAGATCCAGCGCGATGTGCTCAGCGACAATCGCGGCGGAACTCCCAGCTCGAATCGGTCGCGCGCGACATTCACAGCCAGATCGAGCGCGAATTGACCCACCAGGGCCAGGAGGTAGATAGGCCAGAGGCTCGCGTCGAAAGGCGTTGCCTCGGTGAGCGTCAGAATTAGGGCCGGCGCGAGCGCATACCAAGAGTCGCCCGATGGCGTGAAGTGCGCGCTCGGGGTGGACCTTGCGGGTGCTGACGTCGGGAAGGACACCCACCAACTGGGCCAAGGCCACAAGTGCCGGGACCAGCGGCGTCGGCAGCAGAAACAGCATGGGCACGAGCACGATCTGAGTGGGGACGGTGTAGTTCGCGCCGACGTAGAAGCGAACTCGCGAAGACAGCGCGTAGGCCGCCACGAGGGCGCCGGCCAGCCACGGATCGAACTCGCGCGGCCAGGGCAGAACCAGAGCGCAAGCTCCGGCCGCCGCCACGAAACTCAGCGCGGCCACCCAGACGCCGATGAACTCGCGGGCGCTCATCCGCTTCGCTACGCGCAGGCGCGCGCTCTCGATCAGCGCCTCCTCCTCGAGGGGTGGTCGCGGTGCCGGCTCTGCTGTCGGGAGTTGGGTGCTCACGTCCTACTCCCTTCTTCGGTTTCTTCCGTGCGGCGCTGAAGCCTGGACGCGCGGGCGGGCGCTGGACGAATGTCCAGTGGCGGGGACTGCCGCAGCGCTCCTACCTTGGACTCAGGTCAGCCACTGATGGCTGGTGGGCCCGCCCCGGCTCTGGCAGGGAAGACCTTCGATAAGACCGGGAGACGGGACTGATGAGAAAGACGGCACTGTTTGTCGCGGGCGGCCTCATGTCGCTCGCGTTCGCCACCACGGCCCAGGCGGACACGACGCCGTTGGGCAGCACGCAGCTGTTCGCGACGGACGAGTCGAGCCGGACCTGCAGCTCTCCGCTGATCGAGAACCCCTTCGCTCGCTTCGGCGACCGCCGCGACTACGTGATGGCCCCGAGCGGCTCGTTCGAGAACGGGACGGCCGGCTGGCAGCTCTCCGGCGGCGCTCAGCGCGTAACCGAGGCGGATCCCGTCGACCTCGGCGCCCGCGACGGTGCCGGGATGCTCGCGATGGGACCGAGGTCGAGGGCTATCAGCCCGACGATGTGCGTTGACCTGGACTACCCGACCTTTCGGGTGTTGACCAAGGCGGACGGCCAGACCGACTCGGCCGAGTTCAAGATCGAGATCGCCTACCCGGACGCGCCCAAGCCGGTCTGGGAGGAGCTCTCCAAGTTCGACGGCAAGCAGTTCACCAACGCCGGCTCGGGCTGGCGGCTGACCAGACGACATGGACATGAAGCCGGACCTCGGCGGCAAGACCGCCGGCTTCCGGCGGGTGGCCTTCCGCTTCACCGCGCTGACGGGCAACTGGCGAGTGGACGACCTCTACGTCGACCCAACTCGACGCAACTGAGCGCCCACTAACCTGCGCGCGGTGTCGTCGCACCCCGTCGTCTCCGCGAAGGCCGAGCAGCTGGCCGGGCTGCTGCGCGACTCCGAGCACGCCGTCGTGCTCACCGGCGCGGGCGTGTCGGTGCCGTCGGGCATCCCCGACTTCCGCACGCCCGGGACCGGGCTCTGGGAGAACGTCGACCCAATGGAGGTGGCGCACATCGACGCGTGGCGCCGCGATCCCGATCAGTTCTGGAGCTTCTACGGCGATCGCTTCGCATCGCTGGTCGACAAGCGGCCCAACGATGCTCACCTCGCGCTCGCCGAGCTCGAGCGACGTGGTCTGGTCGGCGCCGTCATCACCCAGAACGTCGACCGCCTGCACCGCCTGGCCGGCAGCCGGCGGCTGATCGAGGTGCACGGCTCGATCCAGTGGAGCGTGTGCCTGGAGTGCGGGGCCAAGCTGGCCATCGACCGGGTGATCGAGCTGCTCGGCGCCGGCGCGCCCGAGTGCCCGGCCTGCGTGGCTCCGCTCAAGCCCGACGTGGTGCTGTTCGGCGAGCTGCTGCCCGAGGCGGCACTGGCCGAGGCCCAGGCGCTGGCCTTCGAAGCCGATCTGATGGTGTGCGTGGGCTCCTCGCTCGAGGTCTACCCGGTGGCCGGCCTGCCGGCCATCACCCGAGGCGGGGGCGGGCGGCTCGCGCTCATCACCCAGGGTCCCACCCCCTACGACTCCGAAGCCGAGGTCAAGCTGGACGGCGACGTGGTGGAGGAGCTCCGCGCCGTGCTGGCGGCGCTGTGAGGTGAACCGCTCGGTAGCGGCCGTGATCCTCGGTCTGATCGCGGTGCTCGGGGCGATAGGCCTGCTGACGGGCAAGGCGGAGGAGGAGGCGCCCGCGCCGCCGCGCGGCGAGGCTGGCGCCGACGTGTCGGTCGAGCGGATCGCTCGCCGCGTCGAGCGCATACGCGAGCTCGACTTCGAGCGCCTTCCGCGGGTGAGCCGGGTGTCGCCGAATCAGGCGCGTGCCGCCGCCCTGGCCGAGTACGACCGCTACGTCCCGCCCGCCCAGCAGGAGGCGGGCGAGCGCCTGCTCAAGCTGCTCGGGCTGCTGCCGGCCGACGCCAGCCTGCGCGAGACCCTCGCCCAGGCGACGGCGAGCGAGGTGGGCGGCTACTACGTTCCGCGCACGGACACGCTTGCCCTGGTGAGGGGAGCCGGGCTCGACGGAGTCCTGGCGGAGGTCGCCCTGGCCCACGAGCTGGTGCACGCTCTGGAGGACCAGCGCTTCGGCCTCGAGCCGGGCGCCGAGACGCTATGGCGCGATCGGGCCACGGCAAGGAGCGGCCTGACCGAGGGCACGGCGACGCTGGCCATGGTCGACTACCTGGCCCAGGCCCAGGGCGCCGGCGACGAGCTGCCGCCCGCCCTGCGTGAGCGGGTGCTGGATCAGATCGGCGACCTGGCGATACCAGCCGGAGGAGGGCTGCCCCGCTACGTCCGAGAGAGCCTCGTGTTCCCCTACGCAGCGGGAGCGAGGCTCGTGAGCCGGATCGAGAGCGAGGGCGGCTGGGCTGCGGTCGACGAGGCCTACGGCGAGCGGCCGGTGCTCTCGAGCGAGCAGCTGATCCACCCGGAGAAGTACTCGAGCGGGGAGCGGCCGGCGAGCGTGCGCCTGCCCGGCCTCGATGAACTGCTGCCCGAGGGCGCGGAACGGCTCACGCGCGGGGATCTCGGCGAGTTCGACACCGAGCAGTTCCTGCGCGAGGGCAACGGCCGCGAGCGCTCCGAGCGCGCCGCGGCGGGGTGGGGCGGGAGCGCGTTCGAGCTGTGGGGGCTGCCGGAGGGCGGCGAGGTGCTCGTGGCGGCCTGGCAGTGGGACACGCAGCGCGACGCCGAGGAGTTCGAGGCGGCGGCCTCGCGGCGGCTGCGCGAGCTCGCGGCCGAGGGAGCGATCCAGAGCGGCCCGCAGCGCCGCACCGTGCTCGTACTCGCGCCGGAGCGGGCGCTGGCCGAGCGCGTCGCCGCGAGCGCTCAGGCGCCGAGCCGGTGACGACGTAGCGCAGCCTCCATGGCCGCGACGGCCGGCTCCACGTCATCGCTCCGAAGCTCACCCGCCAGGGCTGCCGTAGCCGCCTCGCTCACCGGCCCACGCCAGTCGGAGATCGCCGTGGCCGCGCCGGGCAGCTCGGCCAGCAGCGCCTCCAGCGCCACCCGCGCCTGCAACGCGGCCTCGCGCGGACGGCCCGCGAGCAGGTCCGCTCGCGCCCGCAGCACCAGCTCCTCAGCCACCAGCGCGTCCTCCCGTCCGCCGAGCAGCGCGGCGAAGCGCTCCTCGGGCGCCTCCATCGAGCGCTTGAACCGGCGTGCGCCGGCGCGCGGCAGCTCGAACGCATCGCCGAAGCGCCCCTCGGCCACGGCCTCACCGCGCCCGTAGCCGATGCGCTCCACGAGCGCCCGCTCGCCCGACACGTCGGCGGCGTAGGGATCGGCGGCGGCGGCTCGCTGGGCCCGCAGGGCCCGGTTGAGCACGCGCAGCGCCGAGCCGAGCTCGATGCCCGCAGCGTCCTCGTCGCCCCGCAACCCCGCGAGCCAGGCGCCCGCCAGGTCCGCCGAGGCAAACGGCTCGGGGCGCACCACCGTCGCGCGGGCCGTGGGCACCGGCTCGGGCTCGGCGCTCTCCACCGTCCGCGCGCGCCGGCCGCTCAGGCGGCGCCGTTCGGGCGCCCCCAGGGTGTTGAGCACGAGCACGGCCTCGGCCGGACCGCCGGCCTCGGCGCGCGCCAGGTAGCGGCCGTCGGGAGGCCCGAGCAGGAAACCGAACTCGAGCTGAACGAAGCCGAAGGGCGCGTCGTGAGCCGTGCGCCTACTCGCCCGGGTGGGCCTTGCTGGCCCGCTTGTCGGCGGGCAGCGCGTACTTGGAGGGCTTCGTCGGCACGACGGGGTTCTCGATCTCGCCGAGGCGGTCGAGCAGGTCGGACCACTGGCCGGGCTTGAGCACCGCCAGCGCGGCCTTGCCGAGCTTGCGGTTCGTCCCGAACATCGGCTGGAAGCCGACGTGGATGTGGTCGTGATGGTCGGACATGGCGAGCGTCGCCCCGCCGATCTCGAGCAGGGAGATGATCTGCGCCGGCGCCATCGTCCCCTGCAGCAGCATCAGCCTGCGCACCGACTGATCGGTCACGCCGCCGGCCTCCTGATGGCCGAGGATTGGGATGCCGTTGATCTTGGCGATGTCGACCGCGTTGCCCGAGGAGTGGTGAGACACGTTGCCCGACTTCGTCAGGTAGCTGTGGCCGCACTTCAGGCTGGTCACGCTCGGGCGCAGGCCGGACTCGGCCAGGTAGGCCAGCGTGGCCAGCACCCGCCGGTCGACCTGACCGGAGCGGATGTCGTCGCGCCCGCAGTCGTACACCTCGACGCGCTCGTCGGCCAGCACCCGGCGCTCGAGTTGCGGCTTGGGCAGCAGCAGGATCTGGCCGATCGACATGCCCTCCACGTCGTCACCGTGCAGCACGTTCTTGCCCGAGGCGCGGTAGATCGCGGTGGCCTCGAGCAGCTTCCAGCCGTCGAGGATCGGCTTGGGGTCGATCTTCGGCGCGCCCTTGCCCGCCGGGCGGATCGCGAAGTCGACGTGCGGCGCGCGAGCCGGATCGGTCCGGCCGATGCGGCCGATGATCGTGCCGCCGATCACGCGTGAGCCGACCTTGAGGCGGCGCAGCGTGACCTTGTCGGGGTCGAGCCCGAACGGGCGCGAGAAGTAGTTCTTGTAGACCTCGTAGGTGCCGTTCTTGCGCGCCTTGCGGTCGAGGATCTGCTCGAGGCCGCCGGCGTCGCGCGCGCCCTCCATCTCCGGGTGGGCGAACAGGCGCTGCTTCACGGGCGCGCTCGCGCGCGAGGTGTCCTCCGATTCGGGCTCGGTGCTCGGCTCGGCCGGCTCGCTGTCGGACGCGTCGAGCTGGCGGCCCGCCGAGGCGGGAGCCGACGGCTCGGGAAGGTCGGCATCGTCGTCACCGTTGGCCTTGACCGCGCGCGCCGCCGTGGACTGGTCCACAGCGTCCTGCTTGGGCACCGGGTAGTTGCGCACGACCGCTCCCAGGCGCGAATAGGTGTAGCTGTTGCCGTACACGTCCTGCAGCACCACGTAGCGGCCCATCTCGCGGCTCTTGCCGATGGCCTTGATCTCGCCGTCGTTCACGGCCACCACCGGCGCGCCCTCGTCGGCGAAGATGTCGACCGAGCGGCGGTCGTCGGCCGACTCGATCACGTTGGCCGCGTTCTCGCCCTCCTTGACGCGCTTGAGCAGCTGCTGCTCGGCCAGGTCGTCGGCGTAGCGGGCGCGCGCGTAAACCGGGAAGCGCCCCTCGGTGAGACCGGTCAGCGAGCCGATCAGGTCGGCGGGAACGCCGGCGATGAGCCGGGCGCGCAGCAGCACCGAGTCGACGTACCAGTCGGCGTGGTTATAGGCCCAGATCGCGGCGCGCACGTCGTTCTCGTAGTTGGCCGCCTTCAGGTAGCGGGCCGCCGCGAAGATGGCGTCGACGGGGTTGTAGGGGTCCTTACGCCCGTCCTTGTTGGCGTCGGTCCCGTAGGCCTCCCAGGTGGCGGGCATGAACTGCATCCAGCCCAGGGCCCCCGCGCTGGAGACGTTGAGGTTGCGCCCGTAGTCGGTCTCGATCTCGTTGATCGCCGCGAGGATCTCCCAGCGGATGCCGTACTCGATGCCGGCCGCCTGGTAGATCGGCAGCAGGAAGGGCGGCACTCGGAACTTGCGGATGATGAAGTTGGGGACCCCGGCCGCGGACGACGGCCCGGGGAGGGCATCCACGAAACCGGGGTTGTCCGGAGTGGGGGTGCCGTCGGAGTTGCGCATCTCGGCGCCGCCGTCGCGATCGCGCTCCTTGTTTCGCCGCCGCTTGCGGTCACCCTCATCTTCGGGTTGAGCCTCCGGGTCGGCGGTCAGCTCCTTGGCCTTGGCGCGCTCGCGGCGGATGCGCTCGCCGCTGTTGGTCTGACCCTGAGCAGCGCCACCGCCTGCGCTCGGCGGGCCGGGCTCAGGTGCGGGCGCCGGCTCGGGAGTGGGCGCGGGGGCGGGCGTGGTCTGGCTCTGCTGCGGAGATACCGGCTTGCCGGGAAGCTGGATGTCGTCGACCGAGGTGCCCGGCGGGACGTCCACCTTGACGATCTCGCCGCTGGGGAGCTGGACGTCGACGGTCTGAGCCGACGCCGAAAAGGTGAAACCCGTGAATGCGGCCACGGCGAGCAATGCCGCCGTGAGCAGGATGCTGAGGAGCCGCGTCTTCATCCGTGCCGTACCAAGTCCTCCCGTAGGGCCCCCCTGGGAGCAGCCCGAGTTAGCGGGCAGGCTATCAGGCAAGCCTGCCGCGGGAAGAGCATTGGTTGGACGCTTTTCGTGTGCAAACGGGGAGTGATGAGGTAGGGGCGCGGCGGGGGCTGCTGCCCCTAAGTATCGACCAGGCGAGGCCAGATCTTCACTACGGGGCCGCCCACTCGGCGCCTTACTACTCCTGATGGAGCTTTCTAAGCCTCAAGTAGAGACTTAGAGTCACGAGCCGAGCACTCCGATCGGATACTCTGCGCCGCGTGGCCGACCCTGACGCCGACGAGGGTTTCGTAGACAAGCTGTCGCGCCAGGGCGAGGAAGCCCTGGGCCGGATCGCCGAGGAGCTGATCGCCAACCCCGTGGTCAACGGGGCCGTGGCGCGGGCCTTCGAGGCACGCGAGCGGGCCGTGCAGGCCCAGGAGGCGGCCCTCAGTGCGCTGAACCTGCCCTCGGCGGCCGATATCGAGCGGGTCACCCGCCGGCTGCGTTCGCTCTCGCAGCGCCTCGAGGGCATCGAGGATTCGATCGATCGCCTGGAGGAGCGCCTCGGCACAGTGGCCGCGGCCGCCACGTCCGGCGGCGGCCTCGCCCGAATGGAGGCCCGCCTGGACGAGATGGGGCGCGACCTCAGCCGCCTCCGCGAGGCGGTGGCGCCGAGCGAGGACCCGGTGCCGCGCGCCCAGGAACGCCTGACCGTTACCGAGTCGTAGCGCTCAGGGCGGCGTAGCCGGCCTCGCCCACCCGCAGCCCGATCTCTTCGATCTGCTCCGGGCCGGCCCGCCGGGCGCCCTCGGCGCCCGGCACATCGGTCACTCCGACCACACAGGCGGCGGCGACGCCCCGCAGCCGAGCCACGGCGAACAGGGTGGCCGTCTCCATCTCCACGGCCGCGGCTCCCTCGTTCGCCCAGGCGGCGATCGTCGCCTCGCGTGGGTCGTAGAAGAGGTCCGTGCTGGCCACCGTGACCGGCCGCGCTCCGGCCGCGGCCAGGCGCTCCAGCAACTCGGGGTCGGAATGCAGCTCGCGGTCGGCCCCCAGGGCGGCGCTCGCGCCGTCGCCCGCCAGCGCCGTCTCCACGGCGAGCAGCGCGCCGAGCTCGAGGTCGCCGGCCAGGGCGCCGCAGGTGCCGATGCGGACCAGGCGCCGCGCGCCCAGCCCGATCAGCTCCTCCACGACGATGGCGGCGCTCGGCCCGCCCATCCCGGTCGACTGGATCGTCAGCGGCTCGCCGTCGGCGGCCCTCCCCGTGTAGCCCCACAGGCCGCGGTGGTGGTTGAACATCCTCGGCGCCTCGAGCAGGTCCTGGGCCACCGACAGCGCCCGGTGGGGGTCTCCGGGCAACAGGACGCGCTCGGCGAGCTCGGCCGCCGGTTTGAGGTGGAGGGGCCGAATCTCGTGCTGGAGGGCCACGGCGGCCAACCATAAAGCTCCTAGACTGCGTTTCAGTGGCCAAACCGCCGTCCTCCCCGGCAGATCTACGCGAAGCGGTCGAGCGCACCGTTCAGGCGACCCTCGGCTCCGCCGAGCGCCAGCGTGAGCGCACCCAGGGCGCCCTGGACGATCTCGCCGGCACCGTCGAACAGCTGCGAAAGGAAGCCGGCGCCGGCATCGCGCGGCGGGGGAAGGCCGTGGTGGGCGCCATCGAGGACCGCCGGCCGGCCACCTCCGAGGACGTGCGCGAGCTGCACGTGGCCCTGCGCCGCATCTCGCGCCGCCTCGACGAGATCGAGAAGCGCCTGCCCGCCAAGCGCGCCACCAGCGCGAAGAAGCGCAAGTAACGGTCCAGTAGCGGCGCCCGGACTTTCGTAAATGCGCCCGCCTGCCGATGAGGAAATTGGAGTGAAAGTCGTTCTCCATCGCTTGACGGGCCGGTGTCCCCGCATAGGCTCGGTTGGGATGCGCCGCATTCGCGTCCTGACGCTGCCTGTCCTCGCCGCTCTCCTGTTCCCCTGCGCCGCCTCGGCGGCGGCCGGCGACCCCTACGTGATCTACACGGCGAACAACTACGCCGACGGCGCGGTGATCGTGCGCACCGACCCCGGCGCGGACACGGCGGTTGAGATCTCGCGCAACGGCCCGCAGGGGAGCCTGTTCCAGCGGCCCTACGACCTGGCCATCGACGCGAGCGGCGACCTGCTGGTGGCCGACATGGGCACCGTCTGCAACGAGACGCGCTGCGCGGAGGACGGGCGCATCATCCGCGTCGACTCGCTCACCGGGGCCCAGTCCCTCGTGGCCGAGGGCGCCCCAATGGTCGACCCGGCCGGTCTGGCCATCGCGCCCGGCGGCACCATCTACGTGGCCGACAACTACGAGGCCGACAACAGCGGCGCGGTGATCAGGGTCGACCCGTCCTCCGGAGCGAAGACCAAGGTCAGCGAGGGGGGCGGTCTCGATCTTCCCTTCGGCATTCTCGTCGACCGCGACGGCAGCCTGGTGGTCAGCAACCGGGCGCTGCCCGGCGTCTGCGCCCCGGCCCTGGGCGGCAACCTGGTGCGCGTCCAGCCCGCCGACGGCGCCCAGCAGGTCATCTCATCAGGCGGGTTGTTCAGCTACCCGCTCGGCGTGGCGCTCGACAGCGCGGGCCAGATCGTGTTCGTCAACGAGTGCGGCGACCCGGGGCTCGCTCGCGTGGTCGACGGGCTGACGCAGGGCGCGCTCACCTCCAACAACGCCACGGACCTGCTCGTGACTCCCGAGCGCATGGCGCTCGACCCGGCGGGCAACTTCCTCGTGAGCGACTGGAGCCTTGGCGACGGCGACGGCGGGATTGTCGGAGTCGACGCGGCCACGGGAGCGCAGCGCCTGGTGCGCGGCGGCGAGCTGTTCAACCACCCCCTGGGTATCGCCGCGGTGGTCAACCGTCCCCCGGTGGCGGCTCTGGACCTGCCGCGCCTGGTGGCCGCGGGCGACCGCGTGACCCTCGACGCCTCGGCCTCCCGCGATCCCGAGAACCTGCGTCTCGTATACGAGTGGGACTTCAACGGCGACGGTGTCTACGAGCGCGGCACGGGGTCGGTAGCCACCACCACCCGCGCGTGGGCCCGAGACGGTCGCGCGACGGTGCGCGTGCGGGTCAACGACCGCAACGGTGCGCGCTCCGTCGCTCAGGGCGTGATGGGGATCGACGGGAGCACGCCCCGGATCACGCGGGTCACCAGCGACGCGCGCGTGCTGGCCGCCGGCGCGCGACGCCGTGGAGCCAAGCGACCGCGGTCGGCCCGGCTGCGCTTCCGGCTGTCCGAGGCGGCGGCGGTGACCGTGACCGTCCGGCGCGCGGCCGGCGGGCGGCGGGCCGGGAAGGCCCTGGTATTCAAGCGTGACGGCCGAGCCGGCATGAACAGCCTTCTGCTTCGGGCGCGGGGCCGTCGACCCGGCAGCTACCGGTTGGTCATCGAGGCCGTCGACGCCGTGGGGCACGAGGCCACGCCGCGCAGGCTGGGGCTGCGGATCGTGCGCCGGCCGGCGGCGGCGCGTCGCTAGACGCTCTCTAGAAGTGCACGCCGCGCAGCAGGTAGGCCATCGCCACCGCCTCGGTGGACATCTCTCCGTCGTCGCTGGTCTTCTCCGCTGCCGGTAGGGCGGCCCCGTCGGGAGCCTTCTTCACACCCTTGGCCGCCGATGAGTCGGGGAAGAGGTGGTACGCCGTGTTGAGCACGATGTCCACGGTCTTGGGCGAGAGCGAGTAGAGCACCTCTCCGAAGGTGCCGAGTCGCGAGGCCATCCGCTTCGGACGGTCGATCATCGCGTCGCACAGCATCTGCGCGGCCTCCTCGGGAGTGAGCGTGGGGAAGGCCTTGTACATGTCGGTGGGAGCAATCATCGGCGTGCGCACGAGGGGCATGTAGATGGTGGTGAAGGTGACGTTGTCGTCGTGGCACTCCGGCGCCGCGCAGCGTGAGAACGCGTCGAGCGCCGCCTTCGACGCCACGTAGGCCGAGAAGCGCGGGGTGTTGGTCTGCACCCCGATCGACGACACGTTGATGATGTGTCCCAACTTGCGCTCGCGCATGCCGGGCAGGAAGGCGAGGATCAGCTTGAGCGCGCCGAAGTAGTTGAGGCGCATCGTGCGCTCGTAGTCATGGAAGCGGTCATAGGAGCGCGCCACCGATCGGCGGATCGAGCGCCCCGCGTTGTTCACCAGCACGTCCACGCCCCCGTGCTGCTCGAGCACCTCCTTGGCGAGCCGGTCGATGTCGTCGAGCTCGGAGAGGTCGCAGGGATGCACGTGCGCGGTGCCGCCCGCCTCTTCCACCCGAGCGGCCACTTCCTCGAGCTTCTCGCGCGTGCGCGAGACGAGCAGCACCTCGCCGCCCGCCTCGCCGATGCGGATCGCGGTCTCCAGTCCGATCCCGCTCGACGCGCCCGTGATCATGATGCGCTTGCCCTTGATCGCGTAGGCCAGCGAGCGGTCGCGGAACAGGTCGGGGTCGAGGTTGCGCTCCCAGTAGTCCCACAGCCGCGGGGCGTACGTGGACAGCGGCGGAACGGCGATGCCCGTGCCCGACAGCGCGCGCTGAGCGTCGCGGGCATCGAACTTGCAGCGAAAGTCGCGGTTCTCCATCGCGGCGACCGGGATGCCGAGGTCGCCGTAGACCTGTCCGCGGATCTTCTTGACCGTGGGCAGGGCCATCAGCCCCGCGCGCACCGGCTTGGGGATCGCGTTGGTCATGTTGGGGTCGATGCGCATCACGAACTGGGGCGCGTGCGCGGCCTTGGCGAACTCGTTGAGCGTCTCGCCCACCTTCACGGGCGAGGGGTCGACCAGGTGAAAGGTGTCGCTCGGCAGGTCCGCGTCCGGGAGATGCGCGATGTGGTCCATCGCCCGGGCCACGAAGTCGACCGGGACGAGGTTGGTCTCCCCGCCCTGGGGGCCGGCCAGCGGGGTCCACTCGGGTACCGCCCGGCGCAGCTTCTGAAGGAGCTTGAAGAAGTAGTAGGGACCGTCGATCTTGTCCATCTCGCCGGTCTCGGAGTGGCCGACGACGATGGCGGGCCGGAACACGAGCGTCTGCGCTCGCACGCCCTCGCGCACCAGGCGCTCGGACTCGTACTTGGTGCGGTGGTAGGCGTGGGGCAGGCCCTGGCCCTCGTCGAACATGTCCTCCTGGAACACGCCCTTGTAGTCCCCGGCCACGGCGATCGAGCTCGTGTGGTGAAAGCGCCCGACCTCGAGGGAGTTGGCGAACTCGACCACGTGCGCGGTGCCCTCGGTGTTGGCCTTTTCCATCGCGTCCTCGTCGGCGGCCATGTCGTAGACCGCCGCGAGATGGAAGAAGTGGTCGATTGGCTCCGTGAACCCCTCGACGCCCAGCGCGGGCTTGGACAGGTCACCGGGCACCGGGACAACCCGGCCCTCGGGTGCGCCGAGGCGCTGGACCAGCGCGTCGAGCTTCCCGCGCGAGCCCTCGCGGACGAGCACGTAGATGGTTCCCTCGCGCTTGAGCAGCTCGGCCACCAGGTGCCTGCCGATGAAGCCCGTCGCGCCGGTCACGAAGTAGTTCAACGCTCTCTCTCCACTCTCAGGGTGCGGCGATACTACCCGTGTCATGCCAGAGACCTTCACCCTGAGGGAGGCGGCCGAGCGCGTCGCCGTTTCGCCGTCCACCCTCAAGCGCTGGGCGGACGCGGGAGCGATCCCCGAGGTCACGCGGGGGCGCCCGTGGACGCCCGCCGCGGTATCGCACGCGCGCATCGTGGCGCGCCTACGCGAGCGCGGCCATGGCCTCGACCAGATTCGCAGCGCCAGCCGGGAGGGCCGCCTGGCCTACTCGTACATCGAAGCGCTCTTCGGCGACGACGGCGAAAGCGCGTACACGCTGCGCGAGGCCTCGTCGGAGACCGGACTCGAGCGGGACCTGATCGATCGTTTCTGGACGAGCATCGGGCTGCCGCGTGATGAGCTCGAGTCGCTGAGCGACGACGATCTCGAGGCGCTTCGCTACGCCGCTTCGGTGCTGGGAGCGGGCTTCCCGCTCGTCGCCTTCCTCCAGCTGTGCCGGGTCTACGGCCAGGCGCTCTCGCAGATCGCCGACGCCGAGGTCCGGCTGTTTCACCTCTACGTGCACGAGCCGCTGATGCGCGACGGCGTGCCCGGGCTGCAGATGGCCGAGGAGATGGAGGGCCTGGCCCGCGACCTCCTGCCGATCGCCTCACCGCTGATGGACTTCATGCACCGGCGCTTCCTGCAGCACTTCGTCGAGCAGGACGTGGTGGGTCACATGGAGAGCGAGCTCGAGGGGGGTGGGGAGGATGCGGATCTGGGGCGCGTGCGCACGGCGATCGCCTTCGCCGACCTGGCCGGATTCACGCGCTACACCGAGGAGGAGGGCGAGGAGGAGGCGCTGTCCACGGTCGAGCGCTTCGTCGAGGGAGTGGGCAACACGCTGCCCGAGGAGGCGCGCGTGATCAAGACGATCGGCGACGAGGTGATGGTGGTGGGGCGCGACATCGGCGCGTTGGTCGACTGGGCCGTCGGCTTCACCGGGCTGTTCGACGAGCGGCCCGAGCCGCGCATAGGGATCCACTGGGGCACGAGCCTCTACCGCGACGGCGACTACTTCGGCCGCGAGGTCAACCTCGCCTCGCGGGTCGTGGCGCGTGCTCGCGGGGGCGAGGTGATCGTGACCGATGCCGTGGCCGACGCCGTGCGGGGCTCGCCGCACCTGCGTTTCGAGGGCGTCGGGGAGGTCAAGCTCAAGGGCTTCGACGCTTCGCGCCGGCTGTTTCGCGCCACGCGGAAGGCGGCGTGAGCGAAGCCCCGCTCGAGGTCGCACGGGCGAGCGGCCTGGTGGTGGCCGGGCAGCCGCTCCTCGTGATGCTTTCGGGCGGCGGCGATTCGGTGTGCCTGCTCGACGTGGCGGTGCGCCTCGAGGCCCGGGTGTCCGCGCTGCACGTGAACTACGGGCTACGCGAGGGGGCGGACGAGGACGAGGCCTTCGTGCGCGAGCTGTGTGGACGGCTCGACGTGCCCCTCCACGCCGAGCGCGCCGCGCTGCCGGAGGCGGGCAACCTCCAGGACGCCGCGCGGCGGGTGCGCTACGGCCTGGCGGAGCAGCACGCCGAGGCGGATTACGCGGCCGGCCACACCGCATCCGACCAGGCGGAGACCGTGCTCTACCGGCTGGCGGTGTCGCCCGGCTCGCGCGCCCTTCACGGTATGGCCGCCCGGCGCGGGCGCCTGGTGCGGCCGCTGCTGGGCGCGACCCGCGACGAGGTGCGCGACTACCTGCGCGCGCGGGGAGCCGAATGGCGCGAGGACCCCTCCAACGCCGATCGCCGCTTCGCGCGGGTGCGCGTGCGCGAGGAGCTGCTGGAGGCGCTGCGCTCGGTGGGCCCGGCACCCGAGCGGACGATCGCCGAGACCGCGCGCCAGCTGCGCGAGGAGGCCGATGTGCTCGACGCCGCGGTGTCGGCGGCCGTCGAGGAGCTGGGCGGCGGGCCGGCGGTGTCGCTGCCCGCTCTGCGCGAGTACCCGCCCGCGGTGCGGCGTCTGGTGCTGCGTCGCCTCGCCGGCGACCGCCCGGTGGCGGACTCGCTGCTCGAGGCCGGTGAGCGGGGCACCAAGTCGATCGACCTCGGCGGAGGGCTCAGGGCCGTGGCCGAGTACGGGACGATCCGCTTCACGCGCGCGCGCGAGGCCGAGGCGCCCGACCCGGTGGAGCTGACGGTGCCCGGGAGGGTGGGCTTCGGCGAGTGGGAGGTGCAGGCCGCCGCCGGCCCCGGCGGCGAGGTGGAGGTCCGCGGCGAGGAGCTGACCCCCACGTTGGTCGTGCGCGGCTGGCGCGAGGGCGACCGCATGCGCCCGCTCGGCCTTGGGGGAACGAAGACCCTCCAGGATCTGTTCACCGACCGAAAGGTCCCCCGCGAGCTACGGCGCACCCTGCCCGTGGTGGAGGCCCACGGCGAGATCGTCTGGGTGGCCGGGGTGGCGGTGGGCGAGCGCTTCGCCGCCCGCGAGGGGGAGGAGTCGGTGGGGCTGAGCGCCCGCCGGTCGTCGAGCGCCTAGCGCAGCGACACCGCGATCTCCTCCAGCAGGTCCATGCCCTCCTGCATGCCGGTCTCCATCCCGGAGTTGATGTGGCCGTCGCGATGCTCCTTGTTGGAGTGCTGCACGAGGATCTCGAGTGTGGTGCGGCCGCCGTCCTCCGTGAAGGTCACGGTGTCCACCGCTTGGGCGTCGGGCATGCCCTCGAAGACCTCGGTGGTCACGATCCGCTCGTTGGGAACGATCTCGCGAAAGTCGCCGTGGAACGCGACCTCGAAGCCCTCGCTCGCCACCATTACGTAGCGCCACCGCCCGCCGACCCGCAGGTCGATTTCCGCGCTGCTCATCTCGCCTTGGCGGCCGGGCCACCAGCGCTTGACCAGCTCGGGCGTGGTGTAGGCCTCGTAGACCAGGTGCTTGGGTGCGTCGAATTCACGCGTGATGAGGATCTGCTCGTCGGTGGGCAGGGTCACCGTCGCGGTTCCGCTACTCGTCATGGGTTCCATCTCCTTGCTCCTTGCGCTTGAGTTCGTTGAGCACGACATCCATCTCGTCGAAGCGCTCCGACCAGGAGCGCTCGTAGGTCTTGACCCAGTCGTGGATGGGCTTGAGGGCGTGGCCGTTGAGCCGGTAGAGGCGCCGGCGGCCTTCGCCGCGAACGTCCACGGCGCCGACCTCCCGGAGCACGCGCAGGTGCTTGGACACCTGAGGCTGGGCCAGTCCGAGTTGCCGCACGAGGTCGTTGACGGGCCGCTCTCCGCCGGCGAGGGCGTCGAGGATCTCGCGCCGCCGCGGTTCCGCTATTGCGTTGAACGCGTCTGCCGTGGTCGCCGCTCGTGCCACGCGAGGTAATATATGCCTATATCAGCATATGTCAAGAGCGGACGGCGGCAATGTCAAGCTGCCGCTCTACGCCCGCCAGGCCCTACGTCGTCCCGAAAACCCGATCCCCCGCATCCCCCAGCCCAGGACGGATGTACGCGTTCTCGTCGAGCTCGCGGTCGACGGCCGCGGTCCAGATGGGCACCTCGGGGTGGTGCTTCTCGACCGCGGCCAGCCCTTCGGGCGCCACCACCAGGCAGACCAGCGCCAGCCGCTCGGCTCCGGCGGCCTTCAGCCGGTCGAGCGCGTGCACGGCGCTGCCGCCGGTGGCCAGCATCGGGTCGACCACGTACACGTACGACTCGGCCAGCCCGGGGGGCAGGCGCTCGTAGTAGTCGACCGGGCGGTGTTCCTGCTCGTCGCGGTAGACCCCCACGTGGCCCACGCGCGCGCCGGGCAGCAGGCGCAGGAAGCCTTCGACCATGCCCAGGCCGGCCCGCAGCACGGGCACGATCGCGATCTCGGCCGGGAGCCGGCTGCCCGCTGTCTGCTCGAGGGGGGTCTCGATGTCGACCGTGCCCACCGGCAGCTCGCGCGCAGCCTCAACGGCGAGGATCGCTGAGGCCTCGAACAGGGCCTGGCGAAACTCGCTGTAGCCGGTGGTCTTGTCCCGCATGACGGTCAGGCGGTCGGCGAGCACGGGATGGTCGACTACGACGAGGCGCTGGGGCATGGTCGCGGAAGATACGCTCGCGGAGGCATGCGCAACGTCGAGCTCAAGGCCCGCGACCCCGATCCGGCGCGCACGCTCGAGCTCGCGCTGGGGCTGGGCGCCGAGGACGCCGGGGAGATCGTTCAGCGCGACACGTACTTCGCACACGCGCGCGGGAGGCTCAAACTGCGCGAGCAGGACAGCGGTGAGGCCGAGCTGATCGCCTATCGGCGCCCCGACAGAACGGGCGCGCGCACGAGCGAGTACCGCCGCGTGCCGGTGGCCGAGACCGACGCCCTGCGCGACGCGCTGGCCGAGGCCTACGGGACGCTGGTGGTGGTGAACAAGCGGCGCCGGTTGCTGCTCTGGGAGGGTGTCCGCATCCATCTCGACGAGGTGGAGGGTCTCGGCTCGCTGCTCGAGCTCGAGGCGGTGGCGGCCGAGGGATCGGACCTCTCGGGAGAGCACGAGAAGGTCGCGCGGCTGCGCGACGAGCTGGGCATCGACGAGGCGAACCTGGTGGCCGAGAGCTACTCGGACCTCCTGCTCGACGCACCCGAGCGCCTGCTCGAGGCCGCGGACGCCGTCATGCGCAACGCCCACGCGCCCTATTCGGACTTCCCCGTCGGCGCCGCGCTGCGAGCGCCCGGCGGCGAGATCTACACCGGGCCCAACGTCGAGAACGCCGCCTTTCCGCAGGGGCAGTGCGCGGAGGCGTCGGCGATCGGCGCACTGGTGGCCGCCGGCGGGCGCGAGATCGCCGAGGTCGCCGTGGTGGCCGAGAAGGAGGACTTCTGCCCGCCGTGCGGCGGGTGTCGCCAGCGCTTGTCGGAGTTCGCCGGGCCGGATACGCCGGTGCACCTGGGCCGCCCCGGCGGCCCCCGGCGCACGCTCACCATGGCCGAGCTGCTGCCCCACGCCTTCGATCTGGACCGCCCGGCGTGAGCTGGCGCGAGGCGGGAGCGATTCTGGAGGAGCGCTCGGGGCTGCGCCCGCGCGTGGGCGTGGTGCTGGGCTCGGGCCTCGGCGCCGTCGCCGCGGCCGTGCAGAACCCGGTCGAGATCGCCTACAAGGACCTGCCCGGCTTCCCTTGGCCGACCGTCGAGGGCCACGGCGCCCGCGCGGTGCTGGGGACGATCGGCGAGATTCCGGTCGCCGTGCTTCAGGGCCGCGCCCACCTATACGAGGGCATCGACCCCGAAATGGTTCGCACGCCCGTGCGTGCGCTGAAGGCGGCGGGCGCGGAGATCATCCTCCTCACCAACGCTGCGGGCTCGCTGAGGCCGGACCTCGGCCCGGGGCGCCTGATGCTGATCAGCGACCACATCAACATGAGCGGCATCAACGTCCTCAGCGGCCCCAACGAGGATGAGCTCGGCGACCGCTTCACGAGCCTGGGCGACGCCTACGACCCGGAGCTGGGCGAACGCCTGAGCGCCGCGGCCACCGAGCTCGGCATCGAGTTGGGCGAGGGCGTCTACCTGGCGGTGAGCGGCCCGAGCTTCGAGACCGCGGCCGAGATTCGCGCCTTTCGCACGCTGGGCGCCGACGCGGTGGGCATGTCGACCGTCCACGAGACGATCGTGGCCCGTCACTGCGGCCTGCGTGTGGCCGCGGTGTCGGCCATCACCAACCTGGCCGAGGGGCTCTCGGCCGGGCCGCTCAGCCACGAGCAGACGCTGAGCGACGCCGCGCGCGCCGCTGCCGACCTGGCTCCGCTGGTAACCCGCTTCGTGCAGGGCCTCGAGTGATCGCAAAGGTCGAGCTGCACGTCCACCTGGAGGGCACCGCCCCGCCGGCGCTCATCCGCCGGCTGGCCGAGCGCAACGGCCTGGGCGAGCCGGACGGGGTGTTCGCCGGCCCCGATCGCTTCGCCTACACCGACTTCCTCGACTTCCTGGACACCTACGACCGCGCCGCGAGCGTCATCCGCACGGGCGAGGACTATCGCGACGTCACCTACGAGTACCTGGCGAGCTGCGCTCGCGACGGCGCCATCTACGTCGAGCTGATCGTGTCGCCCGACCACGCCGTTTTCGCTGGGCTGAGCGGCCAGGAGCACCTGGCGGCGATCGCGCGCGGCATCGACGACGCGCAGCGCGACCACGGGATAGAGGCGCGCATCCTGCTCGTGGCGGTGCGCAACTTCGGCGTCGACAAGGCGATCGACGTGGCCACCTACGCCGCCTCGCGCCCCCACCCCTACGTGGTGGGCTTCAACCTGGCCGGTGACGAGGAGCACTACCCGGCCGGCGACTTCGCCCGGGCCTTCGCCATCGCCGCCGAGGCCGGGCTCGGGTGCACGGTCCACGCCGGCGAGTGGGACGGCCCGGCAAGCGTGTGGGCGGCGCTCGATCTGCCGATCACCCGCATCGGGCACGGGGTGAGGTCGATCGAGGACCCGGCGCTTGTGGAGGAGCTCGCCCGCCGCGAGATCGTGCTCGAGTGCTGCCCCACCAGCAATGTCGTGCTCGGGCTCTACGCCGGCTACGAGGACCATCCGCTGCCGGTGCTGAGAGAGGCTGGGGTGCCGGTGACACTCGGGTCCGACGACCCTCCGTACTTCGGCGCGAGCATCGGCGGCGAGTACGAGATCTGCCGGCAGCGATTCGGTTTTGGCGACGACGAGCTGCAGGCGATCAGCCGCACCGCCCTCGACGCCGCATTCTGCGAAGAAACGCTCAAAGAACGCCTAATACTGAGGGTGTAGGCTCGCGACCTTCCAGCCCCCAAGCCGCGCCTCGCCAGAGGACGGCATCGAGGAGATCGCACTGTGAGTAGGACTTTCCGCCTCTTCCTGATGGCAATTTGCGCGGCACTCGCGCTCGGTATCGCCGCCTGCGGCAGCGACGACGACGAGAGCAGCGACAGCGGCGGTGGTGGTGGCGGTGGCGAACAGGCCGAGGCCATCAAGGCCGGAGTGGTCACCGACATCGGCGGCCTGAACGACCGCGGCTTCAACGAAGCGGCCAACAACGGCCGAAAGCGGGCACAGAGCGAGCTCGGCGCGGAAACGCGAGTGCTGATCTCCGACTCGAACGCCGACTACGTGCCCAACCTCAGCCAGCTCGCCCAGCAGCAATACGAGTCGGTCGTGTCGAATGGGTTCCTCATGGGCGAGGCCACGAACACCGTCGCGACGAAGTTCCCGGAGACCAGCTTCGCGATCATCGACTTCTCCGCCTCCGGCTTGAAGGACAAGCCCAAGAACGTGGAGGGCCTGATCTTCAAGGAGCAGGAGGCCGGCTATCTGGTCGGCTACCTCGCCGGTCTGTGGGCCAAGGACAACAACGCCACGGCGGTCTCCACGGTCGGAGGTCAGAAGATTCCCCCGGTCGACCACTACATCGCCGGCTTCCAGGCCGGCGCCAAGAAGGCTTTCCCGGGCGTGGAGACGCTCAACGGCTACTCCCAGGACTTCGTGGACCAGGCGAAGTGCAAGGAGATCGCGCTGGACCAGATCGCGCAGGGCTCGAAGGTGGTGTTCCAGGTGGCCGGCCAGTGCGGCCTCGGCGCGCTCGACGCGGCCAAGGAGAAGGGCGTCCAGGGCATCGGCGTCGACAACGACCAGTCGTTCCTCGGCGATCACATCCTGACCAGCGCGCTGAAGAAGGTCGACGAGGCCGTGTTCGAGGCGATCAAGCGCGTCCAGGACGGCACGTTCAAGGGCGGCACCGACGTGATCGCCACCGTGGAGAACGGCGGCGTCGGGATCGGCAAGATCAGCGCTGAGGGTCAGAAGTACCAGGACCAGATCACGGAGCTCCAGGAGCAAATCGCCGCGGGCGAGATCAAGGACATCCCGGATACGGTCAAGTAGCAGTAACTTCCGCACTCGGTGAGCGCTGACACCCCGGCTCTCGAGCTACGAGGAATAACGAAGAGGTTCGGCCCGGTCGTAGCCAACGACCGGGTCGACTTCGACCTGCAGCGCGGCGAGGTGCACGCCTTGCTGGGGGAGAACGGCGCCGGCAAGTCGACCCTGATGTCGATCCTCTACGGGCTCTACCACCCCGACGAGGGCGAGGTGCTCGTCGACGGCGAGGCGGTCAAGGTCGACTCGCCCGCCAAGGCGATCGACCTCGGCATCGGCATGGTCCACCAGCACTTCATGCTCGTGCCGGTGATGACCGTGACCGAGAACATCGTGCTCGGCAACGAGCCCCGCCGGGGCGGCGGGTTGCTCGACGTCCGGGAGGGGGCCAAGAAGGTCCGTGAGCTGTCCGATCGCTACGGGCTCGCGGTGGACCCCGACGCCCTGATCGAGGATGTGACCGTCGGCACCCAACAGCGCGTCGAGATCCTGAAGACGCTCTATCGCGACGCCCAAATCCTCGTGCTGGACGAGCCCACGGCCGTGCTCACGGCCCAGGAGGCGCACGAGCTCTTCGAGGTGCTCAACGCGCTCAAGGCCGACGGCGCAGCCATCGTGTTCATCAGCCACAAGCTCGGTGAGGTGCTCGAGATCGCCGACCGGGTGACCGTGCTGCGGCGCGGCAAGAAGGTCGACACCGTGCCCACCCAGGGCGCGACCGAGCAGAGCCTCGCGCGTTTGATGGTCGGACGCGAGGTGCTCCTCGAGGTGGAGAAGTCCGCGGCAAAGGCCGGCGAGCCGGTGCTGGAGGTCGAAGACCTCAACGTGCTCGACGACCGCGAACTCGAGGCGGTGCGGGGCGTGTCGCTCGCCGTGCGCGGCGGCGAGATCGTGGCGCTGGCCGGGGTCGACGGCAACGGGCAGCACGAGCTGGTCGAGGCGATCGCGGGCCTGCGCCCCGTTCGCGCGGGCACCATCAGGATCGCGGGGCAGGACGTGACGGGTCGGGGCGTGCGCGAGACCTGCGACGCCGGCGTGGCCCACATCGCGGAGGATCGTCACCTGCGTGGGCTGGTGCTCGACTTCACCCTGGCCGAGAACCTCGCGCTGCGCGAGTACTACAAGCCGCCGCTCTCGAAGAACGGCCTGCTCAAGATCGGGCGCATCAACGCTCGGGCGCGCGAGCTGCTGGAGGAGTACGACGTCCGCGGCGGGAGTCCCGGCTCCCTGGGGAGCTCGCTCTCGGGAGGCAACCAGCAAAAGGTCTGCATCGCGCGGGAGATCGCCAGCAACCCGAGCCTGCTGCTGGCCCATCAGCCCACCCGCGGGCTCGACGTGGGCGCCATCGAGTTCGTGCACCGCCGGCTGTTGGCCGAGCGCGAGGCGGGGCGGGGAGTCCTGCTCGTGTCGCTGGAATCCGACGAGGTGCGTTCGCTGGCCGACCGCATCCTCGTGATCTACGAGGGCGAGATAGTCGGCGAGTTCCCGCCCGACGCCACCGAGGAGGAGCTCGGGGTGGCGATGACCGGCGGGTCGGGCCAGGCCGCCGCGTGAGCTCTCGGTCGTGACCGAGCCCGACGACGCTGCGGTAGGCGCGCAGACCCCGGCGTCCCGGCTCGCCGCCTACGTGAGGGGGGGCGGGGTGATCGTCCCCGTGCTCACGGCGTCGCTGGCCTTCGTGCTGGCCGGTCTCGTCGTGTTCATCACCGGCAACGACCCGATCGCCACCTACGGCGAGATCTTCAGGGGCACCGGCCTGCAGTGGCTGTTCCCGTGGCCGATAGAGGACCGGGAGCTGGCCGCGATCAACCTCCAGCAGACGCTGATCGTGACGACTCCGCTGATCTTGACCGGGCTCGCCGTGGCCTTCGCCTTCCGCGCTGGCCTGTTCAACATCGGCGGCCAGGGGCAGTTCATCATGGGATCGATTGCGGCGGTGTGGGTGGGCTCCTCGTTCGCAGGGATGCCGAGCCTGCTGCACATCGTGCTGGCGATCGTCGCGGCCTGCCTGGCCGGGGCGGTCTGGGCGGGTATCGCGGGCGGGCTCAAGGCGACGGTGGGCGCCAACGAGGTGATCTCGACGATCATGCTCAACTACACGGCGATCTACATCGGCCTGTACCTGTTCGGGCAGGGCGGGCCGCTGCAGAACGACCAGGACGAGAGCCTGCCCGTCTCCAACGACGTTCTCGAGGCGGTCCACCTACCGGTGTTCTGGGGTGACCCGGTGCTCCAGGGCCTTCACATCGGGCTGTTCATCGCGCTCGCGGCGGTCGTCGTGTTCTGGGTCATCCTCAACCGCTCGACCAAGGGCTACGAGGTGCGCGCCGTCGGCCTCAACCCCGAGGCCGCCCGCTACGGCGGCATGAGCGTGGCGAAGAGCTACGTGCTGGTGATGGCGGTGTGCGGCCTGTTCGCGGGCCTCGCGGGAGGGCTCGACATCCTGGGATGGCAGTTCCGCTTGGCCACCAACGACATCGAGATCGGCACCTACGGCTTCTTTGGCATTGCGGTTGCGCTGCTGGGCCGGAACACGGCCGGCGGCACGGTGGCCGCGGCGCTGCTGTTCGGCGCGCTGATCAGCGGCACCTCCCAGCGCAATCTCGATCCCGAGGTCTTCCAGCCCGAGCTGGCCCAGAACCTCACCTACATCATTCAGGGGCTGGTGGTGCTCGTGGTGAGCGCCGACGTGCTGGTGCTCGGCGCGCTGCGGCGCGGGCGCGGGCTGCTGGGCCGGGGCAAGCGCGAGGAGCCGGCGGCGTGAGCGCGGCTACCCAAGTCGCGTCCCGCGCGGCGGTGAGCGGAAAGCACCTCGGCTGGGTGGGGATCGGCCTGGGGGCGCTGGCCTGGTTCATCGCGCTCCCGCCGCTGCTCGTGCGCACGCCCGTGCCGTCGCTTCTGCTCGGCGCTATGGCGGTGGGCGCCGGGGTGGTGGCCGTCCGCGACGAGCAGAAGCGCCTGGGCTACGGCGCGATCGTGGCCGGGATCGTGGGGGCGATCGGCGCGGTGGTGGCCACCCGATCCGGTGTCGGAAACCTCGAGGACGTCTTCGTGTGGTCGGCGTTGATCGCGGCGATGCTGCGCTTCGCCACCCCGCTCACCTTCGCGGCCCTCGGGGGCGTGCTTTCGGAGCGCAGCGGGGTGATCAACATCGGGCTCGAGGGCATGATGCTGATGGGAGCCTTCTTCGGCATCTTCGGCGCCGATCTCACCGGCTCGTGGCTGCTGGGAGCGATCATCGGCATGGCCTCGGGGGCGTTGATGGGTTTGGTGCACGCGGTGCTGTCGATCAGCCTGCGCGCCGACCAGGTGGTGGGCGGCACCGCCATCAACCTGCTTGCGGTGGGCATCACCGGCTACGTGTTCATCTTTCACTACGGCCAGCAGGGCACACCGAGCGACATCCCGCGCGTGCCCGAGATCTCGCTGCCCGGCATCAAGGAGATCCCTTTCGTGGGCAACGCGATCGGTGAGGCGAGCCTGCTCACCTGGCTGGCCCTAATACTCGTTCCGCTGTTGGCGCTCTACCTCTTTCGCACACCGGGCGGCCTGCGGCTGCGCTCGGTGGGCGAGAAGCCGCGCGCGGCCGACAGCGTCGGGGTGCCGGTCCTGCGCACGCGCTACGTGGCGGTGGTGACCTCAGGGGCTCTGGCCGCTCTGGGCGGCGTCTACCTTTCGGTCGCCCTTGTCGGCTCCTTCAACCAGATGATGACCGACGGCCGCGGCTTCATCGCCCTGGCTGCCGTGATCTTCGGCAACTGGCGCCCCGGGGGTGCGTTGGCCGGCGCGCTGCTGTTCGGGTTCTCCAGCGCGGTGGCCCAGCGGCTCCCGGCCTTCTCGGAGTCACTGGCCGTCCTGTTCCAGGCGCTGCCCTACGTGCTCACGCTCGTGGTGGTGGCCGGTGTGATCGGCCGTTCCCGACCTCCGGCCGCCATCGGCGTGCCCTACGTGAAGGAGTAAGCCGTGGTGGTTTCGCGCATCACCCTGGCCGGCCGCCCCGAGGAGGGGTCGTCGGCCCGCCTCAGCGACGAGGTCGAGCTCTACCAGCGCACCTACAACACCCTGCTGCGCTCGAGCGGCGAGACCGCGCTGCGCGTGCTCGAGTCCGCCCACCGGCAGATCAATTCGAGCCTGCATCCGCTGGCCGGCTCCGACGAGCCCGATCTCGGCGCCTTCATCTACGCCATCCGCCGGCTGCCCGACCAGATCGCGGGCGCCCGCCTGGTGATCATGGGCCAGGAGGCCGAGGTGTTCGCGCGCAACGGCATCGTGATCGACGACTGGGAGGAGGCGGACGCTCCCGCGCGACGGCGCCGCTGGCACGACGCGGGCGACGGCACGCACGCGGTGCTGCTGGCCAGCGCCTCCGACGTGGACGACCTGATCCCCACGCTCGTGGCCTTCCAGATCGAGTGGAACAAGCTGCGGGTGCGCCAGCGCGCGGCGGGCTGGCCGCCCGACGAGGTGCCCTCGCCCGAGGATTGCGCCGCGGCCCTCGGCGGCACCGGCGCGGACTGGGCCCGGCTGCGCGCCGCCTGGGGCGAGCGCTTCTACGAGCGGCTGCAGCAGATCGCGCAGGGGAGCATGAGCCTGCGCGTGCGGATGCTCGGCGGCACCCAGGTGGGCTACGCGCGCATGACACGCCGCTGGTGGACCCCGGTGCACGACTCGCTGGCCGAGCAGGGCCTGGGCGAGGCGCCGATGTACTTCGTCAGCTCCAACACACACAGCCTGGTGAACATCCTCACCGGGATCGCGCGTGAGCGCGAGCAGGTGCTGATCGAGTTCGTCGAGTCCCTGCCCGAGAGCGACATCCTGCGCGAGGAGCTCTCGGCCTTTCGCGAGGACCGCACCGAGGGGTCTTGGGAGAACTTCCTCTACTTCGCCGCGCGCCTGTACTTCGACTCACACGGCGAGGAGGGCCGCCAGGCGCGCCGGCGCTCCGAGCAGGAGTGCGGCGTGTCGCACCTGCGCAGCCGGACCGCGCTGCGGGTTCCGGCGCAGATCATCCCGCTGGCCAAGCTGCTGCCCGACCGCCTGGATCCGCGCCTCGGCGAGGTGGACGGCGAGGCCCTGGCGGCCAGTGAGGCCGTGGTGGTGAACATCGACTACCCGCTCGGCCTGGCCGCCTACAACATCCTGCGCGAGGTGGCGGTGGACGCGGCGATGCTGAAGGGCGTCTACGTGCTGGGCAAGGCGGCCACGCTCAACGCCGACGTGGGCGACGTGATGCTCTCGAGCGTCGTGCACGACGAGCACTCCGGCACCACCTACTGGCTCGACAACGCGTTCGGAGTCGACGACCTGGCCGGCGACCTGCGCTTCGGCAGTGGCCTCGACAACCAGCGCGCGGTCACGGTCAAGAGCACGTTCCTGCAGAACCGCGCCTACCTCGACTTCTACTACCGCGAGGCGTTCACGGTGGTCGAGATGGAGGCCGGGCCGTACTGCAACGCGATCTACGAGATCGCCGACGCCGACCGCCATCCGGTGGGTGAGGCGGTGAACTTCTCCAAGCTGCCGCTCGACTTCGGGATCATCCACTACGCGTCCGACACGCCGTACACGCAGGCGCGCACGCTGGGCGCCCGCGGGCTCTCGTACTACGGGATGGACTCGACCTACGCGTCGTCGCTGGCGATCCTGCGGCGCGTGCTGCGCCTCGAGGGCGCGCTGAGCTCTAACGCTCGAACTCGCTCGGCGCCCAGTCTTCCGGCCTCATACGAGCCGGCGCGCGGGGAGGGCTTGCGGTCGGGCCGCAGCCATCCCGGCCTGCTCTCCGCGCCGAGTATCGGACTCAGAACGATCGAACCGAGCATCACGCCACTAGGAAGATGACCGGATCAACACAGGGTCGCGTATGCCAGTTGCTCTACGCGGCGCCCCGGTTTAGCGTCTGAACGGCGCTAGAGGGTGGGTTCGGCGGGGTTGTTGCCTTTGTCGCGCGCTGACGCGGCTTGAGGCGCTGTCCTGACTTCACCCCCTGCTCGCCGTTCGAACGCCGGCCCCGCCGCCCGGCAGCTCGCACCGCGCAGCGCACGAGCGCTAAGCCCCCACCGGGTGCCAGGCCGTCTTCAGCTCGGTCACCGCCTCGAGCGCCGACAGGGGATCGGCGGTCGCCGCTTCGTAGCTCGCACTCGCCGCCGCATGGCGGACCCGCGTCACGCTCTCGGCCGCGAGCCTGTCGATCTCCGCCGCCAGATCGGGGTCGCCGGAGGCATCGACCACGGCGTTCACGTCCGGGTGGGCCGCCAGCGCCAGGGCCAGCTCCTCGCGTCGTCCCGAGAGAAGGTTCACCACCCCGCCCGGCACGTCGGCCACCCCGAGCACCTCGGCCAGGTCGAGCCCGGCGAGCGGGCGCTCCTGCGACAACGCCGCCACCACCGTGTTGCCCGCGGCGAGCGCCGGCGCCAGCTCGGCGATCAGGCCCAGCAGCTCGGGCTCGCCGGGCGCGACTATGCCCACCACGCCCGTGGGCTCGGGGAGCGAGAAGGACAGGAAGGGAGCGGCCACCGGATTGATTCCCCCGAGCACCGCCTGGAGCTTGTCGGTCCAGCCCGCGTAGTGCACGAGCACGTCGATGGAGGCGTCCGTCTCCGCCCGCTCCACCCCGAGCTCGTGCGATTCGAGCGCCTCCGCGGCGCGGTAGAGGATCTGGCCGCGGTTGTACGCGGTTCGCCCCGCCCACGGCCCGGCCGCGGCACGCGCCCCCTTGACCGCATCGCGCACGTCCTTGCGCGAGCCGCGCGGCACGTTGTGATCGCCGTGACGCTCGTAGCGCCCCGACTCCGAGCGCACGAAGGCTCCGCCCACGTAGAGCTTGTAGGTCTTGCGAACTCCGAGCCGCTCGCTCATACGACCCTCAGGTACGGCCGCAGCCCGGCCGGCCCACCCTCACGGCCGAAGCCGCTCTCCTTGTAGCCGCCGAAGGCCGCGGACGGGTCGAAGTGGTTGAACGTGTTCTGCCACACCACTCCGGCCTGCAGCGCGGCCGCCACCTCGAAGGCCTTGGCGCCCTTGTCCGTCCAGATGCCCGCGGCCAGCCCGTACTTCGAGTTGTTGGCCTTCTCGATCGCCTCGGCCTGCGTGCGGAAGGTCAGCACCGACAGCACCGGCCCGAAGATCTCCTCGTATGCGATCCGGTGGGCCGGCGCTACCTCGGTGAAGATCGTCGGGGCGAACCAGTAGCCGCGCTCGGGCAGGTCGCAGGCCACGGTGCGCCGCACCGCGCCCTCGTCCTCGCCTGCGCGCACGAGCTCCTCGATGCGCGCCAGCTGCTCGCGCGAGTTGATCGCGCCGACGTCGGTGTTCTTGTCCAGCGGATCGCCCACGCGCAGGCGGCCCATTCGCTCCCACAGCTTGCCGATCACCTCGTCGGCCACGCTCTCCTGGATCAACAGGCGCGAGCCGGCGCAGCACACGTGGCCCTGGTTGAAGAAGATCCCGTTGACGATTCCCTCCACCGCCTGGTCAAGCGCGGCGTCCTCGAACACGATGTTGGCCGACTTGCCGCCCAGCTCGAGGGTGAGGGGCACGCCTCGGCCCGCCAGCGCGGCCTGGATGTCCTTGCCCACCGCGGTGGAGCCGGTGAAGGCAACCTTGTCGATGTCGGGTTGGCGGACGAGCGAAGCACCCGCGGCGCCGTCGCCGGGGACGATCGCCACCACTCCGGCGGGCAGCTCGGCCTCCTGCAGGATCTCCGCCAGCAGCAGCGCCGTGAGCGGGGTGGTCTCGGCGGGCTTGAGGATCGCCGCGTTGCCGCACGCGAGCGCCGGCGCCAGCTTCCAGGCCGCCATCAGAAGGGGAAAGTTCCAGGGCACGATCTGCGCGGCGACCCCGTGGGGAGCCACCGCGCGCCCGCCCATGCCGTAGGCGAGCTTGTCGGCCCAGCCGGCGTAGTGGAAGAAGTGCGCGGCGGCCAGGGGCACGTCGATGTCGCGCGATTCGCGGATCGGCTTGCCGCCGTCCATCGACTCCGCCACCGCCAGCTCGCGTGCCCGCTCCTGAATCAGCCGGGCCACGCGGAAGAGGTACTTGCCGCGCTCCAGGCCGGGCAGCGCGGCCCAGCGGGGCTGCGCCGCGCGGGCGCTCTCCACCGCGGCGCGCAGGTCGGCCTCGCCGGCAAAGGCCACCTCGGCCAGCGGCTCCTCGGTGGCCGGGTTGACGGTGGGCACGCGGCGGCCGTCGAGCGGGTCGCGAAACTCGCCCCCGATGAAGAGACCGTACGAGTCGCGCAGCCGAACGTGGTCCGGCGACTCGGGAGCGGGCGCGTAGTCCCAGCCGACCTGGCGGCGGACCTCGGTGCTCATTCCTTGGAGAAGTCCTCGGGGCGGGCGTAGCGCCCGGTCTCGGTCTTCTGGTACTGCATCAGCAGGTCGTTGAGCAGCGACGACGCGCCGATGCGGAAGCGGTCCGGGGTCAGCCACTCGTCGCCCAGGGTCTCCTTGACCAACACCAGGCGGTGCAGCGCGGCCTTGCTGGTGGAGACCCCGCCCGCTGCCTTCATCCCCACGGCGCGCCCGCTGCGCTCGGCGTAGTCGCGGATCGCCTCCAACATCACCAGGGTCACGCCCGGCGTGGCGCCGCTCGCGGCCTTGCCGGTGGAGGTCTTGATGAAGTCCGCGCCCGCTTCCATCGCCAGCATCGAGGCGTGGCGAACGTGGTCGTAGGAGCCGAGCTCCGCGGTCTCGAGGATCACCTTCAGGTGAGCGTCGCCGCAGACCTCCTTCACCCGCACGATCTCCTCCATCACGCGGGTGTCCTCGCCGGCGAGGAAGGCCTGGCGCGAGATGACCATGTCGATCTCGTCGGCACCGGCGGCCACGGCCTCCTCGGTGTCGCGCAGCTTCACGTCCAGCGACGCCTGGCCGCTGGGGAACGCGGTGGCCACCGAGGCCGCCTTCACGCCCGTGCCCTCCAGGGCCTCGCGCACCACGCCGATCAGCGCCGGGTAGACGCAGACCGCCGCGCAGGAGGGGATCTCGGGCATCGTCGGCGCGGGCACCACGGCCTTGGCGCACAGGTGGCGCACCTTGCCCGGGGTGTCGGCGCCCTCGAGGGTGGTGAGGTCGGTCATCGACACCGCCAGGCGGATGCCCTGCTGCTTGGCGGTGGTCTTGATGGAGCGCTTGCCGAGGGTGGCCGCGCGCTCCTCGATGCCCACGCGATCGACGTGGGGAAGCCTGCGGATCACGTGTTCAGTATGGCGCAGGGGCTGGCGCTGGAGGTGGAACGACGGCGCGCTTGCGCGTCAACCTAGGTTGACAACGTCTAAACTGTCAACTACGGTTGACAACGTGACCACCTCGAGGGAGCTGCCCACCCCCGACGACCCCGCCGAGGCACTGGCCGCGGTTGTGGCGCTGCGCCGCATGGCCGACCGCCTCGAGCGCGCCGCGGTCGTGATCGCGATCGGCGAGGGATGGACCTGGGCCCAGGTGGCGCAGGCGCTCGGGGTGACCCGGCAGGCCGCGCACAAGAAGCACTCACGGCAAGCGAGCAACCGGCGACGAAAGGCGGAGCGATGAAGCTGAAGAACCCGATCAAGGACATGCGCACGATCAAGTCACTCCTCCTCGGAGCGGAGGACCAGGCGCGGGCGGCGGGCGAGTCGCAGCCCGGAGCCGAGCACCTGTTGCTCTCTGCGCTCGAGCTGCCGGAGGGCAGCGCCCGGCGAGCCTTCGAGCGCGCCGGCGCCGACCCGGATGAACTGCGTACGGCGATCGAGCGCCAGCACGCGGACGCGCTGCGGGCGATCGGCATCGAGTCGCCGATTGATGACGCTCACGCGGCCGATCGACCCGAGGGCGAGCGGGGCGAGGGCCTCTACCGCTCGAAGGCGCCCCTGCAGAGCGCCTTCCAGGCCGCCGGAGAGCTCGCGCGTGACGAGGGCACCTCGTTGCGCGGCGCGCACGTGGTGATCGCGGTGGCCGACATGGAGCACGGGACCGCGGCTCGCGCCCTGCGCACCATGGGCGTCGACCGCGAGGCGCTCGCCGTGGCAGCGCGCGAGGAGCTCGCGCCGCGATAATCGCTCGCCGTGGCGCGAGCGGCGGTGATAGTGATGGATGCCTGCGGTGTGGGCGCCCTCCCGGACGCCGGCGAGTACGTGGGCGACGAGGGGGCGAACACCCTCGGGCATCTGGCCCAGCGCGTGGGAGGCCTCGATCTCCCTACGCTGGGCCGGCTCGGGCTGGGATCGATCCTGCCGCTGAAGGGAGTGCCGCCCGCGTCGGACCCCGTGGTGCACGGCCGCCTGGCCCCGCTGGGACCGGGCAAGGAGTCGACCACCGGGCACTGGGAGCTGATGGGGGCCGTGCCGAAGGAGCCGCTGCCCACCTATCCGGAGGGCTTCCCGGCCGACGTGGTGGCGGCGCTCGAGGAGGCCACCGGGCAGCTCTACTGCTGCAACAAGCCCTACTCGGGCACCGAGGTGCTCGAGGACTACGGCAAGTACCACCTCACAACCAAGGAGCTGATCCTCTACACATCGGCCGACTCGGTCCTCCAGATCGCCGCGCACGTGGACGTGCTCGACGAGCCCGGGCTGTACGAGGTGTGCGAAACGGCGCGGGACGTCATGCAGGGCGAGCACCGCGTGGGGCGGGTGATCGCGCGGCCCTTCGAGGGCGAGCCGGGCGGCTTCGAGCGCCGCGAGGGCCGGCGCGACTACGCCGCCCCGCCGCCCGGCCGCACCTATCTCGAGGAGATCCAGGACGCCGGGCTGCCGGTGCACGCGGTGGGCAAGGTCCGCGACCTGTTCGCCGGGGTGGGCATCGACGAGAAGCACGACGGCGCCACCAACGAGAAGGGGATCGCGGCCACCACGGCCCTGCTCGAGTCGCTCGACTCGGGGCTCATCTTCGTCAACCTGGTGGAGACCGACCAGCTCTTCGGGCACCGCCACGACGTGGAGGGCTTTCACCGCGCGCTGCAGGAGATCGACGCCGCGACGGCCCGGTGGCTCGAGCTGCTGGGCGAGGACGACCTGCTGGTGCTGACCGCCGACCACGGTGTCGATCCCGACGCGCCGCACACCGACCACACCCGCGAGTACGCGCCACTGCTGGCCGTGTTCGGAGGCGCGCACGGCCGCCACGACGGCCCTCTCGCCGACGTGGGCGCCAGCACCCTGCGCTGGCTGACCGGCCGCGACGCCCCCGAGCTGCCGGGCGAGCCCTTCCTCGAGGCGCCGCGGTGAAGAGCGTCTGCGTCTTCTGCGGCAGCAGCCCCGGCGCCAACCCCGCGTACACCGACGCGACCGAGGAGCTCGGGCGCGCTGCTCGCCGCCGAGGGGATCGGCGTGGTCTACGGCGGTGGTGGCGTCGGGCTCATGGGCAAGCTGGCCGATGCCGTGCTGGCGGCGGGTGGAGAGATCACCGGCGTGATCCCGCGCGCGCTGGTCGACCGGGAGATCGGCCACCGCGGCGTGGCCGACCTGCGGGTGGTCGATTCCATGCACGAGCGCAAGGCGCTGATGGCCGACCTGGCCGACGCGTTCGTCGCCCTGCCCGGGGGTGTCGGCACGCTCGAGGAGCTGATCGAGGTGTTCACCTGGTCGCAGCTCGGCCTGCACCGAAAGCCCTGCGCGCTGCTCGACGTGGAGAGCTACTACGAGGGCCTCACCGCCTTTCTCGATCATGCGGTCGAGGAGCGCTTCCTGACTCAGGAATACCGCGCGACCCTGATCGTCGAGAGCGAGCCGGCCGCGTTGCTCGAGCGCCTGCGCGCCTTCGAGCCCGGCGCGGTGGCGCCGAAGTGGATCGACCGCGAGGAGACGTGACGCCGCCGGGTCTAGACTCGCGCCCAGTGAGCGAGCTTCGCGTCGGCGAGATCCTGGTCCAACGCGACGAGCTCGAGCATCGCGTGCGCGAGCTGGCCGAGGAGATCTCGCGCGACTACGAGGGCAAGGACCTGCTGCTGGTCGGAGTGCTCAAGGGCGCGGTGTTCTTCCTCTCGGACCTCATGCGCCACCTCGACGTGAACTGCGAGGTCGACTTCATGGCCGTGTCGTCCTACGGGGCGTCGACCGACTCCTCGGGCGTCGTGCGCATCCTCAAGGACCTCGACGCCCCGATCCAGGGCCGCGAGGTGCTGATCGTCGAGGACATCGTCGACTCGGGGCTCACGCTGTCCTACCTGTTTCGCATGCTCAGGGCTCGCGGGCCGGCCTCGCTGGAGGTCTGCGCGCTGCTGACCAAGCCCGAGCGCCGCGAGATCGAGATGCCGATTCGCTATGTCGGCTTCGAGATCCCCAACCGCTTCGCGATCGGCTACGGCCTCGACTTCGCTGAGCGCTACCGCAACCTGCCCTACGTGGCGGTGCTGGAGGACGAGCCCGCGGCTGCCGAATAGGCAGAAGAGGGCAATACCCCACTGCTACGCTCTCGTTTCACCCTCAGAGCGCACTTTTTGAGACGAAATGTCGAGGGGTGCGCAGAGGACTGACAAGGACTCTCGTGAGCCGATTCTTCAAGAGCGCCGCCTTTCCCATCCTGATCGTCGTCGTCCTGGCCTTCTTCGCACAGAAGCTGATCAGCCCGGACAACCCCCAGGAAGAGCCCACCTATTCGGAGTTCCTCACGCAGGTCGAGGAGGGCAAGGTCAAGGACGTCACGCTCAACACCAAGAACAACCGGATCGACGTCCAGCTCAACGGTGCCAAGGAGACCAAGTACCAGACCGCGTATCCGGACAACACCGAGCAGAACCTGGTCAACCAGCTGCGCGCCGAGGACATCCCGATCGACGTCAAGGCCAAGGGCGGGTCGGGCTGGATCACCGCGCTGACCTACATCCTGCCCTTCGTCATCTTCCTGCTGTTCTGGCTGTTCATCATCAACCAGATGCAGGGCGGGGGCTCGAAGGTCATGTCCTTCGGCAAGTCGCGCGCCAAGCGAATGTCGGTCGACGCGCCCAAGATCACGTTCCGCGACGTGGCCGGCGTCGACGAGGCGGTCGAGGAGCTCCAGGAGATCAAGGAGTTCCTGGAGAACCCCAAGAAGTTCCAGGCCCTCGGCGCGAGGATTCCCAAGGGCGTTCTGCTCTACGGCCCTCCGGGCACCGGCAAGACGCTGCTGGCGCGCGCCGTGGCCGGCGAGGCCGGCGTGCCCTTCTTCTCCATCTCGGGATCCGACTTCGTCGAGATGTTCGTGGGTGTCGGCGCCTCGCGCGTGCGTGACCTGTTCGAGCAGGCCAAGCAGAACTCGCCCTGCATCATCTTCATGGACGAGATCGACGCCGTCGGCCGTCACCGCGGGGCCGGCCTGGGCGGCGGTCACGACGAGCGCGAGCAGACTCTCAACCAGCTGTTGGTCGAGATGGACGGCTTCGAGATGAAGGACAACATCATCCTCATCGCGGCCACCAACCGGCCCGACATCCTCGATCCCGCGCTGCTGCGCCCGGGCCGCTTCGACCGCCAGATCGTGGTCGACCGCCCCGACCGCAAGGGCCGCCAGAAGATCCTCGAGGTGCACACGCGCGGCAAGCCGCTGGCCAAGGCGATCGACCTCGACGTGCTCGCCGGGCAGACCCCCGGATTCACCGGCGCCGACCTTCAGAACCTGGTCAACGAGGCCGCACTGCTGGCCGCCCGCCAGGGAAAGCGCGAGATCGACCACCTCCAGCTGGAGGAGGGGATCATGCGCGTGATCGCGGGTCCGGAGAAGAAGACCCGTGTGATGAGCGAGAAGGAGCGCCGCATCACGGCGTTCCACGAGATGGGCCACGCCCTGGTCGCCCACTATCTGCACAACACCGATCCGGTGCACAAGATCTCCGTGATCTCTCGCGGCCAGGCGCTCGGCTACACGATCTCGCTGCCGACCGAGGACAAGTTCCTCACCTCGCGCGCGGAGCTCAACGACACGATGGCCATGACGCTTGGAGGCCGCGCCGCGGAGGAGATCGTGTTCGGCGAGGTCACCACCGGCGCCTCGAACGACCTCGAGAAGGTCACCGCTACGGCCAAGCAGATGGTCATGCGCTTCGGCATGTCCGAGAAGCTCGGCCCGCGCGTTTTCGGCCACGATCACGGCCAGCCCTTCCTGGGCCGCGAGTTCAGCTCCGAGCCCGACTACTCCGACGAGATCGCGCGCGAGATCGACGACGAGATCCGGCGCATGGTCGAGGAGGCGCACCAGGCCGCCCGCGGGATCCTGGAGGAGCATCGCGAGCGCCTCGACAAGACGTCGGACATCCTGCTTCGCCGCGAGACCATCGAGCGCGAGCAGTTCGTGGAGCTGCTCGAGGGCAAGAGCGAGAACGAGGTATTCGGGCCCGACGAGCGCGCCCTGCCCGCGCCGCCGCCCCCCGCCCCGGAGGCCCCGGAGCGCAGGCCCGAGCGCGCCCCGCAGCCGCTGCCCCGGCCAGGACTGGCCGGCGGCACCGCCGAGATGCGCGGCGACTCTTCGTCGCCTGAGACGACCTAGCTTTCTTCGCCGTCGGTCGGGCGGGCGCGTCCGTCATCGCCCGTCCGCAGAGCCTCGCTTGACGCTCGTTCGCTCGCTCGCAAGCGGCTCGCTCTGACATGCTCTGCGGCCGGGGATGCCGACCGCGCCCGCCTGCGGCCAGCGTGGGGTACCACCCGGGGCGAACGCCGCGCGCTCAAGCTTCCGGCGTGGCGGGCGAGCAAACCGGGCATGAAGCCAAGGCCTTCGACCATCTGAGAGAGCAGGCTCTTGGCTTGGGCGGCAACCATTTCCTTCGTGCCGGAAACGCATGGGCGGGGCGCGGTATCGCTGGGAACGCCCTCGCTGCGCGTCTACTGGCCGAACGCCGAGGCACGCGCGGCCTGGGCGGACCCGCCGAACTGGCGCCGGCCGGGGCTTGTGCTCTTCGGTGAGGATGGAGAGCCGCTCCTGGCGTTCTCGGAGACGCCCGCCCTCGACGGCGATCCCGACGACCTCGACGTCCTGCGACGCGGGTTGGCGGCCACCTACGCCGTCCTCTCTCCCGCCGGCCCCGGTTGGGAGGAGGTGGCGCGCTGGCGAGCGCATCCCAACGACCGCGTGAAGGACGGCGAGGCGCCGTGGGTGCTCGGGGAACTGCTCGACGGCGAGGGGACGTGCAAGGCCGTGCTGACGGTGCCGCCGAGGCGTTCGCGGTCTGGCCCGATGGTCGACGGGGCGCGACTGAGCACGGTGCCCGAGGTGACGGTGGAGGAGGCGAGCGCGCCTGGGCAGCCGCGGGCGCGGGGCTGGCGCAGGTGGCTGCAGCCCGACGCAACGTCCTGGATCGTCTCCGGGCGCACTGGGCGAGGCTTCGCGCGAGCGGAGCCGGGCGACGCCGCATCGCGACGGCCGTTTCCCGGCCCGTGGTCGGGGCGCCTGGAGCTCGAATGGCCGGCGAGACCCACGCGCGAGGAGCAGATCGTCGCTCTCCACTTAGCCGACGCGTGGCTGCGCTGGGAGGCCGAGTGGCGTAGTTAGCCGCCGGGCTGCGGGTGAAGTCCTCCAGCGGACTGGGGTGGCGCGGCTCGTAGAGACCCATCTCGCCGGCGCCCGGGACCTTGAAGCGCGTCACGAGGCCGTACCCCTCGTCGGTGACGGGCGCCACGAACTCCACCCCTTTGGCCTCCAGGTCCGCGACGGTGCCATTGATGTCGTGGCACATCAGGAAGAGGAGGTGCCGCTCCGGCGTCGAGGCCCCAGCCGGATCCCGGATGAAAGGCAAGCTCGGCCGGCGGCAACGCGAAGATCAGCCAGCCCTCGCCCGCATCGACCGCGTCCAACTCGAGCACGTCGCGCACGAACTCGCGGGCCGCCTCGGCGTCCTCGGCGAAGACGATTGCGTGGGCTCCGGCGATTCCCGACGTCATCCGATTACGGTACCGCCAGTCGCTGGCGCCGGTCTTGGCGGCCCGGTAGCGTGCGCCGCAGAGGGCGCGAATGGATGAGCGCGACAAGCCGGCTCGCGGGCCGCTCGGCGGCTGTGGCCGCCTGCTCGTGGCGGCGGCAGTTGCGGTGCTGGGGTTGGGCACGCTCGGTGCCGGCGCCGTCGGCGCGGCTGACTATCCGGTCGCCGTGACCTCCAACGAGTTCACGCCCGAGGACCTGACGATCGCGGCCGGCGACACGGTGATCTGGACCAACACCCAGGGCCAGCACAACGTGGTGTTCGAAGACGGCCGCTTCACGCAGCCCCCCAGGTCCTACGAACCCTTCCTGGACGCGCCAGCGAGCCTTCACCACCGCCGGCGCATTCCCCTACTTCTGCGCGCTGCATGACGGCATGACCGGCATCGTGCGCGTGGCCGCCGGCGTGCCGCTGCCCCCACCCGGATTCCCGCCGCCCGCCCCCGGCCCCGCTCCGCCGCCCGGCGGCGAGCTGCCCGGGCTCAAGGTGACGCTGAAGCTAAGCGACTCGACACCGCGCGCCGGCCGCCGCATCCGGCTTTTCGGCACGGTCCGCCCCCAGCAGGACGGCCGCACCGTCCAGATCCAGCGGCGCACCAAGACCGGGAAGTTCACGACGGTGGCCACCGCTCGCCTCAGCGGCGACGGCGCCCAGTCCGCCTACTCCCGGCGGCTGCGAGTGGGGCGCGATTCCGCCTTCCGCGCCCGGGTTCCCGGCGATGCCGCGCATGCCGCGTCGGTCAGCACGACGAAGCGGGTCGATGTGCGTAGTCCCGCTTAGGTCGGCGCGCCGGGTGCGAATCCCGGCTTCCACGCCGCCCAGCGCTCGGCGAGCTTGCCGTCCGCGACGCGGAAGATCACGATCGCCGACAGCTCGACGCGCTCCCCGGTGGGCGGCCGGCCGAACATCGGGCCGGTGTTGGTGCCGCGCATCGTCCAGCGGATCGTGACGCGATCGCCCTGGGCGACCAGGTCGTGGATGGTGAACTCGAGGTCGGGATGCGCGCCGTGCATCGTGGACACCACGTACTCGGGTCCCTCCGTGCCCGGGCGGCTGCCCGGGCAGGGGATCGTGGTCGACCCAATCCGGGGCCACCAGGCCGCGCATCGCCGCGGGGTCCCCGCCCGGGATCACCTCCTCGAAGATCCGGCGGATCAGGGCCGTGTTGGCTTCGAGCGTCGAGCTGTCGGTCACGGTCATCGGCCCGCCCCCACCGCGGCCGGCGCGAACAGGTGGGCGTGGTCGTGCGCGAACGAGGCGAAGTCGCGCGCCGGGCTGCCGGTGAGCTCCTCCACCGTCGGCGTGACCTGCCGGCCCACGCCCTGGCGCAGCATCACGAACACCTGGACGATCTGCTCGGCGACGAACTCGGGAAGGCCTCCTTCGGTCATCGCCTGCTTCGCGCCCTCGTCGGGAACGTGGATGAACTCGACCTCGCGGCCGGTCGCCGCGGCGAGCTCGGCCGCCGCCCGCTCGTAGGTGATCGCCTCGGGCCCGGTGAGCACGTGGGTCTTGCCGTCGTGGCCGGGGCTGGTGAGCACCGCCGCTGCCGCCGCCCCTACGTCGCGGGGATCGATCATCGCGATCCGAGCCTCGCCCGCCGGTGCGAACAGGCGGCCCTCGTGTGCGACCTGATCGGCGCCGGCGAGCACGTTCGACATGAACGCGTTGGCCCGGAGGATCGTGGTGGCGACCCCCGAGGCCCTCAGGTGCTGCTCGATTTGGCCGTGCCAGCTCCAGAAGGCGACCGGCGCTCCCGGCTGGGCCACGATCGAGGAGAGCTTGACGATGCGGCGGACGCCGGTGGCGGCGGCCATGTCGATCGCGTCCATCTCCCACGCGACGCGGCGTGGATCGTCGGCGCCGGACAGGAACAGCGTCTCCACTCCATCCAAGGCGGCGCGCAGCGTGTCGGGCTTCGCGAAGTCGCCCGGCGCCAGCTCGGCTGAGTCGCCGAAGAGGCCCTCGGCCTTGATCGGATCGCGCACGAAGGCCCGGACGGGCTGTCCCCTCTCCAGCAGCGCTCGCACCACCTCCGCGCCCGCGTGCCCCGTTGCTCCGGTGACCAAGATCATCGACGACTCCTTCCGTGGGTTAACTATGAACCAGAGTTATACACTATGTTCCAGAGTTATGGCGCACGATGAGCTGAGCCTCTTCTCCTACGAGATCCTCGGTCTGGTGGGAAGCACCGGCGCGGGGCCCCACGACCTCAGGGCCATGGTCCGTCGTGGACGGGTTCTCGACTGGGCGGGCGAGAGCCAGTACTACGCCGAGCCCAAGCGATTGGCCCGGCTCGGCTACCTGGAGGCGCGAAAGGAGCCGGGCAAGACCCGCGAGCGCACCGTGTACACGCTCACCGACAAGGGCCTCGAGGCGTTACGCGAGTGGGCCCGGACTCCCGTCCGGTTCACGCCGATCAAGAGCGAGGCGCTGCTGCGCCTGCTGATCGCCGATCTCGTGGGCGAGGCCGCCACCCGCGAGAGCATCGCGACGCTGCGGGAGGACATCGCGGACCTCTCCTCGAGGGTTGCTGAGAGCGAGGCGGCGGCGAGGGCGCTGCCGCACCGCGCCAAGTATCTCCTGATCGTCACCGGCTTCATGCGTGGCCTGCTCGACCTTCACCTCCAGCTGGTGGACGACGTCGAACGCGAGCTGTAATTTGAGCGCCTTGCGAATTCGAGCCGACAGGACCCGAACATGACCACCACCGAAAGCGGCCGCCGGGCCCGCACGAGCCCCGACAGCCTGAACGACCGCACGCGCTGGCTGGCGCTCTACGTGCTCTGCCTGGGCGACGTGCTGATCGTGCTCGACTCCACGATCGTCAACGTCGCCCTGCCCTCCATCCAGGCCGACCTCGGGTTCTCCGACGCTTCGCTCGCCTGGGTGGTCAACGCCTACCTGCTCACCTTCGGCGGCTTCCTGCTGCTCGGCGGGCGCCTGAGCGACCTGTATCGGGCGCCGGAGGCTGCTCCTCATCGGCCTGGCGCTCTTCACCCTCACATCGCTCGCCTGCGGTCTGGCCGGCTCGCAGGAGTTCCTGGTGGTTGCCCGCGCCGTGCAGGGTTTCGGCGGCGCCATCGTCTCGGTGGTCGCCCTTTCGCTGATCATGACCATCTTCACCGAGCCCGCCGACCGGGCCAAGGCGATGGGCATCTTCAGCTTCGTCCTCTCCGGAGGGGCCACGGCCGGTGTGCTGCTGGGCGGCGTCCTCACCGACCTGCTCACGTGGAACTGGATCTTCCTGGTGAACCTCCCCGTCGGCATCGCGGTGTTCGTGCTGGCCCTCAGGCTGCTGCCCAACGATCGCCCCGACGCCGAGGACCGCCGGCTCGACCTCGGCGGGGCGATCACGGTCACCGCCGCGGTCATGCTCGGCACCTACGCGGTGATCAACGGCAACGACAACGGCTGGACTTCGGCCGAGACCCTGGGCCTGCTCGCGGCCGCGGCGGCACTGCTCGTCGGCTTCCTGGTGATCGAGTCGCGCGTCGGGTCGCCGCTGATGCCGCTCGGCCTGTTCCGGCTGCGGAACATCCGGGTGGCGAACATCGTGGGCGTCCTGCTGGCCGCCTCGATGTTCGGATGGTTCTTCCTGTCCGCGCTGTACCTGCAGCTGGTGCTCGGCTACAGCCCGCTGGAGGTCGGCCTCGCGTATCTGCCCTCGACGCTCATCATGGCCGCCGGCTCGATCGCGCTGTCCGACCGCCTGGTCATGCGCTTCGGCGTGAAGGTGCCAATCGTGTTCGGCCTCTCGTGCTTTGCCCTCGGCCTCCTGTGGTTCGCGCGCATACCCGTCGACGGCAACTTCGCCGTCGACGTGCTGCCCGGCATGATCGTCATGGGCATCGGCGGCGGCATCACCTTCAACCCGCTCCTGCTCGCCGCGATGGGCGACGTCGCTCCGGAAGAGAGCGGCCTCGCGTCGGGAATCGTGAACACCGCGTTCATGATGGGCGGAGCGCTCGGCCTCGCGGTGCTGGTCAGCGTCGCCGACTCGCGCACCAGCAGCCTCCGGGATGCCGGCGACGCCGTGGTCGACGCGCTCACCGGCGGCTACCACGCCGGATTCCTGGTGGCGGCGGCGTTTGCCGTGATCGGAGCGCTCGGCGCCCTGCTGCTGCGTCCCGTGTCGCCACCCCCGCAGGAGCCGGAGGCGGCCGAGGGCTGACGCCTAGCGCGGGATCCCGAACGCGCTGAGCGGGAACCGCTTCTGGTGGCCGTAGCGGGTTCCCGCCGGCGGCCTCTCCCACGTCGTCGCCAGGCGCGCGTAGGCGAGCGCGCGTGGGGGCCGCCAGGCGATCTGCTGACCGGCGCAGGACTGGCCGTAGCCGGGGCGGTTGAGCCACAGGTAGGCGTCGACCAGAGGGTGGGAGGTATCGGTGGTCGGCGGGGGCCCGAGCCCGCGTTTGCCGGGGTTGCACCAGACGTTGATCCGCCGGTAACCGGACCGATAGAAGACGGGTCCGCGGCCGTTTTGGGAGGTGTTGATCACGAACGGCTTGCCGCCCACGCGGCGGGACAGGTCGAGCCCGTGGCGGATGTTTGCCCTCGTCCAGTCGTAGTGGGTGACGTTGAGCATGAAGCCGCGTACCTTCGCGATGCCGATCGCGCGCAGCTGCTTGGCGGTCCGCCGGGCGGGCTCCCAGTCCGAGGCTCCCGCCTCCAGGTAGACGATCGCGTTGGGCAGCCGCGAAAGCGCGTTCACCCCGTACCTGAGCAGCCTCAGGCGGTCGTCACGGCGGCTCGGCGCCAGGCAGTCGATGGTGCCGAGCGAATCGGGCTCGAACGCGATCACCACGCGGTCGTTGCCGATCACCCGAGCGAGGTCGTCGTACCAGGCCCGCGTGCGTGCGTCCTCCGCCGGACCGCCGCCGGTGTAGCCCGGCCCGCACTGGGTCGCCTCCGCGCGCAGGACGGTGAAGATGGGAACCTCGCCCCGCTGGCGGGCGGGGTCGATCAGCCGCCTCACCTTGACGGCGAAGTTGGGGCGCGTGAACGTCCCGAGCCAGAGCGCGCGGGGCTCGCGGGCGATCTTCCAGATCAGGTCCGCCTTGCCGGCCTGGCCCGAGCGCTGATAGGCCTGCCACTGAAGCCATGCGGGCGACTCCTGGTCGACGTAGAACCGCATGCCCTCGAGCGGATTCGTGCTCTGGGCGGCCGCGGCCGATATGGGCAGGGCGGTGAGCGTGAGCGCGCACAGCGCGACTAGGCGAGCAAGCACCCAGGTCAAGCTAGCGAAGGTCCGAAACTGGTCCTGGGAGCCGCCGAGAGCTTACGATCCGCCGATGCTCACCCCGGCCCGACTGCGACGCTTCTGCCTCGATCTGCCGGGCGCGGTCGAGGAGTTTCCCTTCAACCCGCAGACGTCCGTGTTCAAGGTCCGGAGCAAGGTGTTCGCGCTCAGCCCGCTGCGGGCCCGGCCGCTCAACGTGAGCCTCAAATGCGAGCCGGAGATCGCCGAGCAGCTGCGGGCCGGCCACGCCGCGGTCGTGCCCGGCTACCACCTCAACAAGCGGCATTGGAACACGATCGAGATCGACGGTTCGCTCGACGATCGCTTCGTGCTCGACATGGTCGAGGACTCCTACGACCTCGTGGTGGCCGGGCTGCCCAAGCGCGTTCAGGCCGAGCTCGGCTGGCCGCCGGCGCCCGCCGCCTCTCCGTGATCGTGCGCTTCGGCGTAGTGACCGATCTCCACGCCGTCCAGGACGTGACCCGGCGGGCGGCCTGGCACAACCCCTACGACTTCGCCGGCGTGGAGGAGCGGCGCACGCGCGCCCTCGAGCTGTTCGCGAGCGAGGCCGTCGACCGCGTGCTGTTGCTCGGCGATCTGGCTCACGACGGCGACCTTCCCAGCCTCCGGCGCATGCTCCGCGCGCGCGAGCTCCCCGCTCCGGCGCTGGCCGTGGGGGGCAACCACGACGGGACACGGCCCACCGATCGGCTGGCCGCCGCCGGGCCGGAGTCGCTCACGCTGCCCGGATGGCGAGCGGTTCGCCACGGGCCGGTTCGCGTGGCCGGCCTGCGGGTCCTGCGCCCGGCCAAGCGCCGGTGGGTGTCGGCGCGGCCGCCCGCGCTGCGGACATGGGGCGACGAGGCGGTGCTCCTGGCGAGCCACTTTCCCGTGCTGTCGCGGGCCGCGGCGGTGAGAGCCCGGGAGCTGCCCTACGCCGGGGACCTGGCCGACCGCGCCGCAGTGGCCGCGCCCCTGCTGGCCCGAGCGGCCCCGACCGTGGTGGCATGCGGCCACCTCCACGTGCGCGACAGCATCGCCGAGGGCGCTCTGCTCCAGCTCAGCCTGGGCGCCTCGATCGAGCCGCCCTTCGAGGCCACCCTGCTCGACCTGGAGATCGACGGCGCCGCGCTCGAGGTGACCCGCGTGGCCCACGAGCTCGGCCAGGCGCCCGAGCGGCGCGACCCGCGCCTGGTGGGACCGCGCGAGACCTGGCGCTTCGAGCCCGGGCGGGGCTGGGCGCGGCTAGCGCCCTAGCAGCGCCTCGGCGACCCGCGGGTCGGCCAGCGAATCGGTCCGCAGCGAGGCTCCCTCGATGGTCATCTCCGGGAAGTAGGGAACCGCCACCACGAACAGGCCCGCGGTGCGGGCGGACGTGACTCCGGTCTGAGAGTCCTCGAGCGCCGCCGCGCGCTCCGGCGCGGCGCCCAGTCCGGCGCACGCCGCCAGGTAGAGGTCGGGAGCGGGCTTGGGATGCTCGACCTCGTCCGCGGTCACGATCAGGTCGAAGTGGCCGTTGAGCAGGCCGGCCACCGACAGCACGCGCTCGACGAACTCACGGGAGGAATTGGAGGCAAGGCCCACCGGCCGCCCGGCCTCCCGCAGCGCCGCCAGCAGCTCGAGCGCGCCCGGGCGCGGCGGAACGCCGGCCAGCGCCTCCTCCATCACCAGCTCGTGGCACTCGGCCACCAGCTCGAGACCCCGGCCGCGCTGATCCACCATCCGTTCGAGCTTGGCCGCCGCGGTGGTGGCCGAGGTACCGAGCAGCGAGCGCTTGTGGTCCTCACCGAACGACCTCCCGTAGCGCTCGAACAGCGTCACCTGCGCGCGGGTCCACGCCTCCTCGGTATCCAGCAGCAGCCCGTCGTTGTCGAACACGATCGCGTCGAACACCGCGCGAGTGTATGCCGCCCCTCAGCGCCGGGACGCCAGCAGAAAGCCCACGAGCGCGTCGAGGTCGTCGTCGCTCATGCGCTGCCCGAAGTCCTGCGGCATCAGGCTCATCTCGCCCGGCGACACGATCTTCGCCCTCAGCGATTCGGCGGTGTGGCTCTCCAGGGTCTCGTCGAGGCTCGGCCCGATCGGGCCCTCGGCCCGCGCCGCCGCCAGCCGGTGGCAGCTGCCACAGCCCATGCGGTTGAAGACCTCCAGCCCCGGGCTTGCGCCGGCCGCCCGCACCGGCTGGTCGCGCCCGCCGCCCGACAGCAGCATCACCGCACCGAACGCGACCACCGCCGCCAGCGCCGCTGCCATCAGGGGCAGCCGGGTCATCAGGCCTCGGCGGGCCGGCCCGCGCCGCGAGGCCGTCTCAGAAGCCACGCGGCCATCCCAACGCCGAGGCCGGCGAGGCCGGCGATGAACAGGGCGAGCCCGACGTCGGGCCCCGACCCCCCGGCGGCGGGCGCAACGCCGCCGCCGATCCGCACGGGCGGGTAGTCGTGCGCGACGCCACTCGGATGGCCGAAGCCGTCGTTGACCCGGTAGGTCCAGGTGCCGGCCGACGGGAACACCACCCGCGCCCGGTAGACACCGGTCCGCCCGGTGGGAGTGGCGGGGAAGGTCCGGCGCTCGCCGCCCGAGCTCACGGTGACGCTGGGCTTGACCCCGGCCAGCGGCGCATCGCTCTGCCCGTGCTGCAGGATCGTCAGGTCGACGACCCATGGCTCGCCGGGTGCGATGCCGTCCGGCGTCGAGCTCAAGCCGACGGTGGCGAAGCCTCCCGCGGATGCGCCGGCGGGCGCGATGGCCAGGACGAGAAGGGCAAGCAGGGTGGCTCTCATGCCCCCTATACGACCTGCGCGGCGCAGAGGTTCCCGATACTTCCGTGTATGGCCTCGTTCGAGCTGATGGGCATCGTCAACGTCACGCCCGACTCGTTCTCCGACGGCGGCCGGTTTGTCGAGGCCGGCGCAGCGATCGAGCACGGCCGGCGGCTCGCCGTTGAGGGGGCGGGCGTCCTCGACGTGGGCGGCGAATCCACCCGGCCCGGAGCCGATCCGGTCACGTCCGAGGAGGAGCTGCGCCGGGTACTACCCGTGGTGACCGCGCTCGCCGCCGACGGCCATCGGGTCTCGATCGACACCACCAAGCTCGAGGTCGCACGAGCGGCGATCGAGGCCGGGGCGGCGATCGTGAACGATGTCTCCGCCTTTCGCTTTGCTCCCGAGATGGCCGCCCTGGTGGCCGGCGCCGGCGTGGGCTGTTGTCTCATGCACATGCTGGGCGAGCCGCGAACCATGCAGGAGGACCCCAGCTACGACGACGTGGTGAGCGACGTGAAATCGTTCCTGGAAGCGCGCCTGGCCTTCGCCGTGGCCGAGGGGGTGCCCGAGCAGCGCGTGTGGCTCGACCCGGGCATCGGGTTCGGCAAGACGGTCGCGCACAACCTGGAGCTGCTGCGGCGCCTCGACGAGATCGTGGCCATCGGGCGGCCCGTGGTGGTGGGCACGTCGCGCAAGCGATTCCTGGGCGAGCTGGCGGGCGGCCGCGCGGAGGGCGAGCGCCTGCCCGGCACCATCGCCACGAACGTGCTCGCCCTGGAGCGCGGCGCCCGGATATTCCGCGTGCACGATGTGGCTCCGGTGGCCGATGCCCTGACGGTCGCCGGTGCTACGGTCGCGCCATGACCACCTGGGAGCCCGAGCCCGAGGACGATTTCGAGGACGACCTCGACGAGGACCCCCTCGATGACGACCGTCAGGCCGCCGCACCCGCGGTGACCATCGAGATCAGCGGGCTGTCCCTCTACACCCGCCACGGCGTGTCCGCCGCCGAGCGCGAGCTCGGCCAGCGCCTGGTGTTCGACGTGGTGTTCGAGCTCGACGAATGCGACGCCACGGTGACCGACCGGGTCGAGGACACGGTCGACTACGGCAAGGTGTGCGAGCAGGTGGCCCTCGCCGCCCAGGAGCGCTCCTACAAGACGCTCGAGCGCCTGTGCGCCGCGATAGCCGACCGGATGATCGACCGCTTCGGCGCGGAGTCCGTGCGCGTAAAGGCCGCCAAGCCCGAGCCGCCGATAGCCCTTCCGGTCGACGAGGTGTCGGTCGAGGTATGGAAGGAAGTCTGAAGGGCTACCTGGGGCTGGGCTCCAACGAGGGGGATCGTCTCGCCAACCTGCGCGCCGCGCGCGCGGCGCTGGCCGGACGAGGGGTCGAGGTGATCGCTTCCTCGCGGGTGTACGAAACGGCGCCCCAGGGCGAGGTGACCGACCAGCCCGACTTCCTCAACGCCTGCGTGGAGATCGGTACCGCGCTGAACCCCGAGGAGCTGCTCGGAGCCGGCAAGGCGATCGAGCGCGAGCTGGGCCGCGCTACGGCGGCGGTGCGCCACGGGCCGCGGCCCATCGACGTGGACGTGCTCCTGCTCGGCGGCCTCGAGCACGCGTCCGAGCGCCTGACGCTCCCGCACCCCGAGGTCACCACCCGACGGTTCGTGCTCGAGCCGCTGCTGGAGCTCAACCCGGGGCTGCGGCTGCCCGACGGTCGCGAGCTGGCCGGCTTCCTCGACGCGGTGAGCGAACAGCGCGTGACCCCCCACGCGGGGGTTTCTTGGCGCTGATGCTTGAGCGCTGCGGCGAGGGTGGGAACGTTAAGCGCAATGCGCGAGCTCGCCATCTTTCGCGGCGACGACGACCCGCTCCTGGTGGCCGCCGCCCTGGCGTGCCGCGCGTGCCTCTCGGGCGACGTCGACCCCGTGCTCATGATCGGCGACTTCGACGCCGAGGCGATCTGCCACTGCCGCGCGTGCGGCTACACGCGCACGCTGTCCCTGACCGCCGAGCAGGCGCTGCGGCTGTCGCTTCAACCCGCCTGAGCCGGTAGAAAGGGCCCATGGCGCCTCCCGCGCGCACCGACGCGCTCGACGTGATCGTCGAGCTCCTGCGCGAGCTCGACCGCGATCCCGGCTCCGGCGGGCCCGGCTTCTACGAGAGCCTCTGCGCCGCGCTGTGCAACCTGGCCGGCATGGAGCGTGCGGGCCTGCTGCTCTACGACGAGGCCCGCCAGCTCGTGGTGCCGGTGGGCAGCCACCGCATCGAGGCGAGCCTGCTGGAGAACATCTACGGCACGCTCGAGGAGACGCCGATCGCCCAGGTCGCGCTCTCCGAGGACCGGGTGGTCGAGGCGAGCGGCGATCTCGCGCGCTGGATCCCCGCGCGCTACGCGACCTTCACCGGAGTCCACACGCTCACCTGCACCCCGGTGTCCGCCGGTGGGCGCTGGCTCGGGGTGATCTTCGCCGACCGCGGGGGCGGGCACTTCGAGCTGACCGACGAGGAGCGCCACGCCATGTGGACCCTCGGCAAGACCGCCGCCCTGGCGGCGAGCGTGCGCATCGCCACCGGGCAGCAGGGCCGCGCGCGCCTGCTGCAGGCGCGCATCGACCTGGCCCGCGAGATCCACGAGCGCGTGGTGCAGCGTCTCTTCGGGGTGTCGCTGGTGCTGGGGTCCGAGGGCACGCTGAGCGAGGAGGTGCGCCAGCGATGCGCCGACGAGATGCAAGCGGCGTTGCACGATCTGCGCGACGCCCTGGCCCGGCCGCTGTCGCTGCCCAGCATCGACACCGGCGCCACGTTGCGCGAGGAGCTCGACCGGCTCGGGCGCCACTACAAGGACCTGCCGCTGGAGCTGAGCTGGAACGAGGGAGTGGACGTGCCGCCCGACGTCGAGGCCCTGGCCCAGTCGGTGCTCGCCGAGGCGCTGCGCAATGCGGACAAGCACGCCGACCCCTCCAGCGTGCGCGTGCGGGTGGATCGCGCGGACGGCACCTTCGTGCTCGAGGTGAGAAACGACGGCGCACGCCCGCGCGCCCGTGGCACCGGAGCGGGGATGGGGCTGCGGCTGGCCGCCGTGGAGGCGCTCCAGCGAGGTGCGCTGGTGGAGTTCGGCCCCGAAGGATCGGACTGGCGGGTGCGGCTGGTGGTGCCCGTGGAGGAGGAGCCGGAGGCGTGAGCCCGGATCGCGGCCTGCGTGTGCTGGTCGTGGACGACCACGACGTCGTCCACTGGGGCTTTCGCCTGCTTCTGACCGAGCAGACCTGGGTGGAGCGCTGCCTGACGGCCTCGAGCCAGGAGGAGGCTCTCGACCTGGCCCGCCGCTACGAGCCACACGTGGCGCTGGTCGACCTTTTTCTGGGGGAGGAATCGGGGGCCGAACTGTGCGAGGCGATGCGGCGCGAGTCGCCGCGCACCCGGGTGCTGCTGATCTCCGGGGCGGGCTGGATCTCTCCCCAGGCGGCGCGGGCGGCCGGGGCCTCGGGCTTCGTGTCCAAGGACTGGGCCGCGCACGACGTGGCCCGGGCGGTGCGCATGGTGGGCAAGGGCATGACGGTGTTCGCGCCCCGGGCCGAGCAGCCCGCGTCGCCCCTGTCCGAGCGCGAGCGCGAGGTGCTCTCGCTGATGGCCTCCGGCGCCACCAACAAGGAGATCGCCGAGCGGCTGTACCTCTCCCCGCACACCGTGAAGGAGCACACGAGCGCCCTCTACCGAAAGCTCAACGTGCGCAACCGCGCGGAGGCGGTGCAGCGGGCGGAGCGACTCGGCCTGACGAGCTAAAGCCCACCGGCCAGAATCATCGGGGTCCGGGGCGCGAGCACGGCGCAGACCCCCCCGGACGGGGGGTAGCTGAGCAAGGCGCTGGTAACCACCCGGCCACTTCGGACAACTTCTAAGTGTGGCCCCCGTTACCGCCATGCTCTTTCCCGGTCAGGGAAGTCAGACCGCCGACATGCGAGAGCAGGTCGAGGCTCATCGCCCCGATTTGCTCGAGCTCGCCTGCTCGGAGGTCTCCGACGACGTGTTCGAGCGCGCCGACGAGGGCACCCGCTGGGCTCAGCCCGCCATCTTCTGCGCGGCGCTGGCCGGCTATGAGGTGCTCCGGGACCGCTACGACCCGGCACTGATGGCCGGGCACTCGCTCGGCGAGATCTCCGCTCTCGTGGCCGCCGGCGCTCTGGAGGCCGAGGACGGCCTGCGCCTGGTGGCGGCCCGCGGGCGGCTCATGCAGGAAGCGGCCGACGAAACCGGCGACGGCGGCATGCTGGCCGTCCGTGCACGCGAACGTGCACCGGTGGTGGAGGTGGCCGCGGATACGGGCCTCGCCCTGGCCAACGACAACGCTCCGGACCAGCTCGTGCTCTCCGGAGCCACCGCGGCCCTCGACGAGGCCGAGCGCCTGCTGAGCGAGCGCAGGGTGCGGTCCAAGCGGCTCCCCGTCGCAGGGGCCTTCCACTCGCCGCTCATGGAACCTGCGGTCGAGCCCTTCCGTGCGCTCGTAGAGCAGGTTTCCGTGACCGAGCCCAGTGTTCCCGTGATGTCGTGCGTCACCGCGGAGCCCTTCGATGACGTGCGCGCAAGGCTGGTCGAGGCCATCACGCGGCCGGTGCGCTTCACCGACGTTCTGCGCGCCCTGCAGGCGCGCGACGCCACTCACTTTGTGGAGACAGGACCCGGACGGGTGCTCAGCGGCCTGGCGCGAAAGACGCTGGATGGCGTCGAGGCCGAGGCGCCCCTGGAGGCCGCTCGTGCGTAGCGGGCTCGGCAACCGGGTAGTTTCTGAAGGGCACGGAAGCTCAGCTGTCACGGATGATGGCGCGCCGGCGGAGTCGGCTGCCGTCCCGGGCGCGAGGGCGGTCGTGCGCGACGCCGCCGCGCCCGACCCCTTAGCGGCGGCAAAGGCGACCCGGCCGTCCTGGGGAGGTCGTCTACCGCGCGCGGCCGCCCTGGCGTCCGTGGCGATGGCCGTTCCCGACAACGTGGTCAGCAACGCCACGGTGGCCGAGGGAGCCGGAGTGACCGAGCAGTGGATCGTCCACCGCACCGGTGTCCGCGAGCGCCGTCACGTAAGCCAGGGCGAGCGCCTCAGCGACCTCGCGGTCGCGGCCGGGCGCGCAGCGCTGGACGACGCCGGGATTCGCCCCGACGAGGTCGACATGGTGCTGGTGGCCTGCCTCGCCCCCGACGAGCTCACGCCCAACGCCGCGCCGCTCGTGGCCCACGAGCTCGGCGCGCACGGCGCCGGCGCGATGGACGTGGGCGCGGCCTGCACCGGATACCTGTCCGCCCTGTCGCTGGCCACCGCGCAGATCGAGTGCGGCCGTTGCGAGAACGTGCTGGTGATCGGCGCCGACGTGATGAGCCGTTTCGTCGACAAGGCCGACCGCGGCACCGCGGCGCTGTTCGCCGACGGCGCGGGCGCCACGCTGGTGACCGCCGCCAACGGTGGGGCCGGGCGTGTCGGCCCCATCACCCTCAAGGCCGACGGGCTCGGCGCGCGCGCCATCTGGGCCAGCCACGAAGAGCAGATCATCCACATGCAGGGCCACGACACCTTCAAGGCCGCCGTCCACCGACTCTCCGAGTCGACGCTGGACGCCGTGGAGCTCGCCGGCCTGGAGCTCGACGACATCGGCCTCTTCGTCTACCACCAGGCCAACGCCAGGATCCTGGCGGCGGTGGGCGAGAAGCTCGGAGTCGAGACCGAGCGCGTGATCGACTGCATCGACCGTTACGGCAACACCTCTTCCGCCACGCTGCCGATCGCCCTGGCCGACGCGCAGGAGCGCGGGATGCTCGAGCCGGGAATGAACGTGGTGCTCGCCGCCTTCGGCGCGGGCTTCATCTGGGGCGCGGGGGTGATCCAGTGGGGCCGGTAGACGCCGGATCCAACGGACGCCCCGACGGCTGCGCCCTCGTCACCGGAGGATCGCGCGGCATCGGGGCCGCCATCGCCAAGACGCTGGCGGCCGAGGGCTGGCCCGTGGGCGTGAACTACCGCCGCGAGTCCGAGGCGGCCGAGGCCGTGGTGAAGGAGATCACCGACGCCGGCGGCCGGGCGCTCGCCCTCCAGGCCGACATCGGCGACCCCGAGGCCGCCGACACCATCTTCAAGACGCTCGAGGAGGAGTTCGGGCCTGTGCTCGTGCTCGTGAACAACGCGGGCATGCGCGCCGACGGCCTCTCGCCGCAGATCGACAACGACGACTGGGACAAGGTGATCGACACCAACCTGTCGGCCGCCTTCCGGCTCACCCGCCGCGCCCTGCGGCCGATGATCCGCAACCGCTACGGGCGCGTGGTCAACATCGCCTCGATCGTGGGCGCCGAGCGCGCCAACCCCGGCCAGGCCAACTACGCCGCCTCCAAGGCGGGGCTGGTGGCCATGACCAAGACGGTGGCCGCCGAGGTGGCCCGCCGCGGGGTGACAGTCAACGCCGTGGCTCCGGGCCTGATCGAGACCGACATGACCGAAGGAATCGGGGACAACCTGCTTCAGCACGTTCCCGCCAAGCGAGCCGGCACACCGGACGAGGTGGCCGCGTGCGTGCGCTTCCTGGCCTCCGGCGAGGCGGGATACGTCACGGGCGTGTGCCTGACCGTCGACGGTGGCCTCACCGCCTAGACCCGAAAACGAGAACCAAGGAGAACCGACATGGCAGCAACCGCAACCCGCGAAGAGATCGAGCAGAGGGTGTTCCAGGCCCTCGAGGAGTTCGGCGCTGAGCCCGATCAGATCGGGCCCGACGCCGAGTTCGAGGCCCTGGACGTCGACTCCCTCGACCTCGTCGAGCTGGCCCAGATCGTCGAGGACGATTACGGCGTGCAGCTCAAGGGCGAGGACATGGAGGGCATTACCACCGTCCGTCAGGCCGTCGACTTGGTGATGTCGAAGCTCGGATGACGCGGACCGTCGTCATCACCGGCGTCGGCGCCGTCACGCCCCTCGGCGTGGGCGCCCGCACGCTGCACGAGCGCTGGACCGCGGGCCAGTCCGGGATCGAGGACGGCTACGGCCGTGCGAGCGAGTTCGAGCCCAAGGACCACCTCTCCACCAAGGAGGTGCGCCGCTCGGACCGCTACACCCAGTTCGCGCTCGCCGCCGCCAAGGAGGCGCTCGAGGACGCGGGCTGGGACGACGGCCCCCCCGGCGACCCCGAGCGCGCTGCGTGCGTGATCGGCACCGGCATCGGCGGGATCGGCACGCTCGAGCACCAGCACATCATCATGCGCGACCAGGGGGCCGACCGCATCTCGCCCCTGTCCATCCCGCTGCTGATGGCCAACGCCGCCTGTGGCGTCGTGGCCATGAAGCACGACCTGCGCGGCCAGTCCTTCGGCACGGTGTCCGCCTGCGCGGCGGGCGCGCACGCCATCGGCATGGCCGAGCGCCTGATCCGCTACGGCGACGCCGACTGCGTGGTCACCGGGGGCAGCGAGGCCGCCATCACGCCGCTGGCCACCGCGGCGTTCGGGCGCATGGACGCGCTGTCGGACTCCGGCGTCTCGCGTCCCTTCGACCTCAACCGCGACGGCTTCGTGATGGGCGAGGGCGCCGGCGTGCTGGTGCTGGAGGAGGAGGAGGCGGCCAAGGCGCGCGGCGCCCGCATCCTCGGCGTCCTGCGCGGCTACGCGGCCACCTCGGACGCCTACCACCTCACGGCCCCCGAGCCCAGCGGGCGCGGCGCGGCCAAGGCCATCGAGCTCGCCCTCGACGACGCGGACCTGAGCCCGGAGGACATCGTCTACGTGAACGCCCACGGCACCTCCACGCCGCTCAACGACCGCGCCGAGACCAACGCGGTGAAGAAGGCGCTGGGCGAGGAGCGGGCGAAGGTGACTCCCGTGAGCTCGACCAAGTCCGCGATCGGCCACCTGCTCGGCGCCGCCGGCGCCGTCGAGTCGATCGCCACCCTGCTCGCGCTGCGCGACCGGATCGCGCCGCCCACCCTGAACTACGAGGAGGCCGAGGACGGCCTCGATCTCGACTACGTGCCCAACGAGGCGCGCCCCCTGGCCAATGGCAGCACGCCGGCCATCGGCATATCGAACGCATTCGGATTCGGCGGGCACAACGCTGTGCTCGTCTTGGAGGCGACATGAGCGCATTGGCCGAGAGAACCGTCTACCGGGCCGAGGAGCCCCGCACGCTCGACGCCCTCGGGCGCCTCGAGGCGCTGTGCGATCCCGGCTCGCTGCACGTGATCCGCTCCACCATCCTGCCCCGGCGCGAGGCCAAGCGCGTCCAGCCGGGTGACGGCGTGGTGGGCGCCGCCGGCACGGTGGCCGGCCGCCCGGTCTACGCGTACGCGCAGGACCAGTCCTTCGTGGGCGGCGCGCTGGGCGAGGCCCACGCCGACACCATCATCCGCGTGATGGAGATGGCCGAGCGCGCCGGTGCCCCGGTGGTGGGCTTCATCGCCTCGGGCGGCGCGCGCATGGACGACGGCATCGCGGCCCTGGGCGGCTACGGGCGGATCTTCCGCCAGAACGTGCGCCTGTCGGGCAAGGTCCCGCAGATCTCCGTGATCAGCGGCGTGTCCGCCGGCGGCGGCTCCTACTCCCCGGCGCTCACCGACTTCGTGATCATGACCGAGGGCTCGGCGATGTTTTTGACCGGCCCGGGCGTTGTTCAGGAAGTGATGGGCGAGGAAATCGACTCCGACGGCCTGGGCGGCACGCGCGTCCACTCCAAGAACGGGGTCTGCCAGTTCGAGGCCCACGACGACCTGCACGCGGTCAACCTGGTGCGCGAGCTGCTGGCCTTCTTGCCTCAGCGCTCGGGCGACACCCCGCCGCACGCGGGGCCGGCCGAGGTGCCGGGCACCGCGCCCGACACGATCGTGCCCGCGGCGCAGCGCCAGGTCTACGACGTGCGCGGCGTGATCGCCGCCCTGTCTGACGGCGGCGACCTGCTCGAGGTCTCGCCGAGGTGGGCGCGCAACATGGTCACGGCCTTCGCGCGCATCGACGGGCGACCGGTCGGGGTGATCGCCAACCAGCCCTGGTACCTGGGCGGTGTGATCGACTCCGAGGCGGCGCAGAAGGCGGCGAAGTTCGTGCGCACCTGCAACTCCTTCGGGGTGCCGCTGGTGGTGCTGGTCGACACTCCGGGCTTCCTGCCCGGCACCAAGCAGGAGGGCCTGGGCGTGATTCGCCATGGCGCCAAGCTGCTGCATGCCTTCTCCGAAGCCGTGGTGCCCAAGATGACCGTGGTGCTGCGCAAGGCATACGGCGGCGCGTACATCTGCATGAACTCCAAGGACCTGGGCGCCGACCTCTCGCTGGCCTGGCCCGATGCCGAGATCGGCATCATGGGGCCCAAGCAGGCGGTGGGCGTGGTGCATCGCCGCGCCCTCGCCGAGGCGGACGACTTCGAGGCCGAGCGCGACCGGCTGGCCGACGAATACGCCGACGAGCACGTGTCGGCGCGCGTCGCGGCCGAGACGGGCTTCATCGACGAGCTGGTCGAGCCGCAGGACACGCGCCGGCGCCTGGCGGGAGCCCTCGCCGCGCTATCCGGCCCCGGGCACTGCGGCAACGGGAGCGGAAACATCCCCCTATGACGAGGAGGACCACCTACACCGCCCTCGGCGACAGCTTCACGGCCGGAGTATCGGACGACGCGCCGCGCTGGGCCGACGAGGTGGCGAAGGCGCTCGGGCCCAACACCCGCTACGAGAACCTGGCCTGGATCGGTGCGACGTCGGAGGACGTGGAGCGCGATCAGGTGAACCGCGCGATCGAGCTGAAGCCCGACCTGGTCACGCTCGTGTGCGGTGCCAACGACGTGCTGCTGTCCACGCGCCCCGATCCCACCGAGTACGCGCAGCGGCTCTCGCGCATGTTCGACCGGTTGCGCCGCGAGGCTCCCCAGGCGGAGATCATGACGTGCACCTATCCCGACATCTCCCAGTTCCTCGACCTGCGCCCGCGCTCGCGCGCCCGCGTGGAGGAGGGGATGAAGCTCTTCAACGAGGCGTGCCGAACGGTGGCCGAGCGCCACGACGTGACGCTGCTCGACTCCTTCGACCACCCCGCGGCCACCGATCGCGACACCTACGCCGACGACGGCTTCCATCCCTCGGAGGAGGGCCACCGCCGGGCGGCCATCGAGTTCCTGCGCACGCTGCGCGGCCGGCTGCGCCTGCGCGGCCAGAAGGCGTCGGCGTGAGCACCTTCGAGAAGAGCTTCGACCAGCTCGAGGTCGGCGAGCGCTTCACCACCCCGGCCCGCACCATCAGCGAGGCCGACATCATGGGCTTCGCGGCCCTGACCGGCGACGAGCACCCCCAGCACACCGACGCCGGCTGGGCCGAGACGAGCCGCTTTGGCGAGCAGATCGCCCACGGGTTGCTGGTGCTCTCCTGCGCCGCCGGCCTGGTGCCCTTCGACCCCGATCGAGTGGTTGCGCTGCGCAAGGTCGGCGACGCGGTGTTCAAGGCGCCGGTCAAGATCGGCGACAGCGTGCACGTGGAGGGCCAGGTCGTCAAGACCCGGGAGCTCGACGACGAGCACGGCCTGGTGGAGTGCCGCTGGAAGGTGCTCAACCAGCACGGCAAGACGGTGATGCGCGTGTCCGTCGAGGTCGTGTGGCGCGCCGAGCCCGTGCTGATCTAGTGCTCCTCGAGGGCAAGCGCTTCCTGATCACGGGCGTCCTGACCAAGGGCTCGATCGCCTATGCCGTGGCCGAGCGCGCGCAGCAGGAGGGCGCGGAGATCGCGCTCACCGGCTTCGGGCGCACGCGGCGCATGACCGAGAGGGCGGCAGCTCGCCTGCCCTCGCCGCCCGACGTGCTCGAGCTCGACGTGAACAACCCCGACGACTTCGCCGCCCTGGCGACCGACCTCGACGCGCTGTGGGGCGGCCTCGACGGCGCGCTGCACGCCATCGCCTTCGCCCCGGGCGATGCGCTGGGCGGCAATTTCATGAGCGCCCCGGCGGAGTCGGCCTCGGTCGCGTTTCAGACCAGCGCGTTCTCCTTCAAGGCCCTCGCCGAGGCGCTGCTGCCGCTCATGAGCAACAACGACGGCGGTTCGCTCGTGGGCATGGACTTCGACGGCAGCGTGGCGTGGCCGGTGTACGACTGGATGGGCGTGGCCAAGGCCGCTCTCGAGTCCGTGTCGCGCTACCTGGCCCGAGACCTCGGTGAGTCAGGCGTGCGCGTGAACCTCGTCTCCGCGGGCCCGATCGAGACCCCGGCCGCGGGGGGCATCCCCGGCTTCGACGGTCTCGCCTCGATGTGGGGCGAGCAGGCGCCGCTCGGCTGGGACACCGGCGACGCGGCGGCGGTGGCCGACACGGTGCTGTTCCTGCTGTCCGACCTCTCGCGCCGGATCACGGGCGAGATCGTGCACGTGGACGGCGGCTTTCACGCCATGGGCGCGCCTCTGAAATAGTCGTCCCGTGCTCCTCGCCGTCGACGTCGGCAACACCCAGACCCACCTGGGCATGTTCCGCGACGAGGAGCTGGTCGAGCACTGGCGCTTTGCCACCGCCCGCTTCGCCACCGCGGACGAGCTCGCCACCGTGGTGTCGGCTCTGCTGGGACTGAGCGACCTGCGGCTGCGCGACGTGGATGCCGCGATCGTGTCCTCCGTGGTGCCCATCCTGGCGCGCGAGTACGAGCAGCTGATCCGCCGCTACCTCGACGGCAAGGGCGCGCTCGTGGGCCCCTCGCTGAAGACGGGCATGCCGATCCGCATCGACAACCCCCAGGAGCTCGGCGCCGACCGGCTGGTCAACGCGGTGGCGGCGTACGAGCGGGTGGGCGGCGCCTGCATAGCGGTCGACTTCGGGACCGCTCTGAACTACGACGTGGTGTCGAGCGCCGGCGAGTACCTCGGCGGCGTGATCTCCCCGGGCATAGAGATCTCCCTCGAGGCGCTTTCGGCGCGGACGGCGCGGTTGCCGCGGGTGGACATCGAGGATCCCAAGCACGCCATCGGCAAGGGCACCAAGGAGGCGATCCAGGCCGGCGTGGTCTACGGCTTCGCGGGACAGGTCGACGGCCTGGTCGGCCGCCTGCGCGACGAGCTCGGCGAGGAGGCGACCGCGATAGCCACGGGCGGCTTCGCTCAGGCGATCGTGCCGTTCTGCGACCAGATCGACGAGATCGACGACCTCCTGACCCTCACCGGCCTCAAGCTGATCTGGGAGCGAAACCGAGGCTGATCTACCCGGCGGCGATCAGGGCCTCGGCCTCCGCCTCCACACCGCCGGCCAGCGACTCGAGGCCATCGACCAGGCCGGGATCGGCGAGCAGGCCGAAGTAGAGCGTTCCGGCGAAGGACACCACCGATACGCGCAAGGCGTGACGCTCGCCGATCTCGGCCAGCGAGTGCATCGACCGCACCGGGGCGTCGAGCACCGCCAGGGCGTTCCGCGGGCCGGGCACGTTGGAGACGTTCAGGGCGAAGCGGCGCGGGCTGTGCTCGAGCCGGTCGCAGAAACGCCCGAGGGCGGGCGACAGTTTCGAGAGCCGCCGGGCGAGCTCGTCCAACTCCTGCGCGTCGTGCTCGGCCTTGCGCACGCTGGTGGCGGCGTGGATCGCGCGCAGCCGGGCCACGGGATCGGGCTCGTTGAGCGGCAGACCGAGTGAGAAGAACGAGTCGCGGTTGCCCGCATCATCGCCCTCGTGGTGGAGGCTCACGGGGACCTTGACCCGCACGTCGCCCAGGCGGCCGTGGTGCTCCTCTATCCAACGGCGCAGGCCGCCCGCGACGGAGGCCAGGACGGCGTCGTTGAGCGTGGCGCCGGCGGCGCGCTTGGCGGCGTCGTGGAGGGCGTGGAGCGGCGCCTGGGCGAACGCCACGTGGCGCCGTGTGCCGATCCGGCCGTCGAAGGGCGAGCCGCCGCGCGAGCGGGCGAACTCGCGCTGGATGAACGCTCCGAGGTGGGCGCGGCGGCGGGCGTCGTCGGCGGCGTGCGCGGCCTGAGCGGCGGCGGGCGCCGGGGCCGGGTGCTCGGCCTCCCGGCAGAGCACCGTGCGCACGAAGCGCATGGTGGCCGTGCCGTCCGCCAGCGCGTGATGGATGCGCCAGACCAGCGCGGTGCTTCCGTCTTCGATGCGCAGCACGTCGAGGCGCCACAGCGGCCGGGCGCGGTCCAGGTGCTGGGCGAAGAGATCGGCCACGCTTCCGGCGAGCTGCGCGGGCTGGAGCGGCTCCGGGTGCTCGATGACGTGGCGCTCGATCTCGAAGCTCTCGTCGGGCACCCACTCGGGCGCGGAGGGCGCGCCGCCGAGGCGCCACGTCAGGGCGGGCGCGGCATCGAGCCGGCCCTCGACGGCGCCGCGCAGCGCGCCGATGCCCGGCGCGGGTGCGCCGAGCACGATGACCTTGCAGGTATGGCCGGCCACGGTCGGGCTCTCGAGCGCGAGAATCGCACGATCCTCGGGCGAGAGCGGGCGTTTGACGGTCGTGCCCATTGGTCTAGTGATCGGGCCTCACCGCCGCCGCCTTGAGCCCACTTGTAGCGCTCGTAGCCCACACGTCACGCGGCGGCGGCCAAGCTGCTCCCCGTGCTCGACTCGCGTCTACGAAAAGGGACAATAGTTCCCCCGATTGCAGCGAGAGTGGGGTGGACCACGCGATCGGCGCCGTGGCGCACCGCCAGCACGGGGTCATCAGCCGCGCCCAGCTCGCCGGGCTGGGGCTTGCACCGCGGACCACATCAAGTACCGGGTGCGAGTCGGCCGCCTGCTTCCCGTCTACCACTCGGTCTTCGCCGTCGGTCACCGCAGGCTGTCGAAGGAAGGCCATTGGATGGCGGCGGTGCTCGCCGGCGGTGCGCATGCGGCGCTCAGCCTACCGTAGCGCGACGGAGCTCTGGGGCCTGCGAAGCGGGCGGAGCGTGCCGGCCGACGTGACCGTCTCGACCTCGCGCCGGTCACGTGGCGCGTCGCGTTCCACCGGTCGCCGCTGCCGGCCGACGAGGTCACCCTGCACGACGGCATCCGAGTGACCACCGTCCCCCGCACCCTCTTCGACTGCGCGACCATCCTCCGCCCGCGCCAGCTGGAGAGCGCCATGAACCAGGCCGAGCTGCAGCGCCTCCTCGACCACCTCTCGCTCCACGACCTCCTCATCCGCTACCCACGGCGCCCGGGGAACGCAACCATCCGCGCCCTACTCGCGGCAAGAGAAGCGCACAGAATGATCACCCGCAGCGAGCTCGAGGTGCAGTTCCTCGAGTTCCTCGACGAGCGCGGTCTGCCGTGCCCGGAGACCAACCAGTGGATCGACGGTTTCGAGGTCGACTGCGTCTGGCGCGGGCAGCGCATCGCCGCCGAGCTCGACGGCCGCGCGTTCCACGACGCCCAGCAGGCCTTCGACAGCGATCGGGCACGGGATCTGAGGCTGTCGGCCGCCGACTGGCACCCGATCCGCATCACCTCGCGCATGCTGCACCGCTCGCGCGACGATCTCGACCGCGATCTGCGGCGATTGCTGGGCGTTTCAGCGGCTACTCTGGCCCCATGAAGCTCACCGATCCCTGGACGCTTGGTGGGATCACGCCTCGCCAACCGGGTCGTGCTGGCGCCCCTGGCCGGGATCGGCAACTGGTTCGTCCGCCTCCAGGCCAAGCGCTTCGGGGCCGGTCTCGTGGTGTCGGAGATGGTCTCGAGCTTCGGCCTCGCCTACGGCAACGAGCGCACGGTCAGGGAGTTCCTGCGCATCCATCCCGACGAGCACCCGGTAAGCATCCAGCTCTTCGGCCACGACCCGGCGATCATGCGCGAGGCGGCGGCGATGGCGGCGGCCTCGGGCGCCGACCTGATCGACCTCAACATGGGATGCCCGGTCAAGAAGGTGTGCAAGACGGGAGCGGGGGCGGCGCTGCTGGACGATCCCGCCAAGGCGATCGCCATCGCCGCCGCGGCGCGCGAGGGCAGCGGCCTGCCGGTGACCGTGAAGCTCCGCCCCGGGCGGACGCCCGGCGACCGGGCCGGCGTGGAGCTGGCGCGGCGCCTCGAGGCCGAGGCCGGGGTGGCCGGGATCGCCTTCCACCCGCGCGCCGCCTCCCAGCAGCATTCGGGCGGCCCGGACTACGCGCTGGCGCATGAGCTCTCCCAGGCCCTCGATATCCCGGTGATCCTCTCCGGAGGCCTCTCGGGCGACGAGGCCGTGCTGAGCGCCTACGAGAGCAGCGGCGCGGCCGCCGTGATGCTCGCCCGCGGCTCCCTCGGCAACCCGTGGCGCTTCGGGCGGCTGGTCGGCGAGTACGACGGCGAGCCCACCCGGGAGGAGATCACGGACGAGCTGAGGTGGGTGATCGACGCCGCCGAGGACCACCTGGGGACCGAGCGCGCCGGGCGCTACCTGCGCAAGTTCTACCCCTGGTACGCCGACACGATGGGCCTCACCAAACGCGCTCGCCAGCCGCTGGTGAGCGCTCCGAGCACGGCTCACGCGCGGGAGGCCCTGGCCGCCCTCGGTGCCCCTGCGTACCCGCTTGCGGCGTAGGCGCTCGTTGCTACACTGCTCCGTCCCTCCGGGACGTAACGGAGGGTTTTTCTATGGCACGTGAAACCGTCCTCACCCCTGAAGGCCTCGAAGACCTGAAGACCCGCATCGTTTACCTGCGTGGTGAGCGCCGACGCGAGGTGGCCGAGCGCATCAAGGAGGCTCGCGAGTTCGGGGACATCTCCGAGAACTCGGAGTACGACGACGCCAAGAACGAGCAGGCCATGCTCGAGAAGCAGATCTCGGACCTCGAGGAGAAGCTCGCCAACGCGCGGGTGATCGACGAGAAGGACGTCGACACCGACGTCGTGAGCATCGGCGCCACCGTGCACATGAAGGACCAGAAGACGGACAAGTCGACCAAGTTCAAGATCGTCGGCTCCGCGGAGGCCAACCCGTCCGAGCAGCGCCTCTCCAACGAGTCGCCCGTCGGACGCGCCCTGCTGGGACACAAGCGCGGCGAGACGGTGACCGTGCCGGTCCCTCGCGGTCCCGCCCGCAAGCTGAAGATCACCAAGATCGAGCGGTGATGCGCAGCCGGGGGCTCACGCCCCCGGACCCCCGTTGATTCCTGGCCGGTCTGTAGCGTCTCCGCTCGTGATGGACGACCGCCGGGCCAAGCTCGAGCGCCTGCGCGAGCAGGGAATCGACCCCTTCCCGCACGAATTCGACGGCGTGGTCGCCGTCGAGGACGTTCACTCGGCGCACGACGGCCTCGAGGCGGGCGAGGAGACCGACAGCGCCTACCGGATAGCCGGCCGGCTGACCGGGCGCCGCGGCCACGGGGGCTCGGCCTTCCTCGACGTGGTCGACCGCTCGGGCAAGCTCCAGGTGCAGGCCAAGCGCGACGTGCTGGGAGAGGAGTCCTTCGAAACCCTGACGGCGCTCGACCTCGGCGACCTGATCGGCGTGGACGGGACCGCGTTCAAGTCGCGCCGCGGCGAGCTCAGCCTGCGGGCCACCGGCTGGACCCTGCTGGCCAAGTCGCTGCGCGCGCCGCCCGACAAGTTCCACGGGCTGGAGGACGTCGAGACCCGCTACCGCCACCGCGAGGTCGACCTACTGGCCAACGAGGAGACCCGCGAGCTGTTCATCCTGCGCTCGAAGGTGGTGAGAGCGGTGCGCCGCTGGCTCGACGACCGGGGCTTCCTGGAGGTGGAGACGCCGGTGCTGCAGCCCCTCTACGGCGGGGCGCTCGCCCGGCCCTTCGTGACCCACCACAACGCGCTCGACCGGGACTTCTTCCTGCGCATCGCCGACGAGCTCTACCTCAAGCGCCTGATCGTCGGCGGGCTGGAGCGGGTCTACGAGATCGGCAAGGACTTCCGCAACGAGGGCATCTCGCACAAGCACAACCCCGAGTTCACGATGCTCGAGTGGTACGAGGCCTACGCGGACTACGAGGACATCGCCGCCCGGCTCGAGGAGCTGGTGGCCTACGTGGCCGGCGACGTCGGCTACGACGGCCCGATCGACTTCTCGCCGCCCTGGAAGCGCCTGACCCTGCGGGAGGCGATCCGCGACAAGACGGGGGTCGACATCGCCCAGGGCGACGAGCTGCCCGGAGAGGGCACCTGGGCCAAGCGGGTCGACGACCTGCTCTCCAAGCACGTGGAACCCGAGCTCCAGCACCCCACCTTCATCCTCGACTACCCGAAGGAGCTCTCGCCCTTCGCCAAGGACCACCGCTCCGAAGCGGGCCTGGTCGAGCGCTTCGAGTGCTTCGCCGCCGGCATGGAGTTCGCCAACGCCTTCACCGAGCTCAACGATCCCGACGAGCAGCGCGCCCGCTTCGAGCAGCAGGCGCGCGACGAAGCCGCCGGCGACGACGAGACCCAGCCCTACGACGAGGACTTCGTGCGCGCGCTGGAGCACGGGATGCCGCCCACCGGCGGCATCGGCATCGGCATCGACCGCCTGGTGATGATCCTGAGCGGCCGGCGCTCGATGCGCGAGGTCGTGCTCTTCCCGGCCATGCGCGACCAGGGGTAGCCGGCCTAGCCGTCGACGGCCCTCTTCAGGGCCCTCTCCGCCGCGGTGATCTCCCGCCCGGTTCGGCTCAGATCCCTCACTGCGCGGTTCGCCTGCTGTGGATCGTCGGATTCCGCCGCGGTCGCCACCGATCGCAAATCGTCGACCCCTCTCTGCAGGGCGGCGAGCAGCGCGTCGAACTCCTCGGAGGCGTCCTCCGGCGGCTCGAGGGCGGCGAGGTCGGCGCGGGTCTGCTCGGCGGTGTCGGCGATCCGGTTGAAGTCCGCGGCGATCTCGGTGTTCGACTGGTCGCCCGTGGTGGCGGAGCCGATGTCGGTGTTGATCTTGCTGAGCCGGTTGACGGCGGCGTTGTAGTCCTCGCGGAATTCGTCGTCGTTGTCGGACGCGCACCCGGCGGCGGGCAGCGCGAGCAGAAGGGAGACGCCTGCGATCGCTGCTTTGCGCCTTCGGTTCATTGGGCGGCACGAGGCTACTCAAAAACCTCCGTGCCAGCGGGATTTAGAGGTTGTTACAGGCGCAAAGTGCCGCGGAGGCCGATGTTAGACTCGATGTACGGGCCGGCGGAACCCGTGCCGCCTCTCAGACGATCGGCGTAAGTGCCGATCTAAAGGGAAGAAGACGGGATTCCCCGCCCCGCGTTCCCCGACAGATAGGCATTTGCAGTGTTTGAGCGCTTCACCGAACGGGCCCGGCAGGTGGTCGTCCTCGCCCAGGAGGAGGCCCGCATCCTCAAGCACAACTACATCGGCACCGAGCACATCCTGCTCGGCCTGCTTCGCGAGGAGGAGGGCCTGGCGGCCCGCGTCCTCGAGTCGCTCGACATCACCGTCGAGCGCGTCCGCGCTCAGGTGGTGCGCATCGTCGGGTCCGGCGAGGAGGTCACCTCCGGTCAGATTCCCTTCACTCCTCGCGCCAAGAAGGTTCTCGAGCTCGCCCTGCGCGAGGCGCTGAGCCTCGGGCACAACTACATCGGCACCGAGCACATCCTGCTCGGGCTCGTGCGCGAGAACGAGGGCGTGGCCGCCCGCATCCTGCTCGACTTCGACGCGGACTCCGAGAAGATCCGCAACGAGGTCATCCGCATGCTGTCCGGGCCCGGCGGCCGCCAGGGCCGTGCCGGCGCCGCGGCGGGCGCCCCCGGGGAGGGCAAGAAGTCGTCCAAGCTGCTCGACCAGTTCGGGCGCAACCTCACCAAGCTGGCCGCCGAGGGCAAGCTCGACCCGGTGGTCGGGCGCGAGACCGAGGTGGAGCGGATCATGCAGATCCTCTCGCGCCGCCAGAAGAACAACCCGGTGCTGATCGGCGAGCCGGGCGTCGGCAAGACCGCCGTCGTCGAGGGCCTGGCCCAGCGCATCACCAACGGCGAGGTGCCCGAGCTGCTCAAGAACAAGCAGATCTACACGCTCGACCTGGCCGCGCTGGTCGCGGGCTCGAAGTACCGCGGCGAGTTCGAGGAGCGCCTGAAGAAGGTGATGAAGGAGATCCAGCAGCGCGGCGACATCATCCTGTTCATCGACGAGCTGCACAATCTCGTCGGTGCCGGTGCCGCGGAGGGCGCGATCGACGCAGCAAGCATCCTCAAGCCGGCCCTGGCACGAGGCGAGCTGCAGACCATCGGCGCCACCACGCTGGACGAGTACCGCAAGTACCTGGAGCGCGACTCGGCGCTCGAGCGGCGCTTCCAGCAGATCCGCGTCGATCAGCCGTCGACCGACGAGACGGTGCAGATCCTCAAAGGCCTGCGCCAGCGTTACGAGGACCACCACCGCGTCGGCATCACCGACGAGGCGCTGGAGGCGGCGGCCGAGCTGGCCGACCGCTACATCTCCGACCGCTTCCTGCCCGACAAGGCGATCGACCTCATCGACGAGGCCGCGTCACGTGCGCGCATCAAGTCGATGACCGCTCCGCCGGTGTACCGCGATCTCGAGGAGGAGATCGAGACCACCCGGCGCGACAAGGAGGCGGCGATCGAGGCGCAGGAGTTCGAGAAGGCCGCGAACCTGCGCGACACCGAGCGCCAGCTGACCAACAAGAAGCGCGAGCTCGAGGAGCAGTGGCGCTCCGGCGAGTCCGGCGAGCGCCCGGAGATCGGCGAGGAGGAGATCGCCGACATCGTGTCCATGTGGACCGGCATCCCGGTGTTCAAGCTCACCGAGGCCGAGACCCAGAAGCTCATGCGCATGGAGGACGAGCTCCACAAGCGGGTGATCGGCCAGCACGCGGCCATCGAGGCCGTGTCGAAGGCGATACGCCGTTCGCGCGCCGGGCTCAAGGACCCCAAGCGCCCGACCGGCTCGTTCATCTTCCTCGGCCCGAGCGGCGTGGGGAAGACGGAGCTGGGCCGCACCCTGGCCGAGTTCCTGTTCGGCGACGAGGACGCGATGGTCCGGATCGACATGTCCGAGTACATGGAGAAGCACTCCGTGTCGCGGCTGGTCGGCTCGCCGCCCGGCTACATCGGGTACGACGAGGGCGGCCAGCTGACGGAGGCCGTGCGGCGCAAGCCGTACAGCGTGCTCCTGCTCGACGAGATCGAGAAGGCGCACCCGGACGTGTTCAACATCCTGCTCCAGATCCTGGAGGACGGCCGGCTCACCGACGCCCAGGGCCGCACGGTCGACTTCCGCAACGCGATCGTGATCATGACCTCGAACATCGGGGCCTCGGAGATCGCCAAGAACACGGGGATCGGCTTCACCGTCGGCGACGAGACAGGGCTCTCGTACGACGACATGAAGACCCGGATCATGGGCGAGCTCAAGAAGGTGTTCCGGCCCGAGTTCATCAACCGCATCGACGAGGTCATCGTCTTCCACAAGCTGACCAAGGAAGAGATCTCGACGATCGTGGAGCTGCTGCTCAAGCGGATCCGCGAGTCGCTGGCGGAGCGCGAGCTGTCGCTCAACCTCTCCGAAGGCGCGGCCGACCTGCTGGTCGAGAAGGGCTGGGACCCATCGATGGGCGCACGGCCCCTGCGCCGGGCCATCCAGCGCTACATCGAGGACCCGCTGGCCGACGAGGTGCTCTCGCAGAGCATGCCGCCGGGCTCGACGGTCGAGGTCGACCGCCTGAGCGAGGACGAGCGGGCCAAGCTCGCGGAGACCACCGACGGCGACGTGCGCGAGATGAAGATCTCGATCATCAAGCCCAAGGAGCGGACCCGCGAGACGGTGACTGTGGGTGGCCAGGGCGACGCTCGCGAGGAGGGATCGTCCGACGATCCGAACTCCTCGGAGGGGTCCGACCTGCCCGAGGTGCCGGATGTCCTGCCCGACGTGCCGGACGCTCCGCCCGAAGACGACAAGTAGAGAACCGGCCGCTACACGCTCAGCATCGACCCCTCGAGGGCGAGCAGGGCGCGCTTTCGGTCCAGGCCGCCTCCGTAGCCGGTGAGCGTGCCGTTCGCTCCGATGACCCGGTGGCAGGGGACGACGATCGCGATCGGGTTGCGGGCGTTCGCCGAGCCCACCGCTCGCGCGCGTCCCGGCCGTCCGATCTGCGCGGCGATCTCGCCGTAGCTGGCGGTGGTCCCGTACGGGATCTCCTGAAGGGCGCTCCAGACGGCTCGATCGAACGGCGGTCCCTCGAGACGAAGCGGGAAGTCGAAGCGGGTGCGAGCGCCCGAGAAGTACTCGTCGAGCTGTCGGTGCTCGGCCGAGAAGCGCTCATCGTCGAGCTGCCATGCGTCCGGGACGTCGTCGTCGCCGCCGAACTCCAGCCGCGTGAGAGCGTCCTCGTCGCCGGCGAGGAGGAGGGGACCGACCGGCGACTGGTGGGTGCTGAATCTCATGCTCAGCCTCCCGGGCAGCGGTACGGCGCGGCGATACGGGCGACGAGCGCCTGGATGGGCGTCGCGCCGGGTCGCGGGCGATAGGTCAGCGGGAGGCGGCCGAGGTCGCCTTCGGCCTCCGGCTCTCCGGCGCTGAAGGCGCTCGCCGGCGTCGGTGGCGGGATCTTCGACGCGATCGGCGCTGGCCCCACCGCTCACCTTCACAACCATCTCGAGCTCCGGCGGATCGATGCTGTCGCCGAGCGCGATCGCCCTGGACGCACGTATCGCCGCCGCCGGCCAGGCTGGTCGCGTCACGCACCGGAGCGTCGATCTCGTTCAGCAGCTCGCGCGTCGGCCCGCCGGGCTGATCGCCCTCGAGCGCCCGCCGCGCGGCCCGGGCTTCGCCGGCGAGCACGACCACGCCGTCCTCGCCGCCCACGGCGGCAAAGCCGCCCGGGCCCCCGGCGTCCTCGTTCACCAGCACGCCGTCGCGTGCTCTGTACCCCGCCCGTTCGAGGCGCGCGGCGATCTCATCGTCGAAGGGCTGGTCGGTGGCCAGAACCACCACGGTGTCGGGACCGGAGACCGGCGTGGTCGCCGCCTGGGTCACTCGGCTCTCGTCGATGGCCTCCATGAACGTGCGGTCGAAACGCACCAGGTAGGGAAACGCGCCGCCGGAGTAGGCGAACAGGCGGGCCTGGGCTTCGCCGCCGTCGCCCGGCGGCCGGATCGGGTCTGCATCCTCGGGCAGCCCGAGGCGCTCCTTGACCGCGGCCAGGTCGATCACGCTGAGCGCGCGGGCGTCGCCGGGCAGGCGGGACACGAGCTCCTCCCCGTTGTCGCCGCTCTCACCGCAGCCGGCGAGGGAGATGCCGATGGCGAGCGAGCGCGAAACGCCGGCGCACGATCAGCGCTGTTTGTCGATCTCGAGGACCTTGCCGGTGTTGGCGTCGATCTGCACCACCGAGAGCCGGCGGACCGTTCCCTCCGCGCTCCCCGGCACCGACAGGTTCACGAACCAGTAGGGCTTTGAGTTGAGGCCCTGCCGCAGCAGCCTGACGTTCGTTCGCCGCGGCTCGAAGTCAACGGCGCGGGTGGCGGTGGCCACCGCCTGTTGCTTGGTGATCCGGACCTGCGACTGCTGACAGCCGCGCGCCACGAAGAAGGCGAGCACCAGCACCCCGACGATCACGAGCACGCGCGGCCACGTGGGCCGGACCGGTTGCGAGCGGCTAGAGAGTTGGACGGAACCCGTTCCCGATGTCCGTGAAGAGCACGATCACCAACACGATGATCATGCAGATGATCGAGATCGCAAGCATTGCGGTCTCGAACGACTTCACGTGCGTCTGGAGCGGGGCGAAATCGATTTGACGCTTGCCGTTGCCGTTATCGATCATGGCTCGGATCCTCCCTGGTCCGGCTGAGATGCCGGCGGGTCTGTCGCCGGGCCTGCCTGCGACGGGTCCGGCCCGCGGGCCCTGAATCTCGCCACGTGGCCGACCAGCTGCCGGTTCTCGTAGACGACCCACGCCACCAGCACCGCCAGCGTGACCACGATCCCGAGCACGGTGAGGATGTAGTAGAGCGTGTCGGCCGCCGTCGCCCTCGTCGCCGTAGGTCGACCCGGGCCCGAAGGTCATGAAGCCCGTGCAGTCCTCGTAGTTGGCCTGGAGGATGAAGTCGGCGGAGTCGTCCGCGGGCTCGGCCGCCTCGTTCGATACGACGCATGACGGCGAGCTGTCGATTATCGCTGGCATGTCGCCTCCCTTCTCTTGGCCATGTGCTGTCGGGCTCTGCGCAGCTCGTCGCGGAGGATGTCGTCAGCCGCCGCAGGGGCGCCGTCGGGCTCGCGCAGGAAGCCGCCCGCCACCGCCTTCTCCTCGGGGAACGGATCCCGGCGCAGCTGCTCGATGCCCTCGAACTCGAGCTGGCGGTAGCGGCGCGCGCGCCGCGCGCAGCTTGATGTCCTCCTGCCTCAGGCGCCAGGACGAGAGCGGCCACGAGCACGAGCGGAAACACTATGGAGGCAATGCTCTCCATCTACCTCACCACCTCCCGCTCGGCCTCGAGTAAGACCCGCTCCGAGGGAACCAGCGTGCCGTCGGGCTCGACGATCATCTCCCCGAGGCTCGCCGTCTCCGGCATGTAGAGGTCCTCGTCGTACTCGGACACGTCGAGGCCCTCGAGCTCGACCTCGGGCGGCACGCGCAGGAGGTTCAGCTTCTTCAGGATGAACGAGGCCACCCATCCGGACAGGAAGCCCAGCGGCAGGAACGTGGCGATGCCGATCAGCTGGCCGCCGATCGAGCTGTCGACGTTGTTGAGCCCGGTGGGATAGCCGGCGGCGAAGACGCCGACCCAGAACACGCCCAGGAAGCCCGAGAAGCCGTGAACGGCGACGGCGCCGACCACGTCGTCCACGCGCATGCGCTTCTCGATGAAGCCGCCCACCCAGACGGCCAGCACGGCGGTGGCTATCGCGAGCAGGTAGCCGAGCGTGGGCGCGTAGACATCCGCCCCCGCCGACACCCCGATCACGCCGGCGAGGCCACCGGACACGGTCCAGAACGGGTCGCCCGCGAGAGGCGAAGTAGCCCCCGGTGAAGCCCCCGGCAAAGCCCATGGTGATGATCATCGTGATCGAGCCGAGCGTGGTCGGGCTCAGATAGATGTTGGCCCAGCCGGGCGCGGAGGTGGACGAGATCACGAGGCAGGCGCCGTAGAAGGCGTAGAAGCCGGTGAAGATCAGCATCAGCCCGAGCAGCGTCATGTGCAGGTTCTGCGGGCGGAACTGGCGCGCTAAGTCCTTCGCGCGTGTACTTGCCTATTCGCGGTCCCAGGTTGAAGAGCACGCCCAGCGTGAAGGCGCCGGCCACGCCGTGCACCACTCCGGAGGCGATCGAGTCGTGGAAGCCGAAGCGCAGCGTCAGCCAGCCGCCGGCGCTCCAGCCCCAGGCCGCGTCGAGGATCCAGACCGCCGATCCCGAGGATCGAGGCGAGGACGAGGTAGGCGGAGAGCCGCACTCGCTCCAGCAGCGCGCCCGACATGATCGAGGCCGTGGTCCAGGAGAACAGCAGGAAGGCCAGGAAGAAGATCAGGTTGATGTTGTTGGCCAGGTTCGGCCCGAAGCTGTCGGACCAGGGGATGCCTCCCTGGCAGGCGAGCGCGGTGAAGTCCGCGCTGTTGGGGCCGATCGGCAGGCCGGGCTGGTTGCAGTTGTAGATCCACCAGCCCACGTAGTAGAAGGTCGGCGTGACGACCGCGATCGTCAGGATGTTCTTCATCGCGGTGGCCATCACGTTCTTGCGCCGGACGACACCCGCCTCGTAGGCCATGAAGCCCACGTGGATCAGCCACATGAGGACGACGGTGAAGAAGTAGAACTGCTCGCCGAGGATCGCCGCGTCGGTGACCTGGCCCTGGGCGCTGGCCGCGTCCTCGAGGTTCTCCACCTGCGCGAAGACGAAGTCGATCATGCCTTCCTCCATAGCCGGACGCGAGCGAGCGGACCGTATCCTCGCCAGCCACGTGCGTGCAATGTGAGTTCTTAACAGCGTTGGCACGCGACCTAGTGTGCGATCTGCTACATAGGGACGCCAACGGGCCGTGGCTACGATGCCGCAGGAAAGGAGGCTCGCGTGACGGTCACACCGGTCAGCGAGGGCGGCGACGCGCTCGAGCGCGTACGGCGGGAGAACCAGACGCTATACGCGGTCATCAAGACCGTCTCCTCATCGCTCGCCCTCGACCGGGTCCTCGGCGGCATCGTGGACATCGCCACCGACGCCACGGCCTGCCACGCCTGTTTCGTCTACTTCCTCGAGGGCGAGCGGCTGGTGCTGCGCGCCGCCAGTCCTCAATACGCCCACCTCGTGGGCGAGATCGGTTGGGGCCTCGACGAGGGTCTGACCGGCTGGGTGGCGCGCACCAAGACGCCCGAGTTCATCCGGGAGAACGCCCTGCAGGACCCGCGCATGCGCTACGTGCCCGAGTTGGAGGAGGAGCGCTTCCAGTCGATGATCGCCGTGCCCGTGCTCGACCGGGCCGGCGACGTGATCGGCGTGATCGTCCTCCACACCCAGGCGCCGCGGGAGTTCGAGGATGACGTGCTCAACTTCCTCGTTCACACCGCCTCTCTGGTTGCGGGCGCCATAGAGAACGCGAAGCTCTACGGCGAGGCCCGGCGCCGCGTGGATGCCCTGACCACGCTCACGGAGCTGAGCCAGTCACTCGCCTCGGTGGCGCTCCGAGAGGATCTCTACGACGCCGTGACCCGCGGCGCGCGCCAGCTTCTGGGGGCGGACTCGTGCCAGATCTGGCGCCTCGACCCGGAGGCTTCCGACCTGGTGCTCGCCGCCACCGACCCTCCCAACGCTCCCGAATCGAGCCCGGGCGAGTACCGGGCCGCTCTGATGCTCGACCTCTTGCGCCGCGCGGGAGGCGACCGCGCCGCCGCTGCGGTTCGCGGGGTCGAGGAGGACGAGCGGCTGTTGGTCGCGCCGCTGGCCGCGGGGGACGAGCAGCTGGGCATCCTCTGCTGTCTGGTTCGCGGCCGGGGTTTCGGCGACGAGGACCCGGGGCTGCTGCGTGCCGTTGCCAACCAGACCGCCGTGGGCCTCAAGAAGGCGGAGCTGATCGAGCGCCTGACCGCGGAGAACATCGTCAAGGACATGTTCGAGGCGCTCGCCGCCGGTTCTCTGGCGGTGGCCGAGGCCAAGGCCGTGGAGGCCCGTTGCGATCTCTCGCGTCCCCACGTGTTCCTCCATGCCGAGCGAGCTGCCGCGCAGGAGCCCGGCGCCGCCGTGGCCCGAGCTCGTGGCTCGTGTGCAGGCCCGGTTGCGACGCGTGTACCGCCGAGCGTTCTTCGACGCCCGCCACGACAGCCTGCGGGCGCTCGTGCCCCTGGCCTCCGCGGATCGCGACGCCGATCGAGCAGCTGGGACGCGCGTGCAATGCGCTGGCACGTGAGTACGGCCTCCTGGTCGGCCTCACCGAACCCGACACCGGCGCCGCGGGGGCGCGGCGGCGCATGCGCGAGGCGGCCGACGCCGCCCGCATCCTGCGCTCGCTGGCCGGTGGGGGTGGAGCGGTCTCCTACGACCAGCTCGGCGCCTACCGCTACCTCGTCCACCTGGAGCTCGACGAGGCGCCACAGGACCGCTACGGGCAGGCGGTGGAGGCGTTGCTGGAGTACGACGCGCGGCGCAACGCCCAGCTGGTTGAGACGCTCGAGACCTTCCTGGGAGCTCGCTCGAGCGTTACCACGAGCGCCCGCGCTCTCTACATCCACCCCAACACCGTGCGTCAGCGCCTCGACCGCATCGAGCAGATCACCGGGGTGAAGCTGCGAGAGGCGGATCTGCTGTCGCTCGAGCTGGCCCTGAAGGTCGCTCGCTTGCACACGGTGCGGGAGCCCTAGGCGCGTGCTGCTCTTCCTGCTTACCGGTGACATCCCGCTGATCCTGTTCGTGGGCCTGCTGATCCTCTGCTACCTGACGGCCTGGGATCTCTGGGGCGAGAAGGAGCTCCCCTTCCTGTTCAAGGCGTGGTGGGTACTGCTCGTGTTCATCACGAATCTGGTCGGCTACGCCGCGTTTCGGATCTGGCTTGCCGCCCGCCGCCGCGGGCGCCAGGAGGCCTAGCTGACGATCCGGGCCAAGCTCTACGCGGCCATCCTGCTGACGATCGTGGGGCCGCTTGTGACCATCGCCGTGGCCCTTCAGGCGCAGATCTGAGCTCGGCGAGCGCTTCGACGAGGTGCGCGAACGCGCTCGCCACGAGAGCCTGGCCCGCGAGCTCAAGTTCGGCGTTACCGACCTGAACGGCTGGCAGACGGCCTACGGATACGACAACGGGGCGTCGCGACCGCGCTTCGAGCGCTCCGTGGCGGCCTTTCGCAACGACCTCCGCGCGGGCGGGCGAAGTCCTGACCGAGCCGACCGAGCGCCGCCTGCTGAACGAGCTGAACGACGGCTTCGACCGCTTCATGAACGTCGACGTGGTCGCCTACCGCGCGCTTCGCAACGGCCGCGAGGAGGCGGTGCGCAGGCTCTTCCTGGGCCCCGAGATCCAGAACTTCGAGTCGATCGCAGCCACCAGCGAGCGGCTCGCACGCTACGAGGGGCGCCGCGCGACGGCCACCGAGCAGGCGTTCGCCGATGCCAGGGACGACGCGCGCAAGCGCCTGATCGCCGTGGCCCTGGGGGCCGGGCTCGTGATCGTGCTGCTGCTCGTGACCGCGTGGGACGTAGCCCGCCTCGCCCTCGAGGGTGCGAAGGACCGCGAGCCCACTCGGAACGGCTCGTGACCGAAGACGTCCTGCTCACCCTGAGCCTGCTTCTTCTCGCGGCGCTGCTCGCCCGCTTTCTGGCCAGCCTCATCCCGATTCCCGAGATCCTCGTGCTGGTGGCGATGGGGGCGCTGTTCGGGCCCTCGGCGCTCGACGTGATCGAGGTGCCGATCGACTCGCTCGGCGCCCAGCTGATGTTCACGCTCGGCGTATCGATGATCCTGTTCTACGGGGGGCTGAACCTCTCGCTTCCCGTCCTGCGCAGGGTGTGGCTGGGCCTCGGACTCCTGGTCCTGCCCGGCGTGGTCGCCACGGCGCTCGTGGTCGGGCTGATCGCCCACCTGGTCTTCGATCTCTCCTTCTCGGCCTCCATCCTCCTGGGGGCGGTACTCGCACCAACCGACCCGGCGATCCTGATCCCGCTGTTCGTGGGCTCGCGCCTGCGCGCCAAGGTGGCGCAGACCGTGGTGGCCGAGTCGGCCTTCAACGATCCCACCGGCGCCGCGTTGGCTCTGGCGCTGGCCGGGGTGGTGGTGACCGGCGACGCTTCGATCGCCGGCCCTGTGGCCGAGTTCGCGCTCGACCTGGGCGTGAGCACCGTGATCGGGGTGATAGCCGGCGTGGGGCTGTCCGCGGTGATCTCCAGCCACCGCGCGGGCATCTGGCGCGAGTCGTCGGCGCTGGCGGTGCTGACCGTGGTCACGATCAGCTTCTTCTCCCTCGACTCCTCGGGAGGCAGCGGCTATCTGGGCGCCTTCCTGGCCGGCCTGATCGTGGGCAACATGGAGCACCTGGGCCTGGCGATGAACCACGAGCACGAGCAGGAGATGAAGGTGTTCGCCGGCGGGGCGGCGGACCTGGTCACGCTGTTCGTGTTCGTGGTCCTCGGTGCCAATATCCCCTTCGACGACCTCGGCCAGTACCTGCTGCCCGGTCTAGCCGTCCTCGCCGTGTTGCTCCTGGTGGCCCGCCCGCTGGTCGTTCTGGCCTGCACGCTTCCCGACCGGCGGGCGCGCTGGACCCGGCAGGAGATCCTGTTCCTGTGCTGGACGCGCGAGACCGGAGTGGTGCCCGCGGCCCTGGTGGGTGTGCTGGCGGGCCTGGGAGTGCCCAACATCGAGCTCTACGCGAGCGTGGTGGCGATGGCGATCGTGCTCACGCTGGTGTTACAGGCGCTCCCGGCCCCTCGCCTGGCTGCCCGCCTGGGCTTGCTCGATGGTCCCCGCCGCCTCGAGCCGACGCCTGCCGTGGATCAGGAGGCGGCCTAGAACAACTGCAGATAGCGGTCGATCTCCCACTGCGTCACCTGGTCGTGCCAGTCCCGAAATTCCTGGCGCTTGATCTGCACGAAGTAGTCGAGGTAGTCCTCGCGACCGGTGTTGCCCAGCGCCTTGCGCAGGACGTCGCATTTCTCCAGCTCGCGCGTGGCGTCGAGCAGGTTGCCCGGCAGTAGCTCCACACCGAGCTCGGCGCGCCGCTCGTCGTCGAGCTCGTGCAGGTTCAGCTCGGTCGTCGGCTCACCGGCGTCGAGCTCGCGCTCGATGCCGTCGAGACCCGCAGCCAGCACCGCGGCCGCCCCGAGGTAGGGGTTGCAGGAGCCGTCGACCGTGCGGTCCTCCACGCGGCCGGCAGCCGGGATGCGCAGCATCTGGGTGCGGTTGTTGTAGCCGTAGCTCACATAGACCGGCGCCCAGCTCGAGCCGCTGCGCGTGCCCACCACCAGACGCTTGTAGCGAGCCGACGGTGGGCGCGGTGAGGGCGATGTAGGCCTTGGCGTGGGCCTTCAGGCCGCCGATGAAGCTGTAGGCCAGCGGGGTCAGCCCCAGGCCGCGCGGGTCGTCGGAGGGATCGGTCTCGAACACGTTCTCGCCGTCCTTCCACAGGCTCATGTGGAAGTGGCAGCCGTTGCCGGTCAAATGGCCGAAGGGCTTGGGCATGAACGTGGCGATCAGCCCGCGCTCCTGCGCCAGCGACTCCACCATGTAGCGGAAGAAGATCGCGCGGTCGCAGGTGGTCAGCGCGTCCGCGAAGTCGAAGTTCTGCTCGAACTGGCCGTTGGCGTCCTCGTGATCGTTGGCGTAGTTGTTCCAGCCGAGCGCGGTGATGTAACGCGATACCTCCGACATGAAGTCGAGGTTGCGCGTGAGCGCGCGCATGTCGTAACAGGGCTGGTCGAGCGTGTCGAGCGGGTCGGCCAGTTCGATCGAGCCGTCGTCGAGCTTGCGCACCAGGAAGTACTCGAGCTCCGCGCCGATCTTGAACTCGTAGCCCATCGACGCGGCCCGGTCGAGCACGCCTCGGAGAATGGTGCGCGGGCAGTAGGGCCAGGCCTCGCCCTCGACGGTCACGTCGCAGGCCAGGCGCGCGACGTTCGGCCGCCAGGGCAGTGGTGTCAGCGAGCGGACGTCGGGTATCGCGGCGAGGTCCGGATCGTTCGGCCGCTGGCCGATCGCGCCCGCGGCAAAGCCGGCGAATCCGGCGCCGTCCTCGAGCAGCCCGTCGAGGTGTCGCGCCGGCACGAGCTTGGCGTTGGGCTTGCCGTGCATGTCGACGAACTGGGCGAACAGGAACTCCACGTCGTTCTCGTGGATATACCGCTCGACGTCCTCGGCGGGAGCTGGGCGCGGAGAAGGGCTCGTTCATAGCGCCAACGTACCCGTTCGCGCGGAGCGCGGCCAATGTGGGCTACGCACATAGCGCCCGGGCGAATTGTTCGCGGGCCTGCCATGGGGACGCGCGGTGGGCCCTCCTACACTCGTTCTCATGTGCGGAATCGCCGGTTTGTTCAGCAAGTCGCCGGAGGTGAACGACTCGCTCGGCCGCCATCTGGCCGAGATGCTTCTCCAGCTCGGCGACCGGGGCCCCGACAGCGCCGGCGTGGCGATCTACCGCGACCGGGTGGCGTCCGGCTTCACGAAGGTCACGCTGCACTCCGCCGACCCACGCCAGGACTGGCAAGCGGTGCAGGCCGCTCTGGCCTCGGCCTTCGGCGCGGGCGAGCCCGAGGTGCGCGCGAGCCACGCCGTGATCGTGGTCGAGACCGACGCCGAGACGACCGTGGCCTGGCTGCGCGAGCGGTATCCCGAGTTGCGCGTGATGAGCGCCGGCGAGGCGATCGAGATCTACAAGGAGGCGGGATTGCCGAGCGAGTTCGTCGAGCGCTTCGACCTCGCCTCGATGAGCGGCACCCACGCGCTCGGGCACACGCGCATGGCCACGGAGAGCAAGGTCACCACCGACGGCTCGCACCCGTTCTCGACCGGGCTCGACCTCTGCCTGGTGCACAACGGCTCGCTCTCCAACCACAATCGCCTGCGTGAGCAGCTGCGCGCGGAGGGCATCGAGTTTCAGACGCTCAACGACACCGAGGTCGCGGCCGGCTATCTCACCTGGAAGCTGCGCGAGGGGGCCTCGCTGGAGGCGGCGCTCGAGGGCTGCCTCGAGGACCTCGACGGCTTCTACACCTTCGCCGTGGGCACGGTCGACGGCTTCGCCGTCCTGCGCGACCCGATCGCCTGCAAGCCCGCCGTGATGGCGGAGACCGAGGAATGGGTGGCCATGGCCTCCGAGTACCGGGCGATCGCCACCCTGCCCGGCGCCGACGACGCGCGCATGTGGGAGCCCGAGCCGGGCCAGGTGTACAGCTGGGAGCGCCAGCCCGCCTGATGGCCGCGGTGGAGACGGCAGCCACCGAAGTCGACCTGGCCGTGACGCCGCTGCGGGAGCTGAACGCCCGGCTGCACGACGCGCCGCAGGGCCGCTGGCGGGTGCTCAACCCGCGCGGCGCCCACGCGGTGGCGGTGGGCATCGACGCTCCCATCGAGGTCGAGATCGAGGGCCACGTGGGCTACTACTGCGCGGGCATGAACAAGCAGGCGACCGTGCGGGTGCGCGGCAACGCCGGAGTCGGCCTGGCCGAGAACACCATGTCGGGCACGATCGTGGTCGAGGGCAGCGCCAGCCAGTCGGCCGGCGCCACCGGACGCGGCGGCCTGCTCGTGGTGCACGGCAGCGCCGCGGCCCGCTGCGGGATATCGATGAAGGGAATCGACATCGTGGTGCACGGCTCGGTGGGGCACATGAGCGCGTTCATGGCCCAGAAGGGCTGCCTCGTGGTCTGCGGCGACGCCGGCGACGCTCTCGGCGACTCGATCTACGAGTCGCATCTCTACGTGCGCGGTTCGGTGGCCGGGCTGGGCGCCGACTGCGTAGAGAAGGAGATGAAGGAGCACCACGTGACCGAGCTGCACGACCTGCTGCAGCGCGCGGAGGCCGACTTCGACCCGTCCGAGTTTCGCCGCTACGGCTCGGCCCGCACGCTCTACAACTTCGACGTCGACAACGCGGGGGCCTACTGATGGCGCTTCACCGCCCCCCGCGAGGGCGCGATCTTCGACCGCCGCGCGATCGCCGAGATCCAGCGCGCCGCCAACGAGGGCATCTACGACATCCGCGGCTTCGGCGCCAAGCGCCACGTGCCCCACTTCGACGACCTGCTCTTCCTGGGCGCGAGCGTGTCGCGCTACCCGCTCGAGGGCTACCGCGAGCGCTGCGACACCGACGTGGTGCTGGGCGATCGCAACGCCAAGAAGCCGCTGCACCTCAAGGTGCCGATCACCATCGCCGGCATGAGCTTTGGCGCCCTCTCGGCACCGGCCAAGGAGGCACTCGGCCGCGGCGCGAGCGCGGTCGGCACATGCACCACCACCGGCGACGGCGGCATGACGCCCGAGGAGCGCGGGCACTCCGATCTGCTCGTGTACCAACTGCTGCCCTCGCGCTACGGGATGAACCCCGACGACCTGCGCAAGGCCGACGCAATCGAGATCGTCGTGGGCCAGGGCGCCAAGCCCGGCGGCGGCGGCATGCTGCTGGGCCAGAAGATCTCCGACCGCGTGGCCGAGATGCGCGACCTGCCCAAGGGCATCGACCAGCGCAGCGCCTGCCGCCACCCGGACTGGACCGGGCCCGACGACATGGAGATCAAGATCGGCGAGCTGCGCGAGATCACCGACTGGCAGAAGCCGATCTTCGTGAAGATCGGCGGCTCGCGGCCCTACTACGACGTGGCGCTGGCCGTGAAGGCGGGTGCCGACGTGGTGGTGCTCGACGGCATGCAGGGCGGCACCGCTGCCACCCAGGAGGTGTTCATCGAGAACGTGGGCATCCCCATCCTCTCCGCGATCCCGCCCGCGGTGGAATCGCTCAAGGAGCTGGGGATGCACCGCAAGGTGCAGCTCGTGGTGTCGGGCGGCATCCGCTCGGGCGCCGACGTGGCCAAGGCGCTGGCGCTCGGGGCGGACGCGGTGTCCATCGGGGTGGCCGCGCTGATCGCCCTGGGCGACAACGCGCCGGAGCTGGCCGACGAGTACGCGAAGCTCGGGACCGCCCCGGGCTTCTACGACGACTGGCACGAGGGGCGCGACCCGGCCGGCATCTCCACCCAGGACGAGGAGCTCGCGGCTCGCTTCGACCCCGAGCTCGGCGGCCGGCGCCTGGCCAACTACCTGCGCACGATGACGCTCGAGACCCAGACGCTGGCCCGCGCCTGCGGCAAGTCGCACGTGCACAACCTCGAGCCCGAGGACCTGGTGGCGCTGACGATCGAGGCGGCGGCGATGGCGCGGGTGCCGCTGGCGGGGACGTCGTGGGTGCCCGGCTTGTCGGATTAAACAAATTTGTCTAAGATCGCCCGGCGGTGTCCTACGTCCTCAACTGTCCCAACTGCGGCCCCCGCGAGGTCACCGATTTCGGCTTCGGCGGCGAGGTCAATGCCCGGCCCGGGCCCAACCCGAGCCAGCGCGAGCTGAACACCTACAACTACTTTCGCCGCAACGTGGCCGGGGTCCAGCGCGAGTGGTGGAGCCACCGCTCGGGTTGCGGCGCCTGGTTCCTGGCCGAGCGTGACACGCGCACCAACGAGGTGCTTCTGACCGAGCTTCCCGGCTCGGCCGACGACGCCCCCGGGGGCGGTCCGGCGCCCGGTGGCGCGGGCGAAGCCGCGGGCCTGGGCGGGACGGGAACGCTGTGAGCCGGCTGCCCGAGCGCGAGGGCGAGCGCATCGACCGCGATCGCGAGCTCACCTTCAGCTTCGACGGCAAGGAGGTGAAGGCGCTCGAGGGCGACACCATCGGCTCGGCGCTGTACGCATCGGGCCGGCGCACGTTCTCGCGCTCCTTCAAGTACCACCGCCCGCGCGGGCTCATGTGCTGCGCGGGCCAGTGTCCCAACTGCATGGTGCAGGTGGGCGACGCTCCCGGCGTGCGGGCCTGCACCGAGCCCGTTCGCGAGGGCATGAAGGTCCATCACATGAACGCCACGCCGTCGCTCGACTTCGACGTGATGAGCGCCACCGACAAGTTCGCCGGTCCCTTCACCCCGCCCGGCTTCTACTACAAGACGTTCATCCGCCCCCGGAGGCTGTGGCCGCTCTACGAGAAGGTGCTGCGCCACGCCGCCGGCCTGGGCAAGCTGCGCAAGAGCCAGCCCGAGCGCGAGTGGCGCACCGAGTACCGCCGCCGCCACGCCGACCTGCTCGTGGTGGGCGGAGGAGCAGCCGGCCTCAACGCCGCCATCGCCGCCGCCGAGCTGGGGGCCGACGTGGTGCTGTGCGACGAGGGGGCCGAGCCCGGCGGGCGCCTGCTCGCCGAGGACGGCCACGCGCACGCGCGTGAGCTCACCGCCCGCGCCCAGGAGGCCGGCGTGGAGGTGCTCTCGAACGCTCCCGCCCTCGGCGCCTTCGACGGCCTCGTGCCCGTCTGGCAGGGCGACACGCTGCACCAGGTGCGCGCTCGGCGCCTGCTCTTCGCCACCGGCACGATCGAGCAGCCGCTGCTCTTCGCCGGCAACGACCTCCCCGGGGTGATGATCTCCGGCGGCGCGCGCCGCCTGGCCGGGCTCTACGCCGTCAAGCCCGGCAGCCGCGCCGTGGTGGCCACGGTGTGCGATCGCGGCCTCGAGGCCGCGCTGGCCCTGCTCGATCACGGCGTCGACATCGTCGCCGTGGCCGACCTGCGCACGAACGGCTCGTCGCCCGCCTTCAAGGCGCTCGAGCGCCGCGGGGTGCGCATCAAGCGGGGAGCCACCGTGCTCGAGGCTCGCGGCCGCGGCCACCTGAGCCAGGCCGTGGTGGGCGCCCCGGGCGCCGACGGCGGGGCCGAGATCGACTGCGACCTGCTGGTGGTGTCCGGCGGCAGCGCGCCCGCCACCTCCCTCCTCGCCCAGTCCGGCGCCAAGACGTCGTACAACAGCGAGCGGGGCGTGTTCGCGCTCTCCCACGTTCCCGCCGGCCTGCACGCGGCGGGCGAGGTGTGCGGCCCGGTGTCGCTTGAGGACGCCGAGCTGTCGGGCCGCGTGTCCGGTGAGGAGGCCGCGCACGCGCTGGGCTTCGGCGACGCCGATTCCTTCGCCCGCGCTCAGGAGGGCCGCGCGCGGATCGAGAGCACCTGGAAGCGCCCGTCCGAGGTGGCCGTTCCCGCGCCGGTTTCCGGGAAGACCAAGGGCAAGTGCTTCGCCTGCCTGTGCGAGGACGTCACGGCCAAGGACATCCACCTGAGCGTGGAGGAGGGCTACGACTCGATCGAGCTCTCCAAGCGCTACACCACCACCACCATGGGGCCCTGCCAGGGCCGGATGTGCCAGCTCACGGCGATCCGCCAGATGGCCCAGGAGACCGGCCAGACCCTCGAGCAGGTGGGCGGCACCACCGCCCGCCCTCCCTGGCACCCGGTGCCCATGGGCGCGCTCGCCGGGAGGCCCTTCGAGCCCGCCAAGCGCTCCTCGATCCACGGGCGCCAGCGCGAGCAGGGCGCCAACGTGCTGTGGGCCGGCGACTGGCGCCGCGCCTACGACTACGGCGACGTGAAGGCCGAGGCGCTCGCGGTGAACCGGGCGGCCGGGATCATCGACGTGTCCACCCTGGGCAAGCTGATCGTGCGCGGCTCAGGGGCGGGCGAGCTGCTCGACCGCCTCTACCCCAACCGCTTCTCGAACATGGAGCCCGGCCGCGTCCGCTACGGCGTGATGGCCAGCGACGCGGGCCGCATCATGGACGACGGCACGGTGTGCCGGCTCGACGAGGAGTCGTTCTACGTCACCACCACCTCGAGCGGCGCCGGCGCCGTCTACGACTGGTTCTCGTGGTGGCTGGCCGACTGGCGCCTCGACGTCCACCTCACCGACGTGACCCAGGGCCTCGGCGCGGTCAATCTCGCCGGCCCGCGCGCACGCGAGATCATGGGCAAGCTCACCGACCTCGACTGCTCGAGCGAGGCTTTCAAGTACCTCGACGCAAAGCGCGCCGAGGTGGCCGGGGTGCCCTGCCTGATCCTTCGCATCGGCTTCGTGGGCGAGGTGGGCTACGAGATCCACTTCCCCTCGGCTCACGGCGAGCACCTCTGGGACGCGCTCATGGGCGCGGGGGCCGAGCACGGCCTCAAGCCCTTCGGCCTCGAGCCCCAGCGGCTGCTGCGCCTGCAGAAGATGCACATCATCGTGGGCCAGGACACCGACTCGGAGTCGCATCCCTTCAGCGCGGCCATGCCCTGGATCGTCAAGCTCGACAAGGAGCAGGACTTCATCGGCCGCTCGGCGCTCGAGCGCTTCTCCGAGGCGCCGGGCGAGACCGCGCTCGTGGGCCTCGAGCTGCGCAACGGCGACGTTCCCACCGAGGGCGCGGTGGTGCTGCCCGAGAACGACGACGCCCCGCTGGGCCAGGTGACCAGCGCCCGCTACTCGCACCAGCTCGACAAGGTGATCGCCATGGCCTGGGTGCCCGCCGCGCTGGCCAAGGACGGGGCGCGCATAACCATCTCCGACGAGGGCAAGCGCCTGGAGGCCGACGTGGTCACCAAGCCCTTCTACGACCCCGACGGCGAGATCCTCCGCTCATGAGCCTCGAGTTCCTCTCGCCCTCCGCGGGCGCGCTCGCGCGCAGCCCCATGGAGCGCCAGGCCGTGGCCGCCGGCGCCGAGTTCGAGGAGCGCGGGGGCTGGAACGTGGCTGTGCGCTTCGACGGCGAGGAGGCCGAGCGGGAGCGCTGCCAGACCAGCGTGGGCTTCGCCGACCTCTCCCATCTGGGCAAGCTCGAGGTGCAGGCGGCCGACACGAGCGCGGTCACCGGCGAGTCGCTCGAGCTCGGCCAGGTCAGCCCCTTCGACGGCGGCTGGTGGTGCCCGTTCACACCCGAGCGTGCGCTTGCCATCGGCGAGCTCGGCGGCGTGCGCAATCGCATCAACGGCGGGGGCGACGGCCTCGTGAGCGTGATCGACGTGACCACGGCCTTCGGGCTGCTGGCCATCGAGGGCCCGCTCGCGCGCGAGGTATTCGCCCGGTTCACCGCGCTCGACCTGCGCGACGCCGTGACCCCGGTCGGCGCGTTTCGGCCCGGCTCGGTGGCCCGCACGCCGGGAGCGGTCCTGCGCGAGACCGAGGACCGCTGGCTCATGCTGTTCGGCTCGGCGCTCGGTCAGTACGTGTGGACCGTGGTCGCCGACGCCGCCGGCAACTTGGGCGGCGGGCCCGTGGGCGTGGACTCACTCCGAAGGGCAGAGGTGACCGGGCGTGCGTGAGATCTTCCGCCCCAAGCGCATGTGGCGAAAGCGCGGCGAGCTCAAGGACTCCTACGACGTCGTGATCATCGGCGGCGGCTCCCACGGGCTGGCCACCGCCTACTACCTGGCGCGCGACCACGGCATCAAGGACGTGGCCATCCTCGAGAAGAACTACATCGGCTCGGGGGCCGCCGGGCGCAACACCACGATCCTGCGCTCCAACTACAAGACCGTGGAGGGCGCCAAGTTCTACGACGCCTCGCTCAAGCTCTACGAGGGCCTCGGCGCCGAGCTGAACTTCAACCTGCTCTTCTCGCAGAACGGCCACCTCACCCTGGCCCACACCGACCGCGCGATGTTCGTGATGGCCAACCGCGCGGAGGTCAACCGCCTCAACGGCATCGACTCGCGGCTGATCTACCCCGACGAGATCAAGAAGCTGGCGCCGGCGATGCAGGTGGACAACCCGGACGCCGTCCACCCGATCATGGGCGCGCTCTACCACCCGCCGGGCGGCGTGATCCGCCACGACGCCGTGGTGTGGGGCCTGGCGCGCGGCGCGGACCGCGGCGGCGCCGAGATCCATCCCTACACCGAGGTCACCGGCATCGAGCGCACCAACGGCCGCGTTGACGCGGTCAACACCAACCGGGGCCGCATCAAGGCGGGCACGGTGCTCAACTGCACCGCGGGCTGGAGCTCGCTGATCTCCGACATGGCCGGCGTGAAGATGCCGATCACCACCCACATCCTCCAGGCCTGCGTGACCGAGGCGATGAAGCCGCTGCTCGACGTGGTGATCGTGTCCTCGCAGATGCACGTCTACGTGTCCCAGACCGACCGCGGCGAGTTCCTCATGGGCGCGGAGATCGAGCCCTGGACCACCTACCGCCAGCAGGGAACGCTCAATTTCATGCAGGAGGTCTCGCGCCACACCCTCGAGCTGTTCCCCCAGCTCGAGCACGCGCGCATCCTGCGCTCCTGGGCCGGCCTGTGCGACCTCAGCCCCGACTACAGCCCGATCCTGGGCCAGACCGAGGTCGAGAACTTCCACGTGAGCTCGGGCTGGGGCACCTACGGCTTCAAGGCCGCGCCGATCGTGGGCAAGACGCTGGCCGAGCTCACGGCCACGCGCAAGCAGCCCGAGCTGATCCAGCCCTTCGCGCTGGAGCGGTTCTACGAGGACAAGCTGGTGTCGGAACTCGCCGCGGCCGCGGTGAGCCATTAATTCGCACGACCGAGGAGAGAGCCCGTGAAGAGCAGCCTGGAGATCGCGCAGGAAGCGGAGCTCCTCCCGATCGAGGACATCGCCGAGCGGATGGGCCTCACGCCCGACGAGTTCGAGCCCTACGGCCGCTACAAGGCCAAGATCGACCTGAGTGTCGTCGACCGCATGAAGGACGCGCCCGACGCCAAGATCGTGTGCGTGGCCGGCGTCACGCCGACCAAGGCGGGTGAGGGTAAGACGACCACGGCGGTGTCCCTGACCCAGGGCCTCGGCTTGATCGGCAAGGACCCGGTGCTGTGCCTGCGCGAGCCCTCGCTCGGCCCGGTGTTCGGCATCAAGGGCGGCGCCGCGGGCGGCGGCATGACCCAGGTGGTGCCGATGGAGGACCTGAACCTCCACTTCACCGGCGACATCCACGCCGTGGGCGCGGCCAACAACCTGCTCGCCGCGCTGCTCGACGCCTCCATCCTGCACGGCAATCCGCACAAGATCGACGCTCTGCGCGTGGGCTGGAAGCGCGCCCTCGACATGAACGACCGCGCCCTGCGCGCGATCACGCTCGGCCAGGGCGGGCGGGCCAACGGCTACCCGCGCGAGTCGGGCTTCGACATCACCGCCGCCTCGGAGGTGATGGCCATCCTGGCCGTGTCGCGCGACCTCCAGGACCTGCGCAAGCGCCTCGGCGCCATCACCGTCGCCCACTCCTTCGACGGCGGCAAGCCCGTGACCGCGGAGGACCTGGGGGCGGCCGGTGCCATGGCCGTGCTGCTGAAGGACGCGCTGAAGCCCAACCTGATCCAGACCCTCGAGGGCCAGCCCTGCCTGATGCACGCGGGCCCGTTCGCCAACATCGCGCACGGCAACTCCTCGCTGGTGGCCGACCTGATCGGCCAGAAGCTCGGCGACTACGTGATCACCGAGTCGGGCTTCGGCTCGGACATGGGCATGGAGAAGTTCTTCGACATCGTCTGCCGCAAGGGCGGCATCCGGCCCAGCGCGGTGGTGCTCGTGGCCACGGTGCGCGCGCTCAAGCACCACGGCGGCCTCGAGGACGACCCGCGCTCGGGAACGGACGAGGGTCTCAAGGCGGTCGAGGAGGGCGCGGCCAACCTGCGCCGCCACCTCGGAATCGTCAAGACGTTCGGCCTGCCCTGCGTGGTGGCGGTCAACCGCCGGCCGGGGGACACCGACGAGGAGGTGGCCCTCGTGCAGCGTCTCGCGCTGGAGGCGGGGGCGCACGGCGCCGAGATCAACGACGGCTTCGCCCATGGCGGCGAGGGCGCCGCGGCGCTGGGCGAGGCCGTGGTGAAGGCCTGCGACAGCCCGAACGAGTTCGAGCTGCTGTACTCCGACGACGACTCGATCGAGACCAAGGTCGAGAAGGTGGCCAAGAAGGTCTACGGCGCGAAGGAAGTGGTGTTCTACCTGGACGCTCAGCGCAAGATCCGGCAGTTCAACGAGGACGGCCTCGACAAGCTGCCGGTGTGCATGGCCAAGACGCACCTCTCGCTGTCGTCGGACCCGACGCTGCTCAACGCGCCCGAGGACTTCGTGCTGCCGGTGCGCGACATCCGGGCCTACACCGGCGCCGGCTGGCTGGTGCCGCTGGCCGGGGACATCCAGCAGATGCCCGGCCTGGGCAAGACGCCCGCCGCGTTCAACGTGGACATCGACGCCGACGGGCGGACGGTCGGCCTGTTCTAGTGGCTGACCCAGGCGCTCCCGAGGCGAAGCCCTCGCTGGTCGACATCGCCGAGGATGCGCTGCGGACCTGGCTGGCCACGGGACGCCACCGCTCGGGTGAGCGGCTGCCCCCCGAGCAGGAGCTGTCGGTGCAGCTGGGGATCTCGCGGGGCACGCTGCGCACCGCGCTGCGCCGCCTGGAGGAGAGCGGCGAGATCGTCCGCCGCCAGGGCAGCGGCACCTACGTCGGCCGCACCACCGCCACCAGCCTCGACGAGGGGCTCGAGCGGCTCGTGTCCTACAGCGAGCTGGCCCGCCGGCGCGGCGTGAAGCTGGAGCTCGGCGCGGTCGAGATCGAGCAGAAGCGGATCGGGCCGGAGCCCGCCGAGCTCTTCGGCCTGCCCGCCGACACGGCCGCCACCACCGTCACGCGAACGCTCCTCATGGACGGGCGCCCGGGCGCCTGGATGCGCGACATCGTGCACCCCGAGGTGGCCATGCCGTCCGATGCCAAGCTCCGCCAGGCGCTCGAGAACGGGGACATGGTGCTCGACGTGATCCGCAGCCAGGGCGTGCCCGTGGCCTACACCCGCGCGCACATCTCGGCGCGCGTGCTGACCCGGCGCGACCGGGTGGGCCGGGCCCTCGCGGTGAGCGAGACCGTGGCCGCGCTGGAGATCGATCACGTCACCTGCACCGCGGAGGGGGCGGCGGTCGAGCACTCGGTCGACATCTTCCTCCCGCGGAGCCTCGATCTGCACGTGATGCGCTGGATCGAGGAGCTCCCGCCGGTGCCCTCGATCACCCGCGATTCGGCCGTCGCCGGCACGCTGAGCGTCCTTATACAAATTTGCGCAAAGCGGTGATATAGTCGCCGCGCCGGGCGGCCCGCCCCGGCGGCCCCAATCCACTCGGAGGACTGCGAATGAGTGATGGCAGCGCGACGGCCCAGGAGGCGGCGTCGAACGGCTTCGGCGGCACGGTCGACACCGTCCTGAAGACGGCGCGCTCGGAAGCGCCGCCCGCCACCCTCGAGGAGGCGCGCACCCAGCCGGGCCGGCGCGAGCGCATCGAGGAGATCACCCGTCGCATTCAGGCCGACGGCATCAAGTACGTCTTCTTCCAGCAGGTCTCGATCACCGGACGGGTGATGGGCAAGGGCGTGGTCGCGGACTTCTTCCCCCAGGTCGCCGAGAAGGGTTACCAGCTCGTCTACGGCGCCACCGCCAACCTGTTCACCGACCGCGCCGGCGACTACATCGGCTTCGGCCCCGAGGAGTCCGAGCTGGCGGCGGTAGCCGACCTCGACACCTTCGCCGTCCTGCCCTGGGATTCGCGCGTGGCCCGCGTGTACTGCGACTGCTACGACACCGAGACGGGCGAGCTGCTCGACGCCGACCCTCGCCAGAACCTCAAGCGCGTGGTGGCGGAGTTCGAGAAGGAGCTCGGCTACAGCTTCCTGATCGGCATCGAGCCCGAGATGATGTGGCTCAAGAAGCCCGAGAGCGGGGCCCTTCCCGAGGGTGTGACCAAGCCCTACTGCTACCACATCCATCAGTTCGAGGAGCTCCGTCCGGTGCTGCTCGACGTGATCGACTACGGCCAGAAGCTGGGCCTCGACATGAGCTACGGCGACCACGAGGACGCCCCGGGCCAGCTCGAGCTGAACTTCCGCTTCGACCGTCCGGTGAAGACGGCCGACAACATCACCACCTACCGCCAGATCTGCGCGGCGGTGGGGCGCAAGCACGGCCTGCTGCCCACGTTCATGCCCAAGCCGTTCACCGGCGTGTCGGCCAACGGCCACCACCACCACTTCACTCTCATGGACGAGAACGGCAACAACGTCTTCCACGACACCGACGGTCCCGCCGAGCTGTCGGACGTCGCGCGCCACTTCCTCGGCGGGATGCTCGACCACTTCGGCGCGCTCATGTGCGTCGGCAACCCGACGGTCAACTCCTACTGCCGCATGTGGGACGCGGGCTTCTGGGCGCCGGTCTACAAGAACTGGGGCTGGCAGAACCGCACCTGCACGGTGCGCGTGGCCTCGGGCGGGCGCTTCGAGTACCGCGGCGTCGACTCCTCCTGCAACCCCTACCTCACGGTGGCCTCGCTGCTGGTGGCCGGCCTCGACGGCATCCGCAACCAGAGCGATCCGGGCGATCCCCAGAGCGGCAACACCTACGACCTGCTCCAGGCGGGCACCGAGATCGAGCGCGTCCCCGACAGCCTCGGCGCGGCCCTGGTGGCGCTCGAGGCCGACGAGGTGGTGCGCAGCGCGATGCCCGGCCGCCTCTACGACGTCTTTCGCCACTACAAGAACGACGAGTGGGAGCGCTACCTGGCGGCCGTGACCGACTGGGAGCGCGACGAGTACCTGGAGGTTCTTCCCTGATGTGCGGGATCGCCGGGATCATCTACCGCGACGGCGGCGGCGAGCGCCACGTCGGGCGCGACATGACCGCGATGCTGCAGGCCATGAAGCACCGCGGGCCCGACTCCACGGGCTACGCGCTCTACCGCCCCGAGGCCGACGGCTACGTGATGCACGTGAAGCTGGCCGAGGCCAACGGGCACGGCGGGGAGGACTTCGATCTCGCCGGGCGCCTGCGCCGCCAGCGCACCGAGATCGAGTCCCGCTTCGAGAAGTCCGGCGCCACCGTCAACTCGATGGAGGGCACCACCGACCACGCGATGACCGTGCTCTTCGGCTTCGACGGCGACCTCAAGCACCTGGCCGACTACATCGAGGACGTGAAGGGCACCGAGGTGCTGTCGCTGGGGCGCTCGCTCGAGATCATCAAGGACCTGGGAGACGCCGAGACGGTGGCCTCGGACTACAAGCTCGACGGCTTTCTCGGCACCCACGCGATCGGCCACGCGCGCATGGCCACCGAGTCCGACGTGGACATCGCCAACGCGCATCCCTACTGGGCCTACCCCTTTCCCGACGTCGCGGTCGTGCACAACGGCCAGCTGACCAACTACCACATGTGGAAGCGCCGCCTCGAGCGCGCCGGGCACCGCTTCCAGTCCGAGTGCGACTCGGAGATCATCGCCGTCTACCTGGCCGAGCGCATGGCCCAGGGCGACTCGCTCGAGGAGTCGATGCAGCGCAGCCTCAGCGAGCTCGACGGCGTGTTCACCTACATCTGCGTGACCGAGGACGCGCTCGGCGTGGCCAAGGACGAGCTGGGCGCCAAGCCGCTCGTGCTCTACGAATCGGACGACATCGTGGCGCTCGCCTCTGAGGAGATCGCCATCCGCAAGGTGGTCGACCGCGAGATCGAGACCTACGACCCATACGAGGGGGCGGTGATGGTGTGGAACCGGTAGCCCAGGCCGACAACGGCGAGATCACGACGACCCTCGATGCGCGCGGCCTCGTCGAGCTCGACGGCAGCACGCCGAAGATCTCCGAGATCGACGGGCAGAGCGCGCAGTTCGACGCCAGGGAGCTCTCCACGCGCAAGATCAACGCCGAGCTCAAGTGGCTGCTCTACGAGCAGGGCGTGACCGACGTGACCGTGCTCAACCCGAGCGCGCGCCACTCGCTCGGGGTGGGCCTCCTCACCCGCTGCCGCGTGACCTTCGACGGCAGCCTGGGCTACTTCGGCTGCGGCCTCGGCGACGGCGCCGAGTTCCAGGTGAACGGGCGCGTGGGCTGGTCGGTGGCCGAGAACATGATGTCCGGCAGCGTGGTGATCGAGTCGAACGCCGGCTCGCTGTGCGGCGCGGCGCTGCGCGGCGGCGACCTCGTGGTCAAGGGCCAGGTGGGCGCGCGCACGGGCATCGATCAGAAGGGCGGCACCATCATCGTGATGGGCAGCGCCGGCTCGATGACCGGGTTCATGATGCAGCGCGGGCGCCAGATCATCTGCGGCGACGTGGGCCCCGGCCTGGGCGACTCGATGTACGACGGCATCCTCTACGTGGCCGGCAAGGTCAAGGCCCTCGGCATCGACTGCGTCGAGGGCGAGTGGAACGAGGCTGACACCGAGCTGATCGAGCGCAAGTTCCGCATCTACGGATTGGGCTCGCCGCCGGAGTTCACCAAGTTCGTGTGCGGCAAGAAGCTCTACAACTACGACAGTCTCGAGCCGAGCGAGAGAAAGCTGGTGCTGTGATGGCCGACGAGAACGCACCCAGCCAGAAGACGGTCCTCGGGCGCTCGAAGATCTTCACGCCGGAGGTCATCAACGACATCCACATGAAGTCGGAGCTCGGGCGCTACCGGATGCGCGGCTTCTCGATGTTCAAGAAGATCCCGCACTGGGACGAGCTCATCTTCCTGCCCGGCACGCTCACGCGCTTCGTGATCGAGGGCTACCGCGAGAAGTGCGAGACCAAGACGATCCTGGGCGCGCGCTTCGCCAAGAAGCCGATCGAGCTCGACATCCCGGTTTACATCACGGGCATGAGCTTCGGCGCGCTGTCGATCGAGGCCAAGATGGCGCTGGCCAAGGGCGCCTCGATGGCCGGCTCCGCCACCTGCTCGGGCGAGGGCGGGATGATCCCGCCGGAGCGCGACCTCTCCACCAAGTGGTACTACCAGATCATCCAGAGCCGGTACGGGTTCAACCCGCACCACCTGATGCTGGCCGACGCCGTGGAGTTCTTCATCGGTCAGGGCTGCAAGGTCGGCCTCGGCGGCCACCTCATGGGCCAGAAGGTGACCGAGCAGGTGGCCGAGATGCGCTCCCTGCCCGCGGGCATCGACCAGCGCTCACCCGCACGCCACCCGGACTGGCTCGGCCCCGACGACCTGTCGCTGAAGGTGCAGGAGACGCGCGAGGCCACCAACTACGAGATCCCCATCCAGCTCAAGCTGGGCGCCGCGCGGGTGTACGACGACGTGCGCATGGCGGCCAAGTGCGGGCCGGACATCATCTACCTCGACGGCGCCGAGGGCGGCACCGGAGCGGGGCCGCACACGGCTTCCGAGGAGACCGGCATCCCGCTGATGGCCGCGATCCCCGAGGCGCGCCGCGCGCTCGAGGACGTGGGCCTGGCCGACGAGATCGACCTCGTGGTGGCCGGCGGCATCCGCAACGGCGGCGACATCGCCAAGTGCATCGCGCTGGGCGCCAAGGCGGTGGCGATCGGCCACTCGTCGCTGATGGCGCTCAACTGCAACAAGGAGATCCCGGGCGTCACCGACTACGAGGGCTCGGTCGGCGTGCCCGCGGGCCAGTGCTACCACTGCCACACCGGCCGCTGCCCGGTGGGCATCACCACGCAGGACCCGGAGCTGCGCAAGCGGTTGAACGTCGAGGAGGGCGCCAACCGCGTCTACAACTTCCTCCACACGCTCACGCTCGAGGTGCAGATGCTCGCGCGCGCGTGCGGGAAGACCAACATCCACTCGCTCGAGCCCGAGGACCTGGCCGCACTGACCGTCGAGGCCGCCGCGATGGCGCGGGTGCCGCTGGCCGGCACCGACTACGTGCCCGGACAGTCCGAGTCGCGTGCGCTCGAGGAGATCAAGACGATGCTCGACCGCTATCTGGAGAACCCGATCGACGAGCTGCCCGAGCCGGCCAAGGCCGCGGCGGGGGATGACGCGCGATGAGCGCCGAGCCCCAGAAGATCCAGTCGATCGACAGCGAGTTCCTGTCGGGCAAGCGCTACCCCTACCAGGAGGACATGGCGCTGGTCGAGGACATCGACCTCGAGGCGGCCACGCCGGGCCAGGACATCAACTGGCTGGAGGACATCGAGCTGCTGGTGGAGGAGGGCACGCCCGCCGTCTTCGACCGCTACTCGAACTCCTTCCTCAAGATCCACTTCCCGATACCCGAGGGCCGCGAGAACGAGATCGCGCGCAAGGTCCTGATCGCCCACCTGCAGTCGGGCAACTCGTACGGGATCCAGCTCAAGGAGAAGCACTGCAAGTTCCCCCAGCCCGAGCTGGGGCCCTGGGTGGAGGGCTCGAAGACGGTGGGCGCCGACTGGAAGGCGCCCGTGCTCGAGGGCTGGGAACCGCCGCTACATTAGGCCGATGCGCTCCACGAAGTACCTGGTAATCGGGGCCGGAGTTCACGGCCTGTCCACCGCCTGGCACCTGGCCGAGGCGGGCGAGGACGTTCTCCTGGTCGACAAGACCGGCGTGGCCGCGGGGGCGTCGGGGATCGCCTGCGGCGTGGTGCGAAACAACTACTTCCAGCCCGCCATGCAGGACCTGATGGCCGCGTGCGTGGAGATCTGGGAGTCCGACCCCGAGACCTTCGCCTACCACGGCTCGGGCTACATCGCGCTGGGCGACGGCGATCAGGTGGCCGACCTCACCGCGGTGCACGAGCGCCAGGAGCAGATCGGGTACGACTCAGAGCTGATCCTGGGCGAGGCCGAGGTGGCGGCGCACATGCGCGCGATGTTCTCCGACTGGCGCGCGCCGGGGTTGAGCGTGTGCCTGCACGAGAAGCCGGGCGGCTTTGCCTTCAACAAGGACTCGATGCACGGCCTGGCCGACAAGGCCCGCGCGGCCGGCGCCCAGATCGAGGAGGGCGTGGAGGTCACGGGCTTCGAGCTCGACGGCTCGGGAGCGGTCACGCGCGTGGAGACCAGCGCCGGGCCGATCGAGGTCGAGCAGGTGGTGGTGGCGGTCGGGCCCTGGGTGGCGGGGCTGTGGGAGATGCTCGAGCTGCCGCGGCGCCTGGAGGTGGCGGGCACAGAGCGCGAGATGTGGACCTACTGGTATCTCCAGGAGGGCGAGATCGACGTCGACCCGTCGATGTTCGTGACCGATGACGGCTCGCTGCCGCCGGTGCTGCACGTGGACAGCCACGCGCCGCTGCACGACGACGCGGGCGCGCTCATCACCGACGATCAGTGGGGCATCTACTTCAAGCAGGACAAGCACTCGGTGCAGGGCGGAGCGGAACCCCTGCCCAAGGGTCACGACTTCCAGGTTGATCCCTACCCCACGGGCACAGTCGAGCCGGGCTTTCCCGACATGTGGTGCGCGGCGCTGTCGCACTGCATGGAGCGCTTCGAGGGCACCCGTCCCAATTACCGGGCCACGCGCTCGGGCGGGGTGGGCGCGTTCACGGCGGACAACTTCCCGGTGTTCGACTACATGCGCCCCAACGTGTTCGTGGCCGCCGACTCCAACCACGGGTACAAGATGATCGCCGTGGGTCGCGAGGTGGCCCGGGTGGTCACCGGCGAGCACTCGTCGCTGCTGCATCCGTTCCGCTACGAGCGCTTCGCGAGCGGGGACCTGCACCCGGTCTCGCACAGCCCCTACCCCTGGTCGTAGGCGGGGTGCCCTCCCACGTCGTCATAGGCGGCGGGGTCAACGGCCTCTCGGTGGCGTGGGGGCTGGCCGAGCAGGGCGCCGACGTGGTGGTGCTCGACAAGGGCCGCATAGGGTCCGGGGCGTCGGGGATCAACGGCGGAATCGTGCGCAACTACTACCGCGCCGAGGCGATCACCGAGGTGGTGCGGCGGTCGGTGGAGATGTTCGAGGAGGAGCCCGAGGCCTACGGGTTCCACCAGTGCCCACCAGTCGCCCGCGCTCTCACCGCGATTGGGGATCATCGCGTTGACCAACACCAGCTCGCGCACCGGCACCCGCTCGCAGACCAGCGGTGCGGTGAAGCCTCCGAGCGACCCTGCGACGAGTACGACGTCGGGACGCGCACCGATCGCATCCACCACCATTTCGGTGTAGCGAGCCAGTCCGGCTGCTTCGTCGTCGCCGGGCAGGTCAACCGCGATCGCCTCATGGCCTGCCTCGACCAGGAACCGGGTCACGCGACTCCAGACCCACGCCGACCCACCTGCGCCCGGAATGAGAACGAAAGTGGGCACACCTGACAGTCACCAGGTGCGGCACGGCGCGGGGCTCGCGGCGCTGTGACGGGCCAAGGCACGAACGGCCCTCCGGACCCCCAGCCACTGGCTCAGTCCTCCACCCGGCCGTCGACGAACATCTCCAGCCGCCGCCGCGTGCTCTCCTCGTCGACGGAGAGATGCCCGTTGGCAGCTCGGGCCGCCCAGCCCAGCCGGGTCGCGAGGCGCGAGGCCTCCACCAGGTCGCCGTGCGAGAGGTTCGGGTAGGCGGCCGCGTAGGGCGCGAGGAACGTGTCGCGGAACGGACCGGTGTCGGCGGAGCGCTCCACGTCGTCCAGGCCCCATGCGATCTGGCCCTCCAGCGCGACGGCCAGCACGAAGAACGGGTGGGAGACACAGGCGTCCCCCCAGTCCACGACCCAGTGGCGACCATCGCGCACGAAGACCTGCCCGTCGTGGAGGTCGTCGTGCTGCACGGAGTCCCGGATGCCGTAGGCCGCGAGCTGCGCACACAGCTCGGCCACCAGGTCGGTCGCGGCCCGGAAGCGAGGCGCAGCGTCGACCTCCTCCATGAGCGCGGCGTAGGTCGCCGGGAGGGTGGCCAGCCGCAGGTCCGGGACGCCGATCGCGAGAAGGGCGTCGACGTCGTCCTCCATCGCGACGCTGATCCGCGCCACGGCATCCAGGACGGGGTGCCACCGCTCCAGGCTCGCCTCGACGACCACCAGCTCACGCATCCGCTGCCCCGCGTCGCGCATCAACATCCAGCCGCGGTCGAGGTCGGCGGCCAGGAGCGGCTCGACCCGATCGGGGACGCGGTCGGCCAGCAGCGTGACCAGTGCCGCTTCGTGCTTGAGGGGGCCGTGGTTGGCCTTGAACCACACCGGCCCGGCGGTCGTCGGGACCTTGAGCACGGTCGACCAGACCCGAACGTGCGGCTGCTCGGCGTCACCAGTGCGCTCCAGCCCGAGCGCGTCGGTCTGCTGGTCGACCCACGTGTGGACACCAGCAAGCCACTCGGGGTCGGTCCACAGCTCGGTCACGCTCCCGTTGTAGCGGCTGGCGCTCCGTCCCGCACCTGTTTAGAACGTCCTCTCCTGGCGCTTGGGACACCAAGCCCGACAAGCGCGTCAGGGTGACGTTCCCCACGCGAGACCGAAGACGCTCAAACCGCTTCCTATGCCGCCGACCGTGCCTCCCCTTCGCGCAGTTGGCACACCAACACGCTGCCCAAGAGCATTACCTGCCGGCCCAACTGACGATCAGCCCGGGACGCCGGCCCCTACGCGATGAGCGCCACCGCCATGACCATCGGCAGCGACACGACCGAGGCGATGGAGGTGACCATTGTCAGGGTCTTGAAGGTTCCCTGGGTCGACAGTCCGAGCAGCGACTTGTACATCCAGAAGAAGTTGCTGTTGACCTGAAGGGCGAACATCGCGCCCGAGGCGATGGCGAGGCCGATGACGATCGGCGAGACGTTGATCGACGCGAGGACCGGGCCGATGATCCCGGCGGCTGTGATGGCCGCCACCGACACCGACCCGATCGCCAGGTGCAGCACCGCGGCGATGAGCCAGGCGAGCAGGATGCTGAGGATGACCGGCGCTGCTTCGTCGGCGGTGAAGAGGTCAGCCAGGATCTTGTCGAGCCCGGTCTCCTCGATGACGGCACCCAGGGAGCCGCCGATGCCGGTGATGAGCAGGATCGCGCCGGTGGTGTGGAAGCCCTCGCTCATCGCCGCGTCAGTGCCGTCCGAGCCCAGGGTGCGCCGGCAGAGCACGTAGGCACCGAGCAGGCCGACGAACAGCGCGAGGTTGGCGTCGCCGAGGAAGGCGATGAAGTCGTTGGAGAACTCCAGCAGCTCAGCGAAGGCACCGAACGCGATCATCACCAGCGGCACCAGGATCGGGAGCAGGCAGACAAACAGTGGGGGCGTCGCGGTGTCGTCCTTGACCAGCTCGGTGGTCTCCTGCTCGACCATCGCCTCGTCGACATCTTCGTCTTTGGTCGGGTTCCAGTAGCGGCCGCGCAGGAGCAACCGGAAGATCAATGTCGTCACGATCGCGGTCAACGGTCCGAGCACGAGGCCGTACAGCAGCCAGGTGCCGAGAGGGATCTCCAGCAGGCCTGCGATGGAGACCGCGGCCAGTCCCGGGATCACGAAGACGTAGCCGGCGAAGATCCCGGTCCCGAGCGCGCCGGCCATGTGCGGCAAGCCGGTCGGGCCGATGAAGGGCGCGGTCGAACGCGCCACCGGAGAGGCCAGCACGACCTGCACGTCCACGTAGATCGAGGGGAAGATCGTCGACATCGCAGCCGTCAGCGCGTACGGGAGCCGGTGCGCGCCGACACCGTTGACGAGCATCGTCACCATCTTCTTGAAGGCGCCCATCGCGTGGAGCATCGCCCCGATGAGCACGCCGAAGCCGATGAGCAGGCCGACCTCGCCCATGATCTCGCCGAAGCCAGCGGCGATCGCTGTCAGGGTCGCGGTGAGGCCGACACCGGTCGCGATGCCGAGATAGAGCGATCCGATGATCAGCGAGATCACCGGGTCGACCTTCGCCTTGATGATGAGCAGGACGATGACGGCGATGGCTATCGCGGTGTGCAGGACCACCATGGCGTGCTCCTCTCGATACCGGGAGCGGCGAGGTTAACCGGCGCCGTCGCCACGTCGACTCAACACTTTGGCACACTGATCGGTGCCGCGCAGGGTGAGCGCGAGTCACCTCCCGCACAGTTGGGGAAGGCGGCTGGCTACATCGAGTAGGTCAACCGGATTTGCCGCTGACAAGAAGCGCCGGTTGGCGGCGACGTGACCCAACGGGCCGGAGTTGACCACGCCGAGCAGATGCCAGAAACTGCACGGGCTGGGAGGCCACGTCGGGTGCAGCGTGCGGGGATGCCCTCCTCACTCGTGGCAGTGACCTTCGATGCGCAAGATCCCGAGGGCAAGTCCTATCCGTTGGCGCGCAACGAGCTGAACCAGAGCGAGTTCTGCGGCGTCGCCTTCAGTGCGGATGGCTCGACGCTCTTTGCCAACATCCAGATGCCGGGGCACGTCTTCGCGATCACCGGGCCGTGGGAGCGGCCGAGCAACGCCCGGCCCTGACCCAGACCGCACACGCGCCACCACAGCCACGTCGCATCCCGGGTATCAGCCCCCGAGAAGACCATCGTGACCTGTCGTCGGAGGTGCCCAGATCACACCTGGAGTGCTCACGGCTCTTCGGGTGCGAGCACGACGTCGAAGGCCGTACGCGACCAAGTGCCCTCGATCACCCGTCCGTCGGGCGTGGGTGTTCCCGGTGCTTGGGGGTGGAAGTCTCGGATGAGGGAGTCCTTCACCCCGAACACGGCGTCGGAGTCCAAGAATGCGTCACCGCGCACGAAGATGTGCGTGACCAGGGTTCGGTGACCAGGCGCCTGCGCCATGAAGTGCAGATGTGCCGGCCGCATGGGCGACCGCCCCGTCGACTCGAGCATCTTGCCGACCGGGCCGTCGTGCGGGATCGGGTACGGCGTCGGGGTGATTGCCCAGAACCGGTATGAGCCATCTTCTCCACTGAAGAGATGACCGCGGGCAGCTGTCCTGCCATCGCCGTACTGCACGTCGTAGAAGCCGTGGTCATCGGCTTCCCACACCTCGAGACGGGCAGCGACCGGGTGACCGTCGGTGTCGCGGACCGTACCCTCCACCCAGCAGGGTTCACCGGCCGCACCGAACGCGATGTCCCCGCCAGTGCCCACCTCCGGAGAGCCCTCGACAAAGAACGGACCGAATACGGTCGCCTCCGTGGCGTCCCCGTGCGCCTCGTTGTTGATGGCGATGGTCTGCATGGACGCACCGAGGGTGTCCGAGAGCAGGATGAACTCCTGGCGCCGATCGCCGGTGATGTGCCCTGCCGCGGCCAGGAATGCGATAGCCACGCCCCACTCCTCCTCGGTCAGCCTGACCTCGCGCAGGAAGGCGTGGAGGTGGGTGACAACTGCGCGCATCAGTTCCCGCAGACGCGGTTCAGCGCAGCCGTCGAACGATGCCAGCACCCGCGCGACGACCTCGTCCTCGCGCGCACGCTGCTCCGGCGACATCTCTTGGGGCCGGCTGGTGGCTTCAGTCATTGGGCCTCCTCTCCCGCCCGAGCCGCATGCAGGGCGCGGTCAGGGTCTGTCCCATTCTGGGTCAGGTGACTGCCCGTCATGCCTTTCCGGCGTTCGGCCCCGCAGAAGTGACGTGGTACTTCTTGGGTGCGATGGGGATATCGCGGGCTGAGTTCACCCCGAGCCTGGCGAGCCGGGATCCCATGACACGAACTGACGGGCGTAGATCCAGCAGCGCTCCGCGCTTTTGTCTGGCCGCCCAATCCAGAACCTCGGCCTTCGCGCCCGTCAGGCCTCAATGGTCAGGCCCCGCCGCCAGACGCCGTCCCACTGGTCTTGCTTCGCGATGGACCCAGTTGATGAAGACGGCGGGCTCGTACGGGTCAACTGCATCGGGTCCACCGCTGCGCTTGGCGCGGCTCGAAGGTCATGCCCAACGATCTGCGGATGCGAAGGCATCGTGCTCGCGCAATGAGTGAGTGTGAGCCGTTCAGCGGGCTGAACTACCGCTCAACGGTGGATCCAGAAACGAAGCAGTGGCCTACTCACCTCGCGGCGCAGAGACGCGCCCCCAGTCTCCTCGAGCCGGCGGCGCAATCGGACGGTTAGGCGCAGTCGCGGCAGACGCTCACGCCCGGCTTTGACTCCTGCGAGCGGTGCGCGAGCGAGGTGGCGGCGCGATGCAGGTGAACTCGTCCGCCTGCTTGGGCAACGCCTGCACGCTCCAGCGACAGGTCTGACAGGTCCGCGCCCGGCAGTTCCAGCCCGCCGTCCGGGTCACCCTCCTCGAGCAGGTCCACCGTGCGCGACCGCTCTGATGCAGCCCCTCCAAGGTCTCGGGTTTGTCCTCATCGCCTTCGCGCAGTCGCGGAGCGTCGTAGTCGGTCGCCATCAATGGTGCCTTTCCCGTACAGGGTGGGACCCGAACAACGCTCGAGCAGAGCCGAGTATGCCCACACACCGGTGCCCGTTGTCGACTTGCGTCCGCCGAGTTCCAGGCGAGCAGTCCGACAGTCACCGGAAGGCCGGTGCTGACGACCAGTAGGTGCCGATATGACGCGGGCTTTGAGACGACTTGGGATTCGGTGGGCCCAGGCGTCTAGGGGGGCGCCTTGGCGACGCGGGCCTGCTCGCGCAGCGCGCGAACGGATCTCCTGAGCAACCCCCGGGACGTCAGGGCAGACCGTCGGCCTACGCCTGGGCTCCGAAGGCCGGTCGCAAGAGAGACCCCCGCGCGACCCGGGTCATGCAGGGGTGGGGGAGCTTCTGCCACGCCGACTTTGGTGACCCTTCCGCGGATGAGGACGACGGCGA